>NZ_AYYP01000015.1:0-26278 GCF_001436215.1 Ligilactobacillus agilis DSM 20509
AAAGCATGAAGTAGCGGGAAGTATCCACTATTTCATGCTTTCAAGTTTCAGTTAACTAAATTAATTGTAGCATCTCTTTTTAAAAACGAATGGTATTTATAACTTTTTTAAAAGATAGTTAAGGATAAATTAACTAAGTTACTTAGCTAAAAAAAGTAACAGCGCTGAAAGCCAAGTGGTTTCAACGCTGTTAAAATTAGTTATTAAGTTTTTAGCTAACTGCATCACTAACGAAGTGCTTTAAGGCACTGCCAGCTAAGCCGGCGCTTAATCCGACTAACAGTTTAATTCGGGCTTTTTGACCGTTAAGACCGTGACAGAAGGTAACGCCTAGCTTCTTTAGCTGAACGCCACCCCCTTCGTAGTCATAAACGTCCTGGGCGACCCCGTTAAAGCAACGGGACACTAGGACGACCGGAATGTTTTGGTCTAACAATTTTTGGAGGCTAGGTAAGACCTTAGGTGGAAGGTTACCGGCACCTAAGGCCTCAATTACAACTCCCTTAGTGGTGGCTTGGCTTGCTAAAAAGTCTAAGAAATCAGGCTCCATTCCGGCGTAGGCCTTGACTAAAAAGACTTGTTCACAGACATGGTCAATCGGCAGGGCAGTGTGGCGGAGGAGCTGTTCGAAGAAACGCACCTTATGCTTAAAGACTAGTCCGATTGGCCCAAAAGTAGGGGTTCTAAAAGTGGCCACGTTAGTTGTGTGGGTCTTAGTAACGTAGCGGGCGGTATGAATTTCATCGTTCATAACCACTAAGACACCCTTGCCCACCGCCTCGTCACTGGCTGCAGTTAGGATAGCCGTTTGGAAGTTATGGAGGCCGTCGGAACCAATTTCGTTAGCTGAACGCATTGCCCCAGTTACAACCACGGGAATGTCGCTCGTAACGGTTAAATCGAGGAAGTAAGCTGTTTCTTCTAAGGTATCCGTTCCGTGAGTAATGACTACCCCAAAGAAGTTGTTGTTAGCCGCGTCGTTAATTCTTTGAGCAAGGCTAAGCATTTCTTTAGGACTCATGTGGGGCGAGGGAAGGTTAAAGGGATTTTCAACCACCAAGTCTAATTGGTCGGTGAAGGCTTCGCTAAATTTATTAAGGGGATTTTCTGCTCCGGGAGCAACGGCACCATGTTCATCTTCTGACATGGCAATGGTACCGCCAGTGTGTAAAACTAAGATTTTTTTCACAAAAAATTCCACCCTTTCTTAATGGATTTTCATAAACAAAATTATACTCAGAAACTGAGCGATTGTCGATGAGAATTGTTATTTTTGCCGGTACAAACTTAATGCTAAGTATGTTAAGATAATGATTGAAATTTGATAGTATAGAAGGAATTTTTTACAATGAAAATATTGGCGATAGATACTTCCAATAAGCCGCTGAGTGTGGCGGTGTTGGAAGATCAAGAGCTGTTAGCAGAAATAACAACTAATGCACAAAGAAATCACAGTATCACCTTGATGCCCTTAATCAAGGAAGTGTTACAACGAGCAAACGTTAAGGTAGCAGACCTGGACCGAATTGCGGTTGCTCAAGGTCCTGGTTCTTATACTGGCTTAAGAATTGGGGTTACAACAGCTAAGACCTTAGCCTTTACCTTAAACAAGGAATTAGTTGGGGTTTCCAGTTTGAAAACTCTAGCGGCGGCTTATCCTAACACCGAGGCGTTACTAGTCCCTGTGTTTGATGCCCGCAGAGAAAATGTATTTGCGGCTGCCTATCAATGGCAAGCAGGTCATTTGGTTGAGGTGATAGCGGAAGGTCACTATGCCTTTGCTAACCTCTGCCAACGCTTAGCTGACTTTAACCAAAAAGTAATCTTTATTGGAAGAGATAGTCAAAATTTTGCATCTAATTTAAAGGCTAGTGACTTGGATTACCAGCTAGCAAGTCCTAATTTTGCTTACCCACGTGCAATGGAGGTTGCCTTGCTGGGTCAAGTTGCCACGCCAGTAGCCATTCAAACTTTTGTCCCTAATTATCTACGGTTAACGCAAGCGGAAATGCAATGGTTAGAAAAACATCCGGAAGGGAAAGCACACGATGAGTCCTATGTTGAAAAAGTTTAAACGGTTAGTAACTAAGGTTTTATACAGTGAAAGTGAACAGGTGGTGGAGTTTAACAGTCGGACGGATGAAGTAGAAGGAATACACTACTTGATTTGCCGTGCGATTGTACCCGATATTCCCGAGATGTTAGCTATCGAAAAATCTGTGTATGAGGGCAATACGCCTTGGGATTTCGAGACCTTTAAGGCTGAGTTAAGCAAACGTAAAACCACTTTATACTTAGTCGCTCGTTATGAAGACGAATTGGTAGGTTTTGCTGGGGTGGACTTTAAACGGGCTAACGGTGAAGCTCACATAACTAATGTAGCAGTTGTACCCAAGCACCAAAATCGGGGCTTAGGAAGCAAGTTGTTACGGGTTTTAATCGAAAGTGCCCGGAAACAAGAGTGTCAAAACATTGTCTTAGAAGTTAAGGCAAGTAACGATAACGCCCAAAAGGTTTACCAGGATTTAGGTTTTAAGATATTAAACCGCAAGAAGAATTATTATACTGAGGAACAAGAAGACGCGTTAACCATGCGCCTTGATTTAGTTCCAGCAATGGGAAGAGGATAGAAATGGCAGAGAGAAATTTAATTTTGGCCTTTGAATCAAGCTGTGATGAAACCAGTGTGGCCGTAATTGAAAATGGATCTAAAATTCTAGCAAATATTGTGGCTACCCAGATTAATAGCCATAAGCGCTTTGGAGGGGTGGTCCCAGAAGTTGCTAGTCGGCATCATATCGAAGCAATTACCCTCTGTGTGGCCGACGCTTTAGAACAAGCTCAAGTTAGCTATGAGGACCTCGATGCGGTGGCGGTTACTTATGGTCCTGGTTTGGTGGGGGCTTTGTTGGTAGGGGTAGCTGCGGCTAAAGCGGTGGCCTTTGCCCATAACTTACCCTTAATTCCTGTTAACCATATGGCGGGCCATATTTATGCTGCCCGCTTTGTTAGTCCCTTAAAGTTTCCAGCCTTAGCGCTGCTGGTTTCTGGGGGGCACACGGAATTGGTTTACCTAGCGGGGCCAACCGATTTTAAGATTATTGGCGAAACACGGGATGACGCTGCCGGCGAAGCCTACGACAAGGTGGGCCGCGTCTTAGGGTTGAGTTACCCATCCGGTAAAGAAATTGATGAGTTAGCCCACCAAGGGCACGATAGTTTCCATTTTCCCCGGGCAATGGAAAATGAAGACAATTTCGACTTTAGCTTCAGTGGCTTAAAGAGTGCCTTCATCAACACCGTTCACCACGCGGATCAGGTGGGAGAAAGTTTAGATAAGGCTGACTTGGCAGCTAGTTTCCAGGCCAGTGCGGTTGACGTATTGGCCCATAAGACTGTCAAAGCGTTGAGAAAGTTTGACGTTAAGCAGCTAATTTTAGCCGGGGGTGTAGCTGCTAACAAGGGACTGAGAGCACGCTTAGACCAAGAATTAACTGCCTTTCCCGAGGTGGAATTGATTAAAGCTCCTTTGAAATTATGTGGTGATAACGCGGCCATGATTGGGGCAGCCGGTTATGAAGCTTATCAGGCCGGGATTAGGGCGGACCTAGACTTAAACGCCGAACCAAGCTTAGAATTTGAATGGCTTGACTAATTAGCTTTTGAATAGCACATAAAGATGGAGGAGTCCACGAAGACTAACACTTCGTGGGCTCCTCCATTTTCCTATAGGGTGAGGTAATGTCAACTACCCCTTACTAAAGTAAGGGGCTTGTAACTCACGACCTTACGGTCAGTGGTCATAACGCAACTTCGTTGCTCCCACACTATACGTGGTTACATTCGGGTGGTTGACAACACCCTAGATTACCAACATATCAGTCGGTAACGTTAGTTAATTCAAATTTAGGATTTTCGATTCCGGAGATATATTGTTTGCCTAATTCGTACAAGTTCATAGCTCCCACCCGGTCGTCATTAGTTTTAAATCCACAGAAAACACAATCGTATCGATGTATTCTATGATTACGATTTTCTTTTCTGATTTGACCGCATTTAGGGCATCTTTGGCTAGTATATTTAGCTGATACAATCAAGACTTGGCTTTGATTTTTACGTGCTTTATATGCTAATTTGGTTTGTAAATCATAAAAAGCCCATGAGTGTAATTCTCTAGTTTGATTCTTGTTAGAATTAGTTTTTTCAAAGGTAACTCCCGATAAATCCTCCAACACAAACAAGCTATTTTGACCATAAGCGTCAACAAGTGTCTTAGCTAGGCAATGATTAACATCACTTATCCAGCGGTTCTCTTTTTGACTTAGTCTTTTTAGTTTGCGTTTGGCAGATTTAGTTCCTTTACTTTGAAGTTGACTACGTAAATAAGCATATTTTTTACGTTTATAGGCAACAGCTTTACCATTTTTAAAACTGGTTTTGCCCTTTTCGTCATAGCTAGTAACAATTTGTCTTAACCCACGGTCAAGACCGATAATATGTTGATTATATTCTTTTTTCCACTCATCAGTTTCAATGGTGACTGGAATGTGTAAAAACCAATGGTTTTTTAGCTGAACTAACTTGGCTGTACCTAGTTTGTAATTAGGATTAAAAAAGTTCAAATAATCACCATTAAAAGCCACTTTTATTCTTTGCCCTAAGACGTTCATAGATATTTTTGAGCCTTGTTCAACAAAAGAATAGTTGATATTACGCACATAATCAGCTTGCGGACGTGAAAATTTAATTGCTTTATGTAACCAAGATAAATCACGAACTTCACGGTACCATTCACCAGTATTTTGGTCTTGATAATGGTAGGGACGCTGTTTTAATTGAGTTGCAACGGTCTTATAAAGAGCTTCTACGGTACGGTAAGTAGATTGAACCATTGCCGAGTTAATTTCTTTAGATTCAGCTCGTAAATAATGATACATTTCTTGATTGAACTTTTTACGATTAACCTGACAATTATTATCAAAATACCATTGACTAACAAGGTTACATAAGCGTTGATATTCCTTAGTTACAGCTTTAAATTGAGCAACTTGTTCTTGACTAGGGTATAAACGGACTTTAGCTGTAATTACTGATTTCATTTGGTTTCACCTCCTTTTATCCACATATATGTTATAACACATTAGATAAAATAAAGGCACAAAATAGCTCCAAAAGGAGCTATTACTAGGGCTTATATCCCCTTACTAAAGTAAGGGGATATAAGCCCCAGCCATCACTAAAATATTGAATAAGATGCTTTTATAGCCGGTCGTACGAGCGGGTCTTATCTGCTTCCGTAATAGGGCGAATGACCTTGCAAGGGTTACCGACTGCCACACAGTTGTCAGGGATGTCTTTGGTTACGACGCTGCCTCCGCCGATAACGACGTTGGAGCCAATCGTGACCCCAGGCATTACCTGCACCCCGCCCCCAATCCAAACATTATCACCCACGGTAATTGGGTAAGCATATCCAAGGCCGGCGTTTCTGCGCTCGTAATCAAGAGGGTGGCCAGCCGTGTAAAAGCCACAGTTAGGGGTAACAAAAACATTGTCGCCGAAGGTAACCTTTGCCCCGTCAAGGATGACCAAGTTATAGTTAGCGTAGAAATTTTCCCCCAATTCGATGTTATAACCGTAGTTACACCAAAAGGGGGCGGTAATGGTGTAGTTGTCCTTAGTTTTGCCTAGCAATTTTTGCAAGAGTTGCTTACGTTCAGCCCGTTGGCTGGGGCGTAAGTGGTTATAATCATAACAAAGTTCCTTGGCAAAGGTGCGCTCTTTAATTAGTTCGGGAGCATGGTTAGCATCGTAGAGTTGTAGGTTAAGCATTTTTTCTTTTTCGGACATAGGAGTAGCCTTCTTTCGTTTTAGTTTAAAAACATTATACCAAAACGTTTTCAAGCAAGATAGTTGGTCTTTTTTTATTAAAATAGTATAATTATTCAAAAAGAATATTAAGTGGTGATCTTATTATGGAAAGGAAAAAGTTTAGGGACAGTAAGATTTATCAGTTGTTTGTTAAGTTGAATTCGAAAGATTTTGGTAACTTATTGGATCAAGTTAAGATTCAAAGTTATGAAAAAGAAGAACTTAGAAAAAAGGGTAGTTTGCGCTTTCACTTTAAAAAGGAGTATATTGACGCCTTTAACGGGATGAGGGAGCGGCGTAAAAGAAATTAAAAAAATTTGATTTTACTGAGAATTAATGTTAAAATGACTTACAATTAGTTAGAAAGTGAGGAAGTCAAGATGAACTTGGTTAGCTTAAGCAAAGTTAACACATGTTGTTGTGAAGTGCGTTTTTTGTACTTCACTACTTGGCGTACCTAAATTTAGCTGACTAATATTCAATAGGTATATTTTAAGTAAAACAGTACAAAAGACGTTTATTCAGCAATGAATGAGCGTCTTTTTTGCGTTTTTAGAGGTGAACGAGATGTTAGTGACTAGTGTTTATCAACTAGTGGGGCAGACCCCCTTGTTGGAGTTGCCTGCCCCAAATGAGAGTAGGATTTATGCCAAGTTGGAAATGTTTAACCCAGGTGGCAGCATTAAGGACCGCTTAGGTTTGGCGCTAGTAAGAGGGGCGCTTGAGGCGGGGGTGATTAATCGGCAAACGACCATCATTGAACCAACAGCTGGTAATACGGGAATTGGCTTGGCCTTAGCTGCTAGCAAGTACCAGTTACGGCTAATCTTAGTGGTTCCGGCAGGCTTTAGCCAGGAAAAGCAAGTGCTAATGAAGGCTTTAGGAGCTGAGTTGGTGTTAAGCGACCCGGCTTTGGGGATGCAAGGAGCGCTGGCTAAAAGCAGACAGTTAGCTAGTCAGATAGCAAATAGTTATGTTTTTAATCAATTTGAAAATGTAGCCAACCCTAAGGCGTACCGGTTACTTGCTAAAGAAATTAAGCAAGACTTAGGCAAGCTTACCCCTACCGCCTTTGTAGCCGGGGCAGGCACTGGGGGGACCTTTGCTGGGACCTTACAGGAACTACGCCAGGTTTATCCAGATATTAAGGGGATAGTGGTTCAACCAGCAGGGTCGATTTTAAGTGGCGGGGTCGCTCATCAGCATAAAACCGAAGGAATTGGGGTCGAGATTGAGCCCCCATTTTTTAAAGACTTAGGAATTGATGGAATAGCGACAATTAGCGACGAGGCGGCTTTTAAACAAGTTAGGCAGGCGGCCAGCAAATGGGGCTTGCTAATTGGGTCATCTTCAGGCGCGGCCTTGCAGGCTAGTCTGGAGTTGGCAGCCAAATTACCGGCGCGTTCAAAAATTGTCACCATTTTTCCTGACAGTAGCGAACGCTATTTAAGTAAGAATATTTATAATTTTTAAATCTTGGGAGGCTAAAAAATGAAATTTGAAACACAACTTATTCACTGTGGTAACAGTTTAGATCAAGCAACGGGTGCGGTATCTATCCCAATTTACCGGGCCTCGACCTTCAAACAAACTGGGTTAGGTGGCAATCCTAAGTGGGAGTACGGACGTACGGGTAATCCAACCCGCCTCGCCCTGGAAAAATTAATTAGTGACCTAGAAGGAGGGGTAGCTGGGTTTGCCTTTGCTTCAGGTTCGGCAGCGATTCATACCGTCTTTTCACTTTTTTCAGCTGGCGACCACCTTGTGATTGGCAGTGACGTTTACGGAGGAACATTTCGGCTAGTGGATAAGGTCTTAAAACGCTTTGGCCTAGAATTTACGGTCGTGAATATGCAGGACTTAGCGGCGGTTCGGGCAGCGATTAAGGATAAGACGGTGGGAATTTACTTTGAAACACCGACTAACCCCTTGTTAGAACTAGCAGATATTAAACAGATTGCGCAAATCGGAAAGGAACACGGGGTAAAAATTATTGTGGATAATACCTTTGCTACCCCGTATAATCAACAGCCGTTGCGGTTAGGAGCAGATATTGTAGTCCATTCTGCTACCAAATACTTAGGTGGGCATAGCGACGTTGTGGCTGGCTTAGCAGTGACTAACGATGCTACAGTGGCTGAAGACCTTGCCTTTTTGCAAAACTCCCTCGGAAATGTCTTAGGACCAGATGATAGTTGGCTAGTGCAAAGGGGGATTAAAACGTTAGGGGCCCGGATGAGACTTCACCATGAAAATACGGCCGCCATCGTTGACTTTTTGACTCAGCACCCTAAGGTCAAGCGGGTCTTATACCCTGGCTTAAAAACCAGTCCTAACTACTGGCTGGCAACCACACAGATGACGGGCTTTGGAGCCATGGTTTCCTTTGAGTTAGTGAGTGGTGCCGATGTCAAGGCATTTATCGAAAGCTTGGAGGTGATTACGCTGGCAGAAAGTCTTGGGGGAATTGAAAGTTTGATTGAAGTACCGGCCATCATGACGCACGGTTCGATTCCAAGAAAGATTAGGTTGACCAACGGAATCAGTGATGAATTAATCAGGCTTTCAGTAGGAATTGAGGCTAAAGAGGACTTATTAGCAGACCTAAAGCAAGCCCTCGCTCACAGTTAATAATGACAGGCGTTTCCAAAAAGGGGACGCCTTTTTTGTCGTCACCTAGTCGAAGTGGTAAAATTAAGGCACAAGCTGTTAGTGAGGTGAAAATTAAATGAAGAAATTGGCCGAAAGATTTGAGCAGTTGGCCCAAATGCTTGCCCAATTTTTTAGTGGGCTAAGCGTAATTGTGATTGCTTTATTAGGGTTAATTCTCTTAGTGCGAATTGGCTTGGAGCTTAAGGTGTTAGTGGGTTTGTCTTTGAAGTTAGATGCCGCCAATAACTTTTATCTAATTATGGATAAGATTGTGGCCTTCTTTATTTTGTTTGAATTTTTTGCTATGATTATCAGTGCTTTAAAAAATAAGGGCCACGTCTCAATTACCTTGCTGATGGGCTTGGGACTGACGGCTTTGTTACGGAACTTACTAATTATTCATGATGACTACCTAGACATTATCTTAAACGTGGTGGGTATCTTGTTGTTAGTGGTCGGAATGGCTATCTATCGGCATTACGTTCACCAAGATAGTGATCAGTAGTAGAATTGAGGTTTATGTGACTAAGATAAATTCATTTTTTAAATTATTTTTTGAACGGTTTGTGGACAGTAATATCAATAACGCCGCCATCGTGATTGCTTATAATGCCTTGTTGGCCATTTTTCCCACGGTGATTTTGGTAGGGAACCTCTTACCCTTATTAAACCTAAAGGCGGATACGATTATGAGTTACCTACAAACCGCCGTGCCACCGACGATTTATAAGACCTTAAACCCGCTAGTGCGGACCTTTTTGACTTCTGGTTCTGGGGGGATTGCCTCAGTCAGTGCCTTAGTCGCTATTTGGGCGGCTAGTCGGGGGATAAACGCCCTCAAACGGGCAATCAATGATGCCTACGGGGTTGATAGTCAAAGTGCCTTTATGACCCGGATTGTTTCGATTGCAATTATTTTTGTCTTCGCCATTTTTTTAGTGGCACTCTTTATTTTCTTTAGTTTCGGGCAGCTGGCCTTAGAAAAATTAAGCCCCATCCTAAACCTGCCCCTGTCCTGGTTAGATACTTTTCGGAGCGTGAAGTGGCCGACAACAATCTTGGGGATTTTTGCCATCCTGTGTTTAATTTACCGCTTTTTGCCCAATGCCAAGGTGCACTGGCGCTGTATCTTTCCCGGGGCGGTGTTAGGGACTGCGGGTTGGATGTTAATCACCCAAGGTTTTTCGGTTTACGTTTACTACTTTGCCCAAAGGGTTTTATCCTATGGGGCTTTAGGAACCTTTATCGTCTTATTGTTTTGGCTCAACTATTCGGGCTGGACAATCCTATTAGGGGCGGTTGTTAATGCCAGTTTGGAATACTGCCTGTACGGTAAGGTTACCCCGCGCCGGCCAACCTTTAGAAGAATTTTAGATAACGTTATTCCTAAAAAAGACAACAGCTAGTGTTGTCTTTTTTTATTCGGCTAACTCAGCCAGGACTTTGTCAATTTCATCCAGGTTAAAGCCCTTGCGATAGAGGGCTTGCTTGGTCTTTAGTTGGCGGGTTTTAAGGTCAAAGCGTTGGTAACGGCGCCAAGCTTTTTTGGCTTGGGTGGTTAAGGCTGCTAGTTCTTGGTTAGGGTCAACCTGTAAGTCGAGCTGTTCAAGGGCTGAGTTGGCAACACTAGCGCTAAACCCCTTGGTCATGATGCCAGTGATAATTTTATTTTGCCGGATTTTTAGGGGACTTGCTTGGTGTCTTTTAGCCAGCTTTTGGCCTAGTTTTTTGGCGTTGGCAACCTGGGCTTCCGGCGGAAATTCAAGCAAGGCCCGGTCGATTAGGTTTTCGCCAATGCCTTTTTGGCGGAGTTTTTGGCGGATGACCGTTGGGCCCTTGTCGGAAAGGTTAGCTTGGGTCCGGACGAAACTGTTGGCATAGACCTGGTCGTCTAATAGCCGCAAGTCGAGCAGCTTGGTGAGCACTTCTTTGATGGTGGGTTCATCGATTCCTAATTCTTTAAGGTGGTCGCTGAGCTCCTTTTGGGTCCGGAGTTGGTGACTGAGGTAGTCTAATGCCTTGTTATAAGCTTTGGCTTGTAAGTCAGCACTGGTAATTTGGCTGAGCAGTTGTTTATCGATTTCCATCCCCTTAGCCAGTTGATACTTGATGAGGACGGACTCGGCTACGGGAAAAGCGTAGGTTCCATCGAGGTAGATATTGTAGCGGCCAGCCTTTTTTTGAGCTTGAATTAAAGTGATTTTAGGCAAAATAAAACCTCCGTTCGTCTTTTGCTCTTATTATAAAAGGCTAGGCCCCTAATGTGCAAGGAAAATTAGTCCATGCTATAATTTTGTTAAGCATTTTAGACGAGAGGAATTTTTACTTTGGAGAGAAAACAAGTTGCAGTGAAAACTGGCCAAAAGCTAGTGTTAACCATTAAACGTCTTGGAATTAATGGGGAAGGCATTGGCTATTACAAGCGCAAGATTACCTTTGTTAAGGGGGCCTTACCAGGAGAGGTAATCGTCGCCAAGGTCACCAAGGTTCACCCTAAGTATTTAGAGGCTAGTTTGGTTAAAATCGAAAAGCCAAGTCAAGACCGGGTGGAACCGGTGGATAAGTACGATGTCGGCGGAATTGAATTAGAACATTTGGCTTACCCGGCGCAATTAGCCTTTAAGGAAGATGTGATTAGGCAGGCCCTAGAAAAATTCAAGCCTAAGGGTTATCAAGACTATGAATTACGGCCAACTTTAGGGATGGATCATCCCTATGCTTACCGAAATAAGGCGGCCTTTCAGGTTAGGAAAACCAAGTCAGGCCAGGTAATCGCCGGCCTCTATCAAGAGGGCAGTCACCGCTTAGTCGATTTGCCGACCTTTAGTAGCCAGATGCCGTTAACGATGAAAATCATGCGGACCTTAGTAGATTTACTAGCCAAATGGCAGGTACCTCTTTACCAAGAACGCCAACACACCGGAATTTTAAAGACAATTATTGTGCGCGAGTCCGTTGCTAAGCAGAACGCCCAGGTGGTGTTAGTTACACGGACAAGTAAGTTTCCGCAGTTAAATAACCTGGTGGCAGACATTAAGAGTCAACTGCCCGAGGTGGTGTCCATCATGCAAAATATCAACCCGCAAAAAACCTCTTTGTTGTGGGGCGAACAAACGCTAAAGATTTACGGCCAAGACTATTTAGAAGAGCGGTTAGGTGAAGTGGAATTTAGGCTGTCTGCCCGGGCCTTCTTCCAGTTAAATCCGAGCCAAACCAAGGTCTTGTACGATCAAGTGAAACAGGCTTTGGACTTACAAGCTGACGAAAGCTTAATTGACGCCTACTGTGGGGTTGGGACGATTGGCTTGTACGTAGCGCCGGCAGCCAAAGCGGTTTACGGGGTGGATATTATCCCCGAGGCCATTGAAGACGCCCGCCAAAACGCAGCCTTATCTAACCGGTCAAACGTAAACTACGAGGTTGGGGCAGCTGAAAAGGTTATCCCAGCCTGGGTTAAGCAGGGGGTTAAACCGGACGCGCTGGTGGTCGATCCACCGCGGACAGGACTAGATGCCCAGTTGATAAAAACTATTTTGCAAGTTAAACCGGCAAAATTTGTCTACGTCTCCTGTAATCCATCTACCTTAGCGCGCGACTTAGTGGCCCTAAGCAAGGTTTATCAGGTTGACTACATCCAATCGGTCGATATGTTTCCGCAGACGGCCCGGGTTGAAGCGGTTGTAAAACTAAGTAAGCGTTAATATTTGATTTGCGCCAAGATTTCTTTAGGCAATTTAAAAGATGTTTGGTATAATAAAACTGATATCGGTGTAACTTACACCTGTGTTTATAGAAAGCAGGGGTTATATGCGTCATTCAAATGGACCTAGAGAAGGCGAATTTATTACCATTAAGAGTTATAAACACGACGGTAGTTTACATCGAACGTGGCGAGATACAATGGTTCTCAAAACTAGTGAAAATGCACTGATTGGCTTAAATGACCATACCTTGGTGACTGAGGCCGATGGGAGAAGATGGGTGACCCGCGAACCTGCTTTGGTTTATTTTCATAAACATTATTGGTTTAACATTGTGACGATGATTAGGGATAATGGGATTTCTTATTATTGTAATTTGGCGTCGCCCGCTTACTTAGATAGAGAAGCATTGAAATATATAGATTATGATTTAGATGTCAAAGTCTTTCCGAATGGCGAAAAGAGATTATTAGACGTTGACGAGTACGAAGAACATGGTGCTAAGTGGCACTATTCTACTAAAACGGATAAAATTTTGAAGCATAACGTTCGGACGCTAGTGGACTGGATCGACCACGGGAAAGGGCCGTTCTCAAAAGAATATGTTGAGATTTGGTACAACCGCTACTTAGAATTGTCGCGTCGACAGTAATGCCGGTTTATAACAAGATGACTCGTAATAATGGTAATTAGTTGTTGGTAATTATTGTTATTACGAGTTTTTTATTAGCAGAAGGGAGTAGTTAGTTTGATATTTGACAAGAAGAAAAAAGCCCGCCTAATGTATTGGTCATTAGAATTATTATTAGTGGTAGGTTTGATTTTCATGTGTAGTCGATTAGATTTTTTATTTAAACCGATTGGTACCTTTATTTCGACCCTATTTGCGCCGATTATTATTTCAGGGTTCTTGTTTTATCTCTTGAACCCGCTTGTAAATTTATTAATGAAGGTGCGCTTTAAACGGTTTAAGGTGGGACGAACGTTAGCGGTGGCGGTGGTCTTTTTGCTATTGATTGCCCTAATCGTGCTCTTGTCTGCGTCGGTAATGCCTAAAATTATCGGCCAGTTCCAAGAGTTGATTGCCAAAGTCCCAGCCTATATTAAGGAAGCGCAGAAGCTAATTTTAAGTCTTAATCAACAAGAAAATTTACCAACCTGGTTAAAGAATTTAGACCTGGATAGCTATATGAAGCAGTTAGAAGGTTCGCTGTCAGAAATGATTAAGAAGTTTGCCTTCTCATTGACCAGTGGCATCGGCTCTGTCATCGGAGCGGTGGCCAACGTGGCGGTGACCTTAGTGACCGTGCCGTTTATTGTCTTTTACATGTTAAAGGATGGGCCTAAATTACTGCCAAATATCAAGAAGGTCTTTAGCCCTAGACATGCTGACGCAATTGAAAATTTACTGGGACAAATGAGTGCGACAATTGCTAAGTACATTTCTGGGCAAGCAATCGAATGTTTAGCCGTTGGAACGATGAGCGTGATTGGTTATGGGTTAATCGGCCTGCCTTACGCCTTAATTATCGGGATATTTGCGGGGATAACTAATATTATTCCTTACTTGGGTCCATATATAGGCTTAATTCCCGCTTTATTTATTGCCAGCACCCATTCACTTAAGTTATTAATCCTAGTGGTGATTGTTTGCGTGGTGGTCCAACAGATTGATGGTAACTTAGTTTATCCAAACGTAATTGGCAAGTCGCTAGAAATTCATCCCCTAACAATTATTTTGCTACTGTTAGTGGCCGGTAATTTGGCCGGCTTGTTAGGAATGATTTTGGGGGTGCCAGTTTATGCGGTAGCTAAGGTCATTATTAAGTATTTTTATGACATTTACCGCTTACGGACAAGCGAAGACACTAAGTCTCAAAACATGGATTAATTCAATATGTTATAATAGGCAAGAATAAAATATCTTTAAAAATAGTAGGTGTAGTAAAATGACAGAAAAAATTGCGGTTTTAGGAGCAGGTTCATGGGGGAGTGTCCTCGCTAAGGTTTTGGTAGAAAATGGACACGAAGTGGCTCTTTGGTCTAACTCCCAAGCTCAAGTTGATGAGTTAAACCAACAGCACACCAATGCTAAGTATTTACCTGATTTAATTTATCCAGAAGCTTTAAAGGCAACCACTGACTTAAAGGCAGCGGTTAAGGATGCCGGTACGGTTTTATTTGTAGTGCCAACTAAGGTTATTCGCTTGGTGGCCCAACAATTAATCGAAGTTTTAGAAGAATTGGGCACTAAGCCTTTGATTGTACACGCAAGTAAGGGTTTGGAATTAGGTAGTCACAAACGGATTTCAGAAGTGATTGCCGAAGAAATTCCTACTAAGTATCGCAGTGGGATGGTAGTCTTATCAGGCCCAAGTCACGCTGAAGAAGTGGCCCGCCAAGATATTACCTTAATTACCGCGGCCAGTGAAGATTTAGCCAATGCTAAGAAGGTGCAAGCCTTATTTATGAATGATTACCTCAGAATTTATACCAACAGTGACGTGGTGGGGGTTGAAACTGGGGCGGCCTTTAAAAACGTAATCGCAATCGGAGCCGGGGCTTTACACGGTTTAGGTTATGGTGATGATGCCAAGGCAGCCTTAATGACCCGGGGCTTAGCAGAAATCAGTCGCCTGGGGGTAAGTTTTGGCGCCGATCCTTTGACCTTCATCGGTTTATCTGGTGTAGGTGATTTGATTGTAACTTGTACCAGTGTCCACTCACGCAACTGGCGTGCCGGTGATCAGTTAGGCCAAGGCAAGTCCTTAGAAGATGTAATTGCTAACATGGGGATGGTTATCGAAGGAATTAATACCTGCAAGGCTGCCTACGAGTTAGCACAACAAAAGGGAATTGAGATGCCAATCACCCAAGCAATCTACAATGTTTTATATAAACAAGCTGACATTAAGGCAGAAATTGCTAACCTCATGCAACGTGAAGGCAAAACCGAATAGGTGGTGTCTAGGTGAAGAAGGTATTAACTTATGGAACCTTTGACCTCTTACATCGGGGCCACGTACGCTTGTTGAAGCGGGCGGCTGCCTTAGGTGATTACTTAATCGTTGGGTTGTCTACTGATGAGTTCAATGCCATCAAGGGAAAAAAGGCCTATACGAGTTATGCGGATCGTAAGTACATCTTAGAGGCAATTCGCTATGTTGACGAGGTTATTCCCGAACGTGACTGGGAACAAAAGGTAAAAGATGTTCAGGCAAATCAGGTTGATATTTTTGTGATGGGTGACGACTGGCAGGGAAAATTTGATTTTCTGAAGGACTACTGTCAGGTGGTTTACTTACCACGTACCCAGGGAATTTCGACCACTAAGATAAAAGAAGACTTAGAGAAAAAAGGTCGTGGATAAGACTATTAGCGGGACAAAGGGGATTTTATGATTAAAGTTAAAGAAATAGTCGCAACGCTCATCCCAATTATAATAGGTGGTCTGATTGCCTTAGTAATCAAAACGTTTCTAGTAACGGCAATTAGTGTGGATGGCAGTTCGATGGTCCCTAATTTATATGCCAATGAAACGGTGGTCTTGTTGCGTCATGCGCGGGTTAAAAGAAATCAGATTGTGGTTTTTAAAGCCGCTGGGGTAGATAAAAATAACCACTACCTAAAGCCCAATACGCTGTATATCAAGCGGGTAATTGGGATGCCGGGTGACCGTATTAGGTACAGTAAGCAGGGTAACCTTTATATTAACGGCAAGTATCAGGCCCAAAGCTATATCAGCCCCTTACAGCGCAAACTGGGAACGACCTTACTAAACCCGGGGGTTAAACCAGCTAAGGGAATTCGTTTGGGGTCTAATCGGACTTTTAAGGTGCCGGCTAAAACCTACTTTGTATTAGGGGATAATCGGACCATTTCTAACGACAGTCGTTATTATGGCTTTGTTCCCGCTGAAAAAATTCAAGGGGTGGCTAAGGCCTTCCCCTGGTCGCGGAATCATCAATTAGTTAATAGTTATAAATAAGAAGCAAAAGGTGGGGCAAGTTTGTCTCACTTTTTTGGCTTAATGATGATTAATTGACCATAGCTAAAAAGCTTGGTAGTATTAGAAAGATAATGAATTAGAAGATAATCAGGTGAATTCAATGGCAAAATTAGAAATAAAATACATTACTAAAAGTGCCCCGATGTTAACTGATAGTAAGGATAATAAAGGTGCTCCCGTTAAGTTTTGGGAACTGCGGGGAATTAGGATGGATATTTCAGCCGGGGAAGCCGTGGGCTTAATCGGGATGAATACCGCTAGCAAGTCCTTGTTGCTCCAAATTATTGCGGGTAACGTTAAGCAAACCACAGGCTTTATCACGACTAAGCATCCCATTAACCTTGCTAGTTTAAGTGAAATTGATAACAGCCTTTCTGGCTTAGAAAACATTCGCAAGGTCATTAAGCAAAAAGAAGTGGACGAATTGAAGGGCAACCACCTAACCAACGCGGTGATTAACTTTATCGACTTTGGGCAGTGGCTCTACCAACCGGCAAGCAGCTATTCTTTAGGAATGAAGGCGCGCTTGGCCTTAGGGTTAGCACTGTTTATCGAGCCTAAGGTGGTTTTGATTGACGAAGTATTAGGCTTATTAGACCGGCCGTTTTTCAATAAGGTTGCCCAAAAAATCCAAGACCTTAAAGACGTGGGCTGTTCCTTTATCATCGCCGACACTAAACAACTGTATATGGAACAGTTTTGTGAACGAACTATGTGGCTCCAATTTGGGCAGGTCCAAGATTTTGGGCCCACTAAGGAAGTCTTAGAACAATTTACCTTTGCCCAAGAATGGTTTAACTCTTTAAGTTTGCCCGAACAAAATGAATACTTGGCAGATAAGCAGTTCGAGCAGGTTCAATTTGACGTTAATAAGGTTTACGAAGAATTCAAGGTAGAACAATTTAAACACGGCTATACCCGTAAGGACGAACCCCGGATGCGCAAGGCCTTCTTTGTGGAACGGGGGTTAGACCCAGTCGTGGTTGAACAAGATCAAAAGGACAAACAAGTACAGTCTAAGCAACCTAAAGCAAGCTCTAATTTTACGGCCTGGGCTTTAGGGGCGCTAGTAATTTTAATCTTGGCTGGGGGGACCACTTACTGGTGGCATGCACACCAAAGTACCTCTACCAGTCAAGTTGCTAAAAGTAAGCAGAGTAGCTCTAAGTCAAGCAAGCTGACGTCATCACAGTTAGCGGCCTCTCGCAAGGCGGCTTCTTCCGTTAAGGCTGCTGAGGAAGCTTCCAAGCAAAAGGCTTCAGCTAGTCAAGCACAAGCAGCTGCCAAAAAATCTTCCGAAGATGCAGCTAAGGCGGCTTCTTCGGCGGCAGCGGCTTCCTCGTCATCACTAGCAGCTAAGCGTGCCAACGCCCAAACCATTGAGGTAGTCGATGGCGATACACTGGAAAGTCTAGCTGAAAAGTATGCGACGACGGTGTCTGAGATTCAAAGCCTCAATGACTTAGGTTCAAGTAATACGATTAAGACTGGCGACACCTTGTATGTGCCTAAATAATCTGTGAGGTGACAAAATGATATCTGACTTCGCGAGAATAGCGTTGGCGCTGTTTGCAATTATCTGGTCCTTTCTGGCACATGCGACTGTTAAGGCCAGCCAACTCCTAGACGCGCATAACCAAGATTCACTGAGGGTATTAGCGGATAAATTTCCTAAAAAGCAAGCCAAACTAGCTAGGCTAGCTGATAATTTGGCTGACTATAGCCTGCGCTTATTTGTAGCCAAGGGCTTTCTTTACCTTTTAGGGGTGGTGCTGGTTGCTTCACTAGCGGCCAGTTACGTAGGCTTTAATGTTTGGTGGGTGCTCGCAATTACCTTAGTTGAAACCTACTATTTTGTTTGGCAAGATGGCCGGGCTCAGGCACTAATTTCCGAGCGGTTTAAAAATTACGTCGGGTTTGCCTACTACTTGGGTCTGCTGTTTGCGCCGTTAACTTGGCTAGTGGAACTCTTATTGCCTAAAATCAAGGTGCCAGTCGAAAGTAAAACTAATTCTTGGAAGGAAATTGTTCACCAAATTGAGCTAGGTCACAATAGTGGTGAGCTAGACAATGATGAATTCGAGATGATTGACGGGGTTATCTCCATGCACGAAAAGATGGCTAAAGAAGTCATGGTGCCAAGAATTGATGCCTTCATGATTGACATCACTAACGATAACGAACGAAGCATCGACAATATCATCGAAATGAATTACTCCCGGGTCCCAGTTTACCATGAGGATAAGGATAATATTGTTGGGGTAATTCACATCAAAAAACTCTTCAAGGCGGCTAGACGCTATGGCTTTGACCACATTACGATTAGACAGGTGATGCAACCTGCCTTCTTTGTGCCAGAAACAATCATGATTGATGAATTACTGTTTCAGATGAAGAAGTCGCAAAACCAATTGGCAATTCTCCTTGATGAATACGGTGGGGTCGTAGGGCTGGTAACACTGGAGGATTTATTGGAAGAAATTGTTGGTGAAATTGAAGATGAGACCGATGAACCGACTGAAACGGTTAAGCAGTTAAGTGAGACCGAGTTTTTAATTGATGGCAAGATGCCGGTAGATGATTTTAACGATGAGTTTGCCGCCCACCTCGAAACGACGACCGCCGATACCATCGCGGGTTATGTTATTGAGCAACTGGGCTTCTTCCCTGAAGAGGGGCAGGTTTTAAATGTGCGCACACCGGAAGGCATTATTTTAGAAACTCACCAGGTAATTGATGGCACTAGGATTGCCGAGATTAAGCTCAGGCTGCCCCAACAGTTAGCCAAGCTTTACGATAAACGGATTTTAGAACAGGCCAAATTAGATGAAAAATTAGGAAATTAGTGAGGTAATAATGGATACACAAACTTTAAAACAAGCAGTTGAAAAACGCCGGACCTTTGCGATTATTTCGCACCCCGATGCGGGGAAAACAACCATTACTGAACAGCTCTTGCTCTTTGGGGGAGTTGTTCGCCAAGCCGGGACGGTTAAGGCCAAGAAGTCGGGAAATTTTGCAAAGTCCGACTGGATGGAAATCGAAAAGAAGCGGGGAATTTCGGTTACTAGTTCCGTAATGCAATTTGATTATGCCGGCAAGCGGGTTAACATCTTGGATACCCCCGGGCACGAAGACTTTTCCGAAGATACTTACCGGACGCTCATGGCCGTTGACTCAGCCGTGATGGTAATCGACTCTGCCAAGGGGATTGAGCCCCAAACCAAGAAACTCTTCAAGATTTGTAAGATGCGGGGAATTCCTATTTTTACCTTCATCAACAAGTTGGACCGGGATGGGCGTGACCCAATGGATTTAGTGGCAGAACTAGAAGAAGTCTTAGGCATTGAAGGTTACGCGATGAACTGGCCAATCGGGATGGGCAAGGGTCTCAAGGGCCTGTATGATATTTACAATAACAGAATTGAGCTTTACCGGACAGAAGACAAGGGGGAATCATTCTTGCCTTTAGACGAAGAAGGTAAGCTAGCCGTTGCTAACCCCTTGGAAGAAGAAAGTATCTACCAACAAGTGTTAGAAGAAGTTGAATTAATTAAGGGCGCCGGGAGTGAATTTGACGCTGATAAGATTGCTCACGGTGAGTTAACCCCAGTCTTTTTCGGCTCGGCCTTGACTAATTTTGGGGTAAAAACTTTCTTAGATGCTTACCTACAGTTTGCCCCTGCTCCAAGTGCACATAAAACGGAGGCCGGCACTGAGGTAGCTCCTACTAGCGAGAACTTTTCCGGCTTTATCTTTAAAATTCAAGCCAATATGAATCCTAACCACCGTGACCGGATTGCCTTTGTCAGAATCTGTTCCGGTGAGTTCGAACGGGGAATGGACGTCGTTTTAAACCGGACTGGTAAAAAGATGCGCCTATCTAACTCAACTCAATTTATGGCTGATAGCCGGGAAACAGTTGAAACCGCGGTGGCTGGTGATATTATCGGGCTGTATGATACTGGTAATTTCCAAATTGGGGATACGATTTATACGGGTAAAAAGGCACTTCAATACGAAAAGCTACCACAATTTACCCCCGAACTCTTTATGCGGGTTACGGCTAAAAACGTAATGAAGCAAAAGTCATTCCATAAAGGGATTCAACAATTAGTGCAAGAAGGAGCCGTCCAACTTTACCAAAGTTACAGTACGGGTGACTATATCTTAGGGGCTGTTGGGCAACTACAATTTGAAGTCTTTCAATTCAGAATGGCTAATGAATACAATTCGGAAGTTCTTATGACTCCGATGGGGCATAAGACGGCCCGTTGGATCAATCCAGACCAATTGGATGAGAAAATGTCCAGTTCAAGAAACCTATTGGTCAAGGATCGTTATGGGGCACCGCTATTCTTATTTGAGAATGACTTTGCCGAAAGATGGTTTAAGGATAAGTATCCTGACGTAGAGTTAACAAGTAAATTGTAAGCAATATAAAAACTTTTTAGACAAAAACAACCTCCAAAGAGGGGTTGTTTTTCTTTTAGAATAAAGTTTGGTTAGTATGCCAATTTTGGAATAGTATAAGCTTTAAGATTAGAAAAGTTAAAGTAAAATTTAATAAGTGCAAGAAAGTGCTTTAGGTCGGGCTTGAGCGCCTCTTTAAAGATTGTGAAAGATTTAATTGTTATAATTTTTATTGAAAAAAATTAGTAAAAGGTATAGTATAAATCTTGTAAGAAAACGCTTTATTTTTGATTTGGAGGTAATCACATATGTTAAAAGTTGACGAGAGATTAGACAATAAAGCATGGGACGGTTTTAAAGGCGGCGATTGGCAAACAGAAATCGACGTTCGTGACTTTATCCAAAATAACTTTACTCAATATAATGGTGACCAATCCTTCTTGGAAGGTCCAACCGAAGCAACCACTAAGTTAAACGATCAATTAGTTGATTTGAAACTTAAGGAACGGGCTGCTGGTGGCGTTTTAGAAGCAGATACCAAGATTGTGTCAACTATCACCTCCCACAAACCAGGCTACTTAGACAAGAGCCTTGAAAAGATTGTGGGTATTCAAACAGATAAGCCAATGAAGAAAGCCTTAATGCCATTTGGTGGGATTCGGATGGCTAAGGATGCTTTGGAAGCTTACGGTTTGAAGTTAGACCCAGAAGTTGAATACATCTTTACTGAATTGTCCAAGACGCACAACCAAGGGGTCTTTGATGCTTACAATGCTGACATTCGCCGGGCACGTCACAACAAGATTATTACTGGTTTACCAGATGCTTATGGTCGTGGTCGGATTGTCGCTGACTTCCCACGGGTAGCTTTATACGGGATTGACCGCTTGATTGCCGCTAAGATTGAAGATTTAAACAACTACGGCGACGGTGAAATGACTGACGACGTAATCCGGATGCGGGAAGAAATTTCTGACCAAATCAAAGCCTTAAAAGATATGAAGAAGATGGCCGAATCATACGGTTATGATATTTCGCAACCAGCTCAAAATGCGCAAGAAGCAATCCAATGGTTATACTTTGGTTACTTAGCAGCTATTAAGCAACAAAACGGGGCTGCAATGTCAATCGGTCGGATTGATGCCTTCATCGATATCTACATTGAACGTGACTTAGAACGGGGCGTACTAACTGAAAAAGAAGCTCAAGAATTAATCGACCAATTCACAATGAAGTTACGGATGGTAACCTTTGCACGGACACCTAAATACAACTCCCTCTTCTCTGGTAACCCAATTTGGGCAACCTTATCATTAGCAGGGATGGGCTTAGATGGTCGTCACCATGTTACTAAGACAGCCTTCCGCTTCTTGAACACATTACACAACATGGGAGCTGCTCCTGAACCAAACATTACCTTACTTTGGTCAGAAAACCTGCCTGAAACCTTCAAGAAGTATGCAGCTAGTGTTTCCATCGATAGTTCAACCATTCAATACGAAAACGATGATTTAATGGTTAAGACTTGGGGAACAGACTACTACGGTATTGCTTGTTGTGTTTCTGCACAACCAATCAAGGATGGGGTTCAATTCTTCGGTGCCCGGGCAAACTTAGCTAAGACAGTTCTTTATGCTATCAACGGTGGTAAGGATGAATTAACTAAGCAACAAGTTGGTCCTAAGTATGAACCAATCACATCAGAATATATTGACTATGATGAATTTATGGCTAAGTTCGATGACATGTTAGAATGGGTTGCCGATGTTTATGTAAACGCCTTGAATGCAATTCACTACATGCACGACAAGTATTACTATGAATCAGCTCAATTAGCCTTGAAGGATACCCGCTTAGACCGGACCTTTGCTACCGGGATTTCAGGGTTATCAGTAGCTGCTGACTCAATTTCTGCTATCAAGTACGGTCACGTTAAGGTTATCCGTGATGAAGATGGTATGGCAGTTGACTTCGTTGCTGAAAATGACTTCCCACGTTATGGTAACAACGATGATAGGGTAGATGACATTGCTAAATTCTTAGTTAAGGATCTTTACACTAAGATGAACAAGCATCACCTATACAGAGGGGCTAAGTTATCAACTTCTGTTTTGACTATTACTTCTAACGTTGTTTATGGTAAGAATACTGGTTCTACTCCTAACGGCCGGAAAGCCGGCGAACCATTTGCCCCAGGTGCTAACCCAGCATACGGTGCAGATACATCCGGTGCCTTAGCTTCATTACTTTCTGTTGCTAAGATTCCTTATCGTTACGCAACCGATGGTATTTCTTACACATTCGCCGTAACCCCACAAACATTAGGTCATGACGAAGCTGCCAAGGAAAATACCTTAGTAAATATGATTAGTGGTTACATGAAGAACGATGGTCACCACTTGAACATCAACGTCTTCAACCGTGACACATTGCTAGATGCTCAAGCACATCCAGAAAAATACCCAACGTTAACAATCCGTGTTTCTGGTTACTGCGTATACTTCGCTGATTTAACTAAGGAACAACAAGACGATGTTATCGCAAGAACATTCCACTCATCACTTTAAGATGAAAGATAACGTTGGCTGATAATTAAGGACAACGAATGGTGAGTTTGTTCATCATTCGTTGTTTTTGTAAGAAGGAAACTAGATTTATGAGGGTGGTATAAGTGAGAGAAAAAAATCCATTATTAAAGCCTGTGCCAATGCGGGACGGGCAAGTTGAAGGTTATGTTCATTCAATTGAAACCTTTGGGGCAGTCGATGGGCCCGGAATTAGGTTTGTGGTCTTTATGCAGGGTTGTCATATGCGCTGTAAGTTCTGCCACAACCCAGACACTTGGAAGACCAACGTTGGTACTAAGATGACTTCTGATGAAGTCTTAGAACAAGCCTTACCTTATAAGGCCTTTTGGGGTGATCAGGGGGGAATTACCTTGTCAGGGGGGGAAATTCTCTTGCAGATTGACTTTGCCTTAGAACTATTTACCAAGTGCAAGGAACTAGGAATTAGCACTTGCTTGGACACTTGTGGGCAACCATTTACTAGACGGCAACCTTGGTTTGATAAGTTTCAAAAGCTAATGGATGTCACCGACATTTTGTTGGTAGATATTAAACATATCAACTCGGATGAACACAAGCGGTTAACAGGTTTTCCAAACGAAAATATCTTAGACTTAACCCGTTATCTATCAGATATCGGCAAACCGGTTTGGATTCGGCACGTCCTAATTCCGGGTATCACCGACATTGATAAGTACCTAATGGAACTCGATGCTTATATCAAGACCCTCCATAACGTTGAAAAGGTAGAAATTTTACCTTACCATACCATGGGTGTTCATAAGTATCATGAAATGGGAATTAAGTACCGCTTGGAGGGGGTAGAACCTCCTACCGAAGACCGGGTCAAAAACGCCCAAGAACTCCTACACTGTGATGATTATCGGGGCTATCTCTCCTGGCGTCCAGGGATTAAGACCTTTAATCCATAAGCAACATTAAAAAACTGCCTCCACTAGTTTAGTGGGGGCAGTTTTTTGGTTAGTGCTTAGGTGAAGCTAATTTACGCTTGCTGTAATGGTAAAGCCAAAAGCAAGGACCGGCTAGTAAAAAGAGGATGCTCATAAGCAAGGCCTTACATAAATTGTAGGCCCAATTTAGGGCATTGTCATAGGACATAGTGTAAGGCGATAGATACTCGTAGGGGTTAACGTTAACCCCATCAGATGACCACTTTTTTTGCTTCGAGTGAGCAGCTAAATCTTGGTGGTAAAAATCTAAGGCCCTAGTCTTATAAGACTTGAAATTTTCCGGTTGGGAAATAAAAACTAGTGGGTGAAGTAACCGAAACCACGGTAGTAATAACAGGTTAAACCCAAAGTAAAGTTGACTGAGCCTAAAATGATAAGACAAATCGGTAAAGTCAAGTTCGCGCCGATAAATAAGGATGGTTAAAAAGGCCAAGCAACCAGTTAAAAGATAGGCTAATAATCTCAGTGATAAAAATAAGTATTTCATATGATGTCCCCTTTGATTAAAATAAAAAAACAATTATACTAGTGATTGTTAATTATTTTATAATTCAATTATAACAAATTAAGGAGTGTGATTGAATGGTAGAAAATCGGTGGTCGTTTGGAAGACAGTTATACTGGGGGCTAATCTTTTTTCTAGGCTTTGTTTTTTTAAGTCTCTTTTTCTTTGACGAAAGTGAGCGGTTTAAAAATTTGTTTGAACTAAGTTTAGGCTTACTGGCAGTGTTAGTGGCCTGTTACAGTAAGCGGGGCTTGAAAATTTTAAAGTACAGGCCAAGCTTTAGGCGTCAAACTAGGTGGTTACAATGGTTAGGTCTGGGGTGTTTGCTTTATATGATGCTAGTCGGACATGTCTTTAGCAGTATTTACGCCCTCTTTTTTGACCGTCACTTCTTAGATGATACGTTAGTTGCCCTGGGAGCAGCTACCTTGGAAGAAGGAATTTGCCGGGGCTTTTTACTGAGTGGTTTTTTGGGCTTAGCGGTTTATTATGGCTTTAAACGGAAGTTAGTCTGGGCCAGTTTTGCTGCGGCAGTGACTTTTAGTGGCTTTCACTTAATTAATTTATTGGGTACACCGGTTATGGTTGTTAGTCAGCAATTATTTTATAGTCTAGCGATGGGGGTCTTTTTAGCGGCTAGTTATTTTGCGACCAATAATTTGCTAGTTCCACTTGGAATCCACTTCTTGTTGGACTGGGGACCTAGTTATAATTACCAGCCCCAGCCAAGTTCCTGGCTGACTTTATTGGCAGTCTTTTTACCCTTGCTGCTAGTTTCAAGTTGGTATCTGGTTGTTTTAGATCGGCAAGTCAGTAATTACTTTTAGTGAGAAGATATAAGTCCTAGTAACTCCTCAAGGAGCTATTTTTGTACGTTTCTTTTATCTGACGTGTTATACTCTAGATATAGATAAAAGGAGGTGAGATTAAATAAAAGCAGTAATTATAGCTAAAGTTCGTTTATATCCTAACCAAGAACAAGTTGCTCAATTTAAAGCTGTAACTAAGGAATATCAACGTTTATGTAATCTTGTTAGTCAATGGTATTTTGATAATGATTGTCAGGTTAATCGTAAAAAGTTTAATAAAGAAATGTATCACTATTTACGAGCTGAATCCAAAGAAATTAATTCGGCGATGGTTCAATCTACTTACCGTACCGTAGAAGCTCGTTATAAGACCGTTGCAACTCAATTAAAACAGCGTCCCTACCATTATCAAGACCAAAATACTGGTGAATGGTACCGTGAAGTTCGTGATTTATCTTGGTTACATAAAGCAATTAAATTTTCACGTCCGCAAGCTGATTATGTGCGTAATATCAACTATTCTTTTGTTGAACAAGGCTCAAAAATATCTATGAACGTCTTAGGGCAAAGAATAAAAGTGGCTTTTAATGGTGATTATTTGAACTTTTTTAATCCTAATTACAAATTAGGGACATCTAAATTAGTTCAGCTAAAAAAACATTGGTTTTTACACATTCCAGTTACCATTGAAACTACTGATTGGAAAAAAGAACATAATCAACACATTATCGGTCTTGACCGTGGGTTAAGACAAATTGTTACTAGCTATGACGAAAAGGG
>NZ_AYYP01000015.1:26398-68825 GCF_001436215.1 Ligilactobacillus agilis DSM 20509
CAATCACAAGATACATCGATACGACTGTATTTTCTGTGGCTTTAAAACTAATGATGACCGTGTTGGAGCTATGAACTTGTACGAATTAGGTAAACAATATATCTCCGGGATTGAAAATCCTAAATTTGAATTAACTAACGTTACTGACTGATATGTTGGTAATCTAGGGTGTTGTCAACCACCCAAATGTAGCCACGTATAGTGTGGAAGAAATTAATTGCGTTATGACCACTGACCGTAAGGTCGTGAGTTACAAGCCCCACGTCTTTAGACTGGGGTAGTTGACTTAGTAAGCTTGCTATAGTAGGAGTAGCAAATCTAGAAAGGGGCATAGCTATGCAAAAGAGTCTAAAAAATACCTTGGTTGCCGGGTTAGCGGCGGGGTTGATTTCTGGTTTAGTTAAATTAGGCTGGGAAAATATCTTGCCACCAAGAACGCCGCAACGTGATGCCGTTAACCCACCGCAAACATTTTTGCAACAATTAGGGATTCCAGCCAAGGTCACCCAGTCGACTTACAGCTACTCTGGCCACCAAATGCCTTGGGCTAGCTTTTTAGTTCACTTTGGTTTTTCGGTAACCTTTGCGACCACTTATGCACTCGCGTTGGAAAAGAAGGTGACCTGGCTAACCAAAAAGCAGGGACTACCCTTTGGGGTGGCAATGTGGATTGCCTTTCACTTAGTAATCATGCCGGCGATGAAGACTATTCCGACTGCTAAGCGCCAACCGCTAGCAGAACACGTTTCGGAAATCTTAGGTCACATGTTTTGGATGTACACCAACCACGAGGTAGCTAAGGAAATTCTTGACCGCTTAGATAGAAAATAAGGACTTAATAAACAGCTGTAAGAGGCTGTTTATTTTTTTGCGTAAATTTTCTTTACATAATCTTTACACAAGCCCCCAAGAGCCTTTACATAAGTCAGGTATGATAAAGGTGACAAAGAAAGGAAGAAGGCTCATGAAAAAAATAGTGCAAATTACAGCGCTTAGCCTGTTTTTAGGGCTTTTTTTAAGCGCTTGTGGTAACGAAAATAAAATTAAACAAGTAACGATTGTGGGGTCGACGGCTTTACAACCGATGGTAGAAGTGGCGGCAGAAGAATATCAAACTCATAATGAAGGAATCAGTATCACCGTTCAAGGTGGCGGCTCTGGAACTGGTTTGAGTCAAGTCCAGGCTGGAGCGGTAACGATTGGTAACTCTGATATTTACGCAGCCGAACAGCCGGGGATTAAAGCAGATAAGCTAGTTGATCATAAGGTAGCGGTCGTAGGGATTGGCCCGATTGTCCACAAAGGAGTTGGGGTTAAAAATGTCAGCATGGACCAGCTAGCTGGAATCTTTACAGGAAAATATACTAACTGGAAACAGTTAGGCGGCAAAGACCAGGAAATTATTGTTATCAACCGGGCACAAGGAAGCGGGACCCGGGCCGCCTTTGAAGGTAAGGTGCTACCTAAACAAAAGGCGCTTAACGCCCAAGAACAAGAGTCAAGTGGGACCGTAGCCAAGATGGTGGCGGCTACTCCGGGCGCAATCAGTTACGTGGCCTTTTCTTATTTTAAGGATAACGTGACGGCCTTAGCAGTTAACGGGGTCAAGCCAACGGACCAAAACGTAATGACCGATACGTGGAAAATCTGGGCTTATGAACATATGTATACTAAGGGCAAGCCGGATTTAGAAACGAAAAAGTTCTTAGATTATATGCGCTCAGAAGAAATTCAAACTAAGGTAGTTAAAAAACTTGGTTATATTTCCATCAACGAGATGAAAGTTAAAGTAGACTAGGGGTGAGGATGAGGATGGACAAGATTAAAGAAAAAATTACCAGTAACTCAAAGGAAACCCGGCAAGAATTGCGGGGCAAAATCCTAACTTACAGTGCCATTGGCCTAATTATTTTAGTAGTGTTAGCAATTTTTATCTTTGTCGCTTCTAAGGGACTAGCAACCTTTATCCAAGATAAAGCTAGCTTAAAGACCTTTTTAACGACGACTACCTGGAATCCTAATGTCTTAGGGGCAGATGGCAAACCTTTAGTCGGGGCTTTACCAATGATTGCCGGTTCATTTGGGGTTACCATTTTAGCCGCCTTATTGGCAACCCCTTTTGCGGTGGGAACTGCTTTGTATATGACAGAGCTTGCCGGTAAACGGGGGCGGGATTTCTTACAGGTCGTAATTGAATTATTGGTCGGCATTCCTTCGGTTGTCTATGGTTTTATCGGCTTAAATGTAGTCGTTCCCTTCGTTAGAAATCATTTTGGCGGTTCGGGTTACGGAATTTTAGCCGGGGCGGTGGTACTATTTGTAATGATTTTGCCAACGGTAACCTCGATGACAGTCGATGCCTTAAAGGCGGTTCCTAAGCACTATAAATCAGCCTCCTTGGCCTTAGGTGCCACCCAGTGGCAAACCATCTATAAGGTGTTATTACGTGCTAGTATCCCCGGAATTTTAACGGCGGTAATTTTTGGAATGGCGCGGGCCTTTGGGGAGGCCTTAGCGGTGCAAATGGTAATCGGTAACGCCTCCTTACTGCCAACTAGCTTGTTGAACCCAGCTTCGACTCTAACTAGTGTCTTGACAATGGGAATTGGTAATACTGTCATGGGGACAACTGCTAATAATGCCTTGTGGTCCCTAGCCTTAGTGCTCTTGTTAATGTCACTACTATTCAATATCTTAGTTCGCTGGGTCGTTAGAAAGAGGAAGATGTAATGAATGCAAAACTACAAAATAAAATTGCTTTAACCATTATTAAATTAATCGCAGGAATTGTGGTCTTGATCTTGGCCTTTTTAATCGGCAAGATTTTGCTTGAGGGTCTCCCTCACATTTCTTGGCAATTCTTAACTTCACCTGCCAAGGCCTTTGAAGCCGGGGGCGGGGTTGGAATTCAGCTCTTTAACTCCTTTTACCTCTTGGTGTTAACCCTCTTGATTTCTTTTCCAATCTCACTGGGGGCAGGAATTTACCTTTCCGAGTATGCTCCTAAAAATGCAGTGACTGCTACGGTGCGGATGGCCATTGAAGTTTTGAGTTCCCTTCCTTCCGTGGTGGTTGGCTTGTTTGGCTTCTTGTTATTTGTAGTCCAATTTAAATTTGGCTACTCAATTTTATCCGGGGCAATTGCCTTGACCTTTTTTAACTTGCCACTACTAACCAGAAATATTGAGGAATCTTTACAAGCAGTGCCTAACCTCCAGCGGGAAGCAGGGTTAGCCCTTGGTTTGTCAAAGTGGCGGACGGTCAACAAGATTATTTTGCCTGAGGCTTTACCTGGAATTGTAACTGGGATTGTCCTTAGTGCTGGTCGAATCTTCGGTGAAGCGGCCGCCTTAATCTTTACCGCCGGGCAGAGTGCAACTAACGTTGATTTTACAAATTGGAATCCATTTGCCTCAAATAGTCCCCTTAATTTGATGCGGCCGGCGGAAACCTTGGCGGTGCATATTTGGAAAATTAATTCGGAAGGGATTATGCCCGATGCCGACGCTGTTTCCGCGGGTGCTTCCGCAGTTTTGATTATTGCAGTGCTAGTCTTTAACCTAGGGGCCCGGTTCTTGGGTAATTACCTCTATAAGAAGTTGACGGCAGCGGCTAGCAAGTAAGGAGTGATTTTTTTGAACCAATATGACTTAAAGCAAAACTATATTTTACCTTTACCAGAGCCAGAACATGAAATTGCCTTAGAAACCAAGAACTTAGAGGTTTTTTACGGAGCTAAGCAGGCCTTTTTTGAAGGCAACCTAAAGTTTGAACGCTATAAAATCACCTCCTTAATTGGAGCTTCGGGCTGTGGCAAGTCGACTTACTTACGGTCACTAAACCGGATGAACGATGGCATCGGTACGGTAAAGGGACAGATTTTATACCGGGATTTAGATATCAACGGTCCAGACATTAATGTTTACGAGTTAAGAAAGCACATTGGGATGGTTTTCCAACGGCCTAACCCCTTTTCTAAATCAATCAAGGAAAATATTACCTTCGCCTTAAAGGAAAATGGCCTCAAAGATAAGGAAAAGTTGGCGGAAATTGTAGAAGAGAGTCTTAAAAAAGCCGCTTTGTGGGATGAGGTCAAAGATGATTTAAATAAGAGCGCGCTTGCACTGTCAGGAGGCCAACAACAACGCCTCTGCATTGCGCGGGCAATCGCGATGTCACCAGATATCTTGCTGATGGACGAACCGTGCTCAGCCTTAGACCCGATTTCAACCTTGAAGGTGGAAGAAACGATGTTGGAACTAAAGAAGAACTACACCATCATTATCGTGACCCATAATATGCAACAGGCCTCGCGGGTGAGTGATTACACAGCCTTCTTTCACATGGGCCACGTCTTAGAGTTCGATAAGACCAAGAAAATTTTCACTAATCCAACTATTCAAGCGACTAATGATTACGTTTCAGGGAATTTTGGTTAGAAGGGATAACAAATGACAGAATTAATTACAACCCAAGACGTGCACCTCTACTATGGAAAAAAAGAGGCGCTCAAAGGAATCGATTTAAATTTTCCGGATAAAGGAATTCATGCCTTAATCGGACCGTCTGGTTGCGGTAAGTCGACCTACCTACGGTGTCTAAACCGGATGAATGATTTAATTGAAAATGTTAAAATTACCGGGAGCTTTAAATTAGCCGGCCAAGATATTTATGGGCCTAAGACGGACTTAGTTGAACTGCGAAAGCAGGTGGGGATGGTCTTTCAACAGCCTAACCCCTTCCCATTTTCAATTTACGAAAACGTTACTTATGGTTTGAGGTTAGCCGGGATTAAGGATAAGCAACTCCTAGATGAACGGGTGGAAACAAGCTTGAAGCAAGCTGCCGTTTGGGATGAAGTTAAGGATAACCTTAATAAAAGTGCCTTAGCGCTCTCAGGGGGGCAGCAACAACGGGTCTGCATTGCCCGCGTGTTAGCCGTAAAACCCCAGGTGATTTTACTAGACGAGCCGACTAGTGCACTTGACCCGGTGTCCAGTAATTTAATCGAAGACATGTTGTTAACTATTAAGGATGACTACACTATCATTATTGTGACCCACAATATGCAACAGGCTTCTAGAATTTCTGATACGACTTCTTTCTTCTTAAACGGGGAGTTAATTGAGACGGGTAAGACCAAGCATGTCTTCTTAAATCCTAAAAAACAGGCAACAAATGATTATCTCAGTGGGCGCTTTGGCTAAACAGAAAGGAACTAAGTAGATGAGACGGATGTTAGATCAACAGATTGATAATTTAAAAAAAGAATTTACGACTATGAGCTTGAATGTAGAGGCTGCCATTAAAAACAGCCTGTTAGCTTTTGCGGAGCAAGACTTAGAATTGGTGCAAGAGGTGATTGCTAACGATGAGACCATCAATGCCCAGGAAATTCACTTAGAAAAGCAATGCACCCAGGTAATCGCCCTCCAACAACCTGTGGCCAGCGATCTGCGGTTAATTATTGCTATGCTAAAAGCCAGCTCTGACTTAGAACGGTTAGGCGACCATGCAATCAGCATTGCTAAGGCTACCAACCATTTTGAAAATGAACAGCGTGATGAAGCCATCGACGCGACGGTAATCGAAATGGGGCAAGCAATCCAAGCGATGCTGGCTAAAATTATTCGCGCCTATGAAAATTTAGACACTAAGCAGGCAATCGAGATTGCTAATCAAGACAACGAAATCAATGACTACTTCAAACGAATTAGAAAGTTGTCGTTAAGGGAAATTCACAACGACACTGACTTTGCCGAAAGTGGGATTGATTACCTAAATGTGGCTAACCACCTCGAAAGAATGGGCGATTACATCATTAACCTGGCTGAATGGATTTTTTATGCGACTGAGGGTAAGATTACCGAATTAGGACGTAACGATTTGTAAGGGGTTTGACTGTCAGATTAAAAATGACAAAATGACAAAAATAGAGAAAAACTTATAAAAATGGTACGTTCACTTACAAAAGTGTGTTAAAATAAAGACGTGCTCATAAGAGTAATTTTAGATGTAAACTTTTTAGGAGGCTGTTTTATGTCATTCGTAAACGGTAACGAAATCTTTACTGCTGCCCGTCAAGGTCACTATGCAGTAGGTGCTTTTAACACAAACAACTTGGAATGGACACGCGCTATCTTAAAGGCTGCCCAAGAAAAGAACACACCTGTTTTAATTCAAGTTTCAATGGGTGCTGCTAAGTACATGGGTGACTACAAGTTAGTTAAGACTTTAGTTGAAGAAGAAATGCGTGTAATGGGTATCACTGTTCCTGTTGTTATGCACTTAGACCATGGTAACTACGAAGCTGCTAAGGCATGTATCGAAGCTGGTTACACATCAGTTATGTTCGATGGCCACGACTTACCATTCGAAGAAAACTTGGCTAAGACAAAGGAAATCGTTGAATTAGCACACGCTAAGGGTATTTCTGTTGAAGCTGAAGTTGGTTCAATCGGTGGTGAAGAAGACGGTATCATCGGTGCCGGTGAATTAGCTGACGTTGAAGAAGCTAAGCAAATTGCTGCTTTAGGCGTTGACTACTTAGCATGTGGGATTGGTAACATCCACGGTAAGTACCCAGAAAACTGGCAAGGTTTAAACTTTGACCGTTTGAAGGAACTTGCAGACGCTATCGACACACCACTTGTATTACACGGTGGTTCCGGTATCCCTCAAGAACAAGTTGTTAAGGCAATCAAGATGGGTGTTTCAAAGGTTAACATCAACACAGAATGCCAATTAGCATTTGCTGACGCAACTCGTAAGTATGTTGAAGCAGGTAAGGACTTAGAAGGTAAAGGTTACGATCCTCGTAAATTACTTGCACCTGGTACACAAGCAATCGTTGACACTGTTAAGGAAATCATCGACTGGCTTGGTACACCAGCAGTTAAATAATTAAGATTTAACTGATTAAAAATTACCCCGGCTAGTAGCGCTACTAGCCGGGGCAATTTTTTTATTATTCATGCTGGTGTTGCTGATGCTGAAGTTCGATTAGGCGGCTAGAGATTAATTTATAAATCACCGCCCGGACAGCGAATTGGACCGTGAAATTAATCACGCTGTCACCGGCATCAACCTGGAGAATCTTTTCTTCTTGCTGTCTGACCTGAATTAAAGTGCTATTAAAAACAGACGCAAAGTGATTATAAGCCTCCTTTACCGAACTTTGTGCAATGACCTCCCGAATGCTTTTCTTGATAATTTCAAGCGAGTAAACGTTTTTTAAGAGGCTAATTACAATTAACTCTGCGATGTGTTCGGGTTGGTACTTTTTCTTGATAGGGCGGGCCATCAAGCCTTTTTTGACGTAGCTATTAACCATTGATGAGGTAATGGGACTGTCTGTAAGGTTATCTAAATAACGATTACCCAAGCTAACTAGTTGATCCATATAAAGTTCAAAGTCTGGAAACTCCTCCCAGGTCGGTAGGTTGGGTGCTTGAAAATTTTTAAGCCAGTTGGCTAACATAACTGTATCCATAAGAATTTCTCCCGTAAGTTTACTTAAGTAAAGTATACCATAAAATCACCTTTATAAAGATTTAAACTTTATATCTAGACTAATAATCTAGATGATATTGAATTTAGATTTAATTTGCTTTAAAATAAAGGCAGTAAGAAAACGGGGGGTTTTATAATGGATCGAAAATCGCAAATTATCAATGAAGTTTTAAGTGCAGTTTCGCATGGAATTGGGGTGGGGTTAAGCATTGCCGGCCTAGTCTTTTTGATTATTAAGGGGGTGGCGGCCAACAGTGGGCAAGCCTTGTTTGCCTACCTAGTTTATGGCATCTCCTTATTAGGCTTGTACAGCTTTTCGATGCTCTTTCACAGCCTGTATTTCACCCGGGCACGGCGCTTATTTCAGATTTTTGACCACTGTGGGATTTTCCTCTTAATTGCTGGGACCTACACTCCTTATTGTCTATTAGCAATCAAGGGGAGCTTGGGTTTAGGGCTACTGATTATTATTTGGTTACTAGCCATCTTTGGAATCATTTACCATATCTTAGCTAAAAAAAGGTTGCAGTGGATTGAAACCTTAACCTTTGTGATTATGGGCTGGTTATGTCTAGTCGGGGCGCGACCACTAGCCCAAGCTTTGGGTAGCCACGGTCTAACCTTATTGGTATTCGGTGGGATTGTGTTTACCTTAGGGGCGCTAGTTTATAGCATAAAGGGAGTCAAGTATGCCCACGTTTACTGGCACTTCTTTGTGATGCTGGGGTCCTTGTTGATGTTCTTTTCAATATATTACTATATTTAATATTAGTGTTATCATTTCCATAAACTTAGTTGCAAAAAAGATAATTAATTATTGATTAATTAATTTAGAAGCCTGGTAGTTGAATAAAAATTTTGCAAAATATTTATATTTACGAATGTAAACGCTTGCTATCGAATTGAAAATATGCTAGGCTAAACTTAAAGTTAGGTAGCTCTGAGAGGAGATGGGGTCAATGCCAGTAGTAAAGCTGACAGCAAAACAGGAAACTGTTTTAGATCGTTTTGTAAATGAAATCAATGTTTTGAATGCATTAGCTGACGTTAAGCGGCAGCAAATTATTGTTATTTTGTGTAAACATGAAAAGGAAGGCTTGACCGTAACAGATATTACCAACCAGATGGAGATAACTCAGCCAGCTGTTTCACATCATCTGAAGATTTTACGGGAAGCAGGGTTAGTATCATTTAGAAAAAATGGCCTACAAAGTGTCTACTATCTAACGGTCAGTGAACCACTTAAGAATTTGGAAGAGGTAGTACACGCTTTGAGAACTGAGATTGTAGAAGCCTAAATTTGCTACCTAATAAAAGCTAGGACATGACTTATCAGCTAAGGTTGATAGTGATGTCCTTTTTTAGGCTCACAAAAAAGAGTCAAGCTAGTTAAAAGCTATCAACTAACTAACTTGACTCTTTTACATTTGATCCATAGTCTGATTTAATAAATAATCAACCCGATTATTTCCCGGGTTATTTGCATGGCCCTTAGTCCAAGTGTAATAAGGGATGGAGAAGTTAGGTAATAAGGTGGCAACCTCTTGCCAAAGCTCCTTATTTAGGACTGCGTTTCCGTCTGCTTTGCGCCAATTCCGGCGTTGCCAAGAAGTAAGCCACCCCTTAGTGAGACTGTCTAATACGTAGCGAGAATCTAAGACAAATTCCAACGGTTCATGATTCAGCCCCAGCGCTAGTAATTTTTTAAGGGCTTGGAGAAAGGCCATGATTTCCATCCGGTTATTGGTGCTACCATACTCACCGCCGCTTTCCTCATAGCTTCCCGTTGGGGTGTTAATCAAGTAGGCCCAAGCAGCCTTATCATCTGACTTAACATGCTGGCCTAACTTGTTGCCATGGTTACGAGAACCTCCGTCCGTATAAACTTGAATTGCCGCCTTCTTAACATTAGTGGATGGTTGGGTAGTGCTTGACTCTGCATTTAACCAGTTAAGGGCAGCGGTTTTATCGGTAAAACTCTTAAAACGGGCATTAGGGAAGCCACTTACCTGTTTTTGACAGTCAGGCCAGCTGGTAAAAATCCCAGTTTGTCGTCCACGTTTGACCGCGTAAAATTTCCCCACGATAATCTTCCTTTCACTTTATAAGATAAATATATTATACCTTAAAGGTCAGTGAAATAGGAAAGGACTTCTTGTTCACTTAGTTGGGCCCGGGCTGCTCCGGCAACGTCTAAGACAACCTGACCGTTGTTTAAAATGATGGTACGGTTACCATACTTCAGGGCATCCTTAAGCTGGTGGGTAATCATGATACAAGTTAACTTTTCGGCTTGTACCACCTCATCTGTTAAGGCTAGTAACTGTTTTGAGGTGTTAGGATCGAGGGCAGCTGTGTGTTCGTCTAACAATAATAACTCCGGCCGGTTAAGGGTGGCCATCAAGAAGCTCAGTGTTTGTCTTTGCCCACCAGAAAGCGAACCGGTAGCGGTGTTTAAGTGTTCGCTCAGTCCGTTTGGCAACTTAGCCGTCAAGCTTTCAAACTCTTGGCAGTGTTGTTTGAGGTGGCGGAGGCGTAAAGTTCGTTTTTGGCCCCGCTTATAGGCCAGCAGGAGGTTTTCTGCGACAGTCATTCTAGGGGCGGTTCCCATTTTAGGGTCTTGAAAAACCTGGGCAATGTATTGAGCACGTTTTACCTCGTTGAGTTTAGTCAAATCCTGACCCTTGAGGCTAATGGAACCCTGGTCTGGACTTAGGGCCCCGTTGATTACGTTTAAGAGGGTCGACTTACCGGCCCCGTTGGTACCTAAGAGGGTGATAAAGTCCCCTTGATTTACTTGTAGCGAAAGATTTTTTAGGATCTGGCGTTCTTCACCAGTTCCCTTGTTGACAATGTTGGAAATATTATTTAACTCCAATAATGCTGTCATGGCTTTTTAACCCCCTTAGAAATAAGACCAGTTAGATTTAGTTTACGTTCAATTAATGGTAGCATTAAGCACAGTGCTAAGACTAGGGCTGAAAGTAGCTTAAAATCGTTAGTGCTAAAGCCGAGTTGCAAGACGATTAGAAGGACAAACCGGTAGAAGATACTACCAATCACAACGGCAATTAGGCGGGCCGTTAAGGAGAGTTCACCAAAGGCAACTTCCCCAATAATGATTGCCGCTAAGCCGATAACGATTGTCCCAATCCCCATATTAACGTCAGCGTAGCCGTTGTTTTGGGCGATTAACCCGCCGGCTAAACTAATCATGGCGTTAGAAATCATCAACCCTAAGATTTTCATGGCATCGGTGCTAATCCCTAAGGAGCGCGCCATCTTTTCGTTATCGCCGGTAGCGATGAAAGCTTGTCCTAAATCGGTGTTTAAGAAGAGGGCTAACAGGCTGATAACAATCAAAACAACGATAATCCCTAAAAAGACGCTGTTAAATCCTTCTGGCAGCGAGTTGAAGAAGCTGGTTGTTAAAATAGTTGGCTTATTTAAAAGTCCAACCGTAGCCTTACCCAGGATGCGTAAGTTAATTGAATAAATCCCGGTCATTACCAAAATTCCGGCTAGTAAGATAGGAATTTTTCCCTTAGTGTAAAGCAAGCCGGTAACTAAGCCGGTGAGTAGGCCCGCGCAAAGGGATAGTAAGGTAGCAGTTAGTGGTGAAGCCCCATGGACTAGGGCTGCGACACAGACACTAGCTCCAAAAGGGAAGGTCCCTTCAACGGTCATATCAGGGAAGTTGAGGATACGGAAGGTTAAGAACAGTCCCAAGCCTAAGATACCCCAGATTAGGCCTTGACCGATAGCAGATACGATTAATGTCATTTGTAGATTACCCCTTTCTTTTCTGCTTGCTTGATTAAGTCTTGTGGAATATTGATGCCAAATCTTTGAGCCTGGCTGAGGTTAAAGGCGTAGTCACCTTGGGTTACGTGTTGAATTGGCATTTGGTTTGGCTTTTTGCCCTTAAGGATTTGGGCAACTAATTTACCAGTCAAGCGGCCAATATCGTATTGACTCACACTGTAGGTTGCGACCGCGCCGGATTTAACCATGGTTGCTACTGAGGCAAAAACTGGAATTTTAGCAGCGTTGGTATTTTTCAAAAGGGCTTGGATTCCGGAAGCAACCGTGTTATCAGTTGGGACGTAAACGGCTTGCACTTCGTGGGCCATAGTGGCTGCAACCTGGTCAATATCGTTAGTGGAAGTGATGGTGTAAGTTTTAACCTCGATGCCGGCTTTTTGGGCTAGCTGTTTGAATTCCTCAAATTCTGCGGTAGAAGAATCATCGCTAGAAGTATAAATTCCCCCGATAGTTTTTAGGTTAGGCATTAACTTCTTAATCAACTTTACTTGTTGAGCAACAGGTTCAATATGTTGGGTCCCAGTAATATTGCCGTTATTGCTAGGGTTTGTTAGGCTTTTGACTAAGCCGGAACCGACTGGGTCACTAATTGCCCCCATAACAATTGGGGTCTTAGTCGTGACGTGAGCCAATGATTGGGCGGAAGGCGTGGCGATTCCGACCATCACGTTGACTTTTTCGTTAGCGAAGCGGTCGCTCATAGATTTAAGGTTACTTTGATCACCTTGAGCATTTTGGTAATCAATTTTTAGATTTTTACCAACCACATAGCCATTTTCTTTTAGGCCAGCGATAATCCCCTTGTGGATAGAATCCAAGGCTGGGTGGGTCATTAATTGTAAGATCCCTACGGTAGGGGTTTTAGCTGCCTGGGTGGATATCTTTTGTTCGTGGAAGAAAGCAAAGGTTAAGAAAGCTACCAAGGCGATAATTGTAGTAATTAAACGTTTCATAGAAATTCTCCTTTGTCATAGTATTAAAAAAGAGCGCCCCCGTTGCTACGGGAACGCCCTGTTTGTTCCCCGCACATCGGACTGTGCGGGTTTAGTGAAAAGTTAACCAGCACAGATACGCTCTGAAAAGGTCGTATCCGTACTGAGACGAAAACAACCTACTGCTGGTTTTGCCAATGAGTATTCAAATTTTGCTTAAAGTTGTTTAACATCATAACTCTTCTCCTCCGTTACTTGATACTGTAATCATAAAAGGCAGACTAAAAATTGTCAAGCACTAAAATTAAAAAAGCCTAAAAATTATCATTTGTTAGCCATAAAAAGTGTTAGTTACCGCTATCATAACTGCGTTTCTATGGTAAAATAGTAGGTAACTATTAAATTGATTGGGAGGACATGATGGATTTTATTAAAAATTTCAATAATAATGCCGCCTTGGTGGTTGATCAGGCTGGCAACGAGTGGATTGTCCTTGGTAAGGGGGTGGGCTTTGGTCAAAAGCTAGGCCAACCTATTGATGAAGCTAAAATTGAAAGGCGTTTCAAAGCGGCGGGTTCTGATGATACTACGCTCGCAACGATTAAAAGCGTTAGTCCGCTAACCCTAGAAGCAACGAGTGCGGCAATTAAGTTGATTGAGGCGGAGTCGCCAATTAGGTTTGATAACTTCCAATACCTGGCCTTAGCCGATCACATTGACTTTGCAATTATTCGCTCGGAAGGCGGAATTGACATGGAAGACCGCGCTTTACGCTGGGAGGTAAAACGTCTATTTAAGCAAGAATATAGCCTAGCTAAACGGGTGGTTAAACTAATTAACGGCCTAACGGGGGCGTCTTTACCGGCAAGTGAAGAGGTATTGATGACCTATCACCTGGTCAATGCAGAATCCGATGGGGCTAAGGTTCAAGATACAATGAAGATTACCAAGCTAATAGCTGGCATTGTAGATATTGTCCAATATCAGTATGGGCTGACCTTGGATGTGGAGTCTTTTAATTACACCCGCTTTATCGGTCATTTGCGGGCCTTTATGGTCCAAAGGTTAAGTAACGCGCGTCCATATGGGGCAGAGTTAGACGGTGAACTGTTAGTTTTAATGGAACAAAAATACCCCCAGGCAGCTGTTACGGTTAACCGCATTGATAATTTTTTACAGACTAAGATGGGGTGGACCCTTAACCCAGATGATCGGGTCTATTTAATTTTACATGTTTGGCGGGTAACACATAGGCAAGAACAGTGATTAGAACGCTTGTTTATTTTGTAAAAATATTGTAACATATGGAATAGCTACTAACGCTAAAGAGGGTGGAGATTATTAATAAGAAAGTTAAAGTTATTGGTGCTAGTATAGTTGCTTTAGTTGTACTTGCTCTAGGGGGCCTAACTTGGTACCAGCACACTCATTTTAATTCACAAGTTACAATCAACGGTACGAAAGTGGGGGGCTTAACAGCTGACGCTGCTTTAAAGAAGTTACGCTCGGTTTCATTGACGAATGCGATTTACCTAGATGGTAAGTTGTTTTACCAAGGCCAAAAGACGGCGGCCGGTTTTACCGCCAGTGATTTAGGGGCGGTCAAAAAGGTCTTAAAAAAGCAGGTAACTTTGTTTCCAACTAAGGCGGCTAAAGACTATGAAATAGCTCCAAGCAAGATTAGTAATTACCGCAAGGTCACTTTAAAACAAGAGCTTAAGGCGAAGTTAGAAAGTGAAAACTTAAAGCGGACTAAGGCTCAAGATGCTTATGCAATTCTAAAAGACGGCAAGGTTTCGGTGGTGCCAGCTAAAAAAGGGAATCAATATGATGTTGCCAAGATTTTAAAGGAATACGACCGTATTAGTTACAGTTCCGACTTAAAATTGCAGGTGCAATACCTACAACCACTCAGTGCCAAGAGTCAGGAAGTAAAGACCGAACAAACTAAGTTAGCTGAATTAGCTGGGCGCAAAGTGGACTACCAGGTGCAAGATAAGCACTATGAATTAAAGGCTAACGAAATGTTAACCTCAGCTCGCTATGTTGATGGGAAGTATCAATTTGATACGGCCGCGTTAAAGAATAAGATTAATGAGATTAACCAAGCCCAGGCTACTTTAGGAAAGACCTTTACCTTTACCACCAGCACGGGCAAAACGATTCAAGTGCCGGGTAAGACTTACGGCTGGGCCTTACGGGATAGCGATGCAATCGCAAGTATTACCAAGGCTTATGAAACCGGCAAGACGAGTTTAAATGCCGTTAATGATATTTATGGAATCGGCTACCTGACCTATGGGACGGGGTATGATACCACCCTTAACGGGGGCTTAGGTAATACCTACGCCGAGGTGTCTATTGCAGATCAACACGTTTGGTTATATAAGAACGGCCAACAAGTGGCATCCATTGACGTGGTTACAGGTAAGAAGTCGACCGGCGAAGACACTCCGACAGGTGTTTGGTACATTATGTACAAGCAATCACCATCTGTTTTGCGCGGAAGCAGTACTGGTTCTGGTTCTTATGAAGTCAAGGTTAATTACTGGGCACAATTTACAAATTCTGGCTGTGGTTTTCACGATGCTAGTTGGCGGAAAAATTGGGCTAAAGATGCCTATATTAGCGATGGTTCCGGTGGTTGTGTGAACGTAAAGCCAAGCGAGATGCCTAATATCTATAATAATCTCAGCCAAAAAGAGGCTGTAATTATTTACTAAGTTAAACACTAGGACTTAACAGATTCTGTTGAGTCCTATTTTTGTGCTAGGGCTTTTTAGTTGCATTCCGTGCTAATTAGGGTATAATAACTATTTGTAACGGGGATGTTTTGGATTCGACAGGTATAGGTCGAGCTTAAACTGCGTTTGGTTTTGCACACCTAATGTGCTCAGTTAAAATATAACTGCAAAAAATAACACAAACTCTTACGCTTTAGCTGCCTAATCGCAGTTGCGTAAATCCACCTGCCATCGTCCATGTGTCAGTGTTGGGTTTTATAATTAGTGGACTTACGCTTAATGCTCCCACCTGAAGTGTTGAGAAGAGCTTAATCAGGTTAGCCTTTAATGTTAGCCCTGTTGCTTGGCGGAATTAAGGGTGAAGCTTAAATGAAGTAACTATGAGCGTAGACGTTTAAGTGGCGATATGCTTGGACGCGGGTTCAATTCCCGCCATCTCCATTTTAGAGGTTTGAGACGTTCTAAACGTTGTTATATCAAGCTTTAGGTTTTATAAACGTTTGGTAATGTAATGCTTTTTTAGGAAAAAGTATGCCGAAAGTATCCTAACAATTATAATAACTTGCCCTGGTGAGGACCGTATATTTTAGGTACGGTCCTTTTTTTTGTTAGCCAGCCTTGTTATGACTTTATAGTTGGCTAAGAAAAAATAATTCTTGCAGCCATTACATTTTAATGTTATTCTAATAAGGTATTCAAAGTAACGGAGGTTGTGCAAATGTCATATCGCTATAAAGTTAAAGTTAATACAACCACCACCTCAATCACAATTTAGGGCTGGTTGAGTTATTTTGGAGTTTAGATTTTAAATAGAAATTACCAAGTCAACGAAAACCGCCAAGGAAAGTTAATTAAGTGGAGGTTTTGGTTGGCTTTTTTGTATTTCAACTTAGAGAAATGAGGAATTATCTATGAGTAAGGATAAAAAGGTCGCTAACCATAGCGGCTTAAATCGGTCTTTATCTTCGGGTCAGATGGAAATGATTGCGCTCGGGGGAACAATCGGGGTAGGTTTATTTATGGGCTCGACTTCGACAATCAAGTGGACGGGGCCGTCAGTGCTATTAGCCTATGCGGTAGTCGGAGTGGTCTTGTATGCAGTGATGCGCGCCTTGGGGGAAATGATTTACATTAGCCCTGGCACGGGTTCATTTGCCGATTATGCTACCCACTATATCCACCCGTTAGCCGGCTATTTGACCAAGTGGAGCAATATTTTTCAGTACGTGGTGGTTGGTATCAGTGAGGTAATCGCGGTTACCCAGTATCTGAATTATTGGTGGCCAAACTTGCCTGACTGGGTTTCCGGGCTGGTAGTTGTCGTAACCTTGACCTTGGCTAACCTAGCTTCTGCTAAGGCCTACGGGACCTTGGAATTTTACTTTGCGATGATTAAGGTAGTTACGATTGTCTTAATGATTATCCTGGGCCTATTGGTTATCTTCTTAGGGTTAGGAAATGGCTGGCATCCAGTCGGGTTGGCTAACCTATGGCAACATGGTGGCTTCTTTACCGGTGGTTTTAAGGGCTTTATGTTCTCCTTGTCAATCATTGTTGGTTCTTATCAAGGAATTGAATTATTAGGGATTACTGCTGGTGAGGCGCAAAATCCTAAGCATGCCATCGTGGCTTCAGTTAAATCGATTGTCTGGCGGATTTTAATCTTTTATATTGGGGCAATTTTTGTAATCGTAACTATCTATCCGTGGAACCAGCTAGCCGCGGTGGGTTCGCCGTTCGTGGAAACTTTCACTAAAGTCGGGATTGCCGGAGCGGCCGGGATTATCAACTTTGTAGTACTAACAGCGGCTATGTCAGGGGCCAACTCAGGGATTTATAGTTCCAGCCGAATGCTTTATAAGCTAGCGCTCGATAAGGAGGCACCGGGAGTATTTGCTAAATTATCTAAGCATATCGTTCCTAACGTAGCAATCTTAACTATTTCTGGCGGGATTTTGATTGGCTTTGTCCTCAACATTGTATTGTCGTTACTAAGCAAGTCATCTGAAAACCTCTTTGTGATTGTTTATAGTTCCAGCGTGTTACCAGGGTTAGTGCCATGGTTTGTAATTTTACTGTCTGAATTACGGTTTAGACGCCAAAATCAGGCTAGTCTAGTAGATCATCCTTTCAAGATGCCACTTTATCCCTGCTCTAACTACTTAGCGATTATTTTCTTATTGGTAATCGTACTCTTTATGTTTATTAACCCAGATACCCGGGTGTCTGTTTCCGTCGGGGCGGTCTTCTTATTAGGCTTATCATTGCTTTACTATGTTAAGCATGGCCGGCAAAAATAACTAAGTTTAAATGAACCTCTTGCATTTTGAGCAGAGGTTCATTTTTTGCTTAAGTTTCTTCATGGTATAATTTAGGTGACTTAATTTAAAAGTGAGGTTTTTGCAAATGGAAAAAGCAGCTCAAATTCAAATGTTAACGGACTTTTCAAATGCCAATGCCGTTCCTGGTTTTGAACATGAATTTGTTAAGATGTTTGTTGACCGCATCGAACCCTATGCAGATATCGAAATTGACGGCATGCTTAACGTCTATGCCAGCAAGAAGGAAAACCAAGGCAAGCGGCCGGTAATCCAGTTAGATGCCCACTCGGATGCGGTCGGGTTTATGACCCAAGCCGTACGTCCTAACGGCTTATTGAAATTTGTCCCCCTAGGTGGTTGGGTAAAGTACAATATTCCTGGGACTAAGGTTAAGGTTAGAAATAAAGAGGGCGTCTATATTCCGGGGGTAGTGGCCACTAAGCCACCGCATTTTATGGCGGCCGGAGAGGGAGATAAGGTTCCAGAGATTGCGGAAATGCAAATCGATGTCGGTTCGTCGTCGCGCAAAGAAACGCTGGAAGTCTTTAAGATTGATACTGGCTGTCCGATCTTTGTGGACGTCGACTGCCAATACAATGAACAAACCGAAGTCTTTTTTGGTAAGGACTTCGATGATCGCTTTGGGGCAGCCGTCATGGTCAATTTATTGGCGGAACTTCAAGGTAAGCAAACCAACCTAGATGTAGTTTGTGCACTTTCCTCCCAAGAAGAAGTGGGGTTACGAGGAGCTTACGTAACCGCTCGAAAGATTAAGCCGGACGTAGCCATCGTGCTAGAATCATGCCCAGCCGACGATACCTTTGAGCCAGACTGGCTATCACAAACGGGAATGAAACGGGGGCCAATGTTAAGGGACATGGATAAAACCTTTATCCCTAACCCGGTTTTCCAACAGTATGTGTGTGAGCTAGCGGACCAAAGAAAAATTCCTTACACCCGGTCTGTAAGAACTGGGGGCGGTCAAGATGGAGCGGCCATTTATTACGAAAATGGAGCACCTACGATTGTAATTGGGATTCCGGTTCGCTATGAACACTCACCATATTGCTTTGCTTCTTATCAGGATTATCAAGCTTCATTGGCCTTGGCCTTAGCAATCGTTGAGGATTTGACGGTTGAGAAGTTAGCCAGTTTTAAACAACCGCGGTTGTAAAATTTCCTAAAAAAGACATATATTTTTAATAATTTTTGGCTAAAATAAGCTAGATAGAGAAGAGAGGGGACGTTTATGAAATTATTAATGGTGGAAGATAATAAGTCTGTTTCTGAAATGATGTCGATGTTTTTTAAAAAGGAACAATGGGATGTTGAGTACGCCTATGATGGCGAAGAAGCAGTCGAAAAGTTTAAGCAGGCTCCAGATAGTTGGGACATGGTTACGCTTGACCTAAACTTACCTAAAAAAGACGGGATGCAAGTGAACGCTGAAATTCGGGCAATTTCCAAAACAGTTCCGATTATTATTTTGACTGCCCGTGATTCGGAAAGTGACCAAGTTTTAGGCTTGGAAATGGGGGCTGATGATTATGTAGTCAAACCCTTCTCACCGATTACCTTAATTGCGCGGATTAAGGCTTTACACCGGCGGGCTGAAATTCCTAGTGTCAAAGTGGCTAACGTTCTTAATGACACCGAGGTTTACGACGTGGTCACAGATCACTTTAAGCTTAATACGAAGACGCGTGAAGCCTTCTTGTTTGATAAACAGATTAATGATTTAACGCCCAAAGAATTTGATTTATTAAAGACCTTAGCCCAAAAACCAAGACAGGTCTTCTCCCGCGAACAGCTATTACAATTGGTCTGGGATTATGAATACTATGGGGATGAACGGACCGTTGATGCCCACATTAAGAAATTACGGCAGAAGTTAGAAAAGGTTGGTCCACAGGTAATCCAAACCGTCTGGGGGGTCGGTTATAAATTCGATGATTCTGAGGTAAAACTTAAATGAAATTAATCTATCAACAAATGTTGGCCTTCTTTGTGGTCATTATTACTTTGTTGGTAATTTTAGGGGCCTCATTTTTCCATTTAATGAGAGAAAATGTCTACCAATCTACTTGGCAACAAATGGAGACCTACGCTTATAGCTTGAAGAGTACTTCCTTGAAGTTAGTCAACACTTCTAATGGTGAACAAATCGCCCTAAATGTTAGCAACTTGGAAATCAGTGAGTTACTCCTTCAAAACCAAAAGGTTCACTTCACAATCTACACCGGACGTGATAAGGTCCTGTACCCTTTGGACGGGTTTCAGTCAGTGATTTCTAAAACTGATTGGCAAAAACTGCAGGCGGGGCAAATTTTGCGGCGGCGCAAGGATATTGGGGATCGAAAAAAGGTTAACCAAAAACAGTTGAGCACGTCCCAAAATAAACTGAGTTCCGCCCAAAAACAGCTCCCTAATTGGGGTAAGCAAGTTATCACAACCGATGTCTTCGTACCCTGTTTTAACTCGCAAGGTAAGTTAGTGGCAGTTATTTCAGTCGGGGCAATGGTTTCTAATATCGAATCAAGTATTAAGGAAATCCAAAAGAGCTTGATTTATGCCCTGCTAGTTTCGGCGCTTCTAGGGATTTTAATTAGTTATATCCTGGCTCACTATAGTACCAAACGGATTAGCCGCTTACGTAAGGCCAGTCACCAGATTGCCGGAGGTAATTTTGACGTTCAGATTGAAAATAACGGCCGTGATGAGCTTGATTATTTGGCCGCCGATTTCAATAAAATGGCTAGCTCATTAAAGGAGTCGCAAGAAGAAATTAAGCGGCAAGAAGAACGACGGCGCCAGTTTATGGCTGACGCGGCCCATGAAATGCGGACCCCACTAACTACGATTAACGGTCTCCTAGAAGGATTAGCTTACGATGCCATTCCTGAAGAAAGCAAGGGCCAAAGTATCGAGTTGATGCGCAATGAAACCAAGCGCTTAATTAGGCTAGTTAACGAAAATTTAGATTATGAAAAGATTCGGAGTGGGGCGATTAGCCTATCGAAATCTAAATTTGATGCCGTTACCGTAATTCATAACCTGGTTGAACAGTTACAACAAAAGGCCCAGGAAAGTAATGATCGCTTTGAGTTGGCCTTGCCTAAGCAGTTAGAAGTCTACGCTGATTATGACCGCTTCGTGCAAATTTTATTTAACGTGATGCAAAATGCGGTCCAGTTTACCGATGATGGGGTGATTAATATTAGCGCTGAACGTGGCTTTAATGAAGTCATAATCCGGATTACTGATACTGGAATTGGAATGAGCCAAGAGCAGTTGCGCAATATCTGGGAGCGTTATTACAAGGCTGACCCATCACGTAATAATACCAAGTATGGAGAATCCGGCTTGGGCTTAGCAATTGTCCACCAGCTAATGCAGTTGCACCAAGGTAAAATCGAGGTAACTAGTCAAGAGGGAAAGGGGACGACCTTTAGCTTAACTTTCCCTAGCCCTAAGTAATTAGGTAATCAAAAAAGAAGGAATTCTAAGAGCAATTCTTAGGATTCCTTCTTTTTACTTATTGTGCAGTAGCCTGACTGCTAGCAGTGGAGGCGCTAGCGTCAGTACTAGCGTCGCTTGCTTCTTGATCAGTGGTCTTTAACTCGGGGGCATCAGAGTTATAAAGGTTGGCAGTAGTTTGGTTGCCCTTTTGGCTCCAAAGGCTGGTAGAGTTATTACCTAGGATTTGTTGGAGCTTTTCGAGTTGGCTTAACTGCTTTTTGTAGTTGTAATTTTGTGGATTTACTGGGGTAAAACCTGCTGGAACATAGAAGCGCAGTAGGTTTTTGTTATTGAGCGAATCAGACAAAGCTAACTCAGTGCGGACCTTTTGCTTATCGGCCTTGAGCTCCTGTTTAAGTTTATTGGTAGGGTGGGTGATTACGGTCCCACTCCCATTTTGATAAATGGTAGAGCCAACAACTGTGTACTTAGGGGTGACAAAGGTACCGCTTCTAAAGGCTACAACCTGATCATGGCTTGGTGAGAATAAGTCGGTTCCAAATTGGACGTACTTCGAACTGTCAATTCCTAGGAGGTGGAGAAGGGTTGGTAGTACGTCAATTTCGCCCCCGTATTGCTCTTGAATTCCTCCGGTAGTGATACCAGGAATATGAATCATGAATGGTACGCGCTGCATCTGGGCATCGTCATAGTCAGACCAGGTGGTGGCAGACTTGCCTAGTAGTGGGGCCAGTTTTAGGTTGCGGGAATCAGAAATACCGTAGTGGTCTCCGTAGATAACGATGATGGAGTTATTGTAGAGGCCTGATTCCTTTAGGTAGTTAAAGAACTCGTTTACAGCTTGATCTAGATAATGGGCCGTTACAAAGTAATTATCAACCGTGCTATCCCCGGTGTTAGCTGCTTTGAAGCTAGTGTTTTTCTTGTCTAATTCAAACGGGAAGTGGTTTGAAACGGTAATGAACTTAGCATAGAAAGGTTGTTGCAATCTTTCTAAGTATTTAACCGAGTCGTGGAAGAGCAATTTGTCTTTGAGGCCATACTCAGTGAGGTTATTAGAATTGGTATTGTAATAAGAGGCATCAAAGAAATATTGGTAGCCCATGTTCTTATAGGTATTGTCCCGATTCCAAAATGAACCCACATTACCATGGAAGACGGCGGAACTGTAGTTACCCTCTTGGTTTAAAATCGCTGGGGCTGCTTGGAAGGTGTTATCACTACCGAGGGTGGTAAATAAGGAGCCTTGTGGCAGCCCGTAGGTGCTAGTTTCAAGCATATTTTCGGCATCGGAAGTTTTACCCTGACCCACTTGGTTAAAGAAGTTGGCAAAACTATAAGTTTCGTTGCCGTTGTAGAGACTGTTTAAGAAAGGAGTAACCTCTTTGCCATCTAACTTATAGTTGATTAAAAATTGCTGGAAACTCTCTAGGTGAATGACAATCACGTTTTTTCCCTGGGCAATGCCAAATAAGTCCGGATTAGGTTTGGCGTAATGTTCCTTAGTAAAGGTTAAAACCTTATTTAAATCGGCACTCTCTGCGTCGCTTCTAGCTTGGTTGGTCTTAACGGTTTTAAGGCCATCGTAAACTGTGTAGGCGTCAAGGCCCAGGTACTTAACGAGGTAAACCCGGTCAAAGGTCCGTCCTAATAGCTGGGGCCGCGAGATCTCGGCCAAAGTCAAGTTGAAAAAAAACATTAAACAACCCAAGGAACTGATAGCTACGGCCGTCTTGCGCGCTACGGGCTGAGGGTCGAGTTTGATTTTCTTGGTAATTAATGCCCCTAAAATCAACACTAAATCTAAAATTAAGATAAGGTCAGCCGGTTCCAGTAAAGCTAGTGAACTAGTACTCAGCCCATTTGAAACTGACGAGTAACCGAAAATAACGTTAAAGGTCATGAAGTCGGTAAACTCGCGGTAATAAATCACATTAAAAATGATGAGGGCGCTATTGGCAATGTAAATTAAAACCATGGTTAGGTACGAAAGTAAGGTTCGGTGTACATACAAAGCCAATCCGAATAACAGCATGGTGGTTGCAAGGGGGTTGATTAAAAGGACCAACCATTGGTAGGGAGTAGCTACCCCTAACTTAAAGTCCATACAGTAAACAATGATGGTTTTTAACCAAAAAAGTCCGACTAGGAAGGTAAAAAAGCCCTTGCGTGTATTTAGAAATTCACTAATTTTTTTTAAACGCACGGTTATAAACCGTCCTTTCCAAAAGAATGTCACCTAATTTTAAACCAAAAAAGAATTTTAAGTCAATTAAGCTTGGGGGACTTACTGAAGTCTTAAAAAATTAGCGATGAAAATAAATAATAAATTTTCATTTTTGGGGTTGATTTAAATAAATGTGAACTAGTCACAAGAAATGATAGTTGGTAAACTAGGGCTATTTAAAACGCTTGTGAAGAAAGTTCTTGAAAATACTTTCTTGTGCGTCATTAAAGCGTTAAAGCGGTAAATTTAAGACTTGAAATTAGGGGGCAGAAACTGATAAAATATTTTTTTGTTATGACAAGAGAGAATGCATAAGAAGAGAAAAGAGAGGAACTTAATATGTTAATTGCGCTAATTCCAGCTTTAGCTTGGGGAAGTGTTGGCTTAATTTCCGGTAAATTAGGTGGAAATGCCAACCAACAAACACTTGGAATGACTTGGGGGGCTTTGGTCTTCTCAATTTTAATGACGCTATTTTCCTGGCAACACTTTATTAGTAGTAATAGTTTAAAACTATGGTTGGTCGGAATTGTTTCAGGTTTATTTTGGAGTTTAGGTCAAAACCAACAATTCCACGCGATGAAGGCGGTCGGAATTTCTAAGGCTGTGCCAATTTCAACGGGGGCCCAGTTAGTGTCTAACGCCTTGGCCGGGGCTTTGTTGTTCCATGAATGGACAACCGGCCGGCAACTATCGCTAGGGACAATCGCCTTAGTGGTATTGGTATTAGGGGCAACGTTAACAGCCTTAAAGGATAAGAGTGTCGCAACTGATAATACCGTGAAAGAAAATTGGGCTTTAGGTAGCCGGGCGTTAGTCCTATCTACCCTTGGTTATTTGGGTTATACAGTAGTAGTAACTTGGGCAAGCGTTGATACTCAGGCAATGGTGTTACCACAAGCTTTAGGGATGGTTGCTGGTGCTTCGGTCTTTGCTTTAGGTAAAGATGCCTTCGAAGTGGCTACCTTCAGAAATATTATTACCGGTTTAGTTTGGGGAACAGGGAACTTCTTCATGTTCATGGCGACTGCAGCCGTCGGGTTAGCAATTAGTTTTTCCTTCTCCCAAATGGGAATCGTTATTTCCACCTTCGGTTCAATCCTCCTATTGGGTGAACATAAGACGAAAAAAGAATGGCTATACGTATGTCTAGGCTCAATTCTAGTAATTGCCGGTGGGATTATCTTAGGACAATTGAAATAAAGTTGCAGAACTCCGCTCAAGTGTAGCGGGGTTCTTTTTTCTTAGTTGTTAAGTATTTTTAAGGAAAAATAATAATTTATCGTCAATTTGTGCTTTAAAAATTGTGGGTATAATTGTATAATTACTTCTGTAGATAACATTTACTAAGGAGAGATCTAAATGGCTCATATTTCATTTGATAGCTCAAATTTAACTAAGTTTGTTAACCCTAACGAACTTGGTGAAATGCAAGCTTTAGTTACAGCAGTTGATAAAGAATTACGTGAAGGTACTGGTGCAGGTAACGACTTCCGTGGTTTCTTAAACTTACCAGTTGACTACGATAAGGAAGAATTTGCACGGATTAAAGAAGCTGCTAAGAAGATTCAATCAGACTCAGATGTTTTGGTTGTAATCGGTATCGGTGGCTCATACTTAGGTGCCCGGGCAGCAATTGAATTCTTACACCACTCATTTTATAACTACTTACCAGCTGAAAAGCGGAATGCACCACAAATCTTCTTTGCTGGTAACTCAATTTCATCATCATATGTTCATGACTTATTAGACTTAATCGGGGACCGTGACTTCTCAGTTAACGTAATCTCCAAGTCTGGTACAACTACTGAACCTTCAATCGCTTTCCGTGTCTTTAAGGAAAAATTGGTTGAAAAGTATGGTCAAGAAGGTGCACGCGAACGGATTTATGCTACAACAGACCGGGCACGTGGAGCTTTGAAGACCGAAGCTGATGCAGAAGGTTACCAAACATTTGTCATTCCTGATGATGTTGGTGGTCGTTTCTCTGTATTGACACCAGTTGGGTTATTACCAATTGCTGTTTCAGGCGCAGATATTGATAAATTAATGGCTGGGGCAGCCCAAGCTCGTGAAGACTACGCTGATGCTGACTTAGAAAAGAACGAAGCATACCAATACGCAGCTTTACGTAACATCTTATACCGCAAGGGTTACACTACTGAAATCCTTGAAAACTACGAACCATCCTTACAATACTTCTCAGAATGGTGGAAGCAATTGATGGGTGAATCAGAAGGTAAGGATCAAAAAGGTATCTACCCTTCATCAGCTAACTTCTCAACAGACTTACACTCATTAGGTCAATACATCCAAGAAGGACGTCGGAACTTAATGGAAACTGTTGTTAAAGTTGGTAAGCCAAACCATGACGTGGCTATTCCTAAGGAAGAAGAAAACTTGGATGGTTTAGGTTACTTAGAAGGTAAGTCAATGGACTTCGTTAATACTAAGGCCTTCCAAGGGGTTGTTTTAGCTCACACTGACGGTGATGTTCCTAACATGATCGTTAATATTCCTGACCAAACAGCTTTCACTTTAGGCTACACAATCTACTTCTTTGAAATTGCTGTTGCTATTTCAGGTTACTTAAATGGCATCAACCCATTCAACCAACCAGGGGTTGAAGCTTACAAGAAGAACATGTTTGCTTTACTTGGTCGCCCAGGTTATGAAGAATTAACTGCAGAATTGACTAAGCGTTTAGAAAAATAAGCTGCTTTTAAAGCTCAAGCTAAAGGTCCTCAGGCTTTTGGCTTGGGCTTTTTTTAGTTGACCTGGCAAAGAAAAGACTTGAAATTACTAGGCTTTTAGCGATTAGCTTGGTACAATAGAGATTAATAAAGGATTATAGAGGTGACGAGAATGGCACAAATTTCTTATGGCATTTTAGGTGCAAGCCAGCCGGCAACAGAATTTGTCAAGGCAATCGAACAAGTTGAAGAAGCTAAAGTGGTAGCCATTGCCGGCCGGAGTCTTGCCGATGCGCAAAAACAAGCTGAGAGGTTGGGACTTGAGCGAGCATATGGTAGTTATGAAGAGTTATGTGAAGTAAGTGATGTAGATGTAATCTACATTCCTAAGTATAACCGGGCCCACTACGCTTGTGCTAAGTATGCGCTCGAGCATGGTAAGCATATTTTGATGGCACAACCCTTTACTAGACACAAGGTGGGGGCCGGAGAATTATTCCAGCTAGCTGCCAATAAGAATTTGCTATTGATGGAAGAACAAAGTGTACTCTTCTTGCCGTTAATGCAACGAATTAAGGCGGAAGTGGCTAAGGGGACGATTGGTAAACTACGGTTTATCGAAATTAAACGTTACCTCAAGCTCGCTAACAATAACGACTGGCTCCAAGACTTGGCAGCTGGTGGGGGGGCTTTAAATGTAGGTGGGAGTAACCCCTTAGAACTGGCAGCTTACTTAACTGATGGTGAAGTATCGGAGTGGGCAGGGTTTGCTGAAAATAATATTGGTGAAGCCGACCGCTCCGCCAGCTTGACCTTTAAGGTAGCTGACTTGTTAGTCAATGCCTTTGTCACCACCGAATTAACCGGTGAAGATAAGCTAACCTTGGTGGGAACAGACGGAAAGATTACCGTTCCTAATTATACCGAAGCTAAGGTTGCTACAGTTGAAACAACTAGTGGGACAAACCAGTTAGTAGATCAAAACTACCAGTCAGGCTTAGCTTACCTATTAGCTCACTTCAATGAGTGTCTAGCTAAGGGATTAGTTGCTAGTCCACTTGTAACGCCTGCTCAAACTATTAAGGCATTAACAGTCATCGAAGACCTCTATCAAAGATGGTACGGTGATCCTTTAAACTAGGATAAATAAAAGGCCCACGCTAATTTCTAGCGTGGGCCTTTTATTAGGTTAAATTAAAATCTTAAAGACCAAAAATAGCCTTGTAAAGTAAAGCGGCACTAATACCGGCACAGATAGGTGCAAGCACTGGTACCCATGAGTAATCCCATTGGGAAGAACCTTTGTGCTTCAGTGGAAGTAAGGCGTGCACAATCCGAGGACCAAGGTCACGAGCAGGGTTTAAGGCTGGACCAGTAGGACCACCGAATGAAGTAACTAATACCATCACTAATAGACCGATGCCGATGAAGCCTGCACCTTGGTTACCGTGAGCAAAAATTGGTGAGTGGGTAATTGCTAAGGCAGCAAAAACTAATGTGAAAGTCCCAAAGTATTCGTTCACAAACCCATTTAAGCGGCTCTTAGAAGCGTCGATAGTTGAGAAAGTTCCTAAGATAGCTTCAGGATTTTCTGTGAGGTCGTAGTGAGGTTTAAAGCAGGCAACAATAACTAATTGCCCCACCATTGCCCCTAAGAACTGAACGGCGATGTAAGGAAGAACTTCGGACCAAGGGAAGTCGCCGGCAAAAGCTAACCCTAAAGTAAAGGCAGGGTTGATGTGGTTACCAGAAACAGATCCAAACATTAAAGCGGGAATCATAACCGCAAACCCGTAACCAACAGCGATTGTCATCCAACCACTCCTGGAACCCTTAGTACCATTTAATTCAACGTTGGCAACAGAACCGTTACCTAAAATAACCATGATAGCTGTCCCAAAGAATTCGGCAGCTAATCTTGCTGTTAATGCGAAATGCATATGAGCCTCCTATATAAATATGTATAAACTTGATAATTATGTAACAATGAAATAATTACTCATACTATCATAATAAGGGACTTAGTTAATGTCAATAAGCTTTCTAAATTATTTGCAAAGTTTTTCGAGAAAAAATTAAGCTTTTCACAAATGAATTTGAAAAAGATTTTGTTAACATAGAAAAGCAAGGTGTTTAGACTTGTAATTTTATTTAAATACCATAGAATATAAAGTAGTAGCCTAAGGGGGTTTTTAGATGATAGCGAAAGCGGTAGAAGAAATGTTCAGCCAGCGTAAGGGTGGATATTTAATCCCGGCTGAAATAGTGGCTAATGTTTCTGAAACTAATAATTTAAATCATGCTTTATTGGTACTAACCAAGGTGAAGTATGCAAAGATTCCAGTTTTAGATAAAGAACAACGGGTTACGGGCTTGCTTTCTTTAGCGATGATAACCGAGACCATGCTAGGCTTAAATGGGATTGACCCTAGCCGGCTAAACCGGATGACTGTTAAAGAAATAATGCAGACCGATTTTCCTAAGATTCAGGCGCCATATGATATTGAAGAAATTCTGCACCTGTTGGTGGATCAACCCTTCTTAACGGTAGTTGATCAGGCGGGCGTTTTTTTAGGAATTATTACCCGGCGGGAAATTATGAAAGAAGTCAATTACTTTGCGCATGATTTAGAAAGGCAATATCTAATTGAACCTAAGGCAGGCTATCTAGAGGAAACAAAAAACACGGGGACTAAGGTAAAACTAGTTGTTCCCAAGAGGAGGAGTTCTAGTGCCAAAGTTAGACGCTAATGAAATTATTCGGACGATTGCGGAATCTAAAAAGCAAACGCCGGTTAAGGTTTTTGTTAAGGGCAAATTAAATGAATTAGAGGTACCAGCAAGCATCGATGCTTATCTAAACGATAAAGCTGGGGTCTTATTTGGGGATTGGCAAGAAGTTGAAGCCTTTTTAAAGGCTAACCAAGCTAAGATTACTAATTACCGGGTTGAAAATGATGGGCGCAACACTGGGGTGCCTATGATTGATAAAAAGCAATTTAATGCCCGGATTGAACCAGGTGCAATTATCCGTGACCAAGTTGAAATCGGAGATAACGCCGTGATTATGATGGGGGCCGTTATCAACATTGGGGCCGAAGTCGGTGAAGGTTCAATGATTGATATGGGGGCTATCCTTGGTGGCCGGGCCCTAGTTGGTAAGCACTGCCACATTGGGGCCGGCACGGTCTTAGCTGGCGTGGTAGAACCACCTTCTGCCCAACCAGTTACAATCGAAGATGATGTTTTAATTGGGGCTAACGCAGTAGTCCTAGAAGGTGTTCGGGTCGGAAAGGGTGCAATTGTTGCCGCTGGTGCAGTTGTTACTAAAGACGTTGAACCTTATACTGTGGTTGCAGGTACTCCTGCTCGTAAGATTAAGGATGTTAAAGACGTTGCCGGCGATAAGAAGGAAATCGTTGACGACTTACGGAAACTTTAAGACTAGAAGTGGGATGTTAAGCAGTCCCACTTTTTTTAAATAAAGAAGGGTTAATGATGGCATTTACAGCTGAAGAACTAATTAAAATTAGACGACAACTACACCAAATTCCAGAAATTGGGATGGAAGAATTTGAAACTTCCGCTAAGTTAATGGCAATCATCAAGTCATTGCCACAAACTTTTTTGGAAATTAAGACTTGGAAGACCGCAATCTTAGTTCATGTTCAAGGAAAGAATCCTAGCAAGACGATTGGCTATCGGACTGATATTGATGGGCTACCAGTGACAGAACAAACCGGCTTGCCATACGCTTCCAAACACGCAGGCCGGATGCACGCTTGTGGTCATGACATCCACATGACGGTGGCGCTTGGGATTTTAAGCCACTTTGCGGAGGTTCAACCAGAATGTAACCTGACGTTTCTTTTCCAGCCATCCGAAGAAATTTTAAGTGGTGGCAAGCAGGTTTATGAAAGTGGGGTCATGGATGAATGGATGCCTGATGAAATCTATGCTTTTCACGATAACCCCCAATTACCTGCGGGGACAATCGGTTGTCGGTTGGGCACCTTATTTGCAGGCACTTGTGAAATTCATGCCACTTTTACCGGCAAGAGTGGTCATGCTGCTTACCCGCACATGGCTAATGATATGGTTGTTGCTGGGGCACAATTTGTCAACCAAATTCAGACAATTGTTAGCCGCAATGTTGATCCAATCCAAGCCGGAGTGGTGACTCTTGGCCACTTTGAAGCCGGGACAACTGGTAACGTGATAGCTGGTAAGTGCCAAATTGATGGGACGATTAGGGCGCTGACCCAAGTAAATAATCGCTTGATTCAAAAGCGGGTGGAAGCAATCGCCAAGGGGGTTGCCCAAGCTTTTGACTGTCAATTGGATTTGAAATTAGAACAAGGTGGTTATTATCCGGTTGAAAATAATGACCAGACGACTAAGGCTTTTATCGACTTTATGCAAGCCAACCCAGAGGTCGACTTTGTGGAAACTCAGCCGGCTATGACCGGAGAAGATTTTGGCTTTTTACTCTCTAAAATTCCGGGAACCATGTTTTGGTTAGGGGTGGATAGTCCCTACTCACTTCATTCTGAATACTTGGCTCCTAAGGAAGAGGCAATTTTTGCAGGGGTAAAGGCAATGGTGGCTTACATTGAACACCGCCAAACCGAAGTTTTTGCGGCCAAATACTAGGCTATAAAAAATCTGACCCATCCTCATTGCGGGGATGGGTCAGGTTTTTTATTTACCGGCTAAGTTTAAGGGGCTAGTGGGAATTACAAAGCCATTGCTTCTTAACACTTCTAGATAGCGCTCTAAAAAGGCGCTTTGAATTGCAAACTGGGCGCCATTTTTAGTATAAATGGCAATTCTTAAGACCATGCGCCCGTTGCCGCTGTCAAAGGTGCCTAAAATGTTAGGACCACTGGTAATGTCAGGGTAGTTAGGCTTTAATTCCTCATTCACCTTGGTTACTAAGGCAATCATTTCCTTAATTTCTTTTTTAGGATCAAGTCCAATTTCAATTAAAGCCCGCATATCGTTACGCGAGAGGTTACTGATGATGGTAATGCTACGGTTAGGAATAAAGTTCAAAGTACCGTCATAGCCTAAGATCTGGGTAGTTCTTAGCCCTACTGAGTGAACGGTGCCTTCGATAGTTCCAATCTTAACGCTATCTCCGACCGCTAGTTGTTGTTCTAGGAGAATAAAAGCCCCGGTAATTACGTCGCTGACGAATCCTTGGGCCCCTAAACCTAAGGCAACTGATAAAATTCCAGCCCCGGCTAGGAGGGTTCCGACAGGGACACCTAGAATTGATAGGATTGCGTAGAGATAAAAGAAGAGAATCGTATAGTGGAAAATATTGCGGGTCAACGAATAGACCGTTTCGATACGATTGCTAGCCAGGTTTTGGACAAAACGGGTGTGTCTAAAACTTCGTTTAATAATGCTTTTGCCAATGAGGTTAAGCAAGATGAAGAGTAACGAAACTAGCAGTAGCGCGATGGTAGTAGAGACGACTTTTCCAATAATAGCGTCCCAATCAATATTAGCAACATACCGAGAAAGAATGTTGGTTTGCTTACTAACTTGTTTACTAACGTCGCTAGTTACTCCGGCTGTTAAGAGAATAGTATTAAGTTGCACAAATGACACCTGCCTAAAAATAATCTTAATTCTAATGATATCAAATCTAAGGGCGAGAAGAAACATTAAGAATTTAAGAAACTGACTGGTTGCAATTTGAAGTTTTAGGGTAAGAATGATATCCTAAAATAGGTAAATAAAATGCGGAAAGTGGGAAAAAGTATGGTTTTAACATTTGGACAATTAGCAGGTTTAATTGCTGCAGGAGCATTTTTAATACTAGTAATCGCCTTATGCTTTGTGCTCAAGGGCTTAATCAAGACCCTGGAAGAAACAACTAAAAGTATTGGGGCGGTAACCGAGGATATTAACGGCATCTCTAAAGAATTGGAACAGTTAGTAAATAAAACTAATACTTTGATGGATGATGTTAATCAAAAAAGTGCCAAGCTAGATCCACTTTTTGAAACAATGGCAGAATTAAGCGAATCTATTTCAGATTTAAATGCTGCTAGCCGGAATATGGCTGAAAGGGTGAGTGGTTCAGCTAAGGCTGCGACCCAAGCTTCAATGGCTTTTAGACTAGGAAAGCAAGCACTTAAGTTTTATAATAAACATAAGAAGAATCCGACAGACTAGAAGTGGAGGTAATTGATGATGAAGAAAACTTTCTTACTAGGTTTAGGTGCGGTTGCAGGTGCATCCTTTTTACTTTCTAAAAAGGTTACGGAAGAACAACGTGAAAAGATTGCCCTAAAACTGGATGAAGCATTGCTAGATGGACGAGAAAAAGCGCTCAAGTACGATCGCTATTTGCGCGACTTCTTACAAGCTAACAGCTTAGATTTTGCTCCTTTAAAAGATAAGGTTTTGGCCAAGACTGATGCTTTAAAGGAAAATGAGAAAATGACGGACGCAATTACTTCTTTGAAGCAAGCAACTACTGAATTGCGCGAACATTTAAGAGCTGCTAAGGAAGAGTTAGCAGAGGAAGACTTAGCAGAAGATATGCAAGACGACATCATAATCGATGGGCGTTCAGCTTTTGGAGAAGCTAAAGATGTTGCTGACTTTGAAAGTGAACATCCAACCGAAGTCTTTTATCCTAAAAAGAGTACTAAAGTAACAGACTAAGTGAATTAAAAAGAGCACGTTTACTGATTGCAAGTAAGCGTGCTTCTTTTTTAAAAGAGGGCATCCTCTTGTTTTTGGCGGAGGATTTTAAAGGTCTCCACCATCAAGACAGTATCTTCTACCAATTTATCCAGTCTAAAGATAATATCATGGTTGATAATCTCATTCCGGTAGAGATCTTGGCCTTCTACAAACACAATCTCAGGTAAAACCTGGGCTTTCATGTAGGCTAGAATTGGCTTTAATTGCATTTCAGCCACTAGGTAGTGTTTAGGAGAGCCGGCTGTAATGACTAGGGAGACAACTTTATCCCTAAGGGCTTTTTCAGGTAGGAGGTCAAGAATATTTTTGACGGAGCCGGGGATAGCAGCTTGAAAAATAGGACTGCCAATAATTAAAGCGTCTGCGGCCATAATCTTAGTAGTAACTTCTAGGGTGTCGCCACTGTACTCTAAGTAGTTACGACCGTCACTAAATTGGATATCTTTTTTAGCGAGCTCGATTAGCTCAAAGTCAATTTCACTAAAATCAGTGGCTATTTTTTGGGCGACGTAGTTCATGACCGTTAAAGTTTTTTTACCAACGACTGAACCAGCAAGGGCTACAATTTTCATTTTAATCACTTCCTCGTATATTTCTTGATGGCAGGTAGGATGTCCTTACCAATAATTTCAATATTTTTCATAACTTTTTCAAAGGGAAGACCACCAAAATCAATTTGAGCCATGTAACGTTGGTGTCCAAATTGTTTATGCTGGTAGAGGATCTTTTCAATAATAGCTTGGGGACTACCGATAGCCATTACATCTTGAATTTTAGCTCCGTTAGCAAATAGGCGCTTGTTAAAGCCGGTTCCATTAGCGAGGGTGATGCCCTTATCAACGTAAGGGTAAAATTCGCGTAAGGCGGTCTTGGTATCTGCGGCCGCGTAGAAAAGTCCGGTGGTAGCAACCGGAAAATCGGTTGGTTGATAACCACTAAGGCGCAAGCTCTGGCGGTAAGCATCAACGGAGCGTTTAAAGATGGCAACAGGTCCGCCTAACATTGCGATGGCCATAGGCACGCCCTGCATCCCTGCTTTAATGGCGCTTTCTGCCGGCCCACCGACTGCCCGCCAGATAGGGAGCTTGTCGTTTAATGGGCGCGGTAGAATTTCTGCATCATGGAGTGGTGCGCGGAAATTACCTTGCCAAGTAATCCTTTTTTCTTGATTTATTTTTAGTAATAATTCAAATTTTTCTTCGAACAATTCTTCGTAATCGCTGACGTTGTAGCCTAACAGTTCAAATAAGCCTAAACGCGAGGCCCGGCCACCGATAATCTCGGCCCGTCCGTTAGATAAAAGGTCGATGGTTGCAAAGTTCTCATAGATTCTTACCGGATCTGAAGTTGACACGATAGTAGCAGCTGAACCAAGCTTAATTTTAGAGGTAGCTTGAGCGACTGCCCCTAATAAAACGGCATGAGCTTGGCCCACAAAATATTGTTGGTGACTTTCGCCGATACTAAAAAAATCAAGGCCAGCGTCTTCTGCCAACTTGGCTTCTTGGATAATTTGATTAACCCTTTCTTTAGCTGAAACCCGCTCGCCGGTGAGCGCATCAGGCATATGATCACCTAGAGAATAAAGGCCAAATTCCAGTCCAGTTTTGGGGGTAATACGATAGTCAGTCATGGACATGCTAATCCCTCATTTATTTTACTTACTTTTTGTAAGTATTATACCAAATGATTTATGTTTGTAAAGGAAAAAATAAAATAACCTCAAATTAGCATTGGCTTGCTAGTTTGAGGTTATTTCAATAATGCTTAATCGAATTTTATTTAACGGGTAGGGTAATTAAGTCCTTAGGATAGTGGGTAAATGGTTCTACCCCGGTATCGGTAACGTAAACGCAGTCTTCAATTCTAACTCCGGCTACGCCTGGGATATAGATACCTGGTTCGATGGAGAAGCACATACCGGGTTCTAATTCCATATTATTTCCTTCCATAATTGATGGGAATTCGTGGTCACTTTGGCCCATTCCGTGACCAAGTCGGTGGATAAAGTATTGACCATAGCCAGCCTTGTCAATCACATCGCGGGCAATTTTATCCAGCTGGGCGGCGGTCATCCCTGGTTTAGCAGCAGCTTGGGCAGTCAATTGAGCTTCTAAGCAAACATCGTAGATTTCTTTTGACTTAGCATCAATTTGACCAAAGGCTACAGTTCTTGAAGCATCGGATACAAAGCCCTTATAGACGGTCCCAAGGTCGAATAAACAAAGTTCGTTAGGACGAATCTTGTCTGCCTTAGGGGCGCCGTGTGGGTCAGCAGCGTTAGCGCCACTTTGAACGATGGTATCAAAACTCATGTGGAGGATACCTTTTTTCTTCAAGGCATATTCAATTTCGGCCACAATATCTTGTTCAGTCTTATCTTGGGCTAAAGCGTTGAAGCCCACTTCAAAAGCAAAGTCAGCCCATTTACCAGCGACTTTTAATAATTCGATGTCTGCTGGGGTTTTGTAGAGTTTTTCGTGTTCGATTAAGGGACTGATATTGCCTGTAAAATCGGCGCTAGGGAATTGTTGTTTGAAAGCCTCGTAACGTTCAACAGTTAAGTTACCCTTTTCAATTGCCCACTTAACTGGATTACCAGCGGTTTGAAGAATGTGGTCCTTGATTAAAGCAAAAGGATTTTCATGGTCGAGGTAACCATAGACAGGATATTTCCAGCCCACTTCTTTTACAGCCTCGACCTCTAGGGCAGGTGCAAAAATGAAAGGATCTTTATCAGGAAAGATAAAGAGGGCTAACACCCGTTCAATGGGGTCACTGCCGAAACCTGTAAAGTATTGGATGTTCTTGTAATCGCTGACGTAAGCAATATCATAGTCGTTTTCAGCCAGCCATTGTTGGACCTTAGTTAAATGTGACATGAGGGTCACTCCTTTTATGTAAGTTTTACTAACTACCTCATTATAGCACACTAGTATTAGGCCCGTTAATTTTTGAAAAGCTAGCCGAATTTTTTGAAAATAATTATGAAAACTTGGCTTGAAACGCTTGCATTTTATGGTGAACTTTGATAAATTAAATAAGGCATTATGAAAGAAGTTATGAAAAATAAATTTTGGAGGAAAGCTAACATGGAAAAGCAAACCATCACTATTTATGATGTTGCGCATGAAGCAGGCGTTTCAATGGCAACTGTTTCTCGGGTTGTTAACGGTAACCCTAACGTTAAGCCCGCTACAAGAAAAAAGGTTTTGGAAGTAATCGATCGCTTAGACTACCGGCCTAATGCAGTCGCACGGGGATTAGCAAGTAAAAAGACAACTACTGTTGGGGTAATTATTCCCGATGTGACTAACGTTTACTTCTCATCATTAGCTCGCGGGATTGATGATGTGGCTGCAATGTACAAGTACAACATTATCTTAGCCAACTCAGACGGTAATCCTAAAAAAGAAATTCAAGTGTTGAACACTTTATTGGCTAAGCAAGTTGACGGTATTATCTTTATGGGTAATAACATTACTGATGATTTACGCGCTCAGTTTGAACGTTCTAAGACGCCAATTGTTTTAGCGGGTTCTGTGGACCCTAAAGAAGAAGTTGAAAGTGTACACATTGATTATGTGGCGGCCGTCGAAGAAGCTGTTTCTGACTTGATTAATCATGGTAACAAGCGGGTGGCCTTCATTTCTGGACCACTTTCAGACCCAATCAATGGTCAATACAGACTTAAAGGTTACAAGAACGTTTTAGCTAAGCATGGGATTGAATATGATCCAGAATTAGTCTTTGAAACAGACTATAGCTATCGGTCTGGCGAAATTTTATGGCCTGCGATGGTAGCTGCTAAAGCAACAGCCGCTTTTGTAGGTGACGATGAATTGGCTGCCGGGGTTATCAACGGTGCCCAAGATGCTGGGGTTAAGGTTCCAGATGAATTTGAAGTTATTACCAGCAACAACTCTAAGTTGACTGAAATCATTCGGCCACAAATGTCTTCCATCACCCAACCACTTTACGATATTGGGGCGGTGGCAATGCGTTTCTTGACTAAGATGATGAACAAGGAAACGGTTGAAGAAAAGACGATTGAATTACCATATGGCTTTATCAAGCGCTCTTCAACTAAATAAGCATAGCTAAGGTTAGATTATGGATTGAAAGTTTTTTAAGGCTTTCAATCCATATTTTTTTGTCCAAGCTAATAAATTGTTTCAAAAAGCAAGTAGTCCAATGTGAAATATTCTTATATGGAATATTTTTTGGGTAGAAAATATTGTTATAACAAGCATAAGTTTAATGACACTTGTGAATTTAAGAGTTATAATAAAGTTGCATTTAGGTTAGAATCATTCTAAAGGGGGTGACTAGCTTCTATTTGGAGGCTAGATAATCATGAAGAAACCAAAAGTTTGTATTTTTTCTACTTGCTTAGTTGATTTACTCTTTCCTAAAGTTGGGATTGCGATGGTCGAAGTGCTAGAACGCCTAGGTTGTGAAACCGTCTTACCGGAGAAACAAATATGTTGTGGACAACCAACTTATAACAGTGGCTACTCTAAAGCAAGTATAAAAACCTTTAAAAATGAAATTGATGCCTTGTTAAGTATCGACGCCGATTATATTGTGGGCCCTTCAGGTTCCTGCGTCTTTATGATTAAAGAGTACAAGGATATCTTTAAAGACGATCCAGAATATGGACCTAAGGCCGCAGAAATTGATAGTAAAATTTATGAATTTACCCAATTTATCTACCGGGTATTAGGCATTTTGGATTGCGGGGCGCAATTAGATGCTAAGGTAACGGTTCACCGTTCTTGTCACATGACTCGGTTAATTGGAGAGAGAACCGCGCCCTTTGTCCTATTAGACCACGTTAAGGACCTCAAACGGATTCCTTTAAAAAATGTGCAACTATGTTGTGGATTTGGGGGAACTTTCTCCGCCAAAAGGCCAGAATTGTCTGTAGAAATGGTTGACGAAAAGGTAAAAAATATCATGGATACCGATGCCGAAATTTTAATTGGAACCGAAGAATCCTGCTTGATGAATATCGCTGGCCGGATGAATCGCTTGGGGCATCAAATTAAGGCTATGCATATTGCCGAGGTTTTGAACCACAACGTCGATCCAAGTAGAATTAAGTATATCTCAGATACTGACCACGTTGTGGTTCCAACTAATGGAGAAGGGGTGTTTTAAATGGGAATTTCAACAAGCAATAAGCCTTACCTAGAAAGAATTGCGGACGCTAAGAGCGATAAGTTCATGCAAGCTGCTGTTGCTAAGGCCCAAGATGCCCAATTCATTAAGCGGACAAAAGCGCGGCGTGAGATGGGGCACTGGAACGAATGGCGCGATTTAGCAGAACAAATTCGCCAACACGTTTTAAAGTATTTACCAGATTACCTGGAAGAATTTGCGGGTAACGTTGAAAAACAAGGGGGTCACGTCTTTTTTGCCCAAACCGAAAAGGAAGCGCGTGACTTTATTAAGGAGCTAGTAATTAAAAAGCAAGCTCATAACGTTGTTAAGTCTAAGTCAATGGTGACAACTGAAATTGATTTAGATAAGACCTTGCAAGACATCGAGGGAGTCAATGTTTTGGAAAGTGACTTGGCTGAGTTTATCCTCCAAGAAGATAATTGGGATGAACCAACGCACATTGTCTTTCCAACCTTGCATAAAAACCGCGATCAAGTTCAAGCCGAATTTAAAAAATTAGGTTACACCGGTGATAACGACCCACAACATGAAGCCCGGTTTGTTAGGGGCTATTTGCGAGACTACTTCATGAAAGCCGACTTCGGTATTACGGGCTGTAACTTTGCGGTTGCGGATAAAGGGATTATTAATCTAGATACTAACGAAGGAAATGCGGATTTAACCATGGCCTTACCTAAGACGCAGGTGGTCGTAATGGGGATGGAACGCATTGTTCCTTCTATGAAGGAAGCCGAAGTTTTAGATAATATGCTTGCCCGTTCAGCTGTAGGTCAGAAGTTAACGACTTACTGTACTTTTTCTGGTAAACAAGTTGTCGGTGAAGTCGATGGTCCGGAAGACTTTTGGGTAGTTATTTTAGATAATGGGCGCTCTAACGCTTTAGGCACGGAATTTGAGCCAATTTTACAATGTATCCGTTGCGGTGCTTGCATGAATGTTTGCCCTGTTTACCGGCATATTGGGGGGAAAGGTTATGGCTCGATTTACCCCGGACCTTTGGGCAAGGTGTTATCACCAATTTTGGGTGGTTATGACCAATTTGAAGACCTGCCTTACGCTTGTTCCTTGTGTGCTGCTTGCAGCGAGACCTGCCCAGTAAAGATTCCGTTACACAATTTGATTAGAAAACACCGGATTGTTGAGATGGATGACAAACACTTAGATCATAGTATGACTAACTTAATCATGAAGGTGATTGGAACGGGGACGGGCTCACCATTCTTATTCCAATCTGCTTTAAAGATGGAGCACTTTGGGTTGGGGATGTTTGGTAAGGCCCAAGATGAAAAAGATGTCAGTGGGACTATCTATGAGAATGGTAAAATTAAGCATTTACCTAAGGTAGCGCCTAAGTTAGTTAAGGGTTGGTCTGATATTCGTGATATTCCAGTACCACCTAAAAATAAGGACAATTTCCGCAACTGGTATAAGAAGCACCAACCAGTTGAAGTAGCAATTAGGGTTAAGCAAAAGGGAGATGAAAGTGATGACTAATTTATTAAGCCAAGCTAATAGCAAAGAAAATCGTGAAGCTTTTTTAGATAGGATTGCGAAAAAAGCTGGGCGGCCTCGTCATCAGGTTAAAGCTTTCACTCCGTTAAATGATCTCCCTGAACAAGTTTTAGCGGATAAAAGTGGAGTAGAATTGCTAACAATCGCTAAAGAAAACGCCGAGGAAGTTAATGCTAAGGTGGTTGTGAAAAAGCGGGCTGAATTGGAAGACTTTCTGAAGGATTATGCCCAAGAAATTGGGGCTAAACGGCTCTTGCTACCGGGGGTTAAATCGGCTAAATGGCAAGAATATCAGTTAGACCACTGGGCAAAGGCAACCGGGATTGAGCAAACAGATTGTTGGTCCACCGAGTTGAGTCGAATGGAAAATGAACAACTAGCTAATCAAGCTGATTTAGCGGTCGGCTTTGCGGATTACTTAATTGCTAACACAGGCACAATCACCGTGGTTGTTAGTCCTAAACAGGGACGGGGGTTTAATTTCTTACCAGAACATTATTTGGCCTTGGTTCCTAAGAGTGGCTTAGTTGCTTCAACTAGGCAGGCGGTCACCAAGTATGAACAACGCTTGGCAGCGGGGAGCTTAAAAACATCAGCGATTAACTTTATCTCTGGTCCCTCAAATTCCGGTGATATTGAAATGGAACTGGTAGTAGGGGTACACGGACCATTGGATTGTACCTACTTAGTGGTAGAAGATTTATAAAACTAATAATTGACCTAGCACCTTCGTTTTTAGGGGCTAGGTTTTTTTAGTTTGGCAAAGGATAACTTGTTAGACTTACCTAGTAACTTTTGGCTATAATTGTGTCTTAGGTAGGTGACATGATGAATATTCAGAAATTTGTTGCACAAAGGAAAAAATTAGGACTAACACAAGTAACTTTATGTCAAGGAATCTGTACTCAAGCGACCTTAAGCAAATTTGAAAGGGGGAGCCAACTCCCCTCTCTGGCTATTTTGACCCAACTGTGTGCTAGGCTAGGCCTGGGGTTAGATGACCTAGATGACGGCGAAATATTGACTTTAAGGACAATCAAGGCTAGGCTAGCAGAGATTGAAGAAAACCTAATGGTTGAAGATTTCCCTAAAGTTAAGCAACTTTTAAAAAAGATTGATGTTAGCCAAATAAAGACTAAGGAAGAAGTACTACGTTACTATCTCTTAGAGGGAATGACTAACGTGTTAACTAACCAACCTTTGGGACGGGTAACAGCTTCCTTTAACCCAATTTTAAAGGCGTTAGACACTAACAATTTGAGTCTGTACGTTTATTTGGCTTATTTAGGTGAAGGAATTTTTTATATGCGCCACGATGCTTCCAGACAGGCGCACTTCTTTTTTCATAAGGTTGAGCGCTTCTTTAACAAGTTACCTAAAAAAATAGGGGGCGAGTTGACCTATGCGTACTTAACGATGGCTTACTTTTTAGCGGAATACCATTCATTAATGGCCGATTTTGAGGAAAGTAACCGCTTGATCAAATTGGCTTTAGCTAAGTGTGCTAGTAGCCACAGAACCTACTATTTGCCCCGCTTAAAACTATTAGAAGCAGAAAATAATTTAAACTTGAAAAAAGATAACCAAGTGATTTTAGAAGCGTTAGAAGATGCCCGCGCCTTTGCACGCCTAAACAATAATAATGCGGTCCAACTTCAGGTGGCAGCCTTGCTTCGTAGCTATCAGCGGCTAGTTTTGGATTAAAGATTATGTAATAATGTTTATGAGGTGAAGGAAGATGACGTGGATACCAGTCTTAGTTTTATGTTTGCTGGTAATAGTAAGTTTTAAACGAATTTATTTTTTTAAAAAGTGGACGAGTTGGCAAAAAATAACTTTATACTCAGCGCTAGTTTACAGTATCACGGTGGTGTGGCTAACTTTTTATCCAGCTGGGATGGCCTTTTTTGCTGGTAGCTATAAAACAATTAAATATTTTGGTAACGTAGCTTACAACCTCGTGGCACTTAAATATTTTGACGGGGGGTTTGTAGAAAATGTCTTGATGACCGTCCCCGCGGGAGTATACTTGCGACTAGCTAAACCCAAGTTAAGTTCAGTCCAATTAATTGGCTGGGCATTACTACCTGGCTTAGCGATTGAATGCTGTCAGTTTATAAGTGATATGGCGGTCAATCTTCAGCGCGTAGTTGACATCGATGATCTGTGTGCCAACACATTAGGGGTATTACTAGGTTTTGTGCTCTTACAATTACTGGAACATACCAGTCTAAAAAAACTAATTATTAAATTGTCTTTAGCTAATTAAGGATTGCATGAGCGTCATTAATTTGTTATTATGAAAGTTGGCATGATAGCCAAATTTGAAATAATCGGAAAGAGGTATTAGAAATGTCAGGACATTCAAAATGGCATAACATCCAAGGCCGCAAAAATGCCCAAGATGCAAAACGTGGAAAAATTTTCCAAAAAATATCACGAGAAATCTATATGGCTGCAAAGAGTGGTGGTCCTGACCCAGACTCTAACCCACAATTGCGCTTAATGATGGATAAAGCTCGTGCTGCCAACATGCCTAAAGATAACATTAAACGGGCACTAGACAAAGCTACTGGTGCCGGTGGTGAAAACTACGAAGAAATTACTTACGAAGGTTACGGTCCTGGTGGGGTAGCTATTTTAGTTCACACTTTAACAGATAACCGCAACCGGACTGCTTCTGCTGTACGGACAGACTTCAACCGTAATGGTGGTGCCTTAGGTGAAACAGGTTCTGTTAGCTTTATGTTTGACCGTAAGGGTTACATTGCGATTGCACGCGAAGAATTAGACGTTGACGAAGATCAAATGTTTGAAGACATCTTAGAAGCAGGGGCTGAAGATATGCAAGCTTCAGATGATGTCTTTGAAATCTATACAGATCCTAAGTCATTTGCAGAAGTGCGTGACGCTTTAGAAAAGAAATATGATTTAGCAACCGCTGAATTAACAATGATTCCCCAAAATACAGTTCCAGTTCCGGAAGATAAAGTGGAACAATTACAACGTTTAATTGATCGGCTTGAAGATGAAGACGACGTATCAGAAGTCTTTACTGCCGCTGAATTTCCAGAAGATTAATTAATTATTTAAGCACTAAGGAGAGTGGTGTGGGCCCTGTCAAGTAGACACTAAAAAAATATAAACTTTATGCAGCCTGATTTCGGTATTCTACCGGAGTTAGGCTGTTTAATTTCCATTGATAACGCTTATGATAACGCTTAGTGTTGTAGTAAGTAACATAGTCGTTAATACCAGCTACTAAGTC
>NZ_AYYP01000016.1 GCF_001436215.1 Ligilactobacillus agilis DSM 20509
GGCGAAAGGGTAAAAAGTAGGTTCTAACGAATCTAAAGTGAGGGCTATCCCTCCAGAGGTTAAAACCACTGGTATCCCGCCTTAAATTTATGAAGGTAATGGTTGCTAGAACTCATGATTACGTCAAAGTCAGTTACCGCTTGGTTTGAAGTATACCTTGTTTGCTTAGCAGACCGTTCATAAACCAGCCGCTTAGCAAAAAGCAAGTGGCAGCCTAACCCCAAAAAGACTCCAACTAAAAACAAGCTCCCGTCTCCAAGGGGAATTAAGTCCAACCAACGGTTACTTGCCCCTGCTACTAACCCCAGGCCTGTAAAGGTGACCAAAATGCTGCGGTTAACCAATCCATATAACGCAACCACTAAGGCAAAAACTAAATAACAAATATCTGCCAGGTTCCAACTAACGGGGATAAAGGCCTTAAGAACCATTGCGGCTGCTAACAAGATTAGCACTATCCCCCAAAAAATCCGATTTTTATTAGCCATCTCAATCAATTCTTTCCTGTAAATAATCCCTAAGTGTTTGATAATAGTGGCGAAAAACATACACTTTCTTCTCGCTATCAGCAAATTTAATCTCACACCCAGCTAAGTTTTTCGTCAGCGCATAGATTTGCTTGGTATTAAGAATGACCCCTTTAGAGCAGCTCTGAAAATCACGGGGTAAGCGTTCTTCTAGTTCCTTTAAACTAGCTTTAACCTGGTGAAGTTGGGTGCTGGTATGGGCCCAGGTCCTTCGGGCACTCACCTCAAAAAATAAAATTTTTTCTAAAGCTAGGTAATACTCCGTTTCACCCTGGTAAAAAATTAACTGCCTGCTTTTTAGCTGTAAACTTTGAACCAGCTCATTTACTTCTGGGGTTAACTGCGGAGCTTTGATAATTATTTCAGGCTCTGTTAAGCTCGGATCTAACTCCAGTTTTACCTTCATTTTATTTGCCACCTTTCATTGCCATTGTAGCTACTTTTTAGCTGTAAAGACAGGTCTTTTAAGTAAGTGGTCAGTTTTTTTGCTTAAGTGGTCAATTCCGCTTCCTAAACTAAAAAAGTGCCTGACATAATCAGACACTTTTCCCTACAGGTCTAAACTCAATTCTTCATCCGCCCGGTCGACCTGTGTTTTTTTCTGTGGGTGCCGCCCATTAAGGTAGCCCTTGATTAACTGGTAGACTTCCGTTCGCTCTTCACTACTTAAAATATGGCCCGCTAGCTTTAAGTCGGCCGTGGATACGAATAAATCATCCAGTTCAATCGACTCATAGCCCTGTGCTAATAAATAATCGAGGGACACCTGAAAGAAGGCGGCCAATTTTTTGACCTCCAGGTAAGAAGGCTTAGTCTTGCCCAGTTCCCACTTACCGATTTGCCCTGCAGTGTTAGGCCTCTCGCCCTCACTGAGGGTCTGATTTAGTGCCTCTGCTAACTGCTTTTGGGATAACTTCCTGCCTACTCGTAATGCCCGTAACCTTTGTGGAAACATCAGCCTCACCGTCCTTTTAGATTCATCACCTTACCTTAATTTTACCATAAGACCGCCTCGCTAACTAAAATCAGAGCTGACAAAAAAAGCACCTCACAATTACTAGACTTTGTCTAACAATTGTAAGGCACTTCAACCCAGGGCTTTTTACTTAGAAGTTATTCTTGATGCTTTCAATCTTTTTTAAGATAACAGATAGCGAACCATCATCGTTGGTGACAAATTCAATGTAGTCCTTATTTTTCAAGAGTTCGGCTGGCACCACAATTTCGATGCCGTTATCTAACTTTAACTTTTGCTTTTGGTACTTACGCTCAAAGACCGGGGTATTGGCCTCTAAAGCAATCTCTCTTTGGATACCCTTTTGGTCAAGCTCCTCTAGAAATTCCTGCTTAGCCTGGTGGTTATCACCAAAAACTTGCTCGGCCACCCGTTCACTACTTAGACTGGCCTCTTCATCAATTGAATCATATAAAGCCTTTTGCGCCCCCATTACCGCCTCGTACTGCTCAATATCGTACTTTTTACTTACCGTCTTGAGCGCCTTTTTTACCTGAGCGACTTCTTCGGAAATTTTGGGCTTCTTTTCGGTCACTTCTAAGATGCGTTCTAAAAATGACCACTTCCCCTGAATTCCTTGGTAAACCTTGTTATGGATAAAGCAGGTTTGATCTTTAACTGAAACTTGAAAGCAAAAAAGAGCATAAAAATTCTCTATTCTCTTGATAT
>NZ_AYYP01000017.1 GCF_001436215.1 Ligilactobacillus agilis DSM 20509
AAGTATCTAGATGATTTTGTATATTTCATCTGTATACTTAGAAGGTATTATAGCCAGAGTAGCGCTTGTTTTTGCTTATTCATCTTTGTCCTTTGAATAATCTTCGACACCCTTAACAAAGAGTTTACGGGCATCCTTTTCATTTTCTTCTTCCCGATTAGTAATGGCATCATTAGGAATCTTGTCGGTGTTAGCAAAGATTTCTAGATGTTGCTTTAAATTCCTGAAGGTCATTGGGGCATCGCCACCATATTCACCATCAATATTAATCATCATCTTACTATCGGGCGCTTCGGCCTTAACCTTTTTCGTCTTAACATATAAGACCCGTGGATCATTAACGTGCTTACCACCATTTAAAACCATGGTAAGCAACTGTAAAATCTCTAGCAGGTTGCTGGTTTTAACCACAATTAAGGTAAACTTACCATCATCCAAAGAAGCATCCGGCACAATTTGTTCAAAGCCCCCAATTGAGTTGGTAAGGGCTAAGAAGAACATCGAAGCTTGACCATCAAAAACCCCGTCATCATATTCAATCCGCATGTTAACCGGCCTAATTCTTGGTAAGAGTTCAGCCCCCTTCACCAGGTAAGCCAGGTAGCCAAATAGTGACTTGAGTTGTGAAGGTACACTATAGGTCAATTCAGATAGCAAGCCTCCGGCGGCGATATTAACAAAGTATTGGTCGCCAGCCTGGCCGATGTCCATCTTAACGGTTTGTCCCTTAGCAATCACCTTAGCCGCTTCTAACGGACTCTCGCGGGGGATTTTTAAAGCCCGGGCGTAATCGTTGGTTGTTCCGGCCGGAATAATCCCTAACTTAGGGCGTTTTTCTAGCGGTGCAATCCCATTAACCACCTCGTTAATGGTTCCGTCTCCCCCCGCGGCAATCACTAGGTCAAACCCTGCTAGGGCTGCCCGTTTAGCCTCGTTTTGAGCTGACTTAGGTTCGGGCGTGGTCGCATACGCACTTGTTTCATAGCCAGCATTCTCGAGGACATTTAAAATTTCGACTAGGTCGTTTTTCATAGCCTCGCGTCCGGAAGTTGGATTGTAGATAATCCGACATCTTTTTTCCATAATCTTTCCTCGCCTAAAGCCTTATCTTTCTTTTAAACTTGCCATGAGTAACTTGTTAACCACTTTCGGATTAGCTTTACCCCGTGTCTTTTGCATAATTTGACCAACTAAGAACCCAACTGCCCGGTCCTTACCATTCTTGAAGTCTTCGATTGATTGTTCATTGTTGTCTAAGACCTCATCAATGATTGGTTGCAACTTAGCAGGGTCAGATAATTGCACCATCCCCTTAGCTTCTACGAAGGCTTTAGGGTCGGTGTCATTGGCAATAATTTCTTTAAAGACCTTCTTGGCAATCTTAGATGAAATAGTTTCATCTTGAATCAACTTAATCATTCCCGCAAGGTGAGCTGGGGTTAAGGCAGTTTGACCTAATTCAAACTTATTGGCATTTAAGTAGGCGTTAACTTCCACCATCAACCAGTTAGCAGCTAACTTAGGATCTGCTCCGTTAGCAACTGTTTCGTTATAGAAATCTGACATTTCCAAGGTTTGCGTTAAAACAGATGCATCGTAGTCAGATAAGCCCCAGTCATTTACGTAACGTTCGCGCCGTTTATCAGGCATTTCTGGAATAGAAGCCTTAACTTCGTTAATCCAGTCGTCACTGATATGAATTGGAGGTAGGTCTGGTTCTGGGAAGTAGCGGTAATCGCTTGCCCCTTCCTTAACCCGCATCAAAATTGTTTCACCGGTATTTTCATCGAAACGGCGTGTTTCTTGTTGAACCTTACCACCGGCTAAGAGCACCTGTTGTTGGCGCTTTGCTTCGTATTCAAGCCCCTTTCTAACGTGTTCAAAGGAGTTCAAGTTCTTCATTTCCGTCTTAGTCCCGAATTTATCAGAACCAATTGGGCGAACAGAAATGTTAACGTCGGCCCGCATGGAACCTTCTTCCATCTTCACATCAGATACACCCGTAAATTGAATAATTTGACGTAACCGTGTCAAGTAAGCGTAAGCCTCGGCTGGAGAGGCAATGTCTGGCTTAGAAACAATTTCAATCAACGGAGTTCCTTGCCGGTTTAGGTCAACGTAAGAGTAACCATCAGGATTGTGGGTATTCTTCCCCGCATCTTCTTCGACGTGCATTTCTTCAATCCCAATTTTCTTTTTACTACCGTCTTCCAATTCGATTTCCAGCCAACCGTTAGTTCCAATTGGCGTTTGGGCTTGCGTAATTTGGTAAGCCTTAGGATTGTCTGGGTAGAAATAGTTCTTGCGGTCGAAGTGAATATCCTTAGTAATCTCACAGTTTAAGGCTAAAGCTGCTCGCATCCCAAACTCTAGAGCACCCTTATTGACTTCAGGTAAAACACCTGGATATCCCCAATCGATTACGTTAGTATTGGTGTTTTGTTCTGCCCCATATTGAACTGGCGCTGGTGAGAAAGCCTTAGACTTGGTTTTCATTTCTACGTGGACTTCAAGCCCAATCGTTGTTTCAAAATTCATTAATTTTGACCTCCAATCGTTGGCACTGCCTTATGAAAGTCAGTCGCTTGTTCAAAGGCATAACCAGCTTTGTAAATCGTATTTTCAGCAAATTGTGGTCCAATTAACTGTAAGCCCACTGGTAGGCCATTAGCAAATCCTGCTGGTAGTGACATCCCTGGTAACCCAGCTAAGTTAACTGGAATAGTTAAAATATCATTCATGTACATTGTGACAGGATCATCGATATCTTCACCTAAACCAAAGGCTGGTGTTGGCGCAGTTGGTCCCATAATTAAGTCGTATTGGCTAAAGACCTTAGCAAAGTCTTGGCAAATCAAGGTCCGAACTTGAGCAGCCTTCTTGAAGAAGGCATCGTAAGTCCCTGCTGAAAGGGAGAAGGTCCCTAACATAATTCTACGCTTAACTTCGTCGCCGAAACCTTCAGACCGTGAACGAACGTAGACATCTTCAAGGTTCTTAACATCACTTGCTCTAAAACCATAACGAATTCCATCAAAGCGTTGTAAGTTAGAGGAAGCTTCGGAAGAAGCAATGATGTAGTAAACAGGTACCCCATATTTGCTGTAAGGAAGGGATACTTCTTCAACAGTTGCTCCCAAACTTTCAAAGGTCTTAGCTGCCTTCAAAATTGCTTCCTTAACTTCGGAAGCAACCCCTTGTCCAAGGTATTCCTTAGGTAAGGCAATCTTTAAGCCCTTGATATTGCCGTCTAAGCCCTCAGCAAAGTTAGGCACTTCCTTAGCTGAACTAGTAAAGTCGCGCTTATCATGACCAGCAATTGCATTTAGGATTAAGGCGTTATCCTTAACCGTTCTTGTCAACGGTCCAATTTGGTCCAAGCTTGAGGCAAAGGCAATCAATCCATACCGTGAAACCCGACCATAGGTTGGTTTCATACCAACAATACCGTTATAAGCAGCTGGTTGGCGGATGGAACCACCTGTATCAGAACCTAGTGAGGCTAAAATTTGCCCCGAAGCTACTGCTGCTGCCGAACCACCAGAAGAACCACCAGGTACCTTAGTTTGGTCCCAGGCATTTTTGGTCAACTTAAAGGCTGAAGTTTCCGTTGACCCCCCCATGGCAAATTCGTCCATGTTGAGTTTACCAACGTTAATCATACCTGCTTGATCTAACTTATCCATTACAGTTGCGTTATAGATTGGCTTAAAGTTAGCTAACATCTTACTTGCGGCAGTCGTAGTTAAATCCTTAGTTACAATGTTGTCCTTAATCCCAACCGGAATCCCTGCTAGCAAGCTATCGGCTGGAATCCCCTTTTGATCTAGTTCTTCTGCCTTAGCTAGGGCTTGCTCTTTATTTAAAGCTAAGAAAGCCTCAATCTTAGGATCAATAGTTTCAATCTTGGCAAATGTTTCCTTAACCAATTCGGCTGAGCTTAAATCCTTATTAACCAAAGCTTGGTGTAAGTTTTCTAAGTCTGTCTTAAAGTAATCTACCATGCTTAACCTTCCTCGCTTTCGTCAATAATAGCCGGCACCTTAATATAACCATCTTGGCTTTCAGGTACGTTTTTCATTAGTAAGTCTCGGTCTAAGCCCTTAACTGCCACATCTTCACGCATTACGTTAAAGGCATCAGTTACGTGGGTTGTTACAGGTACTCCCTCTGTATCAACTTCGCTGAGTTCTTGCACCATCTTGATGATTTCATCCATTTGACCGGTAAATTTCTCTAACTCTGTTTCATTAAATGAAAGCTTAGCCAAACCAGCAACGTGTGCTACTTCGCTTGCAGTAATTGCCATCATTCATCCTTCTTTCTTCGTATATAACAATTATTCTAGCATATCTTAAAAAAAAGTTTAATAACTAGTAAACACATGGGTATAGTAGGAACTATCCTTAGCCGTCTTCGCTAAGAAACTTTGCACCGTCCCATCAGAACCCTTAACTTGAATATCAACTGGGATGCCTGACGGTAAGTATGTCTTGGCGGCCTTAGCTACATACTGGGTAAAACTGGTAATTTCAGTTTCCGAATAGAATTGGGTTGTAATCGTTACCTTCAACCCTTGGAGGTTCTTGCCCTTATACTTTGCTTGCGCCGTAACTCCAGCTAGGTTAGGGAAGAAGTTTTGGATTTTATTCTTAAACGACTCAAAGGCTGCCTCGTCATTATCGTTTGGAACTGATTTAGTTGATGTTGCCGGAAAGACATAACTAGAAATATCAGTATCCGTCCAGTTAGTAATTTCACTAGAACCTGCCTTCACCTCAGTGTAAGCATAAAATGACCCGCCAACTAGGCTATCTATTTCGGCTTGCTGGTACATCGCCACCACAATTGGGACATCGTTTCCGACTTTCGCCCGCAAACGTGCCACCACCTTAGCAGCCGCAATCTTGCCTTGCTTTTCCATTTCTTCTTTAGAAATATTGGTTACGTAGGTAGCACCATATTCTTCTTTTTGGTAATAATCCTTGCGGTTCATTCCAATTCCAACGGTAATTCCTGCTAAAGATAGGTTCCCCTTAGAATCTTCTTTCATGTAGTCTTGTTCTTCAATTTGTTGGACATACATTGGGTTCCGCTCATTTTCACCATTTTTCCCATTATCCTCAGGATTTAACCCGTCCGGATTCTTACTGGATTTCCGCGCTAACCAGTCTTCGACAGTTGACTTTGATAAAGTTTGCCCTTCTTGGAAAACGTAGTCCTTAGTTGAAAAATACTCTTTAGAAATATCAGTCAAACCAGATTCAAAGCTCTTAAGGTTGAGGAGGTTTTCTGAATTTTGACTAACGCCAACCCCACGCGACTTATTGGTCCGGTAACGTCCATTGATAATTACCCCGGTATACTCGCTATCGTTAGTCTGGCCGGTAGTTTGATAACCACTTGAAGCACTCTCCTCGTTAGTATTGGTCGTGGTTCCACTACTTGATCCTAGGTTGCCACAGGCCGTCAATAAGAGCGTACTAAGCCCCAGCGTTACCATGAGATTTAACTTCTTATTCACCATCAATTGCCTCCATTTGTGCAATGAATTGTTGTTCATCCATAATTTCAATACCTAATTCTTGGGCTTTGGTTAACTTACTACCTGCGTCATGACCAGCAATCAGAAGGTCTGTCTTCTTAGAAACAGAGCCCGTCACCTTGGCACCATGAGCTTCTAACCATTGCTTGGCCTGCGACCGCTTTAATTGGTCCAGTGTTCCCGTTAAGACTACCTTCTTTTCGTTAAAGAAGCTGTCTTCGTTAGCCTGGGCAATCTCACTTGCACTTTGACCTAAAAAGTCGAAGTTGACTGCAACCTCTTCAAGTTCAGCCAATAATTGCTTGACCTCTGGCCGTTCAAAATACGTTACCACACTATCAGCAATTACTTGCCCTAAACTGTCAATTTGAGCAATCTCTTCACTTGGAGCCTGACTTAACGCCGTCACACTCTTAAAACGTTCAGCTAACAGCCGGGCTACCTTGGCACCGACATGGCGAATTCCCAAGCCAAAAATTAGACGTTCACTAGAATTATGCCGACTATTTTCAATGGCTGTCAATAGCTTAGTAGCTGATTTTTCCTTAAACTTATCTAAAGCTAATAGGTCCTCCAACTTAAGCTTATATAAATCAGCAACATCACTAATTAAGTGGGCCTCATACAAGCGCTCGATAATTTTAGGTCCCAGCCCATCAATATTCATGGCATCACGGCTTGCAAAGTGGGCTAGACTTTCCTTGATTAAGGCCGGACACTTGGGGTTAATACACCGGAGTGCCACTTCATCGTCAAGGTGAACTAGCTTAGCCCCACATTCCGGACAGGTAGTTGGAATCTCATACGGGACTGAATCCTTAGGACGCTTAGCGACTATGACCTGTGAAATTTCAGGGATAATGTCTCCTGCCTTATGAAGTTTAACCGTATCACCTAAGCGGACATCTTTTTCTCTTAGGTAGTCTGGGTTATGCAATGAGGCTCTTGCTACCATCGTACCCGCGATTTCAACTGGATCCATGACCGCGGTCGGAGTAACCACCCCGGTCCGTCCAACCGTCCACTCAATTTGGTGAATCACAGTTTCCTTTTCATCCGGTGGAAACTTGTAAGCAATGGCCCAACGTGGCACTTTGACCGTATTCCCTACTAATTCGTGTACCTTAAAATCATCAGCCTTAATGACAATCCCATCAATTTCGTAAGCAAGTTCACCGCGTTTAGCATGAAATTCATCAATATAGTTATTGATAGTTTCCATATCAGTTGCCAACCTGAAGTCTGGGTTAACCTTAAAGCCGAGTTCAGCCAGCTTAGCTAGTGCCTGGCTTTGACTGGTTACCCCCAATTTTTCAGGTTCCATTAGGTAGTAGATAAACACACTGAGGTTGCGTTTAGCAGTAATTTTGGTATCCAACTGTCTAAGCGAACCCGCGGCTGCATTACGGGGATTAGCAAACACCGCTTGTCCTTGGGCTTCGCGCTCCTTATTCAAGGCTAAAAATGAATCCTTGGGCATATAACATTCTCCCCGCACTTCAATGCTGACAGGTTCCTTTAAGGTTAGCGGAATGGCTTTAATTGTCTTTAAATTAGCGGTAATGTCTTCGCCAATAATTCCGTTTCCACGGGTAGACCCCTTGACAAATACCCCATTTTCATAGGTTAAGGAAATTGCTAGCCCATCTATTTTTAATTCACAATTGTAGGCAAAAGGGGCCTTAGTGGCTTCATTCAACCGGTCGATAAAGGCCGCTAACTCTTCTTTTGAAAAAACATCCCCCAATGATAACATTGGAATCTCATGTTCAACCTTGGTAAAGCCGGCTAAAACTTGCCCCCCAACTCGTTGGCTGGGAGAATCAGCTGTTACTAAGTTAGGAAATTGTTGTTCTAGCATCAATAATTCTCGGTAAGCCTGGTCATAAACCGCATCTTCCACACTAGGATTATCATTGACATAATATTCCTGACTCCAAGTCATAAGTTGCTTTCTTAATTCTGCTAACCTGCTTTTTGCTTGTTTTTCTTCCATGACCTTTCCTTCCTAAGCTTTGCTAATTGGTGCATATGCCGCCAAAAGTCGCTTGATTCCTTGCTCTTTAAAAGCAATATCTAATTCGGTCTCATCACCGCTACCACTTACTTTAACAATCGTTCCCAAGCCCCACTTCTTATGGTTGACCTTAGCGCCTACCTTCCAACTAGTCGCTACATTTGCCTCGCTCTTCGTTTGACTGAATTGAGGACTAGCTGGCCGTGCTTGTCTAAAGGGATTAGTATTTTTAACGGTCCGTAGGCCCCCACGGCTTTGGTGGTTCATGCGCTCTGCAAAGCTAAGTGGTTTAGGACTACCTTGTTTGGTGGCTAAGCCCACATAATTGATTAAATCCCCATCTATTTCTTCAATAAACCGCGAAACTGGGTTTGATTGGAAGCGGCCGTATAGCATCCGTGACGAGGCATTTGTCAAGTAAAGTTCTTCTTGGGCGCGGGTAATCCCTACGTATGCTAACCGTCTTTCTTCTTCTAGTTCGTTTTCGTCTTCGTTGGCACGTGCTAACGGAAAAATTCCTTCTTCCATTCCGACCAAGAATACGACCGGAAATTCCAACCCTTTAGCAGCGTGTAGCGTCATCATTGTCACTTCATTAGGCTCATCTTCGACCCCGTCTTGATCAGAAACCAGGGCTAAATCGCCTAAGAATTCAACAAAGGGATCATCAGCCTCTTCACTTGGTTGCCAATTATCATCAAACTGCTTAGTAACCGTTAGAAATTCCTTCAAGTTTTCCAAGCGACTTTCGTTTTCAACCGATTGGTTTTCCGCTAACATTTGTTGATAGCCGGTCCGTTTCAAAATTTCTTCCGTTAACTCTGTGATTGTCGCAGTTTCCTGGTAGGTATGTAGCTTCTCGATTAGGTTAGCAAACTCACTTAAGGCCTTGCTTGCCTTCCCCCTGATTCCTACGAGCTCGATTGATTGACAAGCTTCAAACAAGGATAAATCATGCATGGTTGCAAAATCCTGTAACTTAGCCAAACTAGTAGCCCCAATTCCGCGCTTAGGTTCATTAACAATTCGTTCAAAGCTAAGCGAATCATTAGGGTTAGTAACCAATCTTAAGTAAGCTAAGATATCCATAATTTCTTTGCGGTCATAGAAACGGTGGGCCCCAATTAATTTGTAGGGTATGTTAGCCTTAACAAATACTTCTTCCAGGCTACGAGACTGGGCATTAGTCCGGTATAAAACGGCAAAATCACCGTAAGCCCGTCCTTTTGCTAATTGCTCTTTAATGGTTTTGATTATAAAAAAGGCTTCACTAGCGGCGCTGTCGGCCCGGTAATAATTAATCTTAGCTCCAGTCGGATTTTCAGTCCATAAGGTTTTAGCACGCCGATTGTCATTATTCTTAATCACCGCGTTAGCCGCCGCGAGGATATTTTTAGTGGACCGATAATTTTGTTCCAACTTAATAACCGTGGCGTCTGGATAATCTTTTTCAAAATCGAGGATGTTAGACATATCTGCTCCCCGCCAACCATAAATACTTTGGTCAGCATCCCCAACTACACAAAGGTTATGGTACCCTTGAGCCAAGAGTGAGACCAACTGATACTGAGCCTCATTTGTATCTTGATATTCATCCACGTGAATATACTTGAATTTTCTTTGGTAATACTCCAAGACCTCAGCATCCTCTTTAAAGAGGCGAATAGTTTCCATGATTAAATCGTCAAAATCCATTGCCTGGTTAGCCCGTAACCGCCGTTGATACTCAGCATACACTTTGGCGACAATCTGTTCATACGGACTGGTCGCCTTAGCTTGGTAGTCTGTTGGGGTAATCATTTTATTCTTTTCATTTGAAATAGTGGCTAGGATAGCCCGGCCATCATATTTTTTAGGGTCAATGTTTAAATCCTTCAAAATATGCTTGATCAAAGTTCGTTGTTCGCTACTACCTGTGATTGTAAAGGCTCGTTGGTAGCCAATCCTATCAGCATAGCGCCGTAAGATTCTGACGCATAAAGCGTGGAAGGTGAAGACCCACACCTCTTGCCCACTGCTATCGCCCAACAGTGTATTAATCCGTTCTCGCATTTCACGGGCGGCTTTATTAGTAAAGGTAATCGCTAAAACATTCCAAGGCATAACGCCTAAATTTTCAATCAAATAAGCTACCCGGTGGGTTAACACCCGGGTCTTACCACTACCAGCCCCTGCCATAATTAGCAAGGGGCCCTCTGTGGTTTGGACCGCTTGAGCCTGTTCCTTGTTCATACTTGCTAGTAAATCTCGTGCTCCCATTGTAAGTTCCTTTCCAAAAGTATCATTGTTTCCTATTATAGCAAACTAAACCTACGCGACAAAATTAAAGGTTGCAATAAAGCTTGCCCCATAAAAAATGATTCATAATGTCCTCATTTTTCAAGACAATATGAATCATTACTAATATTTCTCATTTTCTTTACTAAAAAGAACACTATTCTTCTAACTTATCCCAAATCCCCGTCGCAGCTACTTGTTCTTTAATGGCTTGACTAGATTCACCCGTTACTAAGACATGTCCCCAATTGAGGGTGGTCATCGACTTAGGGTAGCGGTAAAACTGGTAGTGCCAATTAGTTTTTAAAAGCCACTGGGTTCGTAGAGCCTTGCGCTTATCCTGCTCAATCATAACCATCCCCGTAGCTTGAATTAATTCCGGTTGAGCCAGGGGCATATTGGCTAACACCCGTAAATGCTGTTCAAAAATATCGACGTTGGCAGCCCGACTAAAAACATAGCCCAAACTGTTAACCCCAGTTACCAACCGTTTAACATATAAAGCACCTGTTTCGGTTAAAAAGAATGATAAGGTCATAACCCCTACTGACTTAACCTGCTTAACCACTAGTTCACTTAACCGTCTAATCTCGTTAGCCACGTCACTATCAACTTGTGCTGGCGCCAATACCTGGTGCAACTTGCCTTGACGGTACTCGGCTTCCACTAGGGGGTAAAACTTAATGTCACCATTCTTATCCTTGCTCATGGTTACGGCCAATTCCTTTTGGTAAGGAATCATTGATTCCAAGATAAAGGTCCCTTGATCAATAATATCGGCGCACTTAGCGATATCTGTTTGCTTTTTGATGATAATTTTTTTGCTAAAGCCCTTTTGAATTGGCTTTAAAATAGCAGGGTAACCAATGGAACTGATTGCCTGGTAAACATCATCTAAATTAACAATCGTCGCGTAAGGAGCAATGTTTAAATTGCTTTGTTCAAAGAAAGTGCGCTCCAAAAGACGATCTTGCACAATCTCTAAGGTTTCACTTCCCTGAGGCAACTTTGTAAACCGGCTCAAATAGGCAATCGTTTGTGCCGGAATTGTTTCTGATTCATAGGTTACTAAACTGCATCTTTGAGCAAAATCTTGCAACTTGGCTTGGTCAGTATAGGTTCCTACCACTTTAACATCAGCCCCCCTAAGAGTGGGAGCCTCTTCGTTAGGACCATAAGCAATTACATCAAAGCCTAATTTATGAGCCGCCTGTTCTAACATAATTCCGTTCGGACTTTCTCCGATAATTCCAATCGTTGCTCCTGGAAATAAAATTTCGTCTTCCATTATCAAAACTCGCTTTCACATTTTCTAATAAAGGTTAGTTAATAAAGATTAGCTTAATCGTAACTATCAAGTTGATATTGTTCAATCAATTCGATTAACTTGGCTGCGTATTTTGGATCAGTGGCATAACCACGCTCTTGTAAGGCCTGGGCCGCTTGCTTATAGTCACTAGCCTCCAAAACGGCTTGGTAATGGTTGTGATCCCAGCCCGTACCATCTACAAAAAGTTTGCTATGGGCTTCAACCGCCGCCTTCCAACTAGGGTAAACAACAAAATAATCCTCAACGGTAATCCATTGGCCGTTAACATATTCTTTAGTTGCTAGTAAAGTACCATCTTGCTCATTTCCCTTAACCCCAAATAAATTATTATACTTACTAGCCAATTGACTCTGCCCCCAATCTGACTCTAGGGCAGCTTGGGCAATCGTGATACTAGCCTTAATCCGATATTTTCTTTGCTCGGCTTGGGCCAAAGGGGCAATCCTGGCAATAAACTCCTTTCTTACCTCCGTTTGTGGCTCCTTTTCTTCCTGTTTATTAAAAAAAGGAAACACTAAACAAAAAAGCAGTCCCAGCAAAATCAATAATAATAAGTAGTTAACCAAATTACCTTGACGGCGTGACCTTCTTTTTACCATTAATTATTTTTCAACCTCTTCCTTAGTGGGCCTGCAATCAAGGGACTAACCAAGCCGGCTAAAATTGCCTCAGGTAATCCATTAGTTGCAATTACCCCTAACAAGTAAGGCAATAACTCATTAACATTTAAAGCATACATTGCCTGTGATTTGCCCCGGTAAAAGAGGTATATTTGCCCTAAGACCAAGAGCGTATTTGTTAACGAACCCAAGATGGCCGCTAGCACCATCGCACTCGACTGCTTGGCTAACCGTTTTTTTAGCCAGCTAAAACTCCCTCCGGCTACAATTCCAATCAAGATTCGGGGTAAAATCGCAATTAATGGATTAACAAAGACAATCGTCGCTAAGGGACTGGTCGGCCATACAAAGGCCCTAATCCATGTAATCACACCCCAAATACCACCAACAATTCCGCCGTACAAAGGTCCCATACTTAAAGCTACCACAATTACCGTAATGTGAATAATCGTTAAATTTAAGGGCCCTAAGGGAATGTAACCTAAAAACGGAATAAAGTTTTGAATAATAATAATCGCTGCAAATAAAGCAATTATTACACGCTTGACTAACTTTTGCTTAGTGTTCACATTTTGCACCTCACCTTTTAAGCCTGGGTAAAATTTCCTTTATTATACCATGAACTTAACTAACTTGATAAAGTAGCTCTACTTATTTAGGAATAAAATGCTATAATAAAAATAATTACTACTTATATAGAGGATACGCATATGAATATTAAAAGTTTAGAGTACTATCACAAATTAGTCCAAGAAAAAAACTTCTCAAAGGTTGCCGCCTACTTCGATGTTAGTCAACCAACGATTACACTTGCAATCAAACGCCTAGAAGCTGAGTATCAAACTACCTTCTTTATTCGGGACCGCTCCCATAAAGAATTGGTTGTTACTGACATGGGCTATCAATTTGACCAACACATTATTTCTATTTTAAACGAATTAGAAATCGCTGCCAAAGAAATCAAACGGGGCAGCGAACAAAAAATTCTCTTTGGCCTCCCACCAATTATCGGCAACTACTATTTTCCTAAATTTACCCCCGCTCTTCTTAAAGCAGGGGTTATGGAACAATTAGAAACCTTTGAGGGTGGCTCTACTGACATGCTTTCCCACCTATTGCGCGGTAATATTGACCTCGCTCTTTTAGGTAGCTTGGAACCAATTAAGCAATCTAAATTGAAGGTGATCCAACTCGCTAGCAATCCTTTCAAAATCATTGTCTCTAAACAACACCCCCTCGCTAACAAGGGCGCGGTTGCTTTTAGCGATTTAAAGAAAGAAAAGTTCATTGACTTCTCCCAGGGCTTTGTACATACGACCGCCCTAAAACAATTAGCTAAAGCGGCTAACATTCGGACCAAGATTATCTATCAAACCAACGACCTACATATTATCAAGGCCCTCATTGCTCAAAATATTGGTATTGGCTTTTTGACCGACCTAGCCATTCTCCCTAGCGATGAACTTGTTGCCTTAGATATTCTTGACGAAGGCCAACCAACCTTCATCACTTCATTAGCATCACGAACTAATCATATTCTAACCGAACAACAAGCAGCTGTTTTCAAGGTATTCCAGGATAACCAATAATAAGATTAAAAATCAACTAGGAAATATTTTATTTTTTTAGTTGATTTTTAATTTATTTCTAAGGTATAATTAACCTGTTAAAAAATCACTTATGTTTTTTCATAATTGGAGGTATGCTTATGTCCTATGTTGATGAAGTTTATAATCGTGTCGTAGCCCAAAACCCTAGCCAACCAGAATTCCACCAAGCAGTTAAAGAAGTGCTAGAATCTCTACGCCCTGTCATCGAAGCTGATGAGGCTAAGTATCGCAAAGAAGCCCTCCTTGAACGACTCACCACTCCTGATCGCCAACTGCTATTTAGAGTAAGTTGGGTCGATGACCAAGGTCAAGTTCAAGTTAACAATGGTTACCGGGTGCAATTTAATAATGCTATCGGTCCTTACAAGGGCGGCTTACGACTCCATCCATCTGTATACCTCGGAATTATTAAGTTCTTAGGCTTTGAACAAGTCTTCAAAAACGCCCTTACTTCCCTTCCAATCGGCGGGGCTAAAGGGGGCTCGGACTTTGACCCTAAAGGTAAGTCCGACCGTGAAATCATGGCCTTCTGTCAAAGCTTTATGACTGAACTTTATAAATACATTGGGGCAGACATCGATGTCCCTGCCGGTGATATTGGAACTGGCGGTCGTGAAATTGGTTATCTCTTTGGCCAATATAAGCGCCTAAAGTCAACTTATGAAGGCGTGTTGACTGGTAAAGGCCTAACATTTGGTGGGTCCCTTGCTAGAACTGAAGCCACTGGTTATGGTCTGCTCTACCTTGTAGATGCCTTACTTAAAGACCATGGTCATGATTTGCAGGGTAAAACCGTAACTGTTTCCGGGGCCGGCAATGTTGCTATTTATGCTATTGAAAAGGCTCAACAATTAGGGGCTAAGGTCGTAACTTGCTCCGACTCCACCGGTTGGGTTTATGATCCTGAAGGGGTCGACGTTGCCTTACTTAAGGAAGTTAAAGAAGTTAAGCGTGCCCGCTTAACTGAATACGCAGCTAATAGACCTAGTGCCGTTTACCATGAAGGGCGTGGGGTTTGGACCGTTAAGACAGACGTTGCCCTTCCATGTGCAACTCAAAATGAATTAAACCTTGATGATGCTAAGCAATTAGTAGCTAACGGGGTGGTAGCTGTTTGTGAAGGGGCCAACATGCCAACTACCCTTGAAGCAACTAAGTACCTCCAAGAAAATAAGGTCCTCTTTGTCCCTGGTAAAGCAAGTAATGCCGGCGGGGTAGCCGTTTCTGCCCTAGAAATGAGTCAAAATTCCGAACGACTAGCTTGGAGCTTTGAAGAAGTTGATGGCAAACTTAAAGATATTATGGTTAATATCTACCACAACATTGCAGCTGCCGCTGAGAAGTATGGTCTTGATGGCGATTACGTGGCTGGTGCTAACATTGCCGGTTTCCTTAAGGTTGCAGAAGCAATGGAAGCCCAAGGTGTGGTTTAATTTAAAACTTAATTTTAATTAAAAAAAGCGAGTCATATCTCCCAGTTAGGATCATGACTCGCTTTTTGAGGTGCTTATTTTCCTAAAATGTATTTAGCCGCCTGCTTACCGGCTTGCAAACCAAACACAACCGTTTCGGCAATCGAATTACCACCAATCCGGTTATTCCCATGTAAGCCCCCAGCTACTTCACCAGCTGCATACAGACCAGAAATAACCTGCCCGTCTTCATCTAATACCTGGGTTTTAGCATTGATATGCAATCCCCCCATGGTGTAGTGAATCCCTGGTGCAATATGGATTGCGTAGTATGGAGCTTGGTTTAATGTAACTAAGCCTGTCTTGCGGCCAAATTGGCAATCTGTGCGTGTAGCTACCGCTTGATTCCAATTTGACAGAGTCTGGCTTAAGTTTTCTTTAGGCAGTGCCAGTTTCGTGGCTAACTCCGCTAAACTAGCTCCAGTTACTACTAAGCCAACCTTATCGTAAAATTCGATTGCTTTTACCCGCTGTCTGACGGTTTGGTTAAAAATTAGGTAAGCGCCATTTTCATTTAGGGCCGTAATCGCAGCGGTTACCCGTTTTCTAGTTGCCAGTTCGTTTACAAACCGTTCGCCATTTTTGTTAACCAAAATGGCCCCTTCTCCCCGAACAGCTTCCCCAATTAAGTACGTGTGGTCAAAGTCTTGTTGGACGGTGGGGTGCACCTGGATAAAATTCATATCCACTAGCTGGGCCCCTAATTTTTGGGCCAATAACAAGCCATCCCCACTAGCCCCGGCGTGGTTAGTTGTTTTATAGTTTGCCAATTGTGGTTGGTATTGTGCAATTAAGTTGGCATTAGCCCCAAAACCACCGGTGGCTAAAAGCAACGCTTTAACCCCGACCTCTACTTCTTTACCGTCAGTGCCAGCGACTGTAATGCCGGTAATTTTTTCAGCTGCTTTCTTTATCGCCACCAGCTTAGTGTTCGTAAAAAGAGGGATGGCTTCGGCAACACAACGGGCTAACAACCCCTTGATTAAGTAAGCACCAATCGGAGCCAGGGACTGGGGCCGGTGCATCCGCTTTTGGCTCATTCCTCCCGAGATGGTTAAATCGCTAAGCACAATTCCTTGCTTTGCTAGCCACTCGATTGCCAAGGGAGCGTGAGTTACAAAGTATTCGAGTAACTCCTTGTCGTTTAGTTTTCCCCCACCTTGAAGGGTTTCTTGATAAAAGGCTGTAAAATCATCAATGACTCCGTTAGCTAATTGAACCTCGGTTTCGGCGGCATTCATACCGGAAGAAGCCCGCATCGTATTTCCACCTAAGGATGCCATCTTCTCAATTACGGCCACCTTCAAGCCGAGGCGCTTAGCTTGAAGGGCACTTACTAAGCCAGTTGCACCAGAACCAACAATTACCAAGTCATACTCTTTTTCTAAGCTATCAATATTTGCCGTTTGAATTTTTGTTTGCATCTTTAATCCTCGCTTAATAAAAAAACTGCACTTGACCTCCTCTTCGTCAAATGCAGTACTAAAATCTCTTCATCTATTATCCAATTACTGAATCCTGACGATTTTCTTCCCCAATAATTTCAATTGTTTGTCGTAAAACCCGTTGGAAAATAGCCAAGTCGGTTGGAGCCACTTCACTTTCCAACCGGTCTTGCATCCGGGCCCAAAAATCTTCGTCAGAATTAATTAATTCAGAATACTTGTCAGTTACTAATAAGTGAGTCACGCGTCGATCCACATCATCAATCCGCTTTTCAATCAAGCCTAAGTTGATTAGCTTCTTAATGTGGTAATTAGTGTTAGGAGTGGATTGTCCTAACAACTTAGAGATGGTCCCAATCGTTGGTTCCTTAAGTTGATAGATTGCCTCCAAATAATAAACATCGATTGCGCCTAGTTTCTCTAATTCCTTGAAACTCTTTTGATGCTCACGTAAACGCAAAACCTGCGCCAAATTAATCATTGATTTCTGTAATGAACTCACCATTACGCCCTCCTCTAAATTAATTGCGCTGACACTAGCGCTTTTTTCCGTATAACGTTAACAATCTTTAAGTTAGCGATATCACTACCTTTATTTTAAAATAGATTGTCCCCAAAGTAAATTAAAAAAGCATAAAATATTTTGTTTTTTTTTTTTTTGAAAAATTATATATCTTAAATATTTCATTCTGTTTTACCAAGTTGGCCTAAAAAATTTGCTAACTGCTTAGGTTCCATTTGGTAATTACTGTTAATCCATTTATACAGTAAGGTTAAAAAAGCGCCCGCAACCATATCAGCAGCTAGTTGCGGATATGGTGAACTATTTAATTCACGGGCAAGCCAGGGAGTACTTTCTAATTTTCCATTTTTAGCACTGACCAAAAGACGTTCACTTAGCATCTCCAGCATCTGCCATAATAAGAAGCTACTATCATTGTTGACTGAGATATTGCGAAAAAGTTGTTTTTCTTTACTAATCATGCTAATAGTTGAACCAATCAAATCTTCTTCATCAATGCGTGCAATTAAGAAATGTTCGAATGCATAACGTAATAAGTCATACTTATCTTGAAAATACCTGTAGAAAGTACTTCTATGAACGTCTGCCTTTCGACAAATCTGCTCAACCGTTATCTTTTCTAACGGCTCAGAGCGTAATAATTCTTGAAAACTTAGCGCTAACGAATTCTTACGTTTTTCTTGCAACTGACTCATTATGTAGCATTCCTTCCCCTCTAAAATACTCACTTTCCTATACTACCATAAACCCTAATCTGATTACCACTAAAAATTGACTACAAAATGCGATTCTCACTGGCACTAATTTCTGTTAAAAAAAGGCCGCAATTTAGCATTAATTCTGTCAACTTCTGTCAAATCACACTGAAAATTAGCAACTTCTGTCAACAACCAACATAACTTTCCTACTATATAATAATTAGCAATGCTTAGCCTTATGTCCCTTTGGTAAACAATCACACTCAAGCTCAAGCGGGGCGGTCTTTTGCTTAGCAGCCAAAATTCGACTAACCTCTTCAATATCGGCTTGACTAAGTGGGATCTCTCTTACTACATTTGCCAGGGTTTGCCCGATATGTTTCTGACAAATCTTAGCAAAGCTGGCTAATAGTTGTTCCGTGATTGTCGCCTCTTCCTCTACTGCCGGTAAGTAGAGGTAAGCCCGCCCCCTTTTTTCTGTTTTGACATACTTCTTAGTAACTAACCTACTGATATAAGTCTTAGTTGTCGCTTCTTTCCAGCCTAATTTTTCAGCCAGTAAGTCAATAATCTGCCGACTGGTCGCTGCCTGCAAGGTCCATAAAATCCGCATTACTTCCCACTCAGAGTTACTAATTTCTACGCGTTCATTCATTAACGGTCACCTCACCTTTATCTTACTAAAAGTACCTTAACTTTTAAAGTTTTTACCTATTCAAAATTAAATTAACCCAAATCTCATTTTTCACTTGAAAAATTAATTTTTAGTGTAATAATATAATCATAGTTTGTTTTGAAATGGAGGCTTTTATATGCGCAAACTCGCTGTTATCGGGCTCGGACACGTCGGTGCTACCGTAGCCTACACATTAGTTACTAAGGGCTTAGTTGATGAGCTCGTCTTAATCGACAAGAATGAAGATAAGGTGATAGCAGAACAATACGACCTACTCGATATGCTCGCTCGTATCGATACCAGCACTAAGATTAAGATTCAAGACTATGCTAGCCTTAAGGATGCAGATGTCATCATCACCACCTTTGGTAACATTCGTGCTCTTTCTGATGGTGGTAACCGTTTTGGCGAATTCGACCATAATGTTGCTCAAGTTAAAGAGGTTGGGCAAAAAATTAAAGAAAGTGGCTTTAACGGCGTGATTGTCAACGTCACTAACCCTTGTGATGTTATCGCTACTCTCCTTGTTCGTTATACTGGGCTACCACACAATCAAGTTGTAGGAACCGGTACTTTCCTTGATACCGCTAGAATGCAACGCGCTGTCGGTCAAGCTTTAGGTGAAGACCCTAAGAACGTTACCGGTTATGTTTTAGGTGAACACGGTGAATCCCAATTCACTGCTTGGTCAACTGTTCGCGTCAAAGATCATCCCATGGCCGAAGTGGCAGCTGAAAAGCAACTCGATTTACCCGATCTTGATAACCAGGCTCGGCGCGGTGGCTGGCTAGTCTTCCACGGTAAAAAGTTTACTTCCTACGCAATTGCTACCTGTGCCGTAAAACTTGCCCAAGCTGTCTTAGCTGATGCTCACTTGGCTTGCCCAGCTTCAGTCTTTGTAGAAAAATATGGTTGTTACGTGGGCTATCCTGCAGTTATTGGTGCAAACGGGGTAGAAGCAGTTAACCATGTTCCTTTAACTAAAGAAGAAGAAGACAAACTTACCTCTTCTGCCAACTTCATCGCTGAAAAGGTTGCTTCCGTTAAATAACTGAAACTTGAAAGCAAAAAAGAGCATAAAAATTCTCTATTCTCTTGATATAA
>NZ_AYYP01000018.1 GCF_001436215.1 Ligilactobacillus agilis DSM 20509
CTTATATCAAGAGAATAGAGAATTTTTATGCTCTTTTTTGCTTTCAAGTTTCAGTTCACATTTTTTCCATCAAGCAAAGCAGTACCAGCCCCATTTAAAATGCCATAAATTTCTTCATTAGCTTTATGGTAATGCGAAAAAGGAACGGAGGTTCCAGCTGGTAAGGTATTGATACTAATCTCAGCTCCAGTAAGATTTAAAATATCGTGCAGTTCAGTTCTAGGTATATCAGTTACAGTAATTTTTTTGAAATTTTCCATGATTTATTCCTCCAATAATTAAACTTGCTACAAGTAATAGAATAATACTAAATATATTCCGCAACTAGTACGCACTTTTTTGTAAGTATCTACTCTCGTAATAAGTAACAAAAGGGGACTAAGGAACAGAGTAATCTAGTTTTAAAACGGACTAAACGATTAATTGAGACAACTTTTTCAATGCTCACTTCAGTAGTAAGTGAATATACTTATGCTCGGAGGTTGGACGGATTACGAGCTCACATTGAATCTATGGCTCATAATCTAGAAATTTTAGGTAATAGCCAAACTAGCAATTCGCGTAAGTATATGTAATGCTAAATAAAAAGAGGTTAACAAGTAATTTTTTCAAGTTTATGTAGTTGATATATTGTTTTGTTGATTATTATCCATGGAAATTGTAATATTTTATATGTCATTCAAATTAATAGTTATTTTAAATGAAAAGAATTGTATAATAGGTGAATTAATTGAAAAAAAAAAGTGAGTTACCAGATTGTCCGATTGCTACTACAGTAGATTTGATTGGAAGTAAATGGAAGTTATTAATTATTCGTAATTTAATGAAAAAGAATTGGCGCTTTAATGAACTACAGCGTTCACTTGATGGAATTTCTCAAAAGGTGTTAACTGATAGTTTACGACAACTATGCGAAGATGGGATTATTTTTAGAAAGGATTATCAAACTAAACCGCCTAAAGTAGAGTATGGTATGACTGATTTAGGCAAAGAATTGTTACAAGTACTAAAGGCAATGGAAAAGTTTGGTGAGTATTACAAATCATTATAAGTCTGGACTTGTTTGTCTAAGGCTGTTACGGGGACAGTTGAATCCCACAAGATACATAACCATGCTCCCGATTAGGCCGACTGTGATTTGAATGAGCGTAAGAGTTCGGTCACCTTGCACTTGACAAAGCTGGCCCAGCCGTAGTCATCCGAACCAGGGAAAACTACCAAACAATCCGATTGATTTTAGCTAAGACTTACTGCTCAGTAGCCACATCAAGTCGCTTTCGCAGTCATTTGGTTCTGACCCTAAGGATGGAACTGCCAGCAAAATCGGATCCTTTTTAATCTTTGCCGAATATCACGGCGACATGATTACCGCCGCCATGTTTATGACCGCAATGGCAGGTAACCCCTTGGCCCAAACCTTAGCCAAGAGTAACGGGGTCACCATCAGCTGGATGGACTGGTTTTTAGGGGCGCTGGTCCCTGGTTTAGTTTCCCTAATCGTCGTTCCCTGGTTGATTTATAAGTTGTATCCGCCAGAAATTAAGGCCACCCCGAACGCTAAGGCCTGGGCCAAAGACCAACTGGCTCAAATGGGGCCTATCAGCCTGCCCGAAAAAATTATGGCCGTCATTTTTATCTGCGCCTTAATTTTGTGGATTACTGGCTCTTTTCTAGGCATCGACGCTACCTTAGCCGCCTTTTTAGCCCTCGCCTTGCTGCTCACCGGGGTCTTATCCTGGCAAGATGTCTTGGCAGAAAGCGGGGCCTGGAACACCCTCACCTGGTTTTCCGTCCTGGTGATGATGGCCGGTTCCCTAAGTAGTTTGGGCTTTATTCCCTGGCTCAGCAAGGTAATTGGCAACTCCCTAAGTGGCTTGAATTGGTTTTTAGCACTGGTGCTTTTAATTGGCGCCCTCTTTTATTCCCACTACCTTTTTGCCAGTTCCACCGCCCACATCACCGCCATGTACGGGGCCTTTTTGGCGGTAGCCTTGTCCCTCAAGGTGCCACCAATGCTCGCTGCCCTCTTATTGGCTTACTTTGGAAACCTGATGAGTTCGACCACCCACTATGCCTCAGGTCCGGCCCCAGTCTTATTTGGGTCCGGTTACGTTCCCCAAAACAAGTGGTGGTCACTTAACTTTATCCTGGGAATTTTTTACCTGGTCGTTTGGATTGGCTTAGGTTCTGTTTGGCTGAAAGTCTTGGGAATGTGGTAACACCAATTTATACTTACGTCTTACTTTTTATGGCTGTTATAATTAATTTACCTCACTAGAAAGGGTGAATTAAGTGACACCAACTCCAAAACGCAAACGTTACCTGTGGGGATGTTTGCTGACACTGGCAGTCCTGATTGGCTTAGCTGGAATAATTCTCCACGTAAAGACCTACCAACCCACTGCCAGCGCTAACCAAGCCAGTCAAGCTGCGACAGTTAGCAAAAATGTGACCACCTTTAAGGCGAAAAATAGCAAGCTGACGGTCGTTTTTTATCCCGGTGGCTTGGTTGAGCCCGCTAGTTATTCCAACTGGGCTAGCCAACTTGCCCAGGCGGGCTATACCGTCAAAATTGTCCACTTTCCTTTAAATCTAGCGGTGCTTGCTCCTAATCAAGCTAAAAAAGTAGTCGGTCCCCACGAGCAATACGTTATCGGTGGGCACTCACTGGGGGGAGCCATGGCCGCCCGCTACGCCGCTACGGCAGATAAAAAGAACTTAAAGGGCGTCTTTTTACTAGCCGCTTACGCCGACCAAAAGGGCCGCCTCGACCACAGCAAGCTGCCGGTCCTCTCAGTCACCGCTAGCCGTGACGGCGTCTTGAATTGGTCCCACTATGAGGCTAACAAAAAGTACCTGCCAAGGGATACGACTTTTATGACCATTAGCGGGGGCAACCACGGTGGTTTTGGCTCCTACGGTCACCAACAAGGTGATAAGGCCGCCCACATCTCTAATGCCACCCAGCAACAGCAAGTCGCCCACCTGCTTATTAAGTGGCTTAAGCGCATTAACTAAAAACCAGCTAGCAGTTGTCAGCTCAACCGCTAGCTGGTTTTAAAATGTAGTCAAAAAATCAGTGACCGCCTCTTGGTCCATTAAGTTTAAAGCAACTTCCTTAGCAGCTTCGTCCTTAGTTAACAGCAAGTTCTTAACCCGCTCATAACTGGCAGGGTAGTCATTACTTCCTTCCGCGGTAAATGTTTGCTTACGGTCCTGGTAGTAACAGGTCAGCGACCACTGGGTCCCATCTAAGATTTGCGGGTTAAAATACTCACGTTGCCAGTCTTCTAAGTGACAGGCTTGCACCGCGGTTAAAAACTGCTTGCGCTCTAGCTGGTTAACCAGGCAAGGAGTCCCTTCTATTAGCGAATGAGGTTGTTGTAGCAAGACCACTTTTTTTGGCAAAATCACCGCTAACCCCGTCGCATAATCACCCGGATACCCACCCACACTGAAGCGCAGTTCCTTAAGCTTAGGCCAGTTAGCTAAAAAGGTCCGTCGCCGTTTTTCATCCTGACGTGCTAGTAGCTCTAACGGGTCACGCTTGGTTTGCTGCTGGTAAGTAGCTATTAATTCGGCCAACTCCTTTTTTAAAGGCGCCGTTTGGGTCTTAAAGAATTCGTCTGCCTCCATTCGCTCTAGCTGCTGCTTACAGGCCCTGATTTCAGATAATAGTTGCTTTAACTTGGCATTGTTCATCTAGTTTTCCTCCCCTAATTAAACTCATCTTTATTATACTACCCATCCTTGCTTGCCTTAGCTAATTTTGCTATACTGACACTAATTTACAGCCAACTTCCGCCGGGAAGTATTATTAGGAAAGCCACCCGTTTCGTTAGGCCTTTGCAGAAACGGGGGACTTTCCCTTTTTGTTTTGAAGGAGGATTTTTTATGGCCTGGATCTCTTTACTTATTGCCGGCTTATTTGAAGTAGTGTGGGCAACCGCCATGAAACTCAGTAACGGCTTTAGCCACCTACTTTGGACGCTAGCCACCATCATCGGGATGACCATTAGCTTTGGCGGACTTGTGCTTGCTACCAAACACCTGCCCATCAGTCTGGCCTACCCCATTTGGACCGGGATTGGGGCCGTTGGCTCCGTTATCATCGGCGCCCTCTACTTCCACGACCAGCTTAGTCCCTTAACCTGGATCTTTGTTGCCTGCCTAATTGTCTCAATTATCGGCATCAAGCTCACCTCAGGCCACTAAGTGCCCCCACCCACGCTTGTTATTAATGGGTGGGCTTTTTTTACTAACTGATATCCAAATTTATTTTTATGTAAAAAATACTTTTATTTATATAAAAATAGTGTTACACTTGTTTAAAAGTATTTTTTACTTTAATCAGAAGGAGGAATCGTTATGATTTCATGGTGGCATGACCAACTTTTTAGTAACTGGAAAAAATTTGAAATTGGCTACATTAGCCTCTTACTCGCATTACAAGTCGGCGTCTACTTGCTTGCCCCTGATAGCTGGATTGGAATGTTTTCTGGAATTTTTGGAACCCTCTGTTTGATCTACGGGATGAAGGGGCGCAAGGTCTCCTTTATCTTTGGCTTCTTTCAGTGTCTAGCTATGACCTACGTCGCCTGGATTAGCCACGCCTATGGTTCATTTGCCATGGATATTTTCTATGTCATCTCCCAACCAATCGGCTGGTTCTTATGGGAAAAATCCAGCCTCACCAAGAGCTTACCTAAAAAGCAACGCCAGTTGTTATTTGGCTTTGCCCTGCTAGCCTGGGGCATTGGTTGGTGGCTACTAAGCCTCCTCCACGGCCAACTGCCTTACTTTGATTCCATCAACTTCGTTGTTAGTTTCATCGCCCAGATCCTATACATCTGCAAGTTCCAAGAAAACTGGTCCCTGTGGATTATCGTTAACCTAGCCAATATTATCTACTGGGGCATCCTAGCTTACCAACTACTGGTTGGCGCAACTAACATCGGGACTTTTGGCGCAGCCCTCTCTCAGGTTGCCCTCCAAGCAGCCTTGCTCTTCAATTCGCTCTACGCTACCAAAGTCTGGGCCAGTGGTGAAGCTGACTACGAAGGCGGTACTAGCAAGCAAAACTAAGTTTCAATAAAAAGCACTTGTCAACTGTAGTAAGTTAAACCAACAGTTAGCAAGTGCTTTTGCTTGTAAGCTTTAATTTTCCACCCGGTCTAAATTCTTCCAGCCATAACGCCAAATCGAAAGCAAGACCGAAATTGAGGTCGCCAACTCGTCAAAGATCCCGGCCCAGGACCCAACCGCCACATCATAAATTATCCACAGTGGCGAATTTACGGTCAGCCCCACCATCCGAATCTTGCGCGGATTATGGGTGTAGCCCCCAATCGTGGCCGCAATGTTAGCCACCACCGGCAAAGTTGACCACCAGTTAGCCCAGGTCACATACAGTGTCAGTAACTGCAAGCAGCAAATGAGGCCACACATCCACTGACTGCGCAAAAAGGCCACCCGACTCCCTAAACAAAAGGACCGCACGGTATTTAGGACATAACTCACGCCCCCCGTTATCGCTCCCAAGAGCAACAAGTGGGTCGTATAAAACAAATAGGATGCAAACTGCATCTGAAATAACTTCTTATTGTCCCGGCACTGGTAGGACAGGAAAAAGACAATCGTCCCCAAGAACCCCACTGCCTGAATCAAGACAAACTTCGTCACGATAACCCTTCTCTCCTCGATTTCCAAGGAAACATTATACCCTATTGGGGATGGGGTGACAAATTAATCTTATCGTTGCTTATGAGTAAAAAGTATTCTAAGAAAACATAATAATTCTTAGAATACTTTGAAATATATCAAACCTGGAAATCCACTTCATTTTTCAGACTGCAATCTAAATTTGAAATTAAATATTGAAATATAGATATTGGTAAATTTCATTTCTATCACCAATATCAACAATTGCTTGTACCTTCTCCTTACTTCTAGCAATAGACACAATTTCCGAAAGGGCCTTACTATGTTCTTCACTAGTACCTGGTGCAAGTACAAAAACAAGTTTTACTACTGATCCATCACTTAGGGGAATACCTTTCTTAGAAATAACCAATGATAACCCTGTTTTTAACACCCCATCTTGTGGTTCAGCATGAGCTAAGAAAACACCGTTAGATAAGTGCATATAGTTGCCGTATTGACTAATTAACCTATTAATTTCCGACAAGTAGTCCTTTGTCACAACGCCCTTTCTTTCCAGTACTGAAGTACCTTCCTCAATAACTCTTTGAATTGTACTTTCCTTTGAAAAAATAATATCATTTTGCGACATTAAATCTACAATTCTTAATTGTTTAGAGTTATCCACCTTGTTATTGCTTTCTGGAGAAATCATGGATGTAAGGGCGTCCTTTAAGGCCGAATAATCTTTGATGTCGGCATAACTTGAAATAACGTCCATGATGTCAGCAATTCCCGTGGTTGTTTCCGACATTTGATATAACCTTGTTACATAAGTATTCAATGCATCTGAAACTATCCCTTTATCCTTTTTGGATAAAATAGCATTTATTTGTCTAACAGGTAATGAAAAATCATTACTATTAATGGGCGTGGTAGTTAATATTAGCTTGGCATTTAACGCCCCATGTAAATCACGAATTTTATAAAGTTCTCTAATTTCCAATGGCGGTGAAAAGTGTATTGTTGGATAACTTGCGGCTAGTTCATTATGAAGAATCGCTGAGGTTCCAATTCCACTTGAACAAACAATAAGAACATCGCTGGCTAAAGCATTTTTTAATTTTTCACTTGGCTTTTCAAGAAATGAATCACTATAATTTATAGCCCCTAAATATAAGCTAATCAATGCTATTTCGCTATCTGGCAGTTTTTTCCCAAGAAATTTTTCTAATGGTCTGCATGCAACTTTAGTATATTTAATTATTTCGGAATATTTAGTCCTTATTCTTTCTATCTCAGATGAGTAAAATGGAAAATCCAATTTAGTCCTAAAGTAGGTTGAATATAAATGATTCTTTAACATCTTTAGCAATATTGGATTCATATTTATCGGAGAAGTGGTCACTTGAATGAAGCGAAAAATAATTTCCCGACTAAGATTTTCGAATTGTGTATCTAAACTATCATCCGAAACATCGATATTTAACGCTTGTGAACTTGCGATTATCTCTCCCAGTAACTCAGCTTCTCCATCAAGAAATTCAATATTAGGGAAAATTTTGTCTAATGTATCTTTCGATATTGGTAAAAAGTCTTTAAGCCCTAAAGAAGCTAACCTTCTATCAACTGACTTAACTACTTTTCCATTAGTTACTCTATAAGTCATAAATTTCATATAATTTGCTATATGGTTAATAGTTTTTTCAGTCAAGATAACATTGAGCTTTTTAGCTAACAATCGAACTACTATCTTATAATCTTTGTCATACTTCAACTTCTGTAGTTCTGCCATAATTATTGGATCTTTAAGCTGAATGTATTTGAGAACTATTTTCCTTATCTCTTTCTCGTTAGAAATTAAAAATTTCCCTTTATTCGTATTAGTAAGCTTTAGAGTTGGATTTTCACTTTGAATTACCTTGAAATCACTTATGATTGTATTTCGAGTACAGTTATATTCAAGAGCCAACTTATTTATTGATATAATTTTACCATCGACCAACTCCCAAAGTTCCTTACTTATTCGCTCTTTCTTTGTTAATTTATCAAACTTTTGGTGTTCTTTTAAACCATGTGAATTAGGAAGTGATTTCAAATGATATCCTAATCGAGGTGTATTAGTAATTTCTTCAAAGCCATTGTCGAGTAAATAAGAATTGATTTCCTTTAGACGATTAAAAACCGTCCTCCTCGAAATATTGAAATGTTGCATTAATTCTTCTAGTGTAACATAACCAGGTGAATCACTTAGATAATTCAGTAGCTCTTGTGTCTTTCGATTAAGCAATTACAACACGCCTCCCTGGATATTTTTTACTGTGTCACTATTTTTACACTTGAACTTGTTCCAATCCTCGTGGCACCTAGCCTTACAAGTTCATTGGCAAACTCAGCTGAATGTATTCCCCCCGAAGCTTTAATTGCAATATTATCCCCAACAATTTCCTTGATAATTTTTATATCGTCAATTGTTGCTCCCCTAGTGGCAAAGCCTGTTGACGTTTTTATGAAATCTGCACCCGAATTCATAACTAATATACTAGCTTTTTTTAATTCGTCTTCCGTTAATAAAGCGGTTTCTATTATCACTTTTATAAGTTTATCATTTTCATGTGCTACATTCACCAATATATCCAATTCTTTTTTTATATACTCAACATCTTTGGATTTAAATTTACCAATATTCCAAACTATATCTAGTTCATCAGCTCCATCATTAATCGCAGTTTGCATTTCTGCTTTTTTAGCTGTTATTGTTGTAGCACCTAAAGGAAAGCCTATCACTGTCGCAGTTTTTATTTCTGTATCTGCTAACTCTTGATGTACCATAGAAACCCAACATGGATTTACCATAACAGAATAAAATTCATATTTCTTTGCTTCCGCTACTACCTTTAAGACGTCATCCTTACTTGCATCTGCTTTTAAGATGGTATGGTCTATTATTTTATTTAGCATTACAATCCTCCTTGTAATATAAAAGTAAACGACATCCATCAATGCCGTTTACTCCCTAACCTATTAGTGAATTAATCTCTCGTAATACTCCCTCATAATCGGCTTTCGAAAAATCTGATACATCAAATTTTATTAAATATCCCAGACGAAAGTCATTGTAGCCACGTTTCTTATTAAAATCGAGATATTCTTTTTTAGACTTCATTATCTCAATTTTACTTCTATCTTTAACCACATCACCACGGTGATAGTGAGTCATTAGGTGTCCTAAATGTCTACTTTCATCTTTATCTCTAGACTTTTGGCGCTCATACAGCACATCATCAGCAGCATACATAGACACTGTAATATCAAAATACCCATACTTTTGACTAAGTCTTTGCAACTCACTATATTGTTTATCGCTAAATGGATAATCCGATATAATCGATTTTCCTAAAGTCATAAATTCTTCAACTTTTTGAAAGAAAAGGTACAATGCGTTGTCATCTATCACTTTTTTCTCATCTAAGTTGTCAAATCCTATCTCATCATAGAGGCGTTCTTTGAACACATCTACTGATGTTGATTCAAAGTTATCATTTCTAGCCATAATCATATTTTTAAAGTATGTTTTTCCAGTCCCGGGTGGACCTGCTAATAAGATTAGTGCTTTTTTCACTTTAATTACCCTCTGCCCTAGAATTATTTATTCATGAACAACTCAATTTTATGCGCAACAATTTCACTTACGGCATCATTACATGGAACAATATTATTTCTCAATGAGGTATTTACTTCTGTCTGTGCAAACATTTCTTGAGCTTTTCTAGTCCAGGCAACCAATAACTCTGTACCAACATTAAATTTTCTAATGCCGTTATTAGTTAACCGATGATAATCTTCTTCTTTAACACCCGTTCCACCATGAACAACCAAAGGTTTATCAATTTCTTTGTGCAATTCTTCCACTAACGGAAAATTCAATTCTGTTTTCGATTTAAACTGACCATGGTGCGTACCAATACCAACGGCTAATGCATCAACATCACATTCTTCAATAAATTTCCTTGCATCTTCAACTTTAGTATATTGTCCTTCTGCAACTGTAACGCCTTCTTCCGTGCCGCCGATAGTACCAATTTCTCCTTCTACAGATACACCACGTTTATGTGCATAATCTACAACACGTTTAGTCTTAGCAATATTCTCCTTAAATGGCATCAAAGATCCATCAAACATTACTGAACTATAACCAGCCTCAATTGCATCTTCAATATCATTTAAGTCACGAGCATGGTCTAAATGTAGCACTACGTCAACACATTCTGATTCCGCCATCCCTTTGCAAACGCTCACGAAATTACGCATACCAACATAGCGTGCAGTAGCAACTGAAGTTTGAATAATAATTGGAGAGCCTTTTTCTTTAGCTGCTCTAATCATTCCAGGAACCATCTCTAAATTATGAGCATTAAATGCACCAACAGTATAATTTTGTTTTGTTGCTTCTGTTAAAACTTCTTTTAAGGTTTTGTACATAAATCTTCATCTCCAAAATATTAACGTGACCGCATAATCTTCTTTGATTGTGCTAATAAGTCATCTGTTTTCTTTACCCAATATTGAATCTGTGCATCATCTTTATTAAATGCAGCTTCTTTTCTCTTTTCGTTATATAGCTTTGTTAAACCATCAAATGCAGGTCCAAAAGCTTCTTTAATTTTCAAACTCTCCTCAAAATTCTTAATAGCCTCATCATTATTTCCAATTTTTTGGTTTTGAATCCCCAAGTTATTTAGAATATCAGCCTTTTCATCATCAGACACTGCTGAGTCTAATTGTGCATTTAACTCAGTTATGCTTGTTTCAATTAACTTCTTTTCTTCATCTGTTAATTGTATTTCCTGTTTTGGAACGTTCTTTTTAGAATCGCTATTGCTCCCAAATAGCTTACTTAGAAATGACATTGTATATCACCACCGCTTAAATCGCTTTCATAATTGGTCCGATAATCCATGCATAGAAGAGACATGCAGAAATTGTATCTACGTCTGTCGCTGTAGAATCTGCAAAGCCCATACTTGCTAATACACCTACAAGAAGTGCTGGGAGTAACGTAATAAATAATCCATGGACAACACCGCCGATAATTGCACCACGGCGTCCACCAACAGCGTTACCAAAAATACCTGCAGTACCACCAGCAAAGAAGTTAGTAACCATCCCTGGTAAGATAACAGCTAACCCCAAAATTGGGAAGAAGAACATACCGATAACAGTACCAATTGTAGTTGTAATGAAACCTACAATAACTGCATTTGGTGAGTATGGGAATAAAACAGGACAGTCCAATGCAGGAATTGAATCCGGAACAAGTTTCATAGCAATACCTCGGAAGGCTGGAACAATTTCACCAAGTAAGAGACGAACACCGGCAAGTAATACGTAAACACCTACAACAAATTGGATTGATTGTAAGAATGCATAAACCATATAATTTACATCACCAGCACCTTGACCAGCCCACTTAGGACCTGCAAATGCAGCTGTAATCAGATAGAGTGGAACCATAACAACCATTACTGATAAGTATGTATCTTGTAAGAACTCCATACTCTTAGGTAACTTAATTTCTTCAACTGAGTGTTTCTTTTCACCACGTTCACCGAATAACCATGCTGCACCGGCTTCTACCATGTAACCGATAGTACAGAAATGACCTAACGCAATCGAATCGTTTCCTGTAATTTTACGAACAATAGGTTGTGCGATTGCAGGCATTGCAGTAGCAAAAGTACCCCCAACTACACTACCAACTAAGATGTTAGTAATACCATTAAAGCCTGCAAAGTGTCCACCAATGGTACACATTGTGGCCATCCATAATAATGCTTGACCTGTAAGGAACACATACTTCCACTTAGTAAAACGAGCAATGAGAATATTTACAATAAAAATACCTAATAGAGTTAGTGCAATTTGGTTTCCTAAACCAAGTTGATTCATTGCTTGTCCATTAATTGCCTCAATTGAAGGAATAAGGCCTTTAGTGTGGAACCCATGTTTAAAAATGATGGCAAAGTAAGCTAAACTAGCTTGAATAATACTAGAACCAGCCGATAAAACTTCGAAACCTAATAAAGTTTTAAACGTTCCACTCAGAACTTGACCGATAGATTTCTTTTGCAAAATAAGCCCTAGAAAAGCAATTAACGAAATTGTAACCGCTGCTTGAGTTAAAACGTTTTGCACGATAAAGTCAATGATTTTCATCTATACACACCTCCTATTGAAGTTCTTCAATTACCGGAATTAACTTTTCTTCAATTTCTCCCTTATCCACTATATTGTGTAAAAATACCAATTTAATACTTGGATCTAATTGAAATTTATCAAACTGTGTTGCAAAATTTTCTGCCGATACAATAATATCTGCATGTATTCCTGAAACTGATGAGATTGAATCGTGTTCTAATCTTTCATCAAAACCTTTAGCTCTTAAAACGTCTTCTGCAGTCATCTGACACGCTAAACTAGATCCTAGTCCAGCTCCACAAATAAAATAAATAGTTAAGCGTTTAGCCATTTTAATCACTCCTCGTTAAATAATTTACTTACTAATTCTTCTTTAGTTTCCGATTTAGATAACTCTTCTATTCTACCTGGTTTATACAATAGACGAACAATAGCTTGCATTACGTCCAAATGAGAATGACTATCAACCGCAGCTAAACAGAAAATAATTTTTACTGGATCATTGTCCACACTTCCAAAATTAACTGGTGTCTTTAAGGTCGTGATAGATAGACCTAATTCATTTGCTCCATCCTCTGGCCTTGCATGCGCCAAAGCCAATCCTGGACCAATAACAATATAAGCTCCAAACTTGATAACCGACTCAACCATAGCGTTAACATAGTCTCTAGTAATTACACCTTTTTCCAGTAATGGTTGAGCCGCTACTTCAATTGCCTCCTTCCAATTATCTACGTCTACCCCAAGTTGGATATTATCAAGGCTGAGTAATTCTTTTATCATAAATCCACCTCCATCCTCTTTTGAAATCCCTTACATTATTTATTTTAAAGATTTATATATTTTGCAAAAGTGCAATTCAACCAAAATAGTTAGTGCAATTTGGCTACTACTTTTTTGCACTAACTTTAGTGCAATTTTTTAAAATATTTTATCGCCTATTTTAGAATTATTCTTCATTAACCACAAATAGTCCTTTTTTCCAAAGAACTTATATTATAAAATAACAAAAAAAGCCGCAGCTAACTAACTGCGACTGGTGTTTAACTGGGAGTGTGCTTGCTGCTTCCTATAAGTCAAGCAAAATGGAGCCGTAGGCGAGGCCGGCGCCAAAGCCACATAAGAGGACCTTGCCGTGAAGGCCGGCGGCGTGAGCCTTGGCTAAGGCAAGCGGGATGCCGGCCGACGAAGTGTTGCCGGCCTCAACGACGTCTTGGGCAAACTTGCTTAAAGGCAGGTCTAAGGCCGTGGCGATGGCTTCGATTAAGCGGAGGTTGGCTTGGTGGGTGATGACCATTGCCAAGTCACTTGGTTTGAGGTTATTTTGGGCCAAGAAGTCCTTGATGTGGGCGATGACCGTGGTGGTGACGAATTGGTAAACGGCCCGACCGTCTTGGTAGAAGGCGTCGGTCTTGGGGTAGTTGGTGGCGGCGATAGCGGATAGCGGAGCGATGCGGCCACTGTGGATGACCTCCTTGTTACCTTGGGTTACTAATTTTTCGGCTAAGTAAACGGAAGAGCCCGCGTCGCTTGCTTCAAGCAAGGCGCCACCGGCCCCGTCGCCGAAGAAGACGGCCGAGGTCCGGTCGGTAAAGTCCATCATCTTGGAATTGGTCTCGGCTGCAATCACAAGCGCCCGGCGGTAGGTGCCGGCCTGCAAGAACTTTTCGGCCGTGGCTAAGGCGAAGATGAAGCCGGCACAGGCGGCCGACAGGTCGTAGGCAAAGGCATTTTGGGCCTTGAGGTTGGCTTGGACGATGGCGGCCGTGGAAGGTGTGAGGGCATCTGGCGTAATCGTCGCCACAATGATTAAATCAATATCCGTGGCGGCTAGGTTGGCCTTAGCTAACAATTCTTTTCCTACCTTAGTAGCCAGGTCAGAAGTGTTTTCGCCTAAAGCATAGCGCCGGGTCTTGATGCCAGTGTGGGCGACAATCCACTCATCGGATGTTTCCATAATCTGACTCAAATCATCGTTGGTTACTACCGTTGCCGGTAAATAACCAGCGGTTGCTAGTAGCTTAATTTTCTTTGACACTTAGGTCACCTCTTTTGATATTAACTAAAAAAAGAGACCGAACAAGCCGGCCTCTTACAAAATCAATAATGCGGGTAAATGGATTCGAACCATCACGAGCGCAATGCTCACCAGATCCTTAGTCTGACGCGTCTGCCAATTCCGCCATACCCGCGACAACAGAATTAATTATAGCAGAGCGTTAAACTTTGGGCAAGTCTTTTTTTAATTTTTTTGGGCAAGCCCTACTAAGGCCAAGCGCCCATGACATTTGGAGCAGACATATTTGTCTGTATTCACTAGCCGCTGGCGGAAATAGTCTTGCTGACAGTTAGTGCACTGGTAGTGATACTTTCGTTGCTTAGACGCAGCCGGGGCGTAGCGACTGCCCCCAACCTTGGCTAGCAGGCGCTTAAAGTCCCGGTCCTTATGGTGGTAGCCTAAGCCAGCCAAATGGAGGTGGTAGTGACACAACTCGTGCTTGATGATGCCGGCCACCACCTCTTTGCCATAGCCTAACATCTTGGGGTTGATCTCAATATTGTGGTCCGCTAGGCGGTAACGACCACCGGTGGTGCGTAAGCGGGCGTTAAAGTAGGCACGGTGGCTAAATTCCATTGAAAAGGCCGTCTGGGAAAGAGCCTGCACCCACGCCTGCAATTCTTCATCAGTCATCGCCAGCCACCGGTAGCATGGATAACTGGATTCGTTGCCGTTTTAAGTCCACGCTTTCAATCCAGACGGTGACGATATCACCAACGGCTACCACTTCGGCGGCCTTGCTGACGTAACGCTTACTCATCCTGGAAATGTGCACCAACCCATCTTGCTTAACCCCGATGTCTACGAAGGCGCCAAAGTCAACCACGTTTCTGACGGTCCCTTCTAACTTCATCCCGCTCTTTAAGTCCTCAATCTTTAAAACATCTTGGCGTAATAGGGGCGCCGGCATGGTGTCACGCAAATCCCGGCCCGGTTTTTCTAAACTTAGGGCAACATCTTTTAGGGTCTCATAACCGGCATTAAACTCACTGGCTACTTCCTTTAAGTCCAGCTGAGCTAGCTTGGCCTTCAAAAGCTCGCTACCAAGGTCGGCTGTACTACAACCGACCTTGGCTAACAACTGCTTAGCAAGCGGATAACTTTCCGGGTGAATGTCGGTATTATCAAAGGGATTAGTCCCTGCAAGCACCCGTAAGAAACCGGCCGCCTGTTCAAAGGCCCGTGGACCTAAGCGGGCCACCTTTTTTAATTCGGCCCGGCTCTTAAAGGCCCCCACTTCGTTTCTGTAGGCGACAATGTTTTGGGCAATCGTCTTATTGAGGCCGGAAATATGGGTCAACAGGTCGGGACTAGCCGTGTTAAGGTTGACCCCAACTTGGTTAACCCCGGTTTCAATTACCGCCGCTAGTTTTTCGTCTAACTGCTTTTCCGGCAAGTCGTGCTGGTATTGACCGACCCCGATTGATTTCGGGTCAATCTTGATTAACTCTGCTAACGGATCTTGCAGGCGCCGGGCAATACTAATGGCCGAGCGTTCCTCCACGTTTAAATCGGGAAATTCCGCCCGGGCGTTGGCTGAGGCTGAGTAAACCGAGGCGCCGGCTTCATTAACGATTACATAGTAAACGGTTTGTGTAAGTTTCCCTAAAACTTCGGCGATGAATTGTTCCGATTCCCGGCTGGCCGTCCCGTTACCAATTGCCACCATTTCCACCTGGTAGCGGGTGATTAAGTTCGTGACAATTCGCTTAGCCTCTGCTCTTAGCTTAGGGTTAGCCTGGGCACCCTTGGCCTTTTCGTGGGGGTAGATTACGGCCTTAGCCAAAAATTTCCCGGTCGCATCAACTACGGCTAGCTTACAGCCCGTCCGAAAGCCCGGATCAAGCCCCAAGATAACCTTGCCCTTAAGCGGAGCTTGCATCAACAAATGATAGAGGTTGGCCCCGAAAACTTCGATTGCCTCGCTAGCCGCCTGCTCCGTCAACTGCTTACGAACTTCCCGCTCGATGGCCGGCTTGATGAAGCGCTTATAAGCATCAGTATAGGCAGCTTGAATCTCGCTTGCGGCTTTTCCGCTAGGTTTTCCAGCCACAAACTGGGAGTGAAAGTAATTTAAGACGTAAGCTTCGTCTAAGACCAGCTTAACTTTTAAGACCCCCTGGCGTTCCCCCCGGTCTAGTGCCAAGACCTGGTGGCTGGCTAGCTTCTTTAGGGGCTGTTCGTAGTCATAGTAGTCCTGGTAAATGCCCTTTTCATCTTGGCTTTCGTCTTTTAGACTCGCCACCACTTGGCCCTGCCGGCTTAATTTTTGCCGGACCCAAGCCCGCAGGCGGGCATCTTCCCCAAAGGCTTCCGCTAAAATTTCGTGCGCCCCTAAAAAGGCAGCTGCCTCATCTGTGACTGCTTCTGTCAGCAAGTCGTGGCTTAGCTTGGTTAAAGCCTGGTCGCTTTCAAAGCGGGTAATGGCAGCTGCTAAGGGGGCTAACCCCTGTTCTTTTGCAATCTGCGCCTTGGTCCGCCGTTTTTGCTTATAGGGTAAGTATAAGTCTTCGATTGCTTGCAAGCTGGTGGCTTGCTTGATTTTTTCAGCTAGCTTGGGCGTTAACTTCTCCTGGGCGGCAATCTTTGTTAACACCTCTTGCTTGCGTTGGCTTAACTTTTCTAGCTGGTGGTAGGTCGCCTGGATTTCTCTTAAGGCCACTTCATCCAAACTGCCCGTCATTTCCTTACGGTAGCGGGCGATAAATGGCACCGTCTTCCCAGCGGCTAGTAGCTCTAAACTAGCCCTCACTTGCCGCGGGCGATAGTTTAAAGCTTTAATCGTTTCATTTAGGACTGCTGTTTCCAAAAAATTCCCCCCTTGTTATTCACAGTAATCATTATACTATTTTTTACTCAAAATACGGTACAATGGAACTGTAAAAAAACTAAAAGAAGGACGCTTATGACACCTAATGAAACATTAAAACATTACTTTGGTTACGACCACTTTCGGCCCGGGCAAGCAGAAATTATTAACCAGGTTCTCGCTAAAAAAAATACCCTGGCCATCATGCCTACCGGTGGTGGCAAATCACTTTGTTATCAGATTCCGGCCCTAATCTTGCCTGGTATCACCCTGGTCATTTCCCCCTTGATTGCCCTCATGAAAGACCAGGTCGACGCCTTAAACGATAACGGCATCCCGGCTGCCTTCATCAATAGTAGCCTCGATTACGCCAGCATCCAAAATAACCTCTCGCTAGCGCTGACCGGCCAGTTAAAGCTGTTGTACATTGCCCCTGAGCGCTTGGAAAACCCCCACTTTCTAAACGAGTTGGCTAGCCTTAACATCTCGCTAGTCGCAATCGACGAGGCCCACTGTATCTCCCAGTGGGGCCATGACTTTCGGCCCAGCTATTTAAACTTACAAGCTAGCCTAGCTACTTTAGGACAGGACTTTCCCACCTTGGCTCTGACTGCCACCGCAACTGACCAGGTCGCCCAAGACATCTGCCAGCAAATGCAAATTGACCCACAGCAGGTTATCAAGACCGGATTTAGCCGGCCCAACCTAATCTTTAAGGTCGCTAAGGGACAAGACGCTAACACCTTTTGCCTTAACTATCTGCGTAAAAACCCCCACCAGGCCGGCATTATTTACGCGGCCACTAGAAAAAAGGTCGAACAACTAGGCAGCTTTTTAAGTAAGCACGGACAAAAAGTCGCTATCTACCACGCTGGTTTGTCTGAAGAAACCCGCCACCAAGCCCAAGAGGACTTCATCTTCGACCGCGTTAACGTTATCATCGCCACCAACGCCTTTGGAATGGGCATTAATAAGAGTAACGTCCGCTTTGTCATCCACGCCCAGGCCCCGGGTAGCCTGGAAGCCTACTACCAAGAAGCGGGCCGGGCCGGACGCGATGGCCTGCTTAGTGAGGCCATCTTACTCTTTCACGAACAAGACATGATGACCCAGCGCTTCTTTATTGATAACTCCGACGCCCAAGCCGACTATCAAACTATCCAGTACCACAAGCTCCAAGCAGTTAGCCACTATGCCAACACCGAGGAGTGTCTCCAACGCTTCATCGTCCGCTACTTTGGCGAGGAAACTGAGCCCTGCCAGAAGTGCGGCAACTGTACGGACGAACGTGCATCAGAAGACATCACCCTGGCTAGCCAGAAGATTCTTTCCTGCGTCGTCCGCATGCGGGGCAATTTCGGTAAGAAAATCGTCGCCCAGGTCCTCTTTGGCTCCACTGCCAGCAAGATTACCCAGTTTAACCTCCAAGCCCTGTCAACCTTTGGCATCATGCACGATTTACGTCTCAAAGAAATTGAAGCCTTAATCGACTACCTCCTAGCCAGTGGCTACCTAAAAACTGCGGCCGGTAAGTATCCGACCGTTACCATCACCGCCTTAGGGGTGCAAGTTTTAAAGGGCAAACAAAGCGTCAAGCGTAAGGTTACCAAGGCTAAGGTCATTAAGTCTAACCAGGCCGTTGACCGGGCCTTATTCGAACGGCTCCGCAACCTTCGGTTGGACTTGGCCCTCAAACAAGAAGTGCCCCCTTACGTTATCTTCCCCGACAAAACCTTGGAAGAACTTTGCTTGCTAAAACCTAAGCGACTCGACGACCTCCTGGCAGTCTCAGGAATTGGCCAGGCTAAGCTGGAAAAGTACGGGCAACTTTTCTTAGCTGAAATCCTTGCCTATCAAAACGAAACCTAAAAAACGGCTCAAGCCCCTGCTTAGAGGCTTGAGCCGTTTTTAGCACTTATCCATAATTATTTCCAAAATTCATCGTAAACCGTAATTGGTAAGTGGCGCTTGTGTTCTGTCTTTTGATACCAAGCTTCAATCTTTTCAGCCGCATCTGCAGCCACGTCCTTACCTTCAAGGTAGTCGTCAATGTCAGCGTAAGTTACCCCTAAGGCCACTTCATCAGGTAAGGCTGGCCGGTCTTCTTCTAAATCGGCGGTTGGAACCTTTTGGTAGAGGTGAGTTGGGGCGCCTAGTAGTTCTAACATCGCCCGGCCTTGCCGTTTATCTAAGCGCCACAGCGGAGTAATATCAGCGCCACCATCCCCAAACTTAGTGTAAAAGCCCGTGATGGCTTCAGCAGCGTGGTCAGTCCCAACCACGGCTCCTTGGTAAGCTCCGGCAATCCCATATTGGGCAATCATTCGTTGCCGGGCCTTGATATTGCCTTTGTTAAAATCACTGATGGTTAGGCCGTTTGCTTCTAGGGCCGCCACCATTTGGTCAGCCGCTTCCTTAATGTTAACCCTAACCGTCAGGTCAGCTTGCATAAATTCGATGGCGTCTAAGGCATCTTGTTCGTCTGCCTGTTGCCCGTAAGGTAGGCGGACGGCGATAAATTTATAATCCGAATCCCCGGTTTCTTGGCGCAACTCGCTGATGGCCATTTGGCTCAACTTGCCCGCCAAGGTAGAGTCTTGGCCCCCAGAAATCCCTAGCACTAAGGCCTTTAAAAAGGAATGTTTCTTCAAGTAGGCCTTCATAAAGTCAACTGATCTTCTAATTTCTGCTTGCGGGTCAATTTCTGCTTGCACACGCAAGGCCTTGATAATTTCTGCTTGTAAAGGTCGCATTCTAAAAACCCCTTAATGTCATCTTTTATATCATCCCCAATTTTACGCTCTTTTCTTGAAAAAAGATAGTGTATAATGGATGCAGAGAAAATTTTTAAAAGGCAGGTTTACCATGGCTAAATTTCAAACGGTCAATGTTTTAGGCGTTGACTTCATTAACACCACTAATCATGACTTTTTAACCCAACTAAAAGCTGACAGTCAAGCAAACAAAAATCGCTTCGTTGTTACCGCCAACCCTGAAATCGTGCTGGCGGCTAAGCAAAATCCACAGTTAGCGACCGCAATTAAGAGTAGCGACTACACCACCGCGGACGGAATTGGCATTATCAAGGGGGCTAAGATTTTAAAAACCCCCCTGCCAGAAAGAATCACCGGCTACGACACCATGTGTGCCTTACTTGACTGGGCTAACGCCAACCAAAAGCGGGTCTACTTTTTAGGGGCTAAACCTAGCGTCTTAGCCGACCTTAAAAAGAAGCTGGCCCAAAATTACCCCGACCTAGTCATTGCCGGAAGCCACGACGGTTACTTTCAAGACGAAGGTCCAATCGTTAACGACATCAAGCAAGCTAAGCCCGACTTTGTCTTTGTGGCCTTAGGCTTTCCCAAGCAAGAACTTTTTATCGCTAACCACCGGCAGGTTGCGACTGCCATTTGGATGGGAGTGGGCGGCTCATTTGACGTCTTAGCCGGCCACGTCAAGCGGGCCCCAGCCTTTTGGGTTAACCACCATATCGAGTGGCTCTACCGCCTCCTAAAGGAACCTAGCCGCTTTGTTCGGATGCTCGCCTTGCCCAAGTACCTCCTCCTAGTTTATCGTTACGCCCTAATTAAAAAATAGACTAAGCGCCTTAGCCAAGTTCTGGTTAAGGCGCTTAGTCTATTTTTCTAAGTAAAATTCGAAGCGGTTAGCGGCATACTGGGTCCGAACGTATTCAAACGGACGCCCGTCGGTTAAAAAGGTTACCTGCCGCAACCTTAAGATGGCTGCCCCCCGCTTTAACTCTAAGTACTCTGCAATTCGTTCCGAGGCAAGCATAGCCGAAATCGTCTGCTGAGCTTTACCAATCTGTAAGTCATTAGCCTCTAAGGTCCGGTAAAGCGAGGCGGTGATTTCCTCGCGCCCATAGTTGGCGACGAGGTCGTAAGGAACGGTAGCCACCTCAAAGCAGATTGGCCGCCCATCGGCATAGCGAATCCGCTCCATCCGCAAGACCTTTGCTCCTTCCTTTAGGTGGAGTTTTTCAAGCTCGCTCAAAGAAGGCGTCGCTACCTTATAAGTCACCGTCTTGCTAGACGGCACCTTGCCCTGGGCCTCGGTTAACTCCGTAAAGCTTGTAACCCCCGAAGACATTTTTTCTTGCACCCGTTGGCGGCTGACGTAAGTGCCAGAACCCACGTGCCGTTCCAAAATCCCTTCGTCAACCAAGGTTTGAACCGCTTGGCGTAAGGTCATCCGGCTGACGTCAAACTCTAGGGCCAAAACCCGTTCGGACGGGATGCGATCACCTACCCGCCACTTACCTGCTTCAATCATCTGTTTTATCTCATTATGAATCTTAATATACCGTGGTGATCCCATTTGCTCGTCCTTTCTTAAAGCTTATTTCTGAAACAAGCGCCCGTATGAGTAGGTCGCCTTCAAGTTCCAATCGAAGTCAAAGACGTTTAAGTCCGCGTCCTTGCCAACTTCTAGGCTCCCCTTTTGGCTAAGCCCAAATTCCTTGGCCTGGTTAAGTGATGACATCTTAATTGCCTCTTGAACGCTACAACCCGTAAACTTCATGATGTTAACGAAGGCGTCGTCGTAGGTCAAAACGGAACCGGCTAAGTTTCCACTTTCCAGGCGGGCTTGTTTATCCTTGACGATTACCTTTTGACCACCTAACTCAGAAATTCCTTCAGGCATCCCCTTGGCCCGCATTGAGTCCGTAATCAGTTCCAACTTATCGGCCCCCTTTAATTCATAGGCCAACTTAATCATATCCGGACAAACGTGGAAGCCATCGGCAATTAATTCGCAGTACATGTCATTTTCTAACATGGCATGGCCCGTTACCCCCGGTTCCCTGTGCTTAAATTCCCGTTGGGCATTGTACAAGTGGGTCACGTGGCTAGCCTTGGAGGCGTGCATTTGCTCCCTAGTCGCGTTACTGTGTCCAACCGAGGGGACAATCTTATTAGCCAGGCAGTACTCTTCAAATTCACGGGCCGTTTCGTGCTCTGGCGCATACGTTACCAAGCGAATCAAATGGTCAGCTGCCTGGTTCCATTCTGCCATCTGCTTAACGTCAGGGGCCTTGATATACTCTTCTGGTTGTGCCCCCTTAAATACCGGTGAAATATACGGACCTTCAAGGTGAATCCCTTGAATAACCGGATTTTGCTTAGCCACCTTAGCTACCGCCTCCAGGGCCTGCTTAATATTTTGCGGAGATTGGGTCATCGTCGTTGGAAAAATGGTGGTCACCCCATCTTTGACCATATCGTTTACCATTTCATCCAAACCAGCTGCATCCCCATCCATGGTATCAAAGCTATAACCCCCATGGCAGTGAACGTCGATAAAGCCAGGAACAATCACCTTACCCGCTAAATCAACCACTTGGTCACCGCTAGCTACCTGGTAGTCGCTAACCGGACCAAGGGCTTGAATCTCCTTGTCAAAGCGAATGTAACCATCCGCGATTACCTCTGTACCTGTATAAATCTTAGCATGCTTTAAAACCGTTGCCATTTTAACCGCCACCTTATAGTAAGTTTACCCTTCTATCTTAAAAGGTCTAGACCAAAATTGCAAGTTACTTTCCTTGATCCTTGGCCACAGCGGCATCAATCCCCTTAACAACCGCCGTCATAAAGCCAGCCTCTTCCATTGCCAGTAGCCCCGCAACCGTGGTTCCGCCCGGTGAACAAACCTGGTCGACCATATCCATTGGGCTTAGGCTAGCACTTAGGACCTTTTGGGCACTGCCCAGGACCGTTTGGGCCGCAATCTTGGTCGCCTCGCTCTTCTTTAAGCCATGCTTTACCCCAGCCCGTGATAAGGCGTCGATGAAGTAGTAAACGTAAGCTGGCGCACACCCAGCCAAAGCTGAGAAGATGCTAAAATCTTTTTCTGCTACCGCCAAGGCTTCCCCTTCACTAGCCATTAACGCTTCCACCTTTTGGTACTCAGCTTGACTAACCTTTTCATTAGCCACTAGCGCGGTCATGCCCATAGAAATTTCCGCGTTAACGTTGGGCATAATCCGAATCAGCTTGACGCTAGGTCCAACCACAGCAGCGATGTCTGCAAGTGAGACCCCGGCTGCCATCGACACCAGCACCTTATTTTCAGTTAAAGCCGGTTTGATTTCCTTTAAGACCTCCGCTAACAAGAAGGGTTTGACCGCTAAGAAGATGAAGTCACTGTTAGTGGCCACCTCTTTATTGCTAGCACAAGCTGTTAGCCCCCATTTTTTAGCGTAAGTTTCATAGTTACTCTTATGTGCACTGTGCACCTTAATCTTAGTTGCTAGCCCTGCATCCGCTTTAAGCCAGCCAGCAATAATTGCCTTGGCCATATTTCCTAAGCCGATAAAACCTAATTCCATTAGCCATACCACCTAACTTATTGATATTAAAAAAAGCCGCAGTTCCAACTAAACAGTTAAAACTACGACCTTAGTGACTGGGGTAGCTGGATTCGAACCAGCGCATGACGGTACCAAAAACCGTTGCCTTACCGCTTGGCTATACCCCAATGGTGGAAGGGAGTGGATTCGAACCACCGAACCCGAAGGAGCGGATTTACAGTCCGCCGCGTTTAGCCAGACTTCGCTACCCTTCCATCTTGTTAAGTTATCGGCTTAATTACCCGACTCAATTATCATACACGCTTTAGCCAAAAGTTGCAAGCTTTTTTCTAAAAAAAAATTCAAAAAAAGTTATTTAGCCAAAAAAAGTCGCCCTCACTAGGAGGACGACTTATGCAAGGCTAGTTGACACCTTCCATTAATTTTTTGATCTTAGGCACAAAGGCTAAGAGAATTAAACCAAAGACGATGGTTGCTACCCCCACGGACCCAAAGTAAGCTACCTCAGTTTTAGTAGAGTAGTACCTTACTAATTGGGCGTTGAAAGCTTGCGCAACCGCGTCACTGATGAACCACATACTCATCATCTGTGATTGGAAGGCCTTAGGGGCTAATTTGGTCGTTACTGACAACCCAATTGGTGAGATTAACATTTCCCCAACGATTACTAAGGCCCAACTGATAATCAACCAGAATGGACTTACCTTAACACCGGTTCCAAATAACATTCCTGGTAACATCATCCACAAAAATGAAATCCCAGCAAAGAAGAGCCCGTAAGCAAACTTAGCCGCAGATGATGGTTGCTTACTACCTAACTTAGTCCATAGAAAGGCGAAGAATGGAACGTACAGCATGATAAAGAGTGGGTTCATGCTTTGGAAAATACTTGCTGGAAATGACCAAGACAAGATGTGCAGTCTCGTTTGTTGTTCCGCAAACAAGGCTAATACGACTGAACCTTGTTCTTCAATCGACCAAAAGAGAATTGAGGCGATAAAGAGCGGAATATAGGCTAGCACCCGGGAGCGTTCCTTCTTAGTAATCTTGCGACTACTTAACATTGCTACAAAGTAGTAGATTGGAATTAAGACCGCTAGAATTGTAATCAGGTTGATTACATTTAAGATAGTCAACATACCAAAGAGTGACATGATGAATAAAATCAAAGCAATGGCTACTACCCCAATAGTTACTTTCTTAGCTAAGCTCTTAAATTCATGGGGTTCCAATGGGTCGGTTGGATAAAGGCTATCCTTGGAAAGGTACTTCTTTCCATCCAAGGTGTATTGGATTAAGCCAAAGAACATCCCGATTGCGGCTAAAGAAAAGCCGAGGTGGAAGTTAACGTTTTGGCCTAAATAACCAACGATGATTGGGGAAATAAAGGCCCCTAAGTTAATCCCAAACACAAAAATACTAAAGCCGGCATCCCGCTTAGGATCTTCTTCGGAGTAAAGACCCCCGACCATTTCAGAAACGTTTGGCTTTAATAACCCGGTCCCAATCACGATTAAAGCAATTGAGATGAATAAGGCCGTCTTACCAAATGGCGTTGCCAAGGCAATGTGCCCAAACATAATGAGTACGCCCCCGATAAAGACGGTCCGGCGACTCCCTAAGATCCGGTCACTAATAAAACCACCAATCGTACTTGATAGGTAAACTAATGAACCGTAAATCGACATAATTGAAGCAGCTGTTGCTTGTGGAATACCAAGTCCACCCTTCGATACTTCATAATACATGTAGTAAAGTAAGATGGCCCGCATTCCATAGTATGAAAACCTTTCCCACATTTCCGTGAAAAAGAGGGTTGATAAACCACGCGGATGACCTAAAAAGGTTGCTTCCTTAGTGTTATCATTCATGGAAAAATTCCTCCAAATCTTGATTTAGTCATGTTTAATTACTAAATCCGTTATATCTAACTTAAATATTAAAATGATGGGTCAATCATATTAAAATTATAAGTAACATTAATAATTATAGTTTTTTATAAGGATAGCGTCAATAAACAGGGCTTTTTCCTAATTAGTAACTCATGTAAATCTCGCTAAAACGATTTAATTAACTGTGACTTTCTCAGTAAAAATTAAAACTTTTCATCCAAGCCCCATCTTATCTAAGTTATTACAGATAAAATCGCAAACAATCAATTAGAAAACTCTTTCATTTTTTTAGTTTAAACTCATCGTTAACCCATAATAAAAAGGAACTAAAGCGCGAAAACGTCGCTAAAAAACGTTTTTTACGCCCTAGTTCCTTAAATTTAAAAATAAATCCTTATTTATTTACTTGCTCTTGGAGCTAATTTTTAAGGACCCTTAATCTAGTTCTTAATTAAGGAAGTTGGTGTCCAGCCGCCAAGTAGAGGTCATACCACTCTTGTCTTGTCAGCCTAATGTCAGCTCCAGCCAGACTTTCTTTTAAGTGCACTGGATTCATCGAACCCAAGATAACTTGAATATCTTGGGGCAAGCGGGTAATCCAAGCCGTAGCAATCGCATTTTTAGTTACTCCGTACTTAGCTGCTACCGCTTGTAAGACCTGGTTTAACTCTGGGAACTTAGGGTTGTCGATGAAGACCCCCTTAAACATCCCGTATTGGTAAGGTGACCAAGCCTGCAGGGTAATCTTATTTTGCTGAGCATACTCAAGCATACCCCCGGTCCGGTCGCTTGCCTCGTCTTCAAAACGGTTAACAAAAATTCCTTGGTCAATCAACGGGGTGTGCTTCAAACTCAACTGCACTTGGTTAATAATCAATTTCTGATCCACCGCACTTTGCAGTAAGTCAATTTGCCGGGAGTTAAAATTAGAAACCCCAAAGGCCCGGACCTTGCCACTAGCTTGTAGTTGGTTAAAGGCCTCTGCTACCTCATCAACTTCCATCAACGGATCCGGCCGGTGAAGCAAGAAACTATCCAAGTAATCGAGCCCCATGCGGCTCAAAATACCATCGACCGCCGTTAGCAAGTGCTCCTTGGAAAAGTCATAGCGCTTGCCAAAAACCAGGCCATCAGCGGTAGTTCTAGAGTGTTCTAAGACAATGCCCGCCTTTGACTGGATAATTAAGTCTTCACGCTTAAGGCTTGATTGCTTTAAAGCCTGCCCAAAGACTTCTTCAGAGTGTCCATCATGATAAATATCAGCTGAATCAATGAAGTTTAGTCCCTGGTCAGCCACCGTTTCTAAAATATTTTGAGCTTCTGTAACTGATTTAGCACCCATTCGCATAATTCCTAATGCAACCTGCGATGCTTTAATTTCACCATTTCCTAAAGAAATTTCACGCATAATATCATCCCTCACTTACTACTTCATCGGGGTGGGCCCGGTAATACTCGCTATCATAATCGCCACTAAAGATAGCTTCCGTCCCGGCCGCAACCACCGCTTGATAGTACATTCTTTATATTTCAATTTCTCTAACTCTCTTTGCAAATCGAAAATATTTTGCTCTAGACTTTGCTTTTGCTTCTTAATTAATTCTAACCGCTGCAACAGACTACTGTCGCCTGCTTGCTTCCACTTAATATAATCAGCAATATCTTTTAGGGGCATGCCCGTTTTCTTCAAACACTCCACGTCTTCGATACAGGCCAACTCTTCTGCAGAAAACATCCGTAAGCCACCGGCTGAACGCTTTAAGTTGAGAAAGAGGCCAATTTCTTCGTAAAATCAAATTGTAGGGGTAGTTAGGTTGTATAACTTGGCCACCTCACCAATCCGATAGTATTTTTCCTCGGCAATCATCTTAAAAATCTACCTGATCTGGCACCTTGCATTGCCCCCTAAGTTACGTAAGGCACCGATAATATCCATTTCATCTTCTGTTAGTTCAAAGTCAAATAACTTGGTGTTTTCTGCCATTCTTTCCCTATGAACTGACTTAGGCAATGGTAAGATTCCTTGTTGAATTTCCCAACGTAAGCAAACTTGAGCTGGAGTATGGTCGTATTTGGCAGCAATTTTAGCCAAAACCGGGTTACTTAAAGCGGCCGCTTCTCCCAATGGCGCCCAGGCTTCCACTAAGATATCATTACGTTGGCAATAACGAATTGCCTCTGTTTGAGGCCAACCTGGGTGAACTTCAATTTGGTTTACCATTGGCTTAATTTCTGCCTGTGCTAATAAAGCTTCCAAGTGGTTAGGCATAAAGTTAGATACCCCGATAGCCTTAATCTTACCTGCTTTATAGAGGTCTTCAAATGCCCGCCAAGTATCTAAATTCAAAGCAGCAGCCTCTTGGCCAAATTGCTTTTCATTAGCTGGCCAGTGAATTAGGTAAAGATCAAGGTAATCGGTCCCTAATTCTGCTAAAGTCTTCTCAAAGGCAGCCATAGTCTTGTCATAACCACGTTCTGTGTTCCACAATTTGCTGGTGATGAAGACCTCTTCACGCTTTAAACCACTATCTTTAACGGCTTGACCGACGCCACTTTCATTTCCGTAAAGAGCCGCTGTATCGATGTGCCGATAACCAACTGCTAACGCATCAGTAACCGCACGGTAGGCATCTTCAGGGGGAGTTTGGTAGGTCCCATAGCCTAAACCAGGAATGGTAACTCCGTTACTTAGTTTTAAGTCTGAAGTTAAACTTGTCAATTTTTGCATCATTAGCGCTTCCTTTCATCATTAATTTACTACTTAATGATAAAACTTAAAGTTAACTTGAAGTCAAGTAAAAAGCACTAGTCAAAAACAAAAAAAGTGGAGTTACGTAATGTAACTCCACTTTTAACCAAGGCATAGCCAACATATAAGGATGCCGGCTGCAGGATTCGAACCTGTGACCCTCGGTTTACGATACCGATGCTCTACCAGCTGAGCTAAGCCGGCCTAATGACCCGTACGGGATTTGAACCCATGTTACCGCCGTGAAAGGGCGGTGTCTTAACCACTTGACCAACGGGCCATAACTCAATATGCTGATCTATTAAAAAATAGAACACTCATTAGTCTTCTATTTAACTCCGGTAGGCGGACTCGAACCGTCGACACCCTGATTAACAGTCAGATGCTC
>NZ_AYYP01000019.1 GCF_001436215.1 Ligilactobacillus agilis DSM 20509
GACCCTACACATTTGGTTTGTCTAAAACTTTGTTCAGTTTTCAAAGATCTACTCAAATGCCATCACCAATTAACAGTAGCGACAACTCTTAAAATTTTAACAGCTATCATTTTGACTGTCAAGAATTATTTTTAATAATCATTAAAAATAATTTCTAGCGACAACTATTTTAGTTTACTCAACTTTTAAGCATCTGTCAAGTGTTTTTTCTTAACTGACTAAAAGTGATTTAAACTGGATTAACCACCAGACTAATATCTCAAGCAGTCAACTTTTATATCATACCTGCTTTAAGCAACTTAGTCAACACTTTTTTATATAGATTAGCAATTAAATAACAATTTAAATCATAAAAAAATAGGGCAACGAATCTTCTATGATTCATTACCCTATTGCTACCCCCTACTTTACAGAATCTTATTCAAAAAATCTTTCGCCCGTTCTGACTTAGGGTTACTGAAGAATTCATCTGGACTTGCTACTTCTTGAATATAACCATCAGCCATAAACCATACCTGGTCTGCTACTTCTTTTGCAAATCCCATTTCATGAGTGACTACAATCATCGTCATCCCTGAATCAGCTAAATCACGCATAACTTTTAAAACTTCCCCAACCATTTCTGGGTCTAGCGCACTAGTTGGTTCGTCAAACAGCATTACTTCTGGATTCATCGCTAAAGCTCGCGCAATTGCTACCCGTTGTTGTTGTCCCCCAGATAAACTTTGAGGAAATTGGCTGGCTTTATCCGCTAGTCCTACTTTGGCTAGTAACTCTTTAGCAGTTGTTTCTGCCTCAGTTTCACTAACCCCCTTAACTTTCATTGGCGCCAACTTGATATTTTCCAAAACGGTCATGTTAGGGAAGAGGTTGAAGCTTTGAAAAACCATCCCCATCTTTTCTCTTAATACATTTAGCTCTTTATCTGAAATATTGGTTAGTTCACTACCTTCAAAAATTACCTTTCCCGCCGTTGGTTTTTCTAACACATTTAGGCACCGCAAAAAGGTACTTTTTCCTGAACCGGATGGTCCAATTACACAAATAACCTGACCTTGTTCTACCTTTTCAGAGATATCTTTTAAGACTTCGTTTTTTCCATAAACCTTTTTTAAGTTCTTAACTTCAACTATTGTTTTAGGCATGTTTCATCTTCCCTTCAAAATAGTTTAATACTTTCGATAACGTAAATGTTACTACAAAGTAAATCAACATCGTGATAAATAGTGGCATTACCCCTTTATAGGTTGCTGATTGTACTAATTGGGTCTGATACATTAAATCACCTACACCAATAACCGAAACAATCGAACTTTCCTTGATTAAAGTGATAAATTCATTACCTAATGCTGGCCAAATGTTCTTGATGGCTTGGGGAATGACAACGTATTGGTAGGTTTGCTTTTGACTCAAGCCTAAACTTCTAGCTGCTTCTGTTTGACCGATAGCAATCGATTCAATCCCGGATCTAATAACCTCTGCTACGTAAGCAGCGGAGTTTAGTGACACCGCAATAATCCCTGCTACTAATGCTGGTAAGGATTGGATAATCGCCCCAACCCCAAAGTAAACAAACATTACTTGCACCATCAATGGAGTTCCCCGGATAAATTCAATGTAGGCAACAGCTAGACTGTGTAAAATTTTGCCGTTTGACAAGCGCATTAAAGCTAAAAGGACCCCTAAGATAAAGCCAAAGAAAACAGCCACTACAGTAATTAATAAGGTGTATTCCAAGCCCTTAGCGAAGTAAGTCCAGTAGTTCAACATTGTATTTTGCTTACTTGCTGTTTGCATATATTGGGCTGCGTTAGGAACATATTGTTGGTCGATTAAATCAGCCTTCTTAACATCCGCAATCGTCTTGTTAGCTGCTGCAACTAGACTAGCAGACCCCTTAGGAAAAGCAATCGCAGTCCCGGTTTCATTCGTATTGACTTTAACTTTTGAATTAAAAGCGTATAAATTGCTATTGTTTTGAACATAGGCCTTAGCCGTTGCCTCTTCCATTAAGACCCCTGCGACTTTGCCAGATTGTAAAGCTAAAATTAGGTTATTTAATTTAGCCAACCCTTTAACCTTGGCACCATCCATTTGTTTTTGGATTAAGGAGTATTCTAACGTCCCATTTTGTGCCCCAACAGTTTGGCCGGAAAAACTGTCTTTCGTTGTGTACTTAGTCTTATCTTTTTTATTGATAACAATATACTTGCCACCAGTATAATAGATATTTGAAAAATCTACGCTCTTTTGTCTTTCCGTAGTTGGGTTCATTCCGGAAATAACCGCGTCAACTTTATGAGTTTCAAGTGCTACTAATAATGAATCAAAGTTCATATTCTTAATTACTAACTTTACACCCATATCTTTTGCAAATTGCTTAGCTAGATCAATATCAATCCCAACATACTTTGTTTTGCCATCAACTTTAGCCGTAAATTCATAAGGTGGATAGTCGGCACTTAGCCCTACTACCAAAGTCCCCTTATCTTTTACTTTTTGTAGCGAATCGTCAGTTGTTTGACTACTATTAGTTGCTGCCCCTTCATTATCAGCAGCTTTGATTTGACTGACAGGCATAAATAGCGTTACTAACAATGTAAATAATATCAATAATTGCTTTAGTTTTTTCATAAGCTCTCCCTCTTTTTATTTCCTGATGATGTGTCTTAGTATACTATCTAATGGTTATTTATGCAATATAAAACGCGAAAATGAATATAAAATGTAAATATTCATTTCGATTCTCCTCACGCCTAGCCCTATAAATCCCGCTTAATTTATGATTTACCCTTTAATTCAGGCTAATTATTAAGTAAAAAATATGCAGTAAGCCTTAGGCTGACTAATTGAATTTTTCAACCAAAACTGTTATTCTTGAGAAAAAATAGGGAGTGACTACCATGAGTTTAAAGGTTAATCAACAAGTCGATCTTGAAACCTTATTCAATAAATTTGCGCTTGATCCAATAGAACCACCTAAAAAAAAGGCTGATTCCAAACAAGCAGAAGCTGCTGACAAGAACGAAAAAAAGCCTCGTTCTAAAAACTAAGCTAGCTAACTTTACTAAAAAATCTACGTACTATGAACTAGTGTGAGTTTATAGTACGTAGATTTTTAATTTATTTAGCTGGTGAATATCCGTCTGGATAACGCTTGTTTAAGGTTTCAATATTATTTTTAGCCACTTCATCGAAAGGAATATCGGCCCACTGAGCAATCTGCGACAAATACCACAAGACATCTCCCATCTCATGAATCATTTTGTCCCTATCTAATTCCTTACCTTTGAAAGTATAATCTTTAATCAAATAAATTAACTGCCCTGCTTCTCCTGCTAAGCCCAAGGCACAATTAGTTAATACCTGCTCATTTCCGTATAGGGTCCGGTTTGCTTTTTCTTGATACTCGTTAAATTCCAAGTTAATTAGCCCCACTTTCTAATTGAGCTTGTTGTTCAATCCAAGCCCAAATATCTTCTTTACCTTGTTTAGTTACCGCAGAAAACAACACTAACCGATCCTTGCCGGTTAACTTCAAGGTCTTTTTAATCGTACTTTCTGCCTTGTTCCATTTACTCTTAGGGATCTTATCGAGTTTAGTTCCCACAACCAGTAGTGGCAAATTATAGTAGTGCAAGAATTCTACCATCTGTTGGTCTAACTTAGTTGGCTCGTGTCGTGCATCAACTAGTGAAATTACCCCTTTTAACTCCTGACGTTTTTCAAAATAAGTTTCTAGCATCCGGCCCCATTTTTCCCGTTCCTTTTGCGAAACCTTTGCATAACCATAGCCAGGTACATCTACAAAATATAATTCATCTTCAATATTGTAAAAATTCAGGGTTTGAGTCTTACCAGGTTGACTTGAAGTCCGTGCATAATTTTTCCGGTTGATTAAACTATTGATTAACGATGATTTACCAACATTAGACCGCCCTGCCAAAGCAATTTCTGGATACCCTTTATCCGGATATTGTTCAGGCTTAACGGCACTAATCGTTAGTTCTACATTATGTACTTGCATTCAAAAGAAACCTCTCTATCCTTTAGTTATCACCAACCATTTTACCATACTTATAAACGACTAGCGAAAATAAAAAATAACCCTCGAAAAACACCCATATGTAGCGCTTTTCGAGGGTTACTTTCAAGCATTATTTAACTTTTACGACTTCTTTATCACCGTAGTAGCCACAGTTTGAGCATACGTGGTGAGACTTACGTAATTCGCCACAGTTAGGGCATGCACTCATGCCTGGCGCTGTAAGCTTGTAGTGAGTCCGACGTAATCTTTTACGTGTCTTAGATGTTTTACGTGCTGGTACAGCCATTGGGAAAACACCTCCTTAATCTATTTCAAAAATATCCAACAAAAAGAATTTTACTTGTTCTAGCCAAAATTTGCAACTAATCTTCTTGATTTTCTCCAAAAAAATCGGCTAACTTCGCTAACCTAGGATCAAGTGTTTTTTCATCTTTTCGTAGTTGTTCCAACTGACTTTCACTGACAACCCGCCAGTCCTGGCCCGAAGGCATCTGCTTGGACTGAGCTTGTTGCTCTGCTTTTGTCAACACCTGCATAGGAATTTGCAATAAAATATTATCTTCAATTACTCTGTCAAAATCAAGGATATCCTTGTCTAACACAATCACGACGTCAGTATCTTCAAAGCCTGACAAATCATGCTCATGGTAGGAGACATAGTGTTCCGTGACTTCAAATGAAAGTGGCAACACCGTTGGTTCAAGTGATCTAGTAGACGGCAAGGTCAACTCGACTTGGACCTTGAAATAACCTAAAACTCCTAATTTATCCACGGAAAAAAGCCCTTGAACAGCAACCTTAGAAGCAGAAATTATCTCTGGACGCCGCTTTTTTAAAGCTGAAGTTAAATCAAGCTCTTCGTTAACCATAATCGGTTCACTGCCGGCTTGACGTAACTCATTTAGTGACCATTTCATGCTATTTTCCTCCTAATGCAACAAAATTTATTATACTTGGGTCAAAATACTTTGTCAATGCTTTTTCCTTGACACCCCTCTAAAAAATGCGCAGTGGCGCCTTTTTCAAGTCCTGCTCTTTACCAGTTAGACTTTGATAAAGCTTCCCTACCCGGTAATCTACCGCTAATGGCCCCTTAGCATCTTTTTGGGTAACCTTGGTTACTAACGGATAAGTAAACTGTTTTTTCTTAGCGTTCAGGTATTCTTGGCCCCGCTTGGTAAAGCCTAAAAGCCTAAAATAAGGGGCTTCATTATAACTTGTGATATCTTCAGTTTGTAAGTTCAATAACATTGCAATCGCCAGGCGGGCTAACCTTGTATAGGTAAAACGCTTGGTTTTGACTGCGTGCAACCAATCATCGAAGCTACTACCATGGGCCAGCTCATTAGCCTTTTGGACTAACCGGTACTCTATCCCCTCGGCCATCCCGTAAATATTAGCTAACTCCTTAGGCGTAGTTGTTAATAACTTATAGCGCAAAAACGGCCAGAAATCATCCCAAAAAACTAAGGAGTTATCACTCAGGTCGACATAGGTTTCATGTGGAACATAGGTCCTTAATTCAGCTAGCCGCCCTTGTTGGTAATTGCTTCTAATCGCTGAGGCGCTTGCTATCTGTTGACCAGCTTTCAAGGCTAACTCGTGATAACCAGCTTGGATTCTTTGAATAGGTTGCAACTTTAAAGGTGAACCCAGCTTTAAATTAGCCTTAGCATATGCTAAGGCTAATAAATCATTTGGCTCAGCTAACTCATGACCTAAGGCCTGTGTAATCGCAGCTTGAATACTAGCCGCATAAGATTGATTGTACTTTTTAAACTCGCCTTTTAAACCTTGAACTTGACTAGCATAATTCATAAAATCATATTCTGCATGCTCCGCCCCAAAGACTAGATAATCTACCCCCAAGCTAGCTAATCCGTTGACGCCGTTAAAGGCAAACCTATCTGCAGGCTGAATGCAAGCCTGGGGCGGGAGTTCAATTATTAAATCGACTCCATTTGCAAGTGCCTCTTTGGCCCGAGTCCATTTATCTAAGCATGCAGGCTCGCCTCTTTGCAAGAAGTTACCACTCATCACCACCACGATACAAGCCGTGGGTGCCTTTTCTTTAATTACATTTAGTTGGTGTAAATGTCCATTATGAAAGGGATTGTATTCAGTAATAATTCCTACAGCTTCCAGTTTACTCACCTACTTTTGACAAATAAAAAACCATCGTTCATCAGTTTTAGTAGCCTCTTTCCTAGCAAAATCAGCGCTAACTTCCACTTGTTTAAAACCCGCTTGGGCCAACATCGTTTTATACGTCACCAATGGATAGGTCCGCTCATAGTGAAGCTCGCTTAAGCGTTCATAGGCGGCCTTTTTATCATCATAAATAAAAAAGGTTAAATCATGAATAACACTGTGCTCGTCTTGCCCTGAGTAGCTATTCCACAAAAAAGCTTGCTCCTCGTCGCTGTAATTATACATGTAGTCCGGATAAACCACATCGGTCTTGTAGGGGGTAATCACATCAAATAAGAATTTCCCACCTGGCTCTAGGTGTTGGTATACCGCTTGAAAACAAGCTTGTAAATCAGCTTGGGTTGGCAGATAACACAAGGAATCCGCAAAACAAGTAACGTACTCATAATTTTCCAACTGACTCAAATCAGTCATATCGCCTTGATAAAGCTCTAACTCCACCCCCGCTTGACGAGCATGGTAATCAGCCAAAGCTAACATTTCTTCTGATAAATCTAAGCCTGCTACTTGATAACCATTTTGAGCCAAACTAACGGCTAACCTCCCGCTACCACATGCTAAATCTAACAAGTTGGCATTAGCCGGAAGCTGTGTTTTAACTAGGTCTAGCCAATTAGCATACATGTCTGGATCCATTAACTCATCATACAACTGTGCGAAGGTCGTATAAATCATTAGTCTTTCACCCAGTCAGAAACATCCACTAGTGGTGCTTCAGCCCATAATTTTTCTAAGTTATAAAATTGTCTTGTTTCTGTTCTAAAGACATGGACCACCACGTCACCAAAGTCCAATAGTACCCAGTTAGCCGCGTTTTTCCCTTCAATATCACGAACTTGTACGCCAGCTGCTGCAACCTTTTCTTCAATCTCATCGGCAATCGCTTTTACTTGCCGTTCTGAATTGGCTTGCATAATAACAAAATAGTCAGCTAATAAACTAACATTTGCTACGTCTAAGGCCACAATTTCTTCGGCCCGCTTACTATCTGCTGCTTTTACAACTGTTTCTAATAATTCTTTGCTATCCATTAAAATCCTCCATATTTTTACCAGCGACATAGGCATTATAGGTTAAAATAGCCGCTGGGTAGATTGTTTTATTTTGAGCCAGTAAATACTCTAAGGTATGTTTGGTTTCGTAAGCCACCGCTAAATCTAAATCTTTTTCAGCTAATTTTCGGGCTAGTTCAACCCCCGGAAAATCACGGCCAGCCTCGATAAAGTCGGCTACATAGATAATTTTATCAAGGGTCGTCATAACGGCCGCGCCCACCGTATGCTTTCTCACCGCATTTAAGACGCGTTCATCATTAATGTTTAACTCGGCTTTGATAATTTCGGCCCCAACCACTCCGTGCCAAATGAAGTTATTCCAGTTCAATAAATCCTGATCTAAACCATTGGCCATAATAACTTGCTTGAAGTCAGCGTCACTTCTTTCTTTAGCATAGTCGTGGACCAAGGCAGCGATACTAGCTAGTTCCTCATCTTCATTAAATCTAAGTGCAAGTTTCCTAGCAGCCTGCTCAACGCCTAAAATATGCTTATAACGATACTCACTGACACTAGCCGCTACCCGGGTTAATAATTCTTCACGCTTATTGCTTGGAAAAATTCCCTCTTTATATATTAACTCATTCACGATATAACCCTTCTTTATCAATATATTGCGCTACCCCATCCGTTACAAGATATTTGATTGAACATCCTTGCGCTACTTTTTGCCTAATTAGTGATGAACTAACTCCGATTGTAGGAACATCTACCCACAAGAGTGGATACTTACTAGTCCGTTTAAAACCCTCACGACTAACTGCTACGAACTGAATCATTTTAACTAACTCATCAATTCGATACCACTTAGGTAAATATTCGACCATGTCGCCACCTATGATAAAGTAATAATCATTTTCTGGGTGAAGCTGCTTTAGGTACTTAACGGTATCATAACTGTAAGATACCCCGCCTCGCTTCAGTTCAATATCTTCTATCCCTAACTTAGGGTTACCCTCGACACTTAGTTTCACCATTTCCAAGCGTTGCTTTGCCGCAATTGTTTCCTTAGTGTCTACATGGGGCGGCAGATTATCTGGCATCAGCAAGACCTCATCTAAATCTAGTTGATCTAAGACTTGATCCGCCATTACCAGGTGACCTAGGTGAGGCGGATTAAACGTCCCCCCAAGTAAGCCAACTTTTTTCTTAGGCCCCTGGTAGTCCACCTGACTCAAAACTGCTACCTGTGGTGTTTTAACTGTATAAACCGTCACCGAAAACACTTCCTAGTTCTTCTATAATTTGGCCACTTCTAGCGAATATGACCGGTGTTCTTTTTTCTTAGCGGGACAATACAAGACCAAAACATGTCCAATTGTTTGTACCACTTGAATTTGACTGTGCGCTTCAATAAATTCCTTTACTTCAGCCACTTCCACCATCGTATTTTGTAATAAATTAATTTTTAATAACTCTCTTTTTTCGATTGCATCTTCAATCTGTTTGAGCCAGTTGGCACTAAGACCATCCTTTCCCACTTGAAATAAGGGCCGCATCTCGTGTGCTTGACTCCTTAGATACCGTTTTTGTTTTCCTCTTAATCCTGCCATCATTTTCCTCCTTAAATCATCGCCCGTCTTAAGACAACTGCAACTCCTTCAGGAGCCCAGCCTGCCACAACGGTTCCTGCTTTAACCGTAATCCAACCTAAACCAGCAAATACTAAATCACTTTTAACATCAACCTTAAACTCAAACCTCACTAACTTAGGAAATTTGGCTAACTCATCTTTACTTGGTGGAGCTAACAATTCCCCTGCGTGCTTATCATAAAAACTAGCCGCATTTTGCGTCTTGGTTCTGTGAATCATTAAATTATTATCTAGATAAGCAACTACCCCTTGCTTAGGTCCTGCTAAATAATCAAACCGCGCTAACGCCCCTAAAAAGAGGGTTTGGCCTTCATTTAACTGATAAACCTTAGGCTTGATTTCTTTTTGGGGACTAGCTAATTTCAATGTTTTAGCAGACAAGTAGTGGGCCATTTGGTGACGGTGAATAATCCCTGGGGTATCAATTAAATCATGTCCATCGCCAAAGGGAATTTCAATCCGATCTAACGTCGTTCCTGGGAAGCGTGAGGTGGTAATTAAATCACTGATGCCCGTTTTTTGCTTGATAATTTGGTTAATTAATGTCGACTTCCCGACGTTAGTAACACCCACAACGTATACATCTCGCCCTTGCCGGTACTTATCAATTAAGGCTAACAACCGGTCAATCGAATGGTTTTTCTTAGCACTTGTCAAAACAACCTCTAGCGGCCGTAACCCTTGCTTATTGGCTTCTTGTCTAACCCAATCTTGCAACTTAGAGCGTTTTAAAGACTTAGGCAACAAGTCTTCCTTATTTCCCACCATCAAAACGGGATTATTGCCTACGAAGCGATGCAGACCAGGAATTAATGAACCATTAAAATCAAAAATATCGATTACGTTTACTATTAAGGCGTCTGCTTCGCCAATACGGTTTAATAAGGCCAAGAAATCATCGTCGGTTAAAGAAACATCTGCCACCTCATTATAATGTCTCAACCTAAAACAACGTTGGCAGTAAACTTCATTGGTATCTAAAGCTTTTTCCAAAGCAGATTTCGGTGTAAACCCTGGTTGGTTCTTATCCACGGTTTGAACCTTTGCCCCACAACCAATACAATATAAAGCTTCATTTAATTCAGTCATTTAGTGTATGCCCCCAACTTTCCTTTAAGTCACCTTGTTTTAGTAATTGCTTTTTCACAATTTTTTCAATCCCGCGATTAATCCGTGTATTCCACGCATCAGTTTGAACGATTGGCTTAACTAATATACTACGAATGTTAGTATGGTTAGCAGCAGCAATGTCTGTTAAGACTTGGTCACCCACCAGCACCAATTCACTATCTTGCACGTCAAATTGTTTCTTCGCCAGCTTAATGCCACGTCCTAATGGTTTTAGGGCCCGGGAAATAAACGGCAAGCCAAAAGGTGCCACCGCCTTTTTTACCCGCTGATGATTGTTATTAGAAACGACCACCACCGGAAGTTCGGCCTTCTTCATGACCTCTAACCATTCGCGTAATTGGGGGGTGCCCAAAGGATTATTCCAGGCAATCAACGTATTATCTAAGTCAGTTAACACTACCTTAATTCCCCGCGCCTTTAATTCTGCCGGTTGCAAATCATAAATTGACTCTATCATCCAAGTTGGTTTGAATTTGTTAAACATCCTTCCCTACTAGTCACTCAAACTAGCTTTTCCTTCCTAAAAATTTATCTTTCTTAATTATAGTTGATTATTTACAAAATAGGCAACTTATCCGCTAACCTATTAAGAAATTCTCACCTAAAATAAAAGAGCCATACCATTGCTGGCACAGCCCTTTACCTTATTAACTAGTGCTTATTTTGCTAAAGCCTTCTTAGCTTCTTCAACGATTGCAGTAAATGCAGCTGCATCGTTAACTGCAAGGTCAGCTAACATCTTACGGTTAACATCAATTTCAGCTAACTTCAAACCGTGCATTAACTTGCTGTAGCTAATATCATTCATACGTGCTGCAGCGTTAATCCGTGCAATCCATAATTTACGGAAGTTTGACTTAGTCTTACGACGATCACGGAATGCATATTGGTATGACTTCATTACTTGTTGCTTAGCAACCTTGAATTGAATATGCTTTGAACCGCGGTAACCTTTAGCTAATTTTAAGACGCGCTTACGACGTTTACGCGTAACTGTTCCACCTTTAACACGTGGCATGTGAATTCCTCCTTAAAAGTAAACAAACAATTTGTCTGTTTTAGCCATCTCATTGGGCTAGATAATCTATAACTGTGCTTTCTACTGGCACTACAGTGTAAAACGAACAATGAAAGTTTATTTCATTTGGGAAAGCATTTGCTTGATACGTTTCATATCTGAAGCAGATACCATTGATGCCTTGCGCAATTGGCGACGTTGCTTCTTAGTCTTACCGTGGAAACGGTGTGATGTGTAGGCGTTTGAACGCTTCAAACCACCATTTCCTGTACGCTTAAAGCGTTTTGCTGATGCGCGGTGTGTCTTTTGTTTTGGCATGATACAATCTTCCTCCTAGATATTTTAGCTGTTATTTTTCAGCCTTAGGTGCGAGCATTAAGAACATGCTACGCCCATCCATTTTTGGTTTTGATTCAACAGTGGCCACTTCTTTTGTCTCCTCTGCGAACCGATTAAGAACGTCACGACCAATTTCCTTATGGGTAATCGCCCGACCCTTAAACCGAATCGAAACCTTAACTTTATCACCCTTAGCAAGGAATTTTTGTGCATTCTTCATCTTCGTATTGAAGTCATTCGTGTCAATCGTTGGGCTTAAGCGGACTTCCTTAACGTTAACCACTTTTTGCTTCTTCCGAGCTTCACGCTGTTTCTTCTGCAACTCAAAACGATACTTCCCATAATCCATGATCTTGGCAACAGGCGGCTTCGCTTTGGGTGCCACTAACACAAGGTCTAAGTTAGCTTGGTCTGCTAACTGTAATGCTTCTTGCTTGGTTTTTACCCCAAGTTGAGAACCATCAACTGCTATTAAACGTAATTCGCGTGCGCGAATACCGTCATTCACCATCTTATCAACTGCTATGGCGTTTCACCTCCAAATAATCTCAGAGAAAATGCAGAAAAAAACGGGCATCTATCACTAGACGCCCGCACTAATCCGTTTTTATCGGAATTAATTTCAGTTATCCTTGCCCAGGAACTCACTTATTCCTTAGGCGAGAAGCGGGAGCCTCTGCTTTTTTCTCAACTTTTACATAGTAACAAAGATTACTAAGTCTTGTCAAGGCTTAATTTTCTTTTCGTGAGTATGATTCGATATCGCGACTCAACATTGCCATAAAGTCAGCTTGACTCATAGCTTGAGTTTGTTCTTCACCATACTTACGTACAGTTACAGTTTCTTCGGCCTTTTCGTTATCACCAACTACTAAAGTGTATGGAACCTTATTAACTTGCGCTTGCCGAATCTTGTAACCCATCTTTTCGTTACGATCATCGATTGAAACCCGAATATGGTGAGCTGCTAACTTACTTTGAAGTTGCTTAGCGTAATCGAAGTGTAATTCATTTTTAACCGGGATAATTTCAACTTGCTTTGGTGCCAACCAAGTTGGGAAAGCCCCCTTGTAAATTTCGGTTAGGTAGGCTGTGAACCGTTCCATTGTTGAAACAATTCCCCGGTGAACCATAACTGGGCGGTGTTCTTGCCCATCGGCCCCAATGTATGATAGGTCGAAGCGTTCAGGTAATAAGAAGTCCAATTGGATGGTTGACAATGTTTCTTCGCCACCCAAAGCAGTTCTTGTTTGCACGTCAATCTTAGGACCATAGAATGCAGCTTCACCTTCTGCTTCAAAGTATTCTAAGCCCATATCATCCATAGCAGCTTTTAACTTGCTTTGAGATTTTTCCCACATTTCGTCGTCATCGAAATACTTTTCAGTATTTTCTGGATCCCGGTAACTAAGACGGAAACGATAGTCAGTGATATCAAAGTCATGGTAAACTTCTGTCATCAGTTGAATCAAGGTCTTAATTTCATCTTCGATGTGATCTGGTTCGATGAAGTCATGACCATCATTTAGCGTCATTTCCCGCACACGGGATAAACCAGTCAAGGCCCCGGATTTTTCATAACGGTGCATCATCCCTAATTCTGCGATTCGAAGTGGTAATTCCCGGTATGAACGCTTGTGGTGGTTGAAGACTTGAATGTGAGATGGGCAGTTCATTGGCCGTAATTCAAGCATTTCACCATCACCCATATCCATTGGTGGGAACATATCTTCACGGTAGTGGTCCCAGTGGCCGGATTGCTTGTAGAGATCTAAGTTAGCTAAAACTGGAGTATAAACGTGTTGGAAGCCCCAAGCTACTTCTTTATCGATGATGTAACGTTCAATTGCCCGTCTGATTGTAGCACCGTTAGGCATCCAGTATGGCAATCCTGCCCCAACCTTAGGGTCAACAAAGAACAAGTCCAACTTGTTACCGATTACCCGGTGGTCACGTTCACGTGCCTCTTGTTGCCGCACTAACTCTGCATCCAAGTCTTTTTGCTTCAAGAAGGCAGTCCCATAAACCCGTTGAAGCATTGGATTACTTGAGGCACCCTTCCAGTAGGCACCAGCTACTGATAAAATCTTAAAGACCTTAACAGCCCCTGTCTTTTCAAGGGTCACAACATTAGAGAAGTCTACAAAATCACCTAACTTCTTACCAATTACTTGACCTTCTTGTGCTTGTTCTTCAACCAACTCTGTTTGATAAGGGTCACCAGCTACTAATTTTAACGCTTCTTCTTTTGAGTAGCTGACTGTTTCAATCTCTAAGTTAGCCTTTACCAATTCCTTCATTTTGGCTTCAATTTTTTCAAAGTCTGTTTCTGCCACTTGGCCTGCTTGGTTATCAGTATCGAAGTAGAAACCATGTTCAGTTTCTTGACCTTGACCAAAGTGCATTTCTGGATAAAGTTGCTTTAAAGCGGCAGCTAACACTTTAGAAGCTGTATTCCATAAAACAACTAGCCCTTCGTCAGAATCCTTAGTGATAATTTCAAGCGCTCCATCTTCTGTTAAGCCTGCTTGGTAGGCAACTAGCTTACCATTGTACTTACCAGCTACTGCCTTTTTGGCAAGGCTGATTGAAATTGACTCAGCAATTTCTTTAGTTGTAACACCAGCTGCAAATTCTTTGACAGCACCATCTGGAAAAGTTACTTTAATTTGTCCCATTCTGCTTCCTCCTAGAATTGATAAATAAAAAAGTCCCTAGCATCTATTGATACTAGGGACGTCATTAACGTGGTTCCACCCGATTTTTAAGGCTAGACTAAGCCTAACCTCCTCAAGTCCGTTGTTAACGGGTTCGACCCGGCCCAACTTTTCATTGGGCTCTTAAAATAAGAGCGGCAAAAAATTTACTGCGAGGTTTTCAGTCACGCCCTCGCTCCCTGCTTAAATTTCATTTAACTCTTACACGATTTAACTATATTTAAGCACTATCTAAAAAAGATTGCAAGCTTAAATTTACTTTTGTCTACGATTAGGCCCCTCTACCAAATACTCACTAGCCAAAAAGCGGATTCGTTCCATGATTCTGCGCGCCTTGACAGGCTCTGCTTCCCCCCGGTTATTGACCGTTAAATATTCACTTTCCAGCTGGGCCATCGCTAGGTTAGAACTAAAAAAGGTTGGTAGCTCTTCTTGCATACGGTATTGGAGAATAACCCCTAACACATCATCACGCAACCAAGAACTAAGCTGTTCTGCCCCAATATCGTCTAGCATTAATACCGGTGCTTTTTTGATTTCATCAATTAGCTGCTTAGTGTTATTTTCACCAATCGCACTTTTTATTTCAACCGCAAAGGAGGGAAAATGAACCAAGGTACTTTTAAAACCATTAGCTGCTAATTCGTTGGCAATCGCAGCTAATAAAAACGTTTTGCCCACGCCAAATTTCCCTTGGAGATACATTCCCTTATGAAACTCCTGTGGTTGTTCTTGATAGGCATCAATAAAAGCTAGCGCCGCCATTAAAACGTCTTGGCGCTTGGTTTGATCATAATCTTCGATACGTGCCCGCCTAATACTCTTAGGCATATTAATTGTTCGCACTCGCGTCTGTCTAGCTAATTGTTCCCTTTGAGCTAGCAATTCAGCCGTTGGTACATAGTTAACCTCTATCCTATGCTGCGAAATCATTAAACTAGGTGAATAACCCGGCATGGGAATTTCTTTTCCCTGGGCAATATTTTCCTTAATTTTAACGTACTCGTATAGTTTGCTAGCACTTCTTTCGATATCTTCTTGGGTCAATTCAGCCCGGTGTGCTTGCAGAAAAGTTTTTACATCAGGGTCTGCTAATGCTTTAGTGACTAACTTCTGGTAGCGTTGCCGCATATCAGTCGTCCTCATTTTCTCCTGCAATACCTTACCTACATTTTCCACTAGCCTCACCTCAACTTTCCGATTTCTTCTTAGCATTAATCTTAGCCATTAACTGCTCAATTTGCTTACTCTTAGCCGGGTCATCAGGCGTGTCCTCTTCTTGATAATCAGGTTTTGCCCAAGCTGGTAAGCTCTCCTTTTGAATAACCCGTCTTTTAACTGGTTGAAACTTCGTTTGCTTAGCTTGTTTATCTTTACGTTGATAAAAACTCCTTACCTGTCTAATAGCATCTTCGGGATTGCTAATTTGTTTTTTAGCCCAATCTGCCGCAATACTTTCAAAATTAGAGCCAAAGTAAGGTTTATTTTGATCCGACAATAGGTAGTGAATCAAAATGTTAATCACCGCATTAGGTAGGCTTTGTCGTTCGACTAAATTTTGAACCAAGTAGCGCTCATTTTTAGTCGCAAAGGTACCCATGTCCGCCTTTAATTTCTCTAAAAATTCAAGGGGTAAGTAGGCCCGACAAGCTGCTATTAATTGTAAATCTTCAGTGGTCATTCCACTATTATCCACCTTGGCAGGCGGTGCCACTTCTGTTTGGATACTGGCCTTTAAATTTAACCGACTCTCAAACTGCTGGCTAGCTAATTGCTTAAATTTCAGCAAGTCAACTTGCCCTGTTTGGACATTGGCCGCCTGCTCTAGCAGCTGCACTATCTGTAACTCATCTAAGCCATAAAGGAGGTGGACCGTTTTTAGGGCATCATAGTGCTCTACTAATACCTGGGCATTTATAAAGGATTTAGTCAATAGTTGCTGTAAGAACTGCTTGTCTAGGTCATCTTCTAAATTAGCAACCACCTTACTTGCAGCAACTTTTTGCCCACCAATCACTTTGGGGGTATATAAATTATCTGTCTGTGTTAACTTATACACCTCTAATAAATTTTTGGTGATTTCCACTGCCTGAGGGTGGTTTAGTTGCTTAGGATTGTACTTTCTTTCGAGTTGTTCAAATTGTCTTTGCCCCACCGTTTCCAACAGCAAGGCGGCCATCAAATCATCAGTAAAAAAGCTCTGCCCCATCAATGGTTGTTGGACTTCGTAGATGTAGAGCTTGCCTAAAGAATCCTCTTGCATATAAGTTTTCAAAAGGCCTAGGGCCTCTAACTTAATGCGTGCCTCATAAAAAGTTGGTAAATCTACACCTAGGTTCACCAGTAATTCTTTATGCGCCTTGCGCTTAGACAAAAGTGGCTTATAATCAACATTGGCGCTCAAAAAGGCATACACCCCGTAAGCACTTACCCCCATTAATGGCTGGTACAATGGTAATGCCTGGCTGACCATTTCTAGATTCAACCAGGTCTTAGCCGTTATTATAAAACCGGCTTGCACATCCAAGTCTTTCCAGCCGGCAACAATTTCACGCCCGCTCCTTAACATCGCCTCTACCTTCTTTATTAATTATTAATGATGCTCTCTATCCATCAATTCATTTAATTCATCAGCAAAAGCACGCATATCCTTAAATTGGCGGTAAACACTGGCAAAGCGAATATAGGTTATCTCGTCAACATCTACCAAGATATCCATTATATACTGTCCAATTGCTTGGCTAGAGATTTCGTTTCCCCCAACTGCTCGGACCTTAGCTTCAACTTGATCAACAATTTTCGTTATTTCATCCATGCCAACAGGCCGTTTTTCAGCCGCCCGCATAATCCCCCGTAAGATTTTATCACGACTAAACTCTTCACGCGTTCCATTTCTTTTAATTACTAGTAATGGGATTACTTCAATTCGTTCAAAGGTTGTAAACCGATAACCACACTGTTCGCATTCACGGCGCCGCCGAATAGCATGCCCATCATCAGCGGGCCGACTATCTACTACCCGTGAACTATTATTATGACACTGGGGACACTTCATTGTTCCTCACCTCAGTATTAATTCTTAAAATTTATGCAAATCAGCATAAAGCTTCTATCTTAAGCCATTTTAGCACTTGTTGATAGGTTTCAGCAACGCTTTTAGAATTGTCAATTAAAACATCCGCTAACTCATTACGCTTACTTGCTGGCAACTGGTTAGCAATTCTTTTACGAGCTTCAGCTGCGCTTAGATTATCCCGCTTCATTACCCGTTCAAGTTGCAACTTGCTTGGGATTGTTACTACCATTACTTTGTCACATAAAGTCTGATATCCTGTTTCAAATAGAAGGGGGATATCTAAAACAACCAGTTTAACTTGGGCTTTTTTAGCTGCCTCTATTTCACGTAAAATCTCTGCCCTAATTAGCGGCCCGGTAATGTCGGTTAGTGCTTTGAGCAATTCCCTATTGCTAAAAACTAACTTACCTAATTTCTTACGGTCTAATTCACCGCTAGCAGTAAGAATTTCTCCACCAAACTTAGCTACAATCTGCTTTAAGCCACTACTCTTTTTAGCCACCACCTGCCTAGCAATCAAATCAGCATCTATAATCAAGGCACCATTTTGGGCTAAATAAGCACTAACAGTCGATTTACCACTGGCAATTCCACCGGTTAATCCTAAAATATAAGTCATTTTACTTCACCTGTTGACAGTGAGGGCAAAAATGCGTCCCACGTTGTGCGAGCACTATTTTTTCGATTGGCGTTTGACAGCGAGGACAAGGCTTGCCTGTCTGACCGTAAGCGTGTAGAGCGAATTGGAAGGAACCCGTCTGCTCAAAGGCATCGGTATATGAACGAATGGTTGTCCCCCCCGCTTCAACTGCTTTGCTTAACTCCTCAATTGTGTTGTCATGAATCGCTTGGGCTTGCTTGCTAGTTAACTGGTTACAAGGGGTAGCGGGATGAACCTTGCTTAACCATAAGATTTCATCAGCATAAATATTACCAATGCCCACTACTAAATTTTGATCTAATAAAGCCGGTTTGATGGCCTTTTTCTTTTTTTGCAACTGTTCATAAAATGTTGCAAAGGAAAATTCAGCTGCGGTCGGTTCAGGTCCTAGTTTGGCTAAAGATTTGACCGTCTGCTCACTTCCAGTCTGCACTAATTGCATGCGCCCAAACTTCCGCACGTCATTGTAACGCAACTGGCGCCCGTCAGCCAAAGTAAAAATAACGTGCGTGTGTTTTTCAACAGGCGCGTCCACTTGTCTGACAAAGTATTTACCTTCCATCCGTAAATGCGAAATCACAGTCCACTCATTACTAAAACGTAACAGCAAAAATTTTCCCCGTCGGTCAATTCGCTCTAGCGTCTGCCCGGTTAACCGCTGCTTGAATTCATCACTAGCTCCTATAATCATTTTCGGATATGAAACTTCTACTTGGCTCACCTTACTTCCAGCTACTAAAGACATTAAGCCCCGTCTAACTGTTTCAACTTCTGGTAACTCTGGCATTTAATTTCCCCCTTACTTAGCATCGAACCAACTGCGTCCATGCTTGCTTTCAACTTTTAACGGCACCGTTAATTTAACCGCCGAATCCATCACCTCTGGGACTAGGCGTTCTAAAATTGGAATTTCTTCTTTTGGCGCTTCAAAAATCAATTCATCATGCACTTGGAGTAACATTTTTGCAGCTAAGTTTTCTTTAGCCAACATCTCGTTCATCCTAATCATGGCAACTTTGATAATGTCTGCTGCACTCCCTTGAATTGGCGTATTCATTGCAGTTCGCTCAGCAAATGACCGTAAATTAAAGTTCTTGGCATGAATGTCGGGCAGATAACGCCGCCGCTTAAACAAGGTTTCGACATAGCCTTGCTTCTTAGCTAGTGCAACACTCTTTTGCATATATTGATGCACCCCAGGAAAGGCGGCAAAGTAGTTATCAATAAATGTCTTTGCCTCTTTATTGGTAATCCCAATGTTTCTAGCTAACCCAAAATCACTAATCCCATAAACAATTCCAAAGTTAACGGCCTTAGCTTGTCGCCTTAAATTAGGGGTTACTTCATCCGGACTATCTAAGTTAAAAATATTCATTGCGGTGTTGGCATGGATATCGAGCCCTCTCTTGAAGGCCGCTTGCATGTTTTCATCTCCCGAAATATGAGCTAGGACCCGCAATTCGATTTGTGAGTAATCGGAAGAAAAAATCTCCCAGCCGGGCTTACTTGGAACAAAGGCCTGGCGAATCTTCCTACCTTCCTCTAACCTAACCGGAATATTTTGCAAATTAGGATCTACAGACGACAATCTTCCCGTGGCAGTTAGGGTTTGCGTATAACGCGTATGCACCTTATGGTCAGCCTCATCAGCCACTTTTAATAAACCTTCAACATAGGTCGATTGTAACTTGGCTAACTGCCGGTATTGTAAAATATTATCAACGATTGGAGCCTGGCCTTGTAATTTCTCTAAAATTGGAGCAGCGGTCGAATAACCTGTTTTAGTTTTTTTAGCGTAAGGTAAACCTAAATCCTCAAACAAGACCGTGCCTAATTGCTTAGGTGAGTTAATGTTAAATTCCTTACCTGCCTCTTGGTAAATAACCTGCTCGATTTCCGCCAACCGCTCTTTAAATTTACTTTGCATGCTTTCTAAACAATCGGTGTCTACTTTAATTCCAGCTAATTCCATCTCCGCCAACACTAGCGAGAGTGGTCGTTCCATTTCAAAGTAAAGCTGTTCTTGTTGATTGGCCTTTAACTGCTGGTATAAATCCGCCTTTAATGCCGCAATCGCTTTGACCTTATGAACCAGGTGCTCGAAGTAAACATCATCATCACTTGGGAGCTTAAATTTTGCCCCCTTACCATAAACCACTTCATCACTGGCTATTTCCTGGTAGCCATGAGCCTGAGCTAAGATTCCTAAATCATTGCTATTTTCACTGTTGTCTAATAAGTAAGACACTAATAATAGGTCAAAATCCACCCGAGCTAAATCTAACCCTAAGCGCTTTAAGCCTACGTAAGTGCGTTTGACATCAAAAACGTCTACGGCTTGCTTAGCCAAAAGCTCCTTTAAGGCTGGTTGCTTGAGTAGCTGGCAGTTGCGGCTAACAAAATAACTGTCATCTAGCTTTAAACTAAAGCCGGTTAACTCGGCTTTATGGTAATTAGGACCATCCATTTCTAAATAAAAGGCTACTTCCTTAGGCTGCCGCTCAGAAATCAGGTCCAAATTAGCCGCGGTTAAGACCGTATACTCTAATGGAGCTGCGGTTTTTTCTTCACTTACTTGCATCTTACTTAAGAAGGATTTGAAATCCATCTCTTGATAAAACGTCCGTAACTTCTCATCGTCTACTCCTGTCCACTTCGTATCGGCTAATGAAATTTCTACCGGCGCGTCTTGCCTAATTTCCGCCAAATTCTTGCATAAAAAGGCAACCTCGCGATCGTTGAGTAGATTTTCCTTTAGCTTAGATTGCTTCATTTGCTCGATATTTTGGTAAATCCCCTCAACACTATCATATTGAGTCAGTAACTTAATTGCGGTCTTTTCTCCAACCTTAGTTACCCCCGGATAATTATCGGAACTATCCCCGACCAAGGCCTTCATATCAATAATCTGTCTAGGATTCAACCCCGCAAATTTTTCGGCTATATATTCAGGCGTATAGTATTCAACTTCAGACACACCTTTTTTAGTCACGGCAACCGTTACTTTGTCAGTAGTTAGCTGAGTTAAATCCCGGTCACCTGTCACAATCGTCACCTGGTAGCCTTGATTTTCAGCCGCTTTAGCCATCGTACCAATAATATCATCAGCTTCAAAATTCACTAATTGATAGCTCTTAATCCCATACCCTGCCAACAAATCTGGGAAGTAGGGTAATTGTTCCGTCAATTCCTTAGGCGTTTTATTTCTATTACCCTTATAGGCGGCAAACTTTTCAGTTCTAAACGTTTTTTTCCCGGCATCAAATGCGACTAAGATATTACTTGGCTCCTCCGTCTTTAACAGTTTATCTAACATCGTATTAAAGCCATATAAGGCATTGGTATGTAAGCCATCATGGTTAGTAAATCTGTCAACCGAATTATATAAAGCATAAAAAGCTCTAAATGCGACACTATTTCCATCAATCAATAGTAATTTTTTTTCAGCCATCAAAAAGCCTCCCGTTACATCTTACTTCCTTTATTTTAACAAAGTTAGCGGGAAAGTAAAAATGAACTGCCGGTTATTAGCCCATAATAAAAGTGCGGATCCTTTGAAATTCAAAAAATCCGCACTTTCTTTTGGATTAACCTTAATCCTTATTTGACCCAATGCCAAAAATATTGAGCAATTGAATAAAGAGGTTAATAAAGTCAAGGTAAAGTTGTAATGCCCCCATAATTGCCAAGTTCGTCGTATTAACTTGGTGCCCATATTGAAGGTACATTAACTTAAAGCGCTGAGCATCATAAGCTGTTAACGCACTAAAGATTAATACCCCAATAATTGAGAAGGCAAATTGAATCACCGAACTTTGTAAAAAGAGGTTCACAATCGAAACGACAATCAAAGCAATTAACATTGCCAAGGCATGTCTTCCGATGGTAGCTAAATTTTTTTTAGTATTAGTCCCCATTAAAGCCAGCACTACAAAGACAGTTGCAGCCGAAGCAAAGGCTAGGGTCACACTTTGGGCAGTATACATTGGAATAATGATTCCAAATATTAAGCCTTCAAAGCCGGCATACAGGTAAAGCATTGTCGCACTCGCCACTGGATTGCGGTCGGCTTTAAAACTAATCCCGATTACCAGGGCAAACTGGAGGATAAACAAAATCCAGATTGCCAACTTGTTAGTCGCAAATAAAGTGACGACCTGGCTGTAAAAAACCCCCATTACGAGGTAAGAAACTAAGGCTGAAACTCCGACTGCCGTAGCCATAAAAGCATACATTTTACTCAAAAACCGATTTAAGCCTTGTTCATTAGAAACAATCATTCGCTCTTGGTTATTCATTTATATCAACCCCCTCCAAACTACTGGTTTCATCGAGAGCTAACTGTTCCAATTTTGGTGGACGCACCATGATAACGGCATCTAGGACCCGTTCATCATCCTCATCTACACCTTCAACAGAAATTGTAACAACTTCTTTCATTGTGTCAATTTTTATTACTTCAAAGTCAAAAGTAATAATTTGGTTGTGGTAGACAGGCGAGATTAAATTCACATCCATATTAACAATTTCACTCCCTGGTCCAGGAAGTAACTTGCTAATCGAGCTAGTAATAATCCCGGTAAGCAAGATTGGTGGTACGATTGTTTGACCGTACTCAGTTTTAGCAGCATAATCCGGTTGCATATAAAGCGGATTAGTATCATTCGTTAAGCCTAGGTAAAGCAAAATCTCCCGTTCAGAGATTGTTTCCGTGACCGTTAACGAATCGCCTTCCTTTAACTCATCAATCTTTTTTCCTTGCCTATGCACATCTTCAGTCATAAACTGTGACACCTCCAATTAATCTTAAGCTTATCTTACCATATAATTGGAGGTAAAACCAACTAAAGGCGAGGGTTAAAAATTACTTAAGGTAGGCGTACTTATAATTCCATTGTGTTCCTGCCGTGTTGTGAATAATCCCCTTGACCCGCTTCTTTTGTAAGTAGGCCGTAGTTTGTTGATACAGTGGGCTGACCCCTTGTTGACTGTTAAATAATTTAGCTGCCGCTACTAGGTCATTCCACCGTGCCAATTTATCATTGGCATCTTCGTTAGTTGCCTTAGCAATCAAACGGTCGTATTCCGAATTACTGTAATTTCCATAGTTATAAGATGTTCCTGTTAATGGAATTTGCAAAAAGGTAATCGGGTCGTTAAAGTCTCCCCCCCAACCGGAAACATAGATATCAAACTCACCCTTACGGGCCCGCTCTAAGGCGCTCTTTCCTGGAATATTTTGGACCTTAACCTTTAAACCTGGTAACACCTTTGTATATTGAGATTGTAGATACTGCGTTAACGCATCGTTTGTTGGGGCATCGCTTGAAGCCAGAATGTTAAAGGTCAGCTCTTTAAGCCCCGTTTCTGTCAAACCTTTGCGCCAATACTTTTGGGCTAAGTTAGCGTCATAAGCAACTGTCTTAGTCACCGCTTGTTCCTTGGCAAAATCTACTCCGGTTTGCGGATTTTTAGCTAAATCGTTGGCCACAAAGCCAGTTGGAACCTGAGAACCATCCCCAAAAACTTTCTTTGTCAACACTTTTCGATCTAGTGCCAGCGACAAGGCCCGCCGAATATTTTGGTTATTTAAGGCCTTCTTGTTAGCAGCGTTAGTAGCATTGAAGTTATAGGCTAAAAAGGCCACATAAGAATATGGATATTGTTTGAATTCACTACTGTTCTTGTAATTTTTCACCTGCTGACTGGACAAAGGTGTCATGTCTAGCTTGTCTTGCTGATAGAGTTCATAACCCGTGTTAGGATTACTTACCACCTTATAGCTAATCTTATCTAACTTAACTTGTTTTTTATCCCAGTAATTAGGATTTTTTTGAAAACTCCACTTATCCGAAGTCCCCGTCCAGTCCTTAATTACAAACGGACCAGAATAAACCATGTACTTAGAATTAGTGGCATACTTTTTACCGTATTTTTCAACCACCTTTTGATTTTGTGGTCCAAAAAGTGGGTAGGCCATTAAAACCTTAAAGTAAGCGATGGGTTTTTCCAAACTAATCTCTACCGTCTTGTTATCAAGTGCTTTAATACCTAACTGTTCCACCGGTAACTTGCCCTTGCTAATTGCGTCCGCATTTTTAACTCCGGAAAAGAGGTAAGCATAAGGTGAGGCCGTCTTAGGGGTGAGCGACCGCCGCCAAGAATAGACGAAATCTTGAGCAGTAATTTGGTCGCCATTACTCCACTTAGCATCCCTTAAGGTAAATGTCCAAGTTAACCCATCAGCCGAAACAGTTGCTTTTTTAGCCAAACCTGCAGTTGGCTGACCATTTTTGCCTAATCGATAAAAACTTTCAAATACATTACCTGTTTGCCCATAGCCAGTCGCCTTGGAAATATCAATCGTATCTAACGGCGCACTGGCAGATAAACGCAGTTCCTGTTGCTTGCTAGTCGTTTGTTGTTTGCCACAAGCCGTTAAGAATAACCCCGCTAATCCTAATGCCATGACTAACCCAACAATTTTTTTCTTCTGCATAGATCTTCATCCCTTCCCAATTTTATTAGTTACTAAACACAAAAAGGACCTGGATTTCCACAAACAGAAACACAGGTCCACCTACTTTTACTAGTATTAATTACGTTTAGTTAACTTAGGTTTTTTGAAGTGCGTTTCAATTTGTGTAACACAAAGGACATGTTGCCAGTTTGACAACATGAACAAGTCATTGTGTTTACACAAACTAATTTAGTCATTTCACGCACTCCTTTCTCAATCTATGCTTTTAGCATAAGCGTTAACTTACTTTTTGTCAATATATTTTTAAAATTAATTATTCTTTAAACTCAAATTACTTAAGAGTTCTTCATAGACGTGTTCATACTTAGTGATGTCGCCAGCCCCCATGAAGACTACTACATCATCATGGAAGTCTAACAGAGGTGACATGTTGTCCATACTTAAAATTGCGCCACCCTTAGTAATCTTAGCACCTAAGTCTTTAGCAGACACCTTGCCATCCTTTTCTCTAATTGATGAGAAAATTTCTGTCAAAAAGACTTTATCAGCTAAATTCAAGCTGGCCGCAAATTCATCCATCAGCGCAATTGTCCGGCTAAAAGTATGTGGTTGGAAGACAGCGATAATCTTCTTATCTGGATACTGTTGCCGGGCTGCGTCCAAGGTTGCCTTAATTTCGGCTGGATGGTGGGCATAATCGTCAATAATCACCATATCAGCGACGCGTTTTTCAGAAAAACGTCTCTTAACCCCTTTGAAAGTTAACAGTTCCCGCTTAATTTCATCTTGATCTACTTTTTCAAAGTAAGCTACTGCAATCACTGCTAAACTATTTAAGACATTATGTTCCCCAAACATCGGAATTTGGTAAGAACCAACGAATTCATCAAAGTGGTAAACATCAAAGGTCGAACCCTTAGTAGTCCGCTTAATGTTTTCCGCCCTAAATTCATCGTCTGCTTCAGTTCCATAAAAGTGAACCGGCACGTCATAATTTAGCTTCCGTAAATGCTTGTCCTCACCGTAAGCAAAAATGCCCTTCTTCGTATTCCGAGCTAGCGTTTCAAACGCATCACACACATCGTCAATCCCAGTAAAGTAGTCCGGGTGATCGAAGTCAATGTTAGTCATAATAGTGTAATCTGGGTGATAAGCTACAAAGTGCCGGCGGTACTCGTCCGCTTCAAAGACAAAGAAACGTGAGGCCGAAATTCCCTTCCCGGTTCCATCACCGACCAAAAAGCTAGTAGGTGCTACTCCGCTTAAAACGTGGGCTAACAACCCACTGGTACTGGTCTTACCGTGAGCACCAGCTACCCCAATGCTAGTCGTTTCAGTCACTAACATTTCTACTGTTTCCGGGTAGGTTTGCACCTTCAAGCCTAGCTCTTTAGCGCGCTTAATTTCTTCATGATCTTCACCAAAGGCATTCCCCTTTACAATCGTCATGCCTTCCTTGATATTTTGAGCACTAAAAGGTAAAACTTCAATTCCAGCCTGTTCTAACCCTCTTTGGGTAAAGGTATACTTATCAATATCAGACCCTGCCACTTTGCAACCCTTATCCTTTAAAATTAGGGCTAATGAGCTCATCCCAGTCCCTTTAATGCCAACGAAGAAATATGTGGTATCCATATTCATAATAATAATCCTCTTTTCTAATTCACACTCAGAAATAGTGTAACATAAAAGCTCTCTGATTTGTTTTAAATTTAGCCCTGTGCTCTTAATTTATTTAGTCCTTCTTGAGTCAAGAATACCTTACGTGGTTTAGAGCCATTTGACCTTGAAATATATTGTTTTTCCTCGAGTTGATCAATAATCCCCGCTGCGCGGTTAAAGCCAATCGAAAATTCCCGTTGAAGTTTCGAGGTAGAAATAGCCTCCTCATTGACAATATAGTCCAAAATCCTCGGAAAGAGCTTATCTTGCTTTTCATCTTCGGTTAACTTCTTCTTTAGGTTTTCCGGGTCAAAATCATACTTAGGCTGACCTTGACTCCTAACAAAGTCAGTCACTTGGTCGATTTCATCTCCAATATAAGTTCCTTGCAGTCTGACTGGCTGACTACTTCCGTTGCCTAAATAAAGCATATCCCCCCGGCCGAGGAGTCGTTCCGCCCCGGCGGTGTCAATAATTGTCCGGGAATCAACTTGACTTGAAACCATAAAGGCAATGCGGGTGGGAATATTATTCTTAATCGTTCCAGTTACCACGTCAACGCTTGGCCTTTGGGTGGCAACAATTAAATGAATTCCCGCCGCCCTTGCCTTAGCCGTAATCCGAGCAATGTAATCTTGGACTTCCGAAGAGGCCACTAACATTAAGTCAGCAAGTTCATCAATTACCACCACAATGTAAGGTAATTTCAAACCATACTGGCCGCTTTCTTCGGCCTTGGTGTTAAAGCCTTCGATATTTCTTACTCCTGCAGCCACTAATAATTCATAGCGTCGTTCCATCTCTGCTACCACCCATTTTAAGGCGGCAGCAGCTGCTTGTGCATCGGAAATGACTGGCGCTAACAAATGCGGAATTCCTTGATAAGGAGCCATTTCAACGGCCTTAGGATCAATCAATATCAATTTCACTTCTGCTGGGCTTGCCTTGTACAAAAGTGAAACGAGCATACTATTAATAAACACAGACTTCCCAGAGCCGGTCGCCCCCGCAATTAATCCGTGGGGCATCTTTTGTAAATCCGTTACCTGGGGGTTGCCAAACAAGTCTACCCCTAAAGCAACGGTTAGTGGCGATTTAGCCTCTAAAAAGGCTTGTGATCCCAAAACTTCAGCCAAGTTAACCGGCCGGGCATAGCGATTAGGAATTTCAATTCCGACGCTACTCTTACCAGGGATTGGGGCTTCAATTCGGACATCTCGAACTGCTAGGGCTAGCTGTAAATCATCCGTTAAGTTCGTGATTTTACTTACCTTTACTCCCCGGCCTAGTTTCACTTCAAATTGAACTACGGCTGGGCCGATTGTCCAGTTAACAACCTGGGCGTCAACCCGAAATGATTTTAAGGTCTCATCAAGCTTGGTTGCCTGTTCACTTACCCAGGTGGTTACTTGCTCGGTATTTTCACTGATTGGAGCCGGTAATAAGGTCAAAGCCGGACGCTCATAACCCCCGGCCGCTTGTTTTGCTTCGCTGCTCACATCCGAGATTATGCTTGCTTGTTTAGGTTGTGTTGGCATTTGAACCACTGGCTTTGTGGTTGCTAGGGGCTGCTTATCATCCCCAGTTTTAACCGGCTGTTTTTCTTGGACCTTTTCAAACTCAACTACTGGTTCTTCTTTTTTAGCCGCTTCTTCTTCAATAACCGCCGCAACTTGTGCGGCCTCAGGTTGGCTATCCGCGACAGTTTCTGTTTCTGTTTGAGTCAGTGGTTGTTCAGAAAGTTCGTGGGGTTCAAAAACTACCACCGCTTCCGAACTATCCTCAACTGCCTTAGCTGGACTAGCTTCAACCACAGCAGCTTCCATCTCAGCTTGTTTCACTGGTGTCGTTACTTTACTTGGAGTTTCAAAATCAACTACCGGTTGCCGCAAATCAAACAACTCTAGTTCCTGTTGACTTGCAATTGATTCATCTTGAAATAAAATAAAGTCTGTCTTAGCCTTTTTTAGCTGCTGACTTAACTTTTGATACTTGGCCTTTAGATCAACCACCGGACCTTGCTGTCTAAATGGTGGAAAGGTCCGGGGATGAAAGCCACGGCTATTGTTATAGGCCGTCTTTCGAGTCAAATTAGTGGCGACTCGTTTATCCCCTTGGGTTTCATGTTTTGCTTTAAATCTATTATTTTCACCAGCCACTTTAGTCTTTGTTTGATAAAAGGCTGGTCCTGTATATTTTTCCATCTTCCCATTCCTAACAAAAAATTGGACTAGTAGCAAATAGCTTGTACTAGTCCAATTTTAACATACTCTTTGATTAGTTGATAAATAATTGCCGCCCTTTTTCAAAGTCAAATGCTTGACCAACAGGAAATTCGTCCGCATCAAGCACTAAGATACCACGTTTTTGAGGAGCATTAGGTAAGGCTAATTCGCGCGCTGCACATAACATGCCATCGCTTTTAACTCCGCGTAACTTACCTGGCCAAATTAAAGCACCACTTGGCATCATTGCTCCTACCTTAGCCACTACCACGTGTTGGTTTACATCAACGTTAGGGGCACCACAAACAATTTGTAAGACTTGCTCATTATCAACTTTAACCTTGGTAATGTGAAGGTGATCCGAGTCTGGATGCTCTGTCATTTCAAGTACCTTACCCACCACAAACTTAGGACTTAAATCAGCCTCTAATTCGGCTTTAAAGCCAACAGCTTCTAAGTGGTCATTTAAAATTGCTACTTGAGCCGTTGTTAAAAAGACTTGCCCTTGTTCCTTTAAGTCCGGTAAATATTCACTCAACTTAAAAAAGTTATAGCCGAGGGTTAAATCTGTCTTAGGTTCGTAAATCCGTGTCACATCCTGCTTTTGTTCGCTTGCCTGCGTGCTTTTATCCGGATTAATAATCGTCACTAACACGTCTCCCATTTGACTTGGATTATAACTTGAAATTAACATCTGCTCCAAAACTCCTTATATTTTATTTAGCAGCACTTAAAAAGGCTGTTACTTCCGCCTTCGTCTTACGATCTTTATTTACGAAGCGGGCTACTTCTTTACCATCACGGTAAACGATAAAACTTGGAATTCCCATCACCATCAATTCTTGGCACAGGTCAAGGTTTTCATCACGATCAACTTGGATGAAAGTAAATTCCTTAAATTCAGCTTCGATTTCTGGCATAGCTGGTTTAATAAAGCGGCAATCAGGGCACCAATCTGCAGTAAAGAATAATACGTAGGCACCATTTGCCAATTTTGCTTCCATTTCTGCTTTATTCATCTTAGCTAACATTTCCATTGGACATACCTCCAAATAATTTAATTGACTTCATTATAAGCTACAAAGAGGTAGTTGCAAACTTTTTTGCTTACTTTTTAAAAGCGAGCCGCTAGCTTGTAAATTGGTTGGCCCTTAGAACTGAATTTTTCTTCATATTCAGTCATTACATTGTCTACCACAGCCTCTTCATCTGCGTGTAAATCTAACCAGACTTTCTCAAAGGTCATCCCAAAATTATTAAGACTTGCTAGGGAATATTCAAATAAGCCCCGGTTATCGGTCTTAAATTCCAACTGACCATCGGCTACCATTATTTCCTTATAGGCCGCTAAAAACGACTTGTAAGTCAGGCGCCGTTTTTCTTGCCGATTCTTAGGCCAAGGATCGGAGAAATTCAAATAAATCCCAGCCACTTCGTCAGTTGCAAAAAATTCAGTCAAGCCGGCCCCGTTAGCGCAGACTAACTGTAGGTTAGGTAGTTGTTCTACCAATTGCTTTTTTAAGGCAATTCCAGTCGCAACAGTCTGCATTTCTAGGCCGATGAAGTTATAGTGGGGATATTTTTTAGCCATCTCTACAATAAAGCGTCCCTTACCCATTCCAACTTCAATGTATAAAGGTTGTGCTTTTTCAAACCGCTCTTGCCACTTTCCCCGATACTCACTAGGATTAGTTACCACCCACTGTGGATTTGCTTCAATCAAGGGCTTAGCCCAAGGTTTATTGCGTAAACGCATATTTTCCTCCCATACTAAAATAAAGCTGGAAGGCAGACTACCTTCCAGTCACTTATTGCTAAATATCTGTTTGTTTCTTAACCACTTCGTCGAGTTTAATTATGTCTTGGTTCATTTCATGGAAATGACCACGCTGATGCTTAGCTTTGATTTGCAACAACAGGTAACAAAAACTATACCAATTAATCCTTAGCATTAAATCGCCACTAGGCTGTTCTTGGCCATTAGCTTGGTAGGTCTGTAACCACTGCTGCCAGTTATTACGTGGGACATATTGACACATTAACATGCTTAAATCATACGCTGGGTCCGCAATCACCGCGGACTCCCAGTCAACCAAGAAAAGGTTGCCTTGGTCAGATAAAAGCCAATTTTTGTGATTTAAATCGCCATGACATACTTCGTAATTCGAGCGCTTAACTTGTGGTTGCTTAGCGCGTAACCGATTAGCTACGGTTTTTAAGAGCGGATGGTGACGTAAGTCTTGTGGCAGCCCCCGAAAATACCGCTGAAGTAATTCCTCCGGTGTTACCACCTGACCACCAACTTGTTTTAACATCCGCTTTAACAAAGCCGAATGGTGCAGTCGGTACAATAAAGCAGAAACAGCTTCGCTATCCATCTCGGCCTTATGTAGGCACCGACCATTTAGCCACTCTTGAGCCGTTAAGGTATCCCCCGTCGTCATTCGTTTTGTCCAAACTAACCGCGGGGTAATTCCTTCAATCGACAAGGCGGCTAAAAAGGGAGACGTATTCCGTTTCAAAAACAACTTCTCTTGTTGCCTAATCCCCATGTACGCCGTCCCAGTATCACCATCTATCGGTAAAATGCGCCAACCGTTTTCTAAATCGAAATCCATCTTGGCTCTCCTTCTACTGATATCGATAACAATACAAGTCTACAAACTTAGAGGCACAGTGTCAAGTTAGTTTTTCCTAACCCGCCCTTGCCGCCAAACAAAATAGGGCTTGGTAATTAGGTAACTTTCTAACACTAACCCTAACAATAGGCAAGAAAACAGGTAGACATTTTGACCAGTAACTAATACTAGGGTGCTAAAGATAATGCAAACTGGCACTAACAATCGTAACAAGACCCCACTAAATTCACGTAACCGTTGTTTGTCACTAAGCGGGTAGAGGTAAACAAAGACTATCTCTTGGTAACGGTCACTCAAGCTAAATAATTGTAAGCCAATTAGATAAAGAAACAATCCGGCGACCCCACACGCTAGGTAATAATTCTTAATGAATATAAGAAGTAGGCTGCCCAATACTGTTAGGCGTAAATAAATCCCTAAGTACTCACTGGTTCTCATAAACCCACGGAGGTACAAAAAAGTATACGCTGGCCTTGTGGGTAAGAGCCAGTCTAAATACTTCCTTCTTTTAGCGCTCGTCGTCACTAGGTTAACATCCGTAAATAAGTTAAAGAAACGGTACAAACCTTGCATACGGGCCGCTTCTTTTTCGATTAAAAACTTCCAGGCCACTACTTGCTGGTTTACCTTGAGGCCATAAAGACAACCTAGCCAAAATCCCCCGCTTAGTATCAAACCACCTAGCGGAAAATAACTAGCCAGTACAACTAGTATCAAGCTAGCTAGCTTCATAAATCCCACTTGTTTTAAGGGGGCAAAGCCGCGCAAATAATCCCAGTAAAGTCCTAGCTCCTTTAATAGTAGTTGGTTTAGGCCTAAACAGATTAGTTGCCCTAAACTAAAGTTAAGGATGATTTTCAAATAGGGACACAACAGTAAGTAAATCACAGCTTGTTCGCAGAGACACACCAGGCTAGTGTAAACAAATGATTTCTTTAAATAGTGCTTTAAATCCGATTCTTTAGGCGCCAAAAACACCAGGTCAGCCGGCTCCAAAAAGGTTGCCAGGCGACCAAAGCTTAGGGCTAATCCCAAAATTAAGGCGATTATAATTCTGGTCCACCCCAAACCTTGACTAAGTGCATAAGTTTTCAAAAAATTATTGTAGTTATAGGCGACCGCCCCACAAATAAACAGTAACGCTAACACAAAGTGGTCATTTAAAACATAGCGTAAGTATTTTAACAGGTGTTTATGGTAGGCCTGCCGCCGTTTTTGCCATAATTCGTCCATGCTTAGTTCCTCTCTATCATTTGAAGATACAAATCAGCTAACGTTGCCTGACTATTCCCATATTTTGCTTGTAACTCAGCTAAACTACCGCTTGCCGTCACTTGTCCCTCATTGAGGAGCACAAACTTGTCACAGTAGTTTTGGGCGGTATCCAAAACGTGAGTCGACATTAAAATAGCCGCTCCCTGTGCCTTTCTTTCGGCGATTAATGCCAGTAAATCCCTAATCGCTAGCGGATCTAAGCCCAAAAAAGGCTCGTCAATAATAAATAAATCTGCATCCGTCAAAAAGGCACAGACAATCATTACCTTTTGCTTCATCCCCTTAGAAAAGTTGGCCGGAAACCAGTCTAACTTTTTATCTAAGCGAAAGGTTGTTAATAACTTTTGGGCTCTTTGCCAGGCCTGCTTTTCATCTAAGTTATAGGCCATGATAGTCAAATCAATGTGTTCTTTTAAGGTTAGCTCCTCATACAAGATTGGACTTTCCGGAACGTAGGCTATACTTTGCTTATAGCGTTTGCTATCTTTGCTTAAACTAACCCCGTTAATCTTAATGCTCCCCTTTTGTGGTCTTAACAAGCCAATAATATGGTTAATGGTTGTAGACTTACCTGCACCATTTAACCCAATCAAGCCCACTAATTGTCCTTTAGCTACCGTAAATGAAACTTGCTTTAAAACAGGAATCTGTGAGTAACCACCAACTAAATCTGTTACTTCTAAAGTCATGAACTTCCTCTTTTCTAAAAAAACATTTTCTTTAATTATACATTAACTTAAACTTTCCTTTATAGTGTATACTGATAATTGTAAACTATTTTTATTTTTCAGAAAGAAGGTCTTTTCATGGAAGATTGTATTTTTTGCAAAATTATCGCGGGTGAAATTCCTAGCACCACTGTCTACGAAGACGAAGTTGTCAAGGCGTTTTTAGATATTACCCAAGTAACTCCAGGTCATACTTTAGTCATTCCTAAAAAACACGTTCCTGATTTATTTGCTTATGATGAAGAACTAGCCAGTCAAGTCTTTGCTAGAATTCCTAAGATTGCGCGTGCTATCAAGGCTGCTAATCCTGAGGTAGTTGGCTTAAACTTGGTCAATAATAACGGGCAAGCCGCTTATCAATCTGTCTTTCATTCCCACTTCCATTTAATCCCACGCTTCGGCGCTGAAGATGGATTTGCGATGAAGTTCACCGATAATTCTGCTAACTACACTCCAACTGACTTGGCCCTAATTGCTAAAAGTATCGAAACCAAGGTGGAAAAATAAGTGACAAAACCAATAACTAAAATTTTATGCATCTCCGCGCTTGCAGCTGGTGCCTACCTCAAACGTGACCAAATCTTGACTACTGGCCGCCAGCTCAAACAAACTGTTGACGAAAACATTGCGGCCGTAGATGATTGGCTAGCTGCCCTGCAAAAAGTTAATGCTTCCTTGACACACTTAGCCCAAGAAGTAGATGCTACTTTACCCGTTATTTCAGAATTAGGTGAAGCCGTGGCAAAGTTTAGTGAAGAAAGTAGTAGCCACATTGAAGCTTTAACCGACTTTGACTTAAAAAAGTGAACTTTTTTTGAATTGTTTTAGATTTTTCTATAAAAGAAGAAATTTATGCTCAAAGTTCAAGTTAGATGTGGTATAGTTATAAGCGTTAACTTGCTTTGCAAGAAATTTAATGAAACGGATGTGTTTTCTACAATGAAAAAATGGTTAGTGGCATGTGCTGGTGTCCTAATGACCTTTAGTTTGGCTGCTTGTTCTAAAACTGTTGCTACTACTTCAGGTGGAAAGATTACTGAAAGTGAATACTACTCCAGCATGAAAAAGACTTCATCTGGTAAGGCCGTCTTAGAACAAATGATTCTAGACAAGGTCTTAGAAAAAGACTATGGTTCAAAGGTTACATCTAAGAAAGTTGATAAACAATTCAACGAACAAAAAGAAAAGTATGGTTCAACTTTCTCCACAGTCTTGTCACAATATGGTTATACTAACTCTTCTTTCAAAAAAGCTATTCGCTCTAACTTACTCTTAGAAGAAGCTGTTAAAGACCATACCAAGATTACTAACAAGATGTTAAAGAAGCAATGGGCTAAGTACCAACCAGAAATTACCGTTGCTCATATCTTGGTTTCTAAGAAGTCTGAAGCCGAAGACATTATCAACCAATTAAAGGCTGATCCTACCTACGCTAACTTCAAGAAATTAGCTAAGAAGAACTCAACCGACTCTTCAACTGCTAGCGATGGTGGTAAATTACCTTCATTTGACAATACTGATACTAGTTTAGCTTCCTCATTTAAGAAGGCAGCCTTCGCCCTAAAACAAGGCGAATACACAGCTACCCCAGTTAAGACTTCTTACGGCTACCACATTATTTGGTCCGTCAAGAATCCTGGCAAGGGCAAGATGAGTGATCATATTTCAGATTTGAAGAAGCAAATTATTGCTAACAAGGAATCCGATTCCGAATACATGCAAAAAGTCGTTGCTAAGGTGCTTAAGGGTGGTAAAGTTTCCATCAAAGACAAGGACTTAAAGGATGTCTTATCTAATTACCTTTCAACTTCATCATCAGCTTCTTCAAGCAAATAAAAGCTAAAAAAATGGAACTCAATTGAGTTCCATTTTTTTACTCTAATTTTCCTTGCTTTCTTTGGTAAAAGGACCGCCCCTCTAAACCAAAAACCCGTTCCGAAAATTCACCCGGGCTAGTGTGGCTAAGACTGGTTTCCACCATTTGAATAGAGGCATCCAAATCGTCGAGGTGGTGTAAGATTTCAGCCTCTAAAATATGCGGTGTAACAGGCGAGCCATACTCAAGCAAACCATGGTGAGCTAGAATCATATGCCGTAATAAGATGGCGTCTTCCTTAGCGGTATCAATGCCTAGCTGTTGACAGGCCTTAATAATTTCTTCATCAACCAGTACGATATGACCTAATAGATTACCGGCAACCGTATATTGGGTGCTCATTGCCCCCGACAATTCGATTACCTTCCCCAAATCATGCAAAATCGCCCCAGCGTAAAGCAACGACTCATCTACTTGCGGGTAAAGTTGACTTACACCTTGTGCTAGTTTCAAGATAGTCAGCGTATGGTATGCTAGGCCGCCTTGAAAGGCATGGTGATTTTTCTTAGCCGCTGGGTAGGTAAAAAACTGGGCTTGATACTTCTGCAATAACACCCGCACAATCCGGTTCCACGTACTGTTATGAATCTTAAATACAAATTTTTCAAGCTCCGCTTGCATCTCCGTAACACTTTGGGGTGCTCCTTGAACATATAAGCTTGGATCATTAGGTTCCTGCTCGGTCGCTAACCTGAGCTTATAAATTTTAATCTGCGGATTTCCTTGATAATTTTCACGCTTTCCACTTAAATGTACGACTTGCCCACTTTGATAACGTTTGACTTCTTCATCCGAAGCATCCCAGTACTTCGCGCTAATTTCACCCGACTTATCTTCAAACTCAAAGGCGATGAACTGTTTGCCATTTTTAGCCAGCCGCGCCTGAGCAGCCTTAATTAGCACAAATAAATCTAGATTTTCATTTAATTCATAATCAAATATTTTTTTTGTCATAAAAACCATCCTTTACACTAATAGCCAAATAATCCTTTTAAGTAACTACCCGCTTTGTCTTTAATACTTGCAGCTTTTGCCCCGATATCTTTACCGGCGTCCTCAAGTTTGGACCAGACCTGCCCACTAGAACTTGAACTAGCTGTTTTACTGTTTACCATGGTTGAAGCGGCGCTCACATCAAATTTAGTCTGCGGTGTGTATGGTAGGATGCCTTCCATCTCGGTCTTAAATAGGCCTGCCCCAGCTCTTAAGCCTTGATTTTGGAGTGAATACTTAGACGAGTCAAAGCCAACCCAGGTCGCAACCACAACGTCGGGGGTATAGCCAATATACCAGTGGTCATTATCTTCGCCGTCTATTCTTTGAGCACTTTCCGTTGACCCAGTCTTACCCGCAATTGTAAAGCCATATGGTTTGGCACTAGTCCCCGTCCCCATTTTATAAACATCAATCATCATGCTAGTCATTTCGTTAGCAATTTTCTTAGAAATTATCCGTTTAGAATCCACCTTACTATTGTCAACGATAACTTTGCCAGATGAATCTACGATTTTACGAATTAGGTGGGGCTGGTACTTGACCCCTTGATTTGCAAAGGCAGTGTAGGCGGCGGCCATTTCGTAAGGCGAGACCCCCTCTTTCATTCCCCCTAAAGCTAGACTCAAGTTATTGTCTGATTTACTTAGGGGAATCCCAAATCTTTTAACGGAGGCATAACCCTTTTGAATGCCGATTTTATTTAAAAGCCATACGGCCGAAGTATTCTTACTTAGGGCTAAGGCTTCATACAGCGGCAATTCCCCACTGTATACCCCATTCCAATTTTTAGGGGTGTATTTATTGGTCCCGTAAGACTTTAAGGTGTCCTTAACTTGCGAGTCATAGTAATATCCGTTTTGCAGGGCCGGCGTGTACACTGCTAGCGGCTTAATAGCTGAGCCCGGTGAACGTTTCAGTTGTGTCGCCCGGTTATAACCTCGGAAAACGTGTGAGCCAGCTCGACCCCCTACTAAGGCAGCTACCCCACCAGTCTGGGGGTTAATCGCAATTGAAGCACCCTGGGCCTTAGTTCCATCGCTAGCATTGTATGGAAAGAGGCTACTGTTAGCAAAGGCCGTTTGTATCTGGGTTTGATAATTTTGGTCCAAACTCGTGTAGATTTTATAACCCTTGTTCATAATCTCTGTTTCACTCAAGCCATAATCATCAATGGCTTCAGCAATGACCGCATCAAAGTAGTAAGGGTACTTATAACCAGAAACATAGTCATAACCGTTAGAAACCACCATGGCACTGGCTTGGTATTGGCTTAATTGACTTTGAGATAGCTTCCCATTTGCGGCCATTAATCCCAAGACCACGTTTCTTCTTTGCCGGGCCGCTTGCGGATGGTCGGCTGGATTATAGGCACTGGGACTCTTCAACATTCCAGCTAAAGTAGCCGCTTGCGGAACACTCAACTCACTGGCGTTAACGTTGAAATAGCGTTTAGCCGCATCCTGTACCCCCCAAACTCCATTACCAAAGTAAGCGTTATTGAGGTACATGGTCAGAATCTCTTTTTTACTATAATCATTTTCCACCTGGACTGCCAAAAATAGTTCTTTGGCTTTCCTGCTAAAGGTTTGCTCCTGACTCAGGAAGGCATTTTTTACTAACTGCTGGGTGATGGTACTTCCCCCACCGCTAATACCACTTTGACCAGTTAGCTTATTTTTAACATAAAGCAAGCCGGCCCGGCCAATCCCTGTAAGGGAAAAACCGTATTCTTTATAAAAATTGCGATCTTCCGTGGATAATACGGCGTTAGTTACGTTAGGCGAAATTTGCTTTAAAGAAACCCAAGTCCCCTTTTGAGCATACAAATACCCCGCCTTATCCCCATCTACGTCATAAATCTGGGTCGCCTGCTTGAGGGTTGCCTTTAGCCCCTTAACATCTGTCGTCTTAGCAATAAAAGTTAGGTAGGCCGAACTCACTACTGCCAGGCTCAAAAAGATGACAATTAACCACCGCGTTAGCTGATACCTGTACCACTTTCTTTTAATGAAGCTTCCCAGGCTGCTAGCCACTTTTTGGAGTCCGGTTAATATTTTGTCCTTAAGTGTTTTTGCTTCCATTCTTATTACCTGTTATTGTTCAGCCACATGCTTAGTAAACAATGAATTAATCTGACTGGCCTCATCTTTTGAACCAGAAATAATAACGACCGTATCGTAGCCGGCTAGTGTTCCCGCCACTGCTGGAAGAGACAGGCCATCTAAAATAGCAGCCAATACGTTGGCATTGCGTGGTAAGGTATGAATAATATTCATAAACTCAACTTGCCGAATGTCGACCACAGTTTCTTCAATCGCCTTTATCAACTTTTCTTCTTCGTTTTGATTATTGCCCTTAAAAATCACATAGCGAACTACCCCGTTAGAATCTTGTTCCTTAATAATCTGGAGCTCCCGAATATCACGGGAAATTGTCGCCTGGGTGGCCTTAATTCCATTGGCCTCTAGTTGGCGCATTAATTCATCTTGAGTCGCAATGACATTTTGCTTGATTAATTGTTCAATTTTCCTTTGTCGTTCTGCTTTTTTCATTTTAAAAAATCGCTCCTTAAAGTGATTGCATAAAGATACGCCTTTTATTATAGCAAAAAAGCCTTAACAAACACTATCAGATTGATTAAGAACTGTTAAATAAAAGCATCCTGCAAAAAAAGTTTGCAAGATGCTTTAGTCTTTATCGTAATAATTTGAAACCACGTTCTAGAATCTCGATTTGCGCCAGGGTTTCTTCATCCTTAACCAGTTTTTCCGCCCCGTTAACCAAGCTTTGGTAAACTCCTTCATAAAGCCGGCCATAGTCGCCTACCTTTGAGACGACCTTTTCTTCATGATAATTACCGGCAGCGTCTACATAAGTCAAGGTTCCGTAGTCCTCAGGTCGATCTAGCCCAAAATCAGGGTGAGCTTTAGTTGGCAAGTAAAAGTGCTTCAAATCTTGTTCCTGCCGATCTTCGCTTACCTTGACAAAACACCCCTTGGTCCCTGTTAAAACGAAACTAGGCCGGCTCTTGAGCCTAAAGTAACTGGACCTAACGGATACCTTAAGATTATCGTAGTTCAAGTCCAAATCAAAATAGTCATTCATCCGTCCGCGCCCTAAAAGTTGGCGGACATCATAATTAACCTGGTTAGGCTTGCCAAAGTAAGCTAACATTTGATCTACCGTGTGGCAGGCATGGGTGTAAAGAAAGCTATTCTCCCAGGTTAACTCAGACTGGCTTTGAGGCACTTCGGGTCTGAAGTAATCGTAATTATTTTCTACTTCTAGTAGTTGACCTAACTTGCCACTTTCAATCACCGCTTGAACAGTTAAAAAGTCAGAGTCAAAGCGGCGGTTTTGGTAGGCCTGGATAAAGAGGCCCTTAGCTTGAGCCAACTCAAACAACTCCTTGGCTTGAGCTACCGTTTGTGCAAAGGGCTTTTCTACTAAGACATTTTTACCATGTTCTAGGCATTCCTTGGCATACTGGTAGTGAAAAGCACTCGGGGTTGCGACTACCACTAAGTCCAATTCATCATCAGTATAGATATCATCTAGATTATTGGTGTAGTTAACGTTAGCTAACCGTTCCCAAGTAGAATTGTTATGGCGGGCAAAAATCGTCTTCACCTCAACCCGGCCACTCTTCAAGGCAAATGGTAGGTGATAGCGATTGGTGCTCTTGCCGTTTCCAATGTAAGCAACTTTTAACATAAAAACCAACCTTTCAATAAAATATTAGCTAATCTAATCCTACACTAGGTCTTTGGTGCCCGCAATTTTTTTGATCGTTGCTAAAAAAGCAAATAACTGTTATTTTTCTTTAAACAGTGTAATACTGTAAAGGAATAGTAGCAATACTACTATTCCTTTACATGCAGTCGGTCTTTCCGGCTTTTTTTTAGTTTTGCCAGTCAACAACCACTTGATTTTTTAGTGGGTAGGTAATCAGTTGGCTCGTTGCTAGTTGCTGTCCCTGTAATTTAGCGGCATGAAGCTGTGGGCTCTCGTAAGTAAGATAATATAATACCCCCGCTTGCAGGTCATAGCAATCTGAGTAGACCGTATATTCACAACTGTGTTCGTCTGCCCAGTTAAGCCCCTTTACCTGCTTAACCGTTGCTAAAATTTGGAAGAACTGGTTAACATCGCTAAGGGGATCTGTCCCTTTTAAAGCGTTGAGCTTAGCAAAACTAGCCCTAACAAAGCGCCCCTTAGGGGATAAATCTCCTGGTAAGCCAATACTTCCAAAGCCAGTAGCATCTACCGGTAAGTCTAAGCTGGAAGCAAAAGTGTTGGGGGTGGTCCGCGCATTTAACTGCCGGTAATTTTTTAGGTTTTCTAGTTGGTAATTAAAGGCTGGGTTATTGGTTAGGACCCCGACTGGGTTATCATAAATGTGTAACCCCGTTTTAGTTGCCTCTACCACGATGCTTTCATCTTTGTCAGCAATCAGCCAATGTAAATCAGCCAAGGGTAACTGCTCGCTAAAGTTAATCTTAACTAGGTTTAAATCGGCTAATAACTTCCGGGCTTCACCGACGTTATGGGCTTGCCCTAACAACCAGGGGATAAATTCAAAGGGACTGACATTGTTTTTACCAACTGTTACTTTGCCATAATAAGCATTTCCCGGGAAATTTAAGCCTGCCATCCCTAGTCCCGCCTCGTTAATGGCATCAAAATAAAGTGGATAATCAGCTACTACAATTCCCACCCCAATTAAGGCTAGGTGTGTCTTCACACTAGGGAGTTGCCGCCAGTTAAATTCATAATTTTGGGGCGTGATTACCACCTGTTCACCATAAGAGTAATTTAAATCCAAGTTACGACCAAAATAGTTGCTCGTTCCTGTAAAAGTAATTGCTGTACACATAAACTCACTTTCTTTCTAAAGTTTTAAAAAGCCAGGTAATTAAAATTAATCCTACTATCGTCGTTAAAATACTACCTTCAATCCCAAATGCCCCACCACTAACGAGGTTTAACCGGTTTGTAGCTTCGGCATTTAAAACACTAGTTGCAAATTGATTGCCACTAACCTTAACCCCCATTACCGGACCCTGCATAAAGTTCCACGCACTGTGAGTGGCTCCAACCAACAAAATATTATCAGTTAAGGCATAAAGCAAACTAAAGACTAATCCAAATAAAAACAGGTTAAGGATCGGTAAAAGGCCCAACCCATTATTGCTAGCATGCAGTAAGGTAAAGAGCAAGGCGCTGACTATTATCCCCCACTTTTGCCCCTTATAGGCCGCCACACTATTTTGTAAGTAGGCACGACACAACACTTCTTCAGTTAAGCCCTGGATCATAAAGCCCGCCAGTAGCCCTAAGAGCAAGAGCCAATCAGGCTGGGGTGTGACGCTTAATTTAAACCCACCAAATAAAGTAGCCACCAATACTATTGCTAATAAACAAGCTGTCCCCAAAGCAAAGCCCTTGACATAAGTTAGTAGCCACTTCTCCCTTGCAAATCCTAAGGCCCTAAGGGAACGTTTATTGACCAAGCGGTTGTACATGATGATTCCTAATAACGGGAACAAAAAACCAAATAGGGCTGCCAAGGCCCCACTGGCAGTTTTTTCATCAAAAGCAGCTTGGCCACTAATTAAACTAAAGCCCCACATTAACAGGCCGGTCCCTAATCCCCCTGCTAATACAAACGTCAAAACCATTACTAGAATCGGCGTCCACCAACTCTTAGGTGGCTTTTGCTTGATTAAATCTAAACTTTCCATTTACAATCTAACTCCAATATTTATTACTTTTGATAACAATTATAGCCTAAATTCTTAAACTAGTTATAAATAAGCCCTTAATAAATCTTTTTTAGCTACAGTTAGTACAATAAAAAAAGCCTGAGTCCAACCAACTACTGGTCAAACTCAAGCTAAGTCTAGCTACTTTTGCATTTTTAAACCGATACCTGTAAAACCACTCAAAACCGATAGGATTGGCGACATCCAAGCAAAGATAACAAACGGTAGAAATTCTAAGACGGGCACGCCTAAAGTGGAAGCCGCAAAGGAGCCGGCTACCCCCCAAGGAATTAAGTAGTTAATTACGCTACCACCATCTTCTAACACCCGACCTAAAGCTAGGGGAGCAAGCTTTACCCGCCCAAATGCATCTTTAAAGGCCCGCCCAGGTAAGATGACTGATAAGTATTGCTCACCAACAAAGAGGTTAACCCCAATTCCTGATAAAATCGTTGCTAACACCAGGTTGCCCGGTTTCTTTAAGCGTTTGATAAGAGGTTCCATCGCCGTTTGAATAATACCTAATTCCATTAATAAGCCCCCCAATGCTAGGGTAGTCACAATCAAAGAAACAGTCCCCATCATGTTGGCAATTCCTCCCCGGGTTAAGAGGGCGTCAACCGCCTTATTATGGGTTTGAGAGACAAAGCCTTGTTCCATTAGCGTTGCCAATTCAGTTAAAGCTACGTGCGGTTGGTGGAGAAAAATAATTCCAGTTGAAACAAAAATATTGATAAACAAAGTTGGAATGGCAGGAATCTTAAACCAAGCACAGACAAACATTAATACTACCGGCAAAGCAGCTAACCAGGAAATACTAAAATGACTTTCCAACACCCTAACCGTTGTTTCAATCTTAGTAAAGTCAGGAGCAGTCTTGCCCCGCCCAATTAAGATAAAGACCAGTAACGAAACCAAGAAGGCCGGGATGGTTGTCCACATCAAATTCTTAATATGGGCAAATAAGTCCGTGCCCGCAATTGCTGACGCTAGGTTAGTCGAATCCGATAGGGGTGAGGTTTTATCACCAAAGATAGCCCCGGACAAAATCGCCCCTGCCACCAAGGCCGGATTGATATTCATCGTAATCCCCATTCCAAAAAGAGCAATTCCGATTGTGGAAATGGTGGTGAAGGCACTCCCAATCGAGACCCCTACTAAAGCGCAAACTAAAAAGACAGACGGCACAAAGAATTTAATGCTAATCAATTTAAAGCCTACTACCATTAAGGCGGGAATAATCCCAGCTTTAATCCAAACCGCAATCAAACCCCCAATTAAGATAAAGATAAAAATCGGAATTAATGCGGTGCTAATCCCGTCTTTAATTCCATTATGAATCTTCTCCCAGGTAGCACCGTGGATTTTAGCTACCAAAATTAATAAGGCAATTACCGTTAAAACCGGTGTTTCTGGTGAGAGGCCCTGTTGAACCCCACCAGCTAAGATTACCAACAAAATAATTAACATTACAACTGATTCTTTTAGCGAAAATTTTTTCATATGTATGACCTCCATTAAGTTATCCAAGTAAAAAGTTCCACTTGTAACTTAATATCGGATTAGTCCCCCACAAGTCATAAGCTTCCTCCTTTGCTAATAAAAAAAGTCCCAGTTAGAAAAAATCTCTAACTGGGACGATTAAAAACCGTGGTACCACCCATCTTGAACTTACGCTCCACTTTCAGAGGTGATAACGGTCCTACTAGCCGAACTTATCTGTATTTCGAACATTTAATCCTGACCAGTTCGCATCACCCACTGGCTTTCTGACACCTAGATTAAAGTCTAATTAGTAATTTATAAGATATGCACATAATAACACAAATTTGCCACTTGTCAAAGCCTTTTTTACAAAAAGCCCTTTATTTCCAGCTAGTATTCTCTAACCAACTTTGTTAACATGGCTTTCAGAGGTGATTTGATGATTAAAGAATTTTGTGCGGAAAACTATTTAGATATTCCTACGGCAATTACAAATGGGGCCAACCGCATTGAACTGTGCGATAACTTGGCAGTTGGGGGCACGACCCCTAGTAAAGGCGTTATCCAGGCCAGTGTCGCCTACTGTAAAGCACGTCAAATTCCAGTTATGACCATGATTCGTCCCCGTAAGGGAAATTTTCATTATACTAACACAGAATTAGCCATCATGAAAACTGACCTGCTCTTAGCTAAGGAGCTAAAAACGAGTGGGCTTGTCTTTGGCTGCCTTGATGCCAATAATTGTCTGGATAAGCCGGCCTTACTTGAATTAATTAACCTAGCTGATGGACTAGAAATTACCTTTCACATGGCATTTGATTTAATTCCCCAGGACAAACAATTTGCAGCCCTAGACTGGCTTGCCGACCACCGTGTTACTAGGATTCTGACTCACGGCGGAGATGCTAAGCAGCCCCTAAGTCAGACTTTGCCCCACCTTAAAGAACTTATTGCCTACGCTAAAGGTAGGATTACAATTCTGCCCGGTGGGCAAATTACTTATGCCAACGCCACTAAAATCGCCACTAGCCTAGGAGTTAATGAAGTTCACGGAACTAAAATCATTCCCATGTAAAATGTTACGCGTATCAGAATTAGCTAAAATGAAAGCCTTTGCTTAGAATTAATTCTGAAGCATGCTATAGTAAGACTAAATATCCTTACTTTTTGAAAGGAGCGGTTAATTTGCCTCACAAAGCTAATTTGCCAACTTCTGATCGTGAACTACTCTTCCTTAGTTGGCCTATTTTTGTTGAATTACTAATGGGAGTAATTATTGGCAATATCAATGTATGGATGATTTCCCACTTTAATGAACTAGCCGTCGCTAGTATTAGCGCTACCAACCAGTTAATCGGGCTCTCTGTTAATATCTACGGTTTTATTACGATTGGCGCCCAAATTACTATCGCCCAATTTTTAGGAGCCAACCGCAACAAGGAGCTACCTACAATTATTAATACCGCCTTGTTTGGTGGTTTAGGCATTGGCTTAGCCTTAAGCCTGCTGTTCTTTAGTTTTCCCAAACAGTTATTAGCCTTTATGAACCTACCCCCTAATATTATTAGCCTCGGAACGGACTATGCCCGCATTTACGGAGGGGGGCTCTTTATTGCAGCGCTCAATGCGGTAATGATTGCCACCCTAAGGACGCACGGCTATACTAGGCAGGCTCTAATTATTCCAATGGCAGCGAGCCTCTTTACCGTTTGCGGTAACTTTGTGGCCCTCTTTTCTCCCTTCGGCCTTCCCAACCTGGGGGTTAGGGGCCTAGCTTGCTCTGCTTTGTTAGGGAATCTTATTGCCTTTGGCTTAGCCTCCCAGCTTTTAAAAAAGTATATCCACTTTGACCTCCTATCCGCCCGGCCACATTTGATTTCGGCTAAAATGCTAAAACAAATCCTCAAACTAGGGCTGCCCTCATCAGGCGAGTCAGTTTCTTACCAAGGGGCCCAAGTGGTGGTGACCATGATTGTGGCGTCGCTGGGAGCCAACGTCTTAATCACTAAGTCTTACGTTGCTTCTATCACCCAGTTTGTTTTCTTAACCGCTGCCGCTTTGAGTCAAGGAAATCAAATTATTATCGGCCGCAATGTTGGGGCTAAAAACTTTAGCCAAGCCTACCAGCGCGGACTGCGTTCAACCTGGCAGAATGTTTTAATTTCTACTTCCATCTGCCTAGCAACCTTTTGCTTCATTGAGCCTATCATGCACATTTTCACTCATAATCCAGCCATTATCAGCTTGGCGCGGTGGGTCTTTTTAGTAGAAATCTTGCTGGAAGCTGCCCGGGCGGTTAATATGACCCTGGTTGGCTCCCTTAATGCCAGTGGTGACGTCAAATTCCCCCTGATTTGTAGTTTGACCGTCCTTTGGCTAATCTCCTTGCCTTTCTCTTACCTACTCGCAATCGGGCTCAAACTCGGTTTAGTCGGTGTTTGGTTAGCCTACACTATTGACGAATCCTTGCGCGCTTGCTTGATGATTCACCGTTGGCGCAAAGGCCAGTGGCGTCAAAAAGTCATTATCGATTAGCAAAAAAGCCCCTAACCAATTTCAATTGAAGTTGGTTAGGGGCTTTTCACTAAGAACTAGTGCTTCTTTTTATGATGTTGCTTTTTAACATCCGCAGCATACTGGTGGGCATGCTTCTTCAGATAACGTAATAAGTCAGATTCCGTTTTAAACTCGCGGGGGTGAACCTGACCATGGAGACGCAAAGTAATTTTATTAATCTTCATGCGTCCCGTCCATGTGTAAGTATGTTCTACAATAAAGCGATTTTGGTAATCACCCTTATCATTTTTTTCAAACTTAAGAACATAATTTTTTTCAGGCACCATCAACGGATTAACGTGCTCTTTTTCATACGCAACACCGTGAGCCTTCAAAAAATTCTTAGTTTTTCTAAGCATGTTAATTCCTCCTTCTGATAGTTTTCTAATCTATTAATAAGTTAACAGTATTATCTAACTACAAAATTATACCAGTTTAGCCACAATAAGCAAGCCAAATTTCAAGAAAAGTTGGTCAAAATTCAAAAAGGAGACTACTAAGAGCCTCCTTTACCATCTATCACCCGTACGGGGATCGAACCCGCAACTCCGCCTTGAGAGGGCGACGTCTTAACCAATTTGACCAACGGGCAATCACTTAACACTCTTAATATTATACGCCCGTTTTAAATTTTGTCAACGTTAAAAATTGGCTAGCGGGAATAGACAAACCGCAACTTGGAGATTGGTTCAAAGTCACGTTGGTAATACTGAACGATTAACTGCTTTTCATCACTTTCAACCACTGCATAAGTTCCGTCAAAGGAGGCAAATTCCCCCCGCGGAAAACTAATACTGCCGGGGTTTAAAAATAAGGTCTGGTCATGGTAAACACAGCCCAGTTGGTGGGTATGACCAAAAAAGACCAAGTTAGCTCCCTCCTCTTTAGCAGCCAGTTGTAAATCAGTCATTCCGTAACCCACACCCTTAGTGTGACCGTGAATTAACAACACCTTATCACCACTTGCCCCCATCTCAAACAGTTGTTTTTCAGGGAAGGCTGGATTGTAGTCGCAATTACCCCCGACAACTTGGTAAACATCAAACAACTCATCATCAGCCCGCAGTTCCGAATCACCACAGTGAAAGAAATAATCAACATTGGCATGATATTTATCAAGTAACTTAACTAAAATCTCACGGTCACCGTGATTATCGCTTACTACTAAATAACGCATTCCTATTCCTCCCACCAATTAGCAAATTTTTTCATTAAGGCTCTAGTCGCAATTCCCCGGTGACTAACTTCATTTTTCTCACTTTGGCTCAATTCAGCAAAGGTCTTTTTCAAAGGTGGATAGTAAAATAAGGGGTCATAGCCAAAGCCCCCTGCCCCCTTAGCCTCTTCTAAAATCAGGCCGTTAGCATCACCGCTAGCTACTAATTCTTCCTTACCAGGACGTGTCACTACGATGGAACAGTGGAAGTGGGCTGTCCGTTTTTCGGCTGGAAGTCCCTTTAAATTGGCCAATAACTTGCGGTTATTAGCCGCATCATCGTGGTCGCCGGCATAGCGAGCCGAATAAATCCCAGGTTCACCATTTAAGGCATCGACCACCAAGCCAGAGTCATCCGCAAGTACGGCCACCCCCAAAGCATCACTTAACGTCTGGGCCTTTTTACGTGCATTTTCGGTAAAGGTTTTGCCGTCTTCGACAATTGCGGGAATCTCGGTAAAATCCTTTAAAGTTTTAACCTCTAGTCCATACGCCCCGAATAATTCCGCGTACTCACGAGCCTTACCGGGGTTGTTAGTCGCAATTAATATTGTGTTCTCATTCACATCTCTCACCTACTAAGCCAAATAATTATTTTAATCTCAATTAAAATCGTAACACTTTTTTTAAGTTAAATCAAAACAAACGTTCTTCGCTATCTTGTTAGCGGTCTCAACTTTTCTTTATTATGCCATTAGTCCTTAGCTTTTTCAATTAACCCTAGCTAAAATTTAATTTCTTACTTAAATTTAGCCTGCTCTTAAAAAGAATGGGTTATAATGAGACTAGCTATTTTGGGAGGATTTTTCATGACTAATAATTTTTACAAAACTTCAATGGCAGCTAACCAAACCAATTCTACATTAGCGGTTACCATTTTGCGTGATGCCCTTATTCCTGAATTGACCGGAGAAGCAACCGGCATCTTATACTGGGTTGGTAAACGTTTGGCCCGCCAATTTGCCTTGGCCAAGGATGAAGACCTACCCCTTTTCTTTGAACAAACTAATTGGGGCACCCTAAAACGAATTAAGGGCAAGGCCAACCAACAAGTTTTCACCCTCACAGGCGAAATGGTCGCAACCCGCCTTAAATTAAACGACCAAGCCGATTTCAAACTCGAGTGTGGCTTTTTAGCTGAAACAGTCCAAAACCAAAGCGGGTTCATGGCCGAAGCCTTAGTGGATTCCGTTAACATTAAAAAAGGGATTGTTACCATTATTGTCCAAGTTGATACTAAAGATCCGCTAGACTTTGAACTGTATGAACAACCAGAAACCTTAGAGTTAGTCACGCCAAAAAAAGAGGCAACGGAATAAAATCATAAATATAAATAGGACGTAGCCTAATCAAACTTTTGTTTGGCTAAGCTACGTCCTTATTTTTAGCTATTTTTTTCGTGCTGCTTAATAATTGGTAAAATAATTCCCAAAGCGGTTAAAATAACGGGTGTTAAAATATTTAAGGCAAGTGTAAATGGATCTGGTGAGTAGATCCCCAGCAAACAACACAAGGCTGTTACCAAGAAACACCAAGCTCCAAAAAAGATGGCCAGCTTATCATTTTTAACAAACTGATAGCTTACTTGGAAATGTTTCTTATGCATTCTTAAGGCAATGTAAGCAGCAAAAACCCAAAGATACCGCAGGGGCATGGTGGTCGCGTTAAGCTTAACTAACTGGGTCAAAACCTTGGTGGCCCCTGGAACAACTGATTGAACCAAGATAATTGCTCCAGACAGGATACCAACCATCCAGATACCATTAGTGTAAGCCCCATACTTATTTGCTTCAAAAGTTTGGTAGGGATAAATTCCTTAGCCTCTTTACTCCCCAATAGCATCCGCAACGGAGCATCAATACTCAAAATTAAGGTTGAGAATTGACCGATTACGTTTGTCCAGGCGTAAATTACCATCAAACTATTTCCCAGGTGATAATAATTACCTAACTTTTGGAAGGCCCAGTAAGCCCCGTTAGAAACATAGCTATCAAGGTTAGCGTCAATTTCTTTAGGGTTAAACATCATCCCCATAGCAATCGTACCCAAAATGGCACATACCATCACCATAATGGCCAAGGCAATCATGCCCTTAGGAAAATCCTTGCTAGGGTGTTTCATTTTATTAACGTAAGGCGAGATTTTCTCGCAACCTCCCACCGCAAAAACTAAGATTGATAATGAAGTGTAAGATTGATAATGAAGTGAAATAATTGACATTAAAACTAGGTAAGAGGTGCTTAAAGCTCAGATCTACGCTCAAAAGATTGGCATGTGGGTTAAGCACTGGGGCGGCTAACATTAATAAGATATAGAGGATGGACATGATAAACATGGTACTCCCCGCAATCGTTGCTAGTAATTTCAAAACGGACAAGCCCCGACTGGCTAACCAGCAGAAAAAGACGAATAGGATAAAGGTCACACCTTGAACCAACATGGTGTTCATAGCATCAAATTTATCAACACTTTGAAATACAGCCCAGGCTAAGGCTCTTAAGCCCCCTGTCCCTTTACTAGAAATGTAAGCGACATGGCAGGCCCAGTAAGTCCAACCAGCATAATAGGCTATCTTGGGGCCCATGGTTGCGTCAACCCATGAGGAAACGCCCCCCTCTGACTCCTTAAAAACAGCCCCTAGTTCCCCTACCATCAAAGCGTAAGGTACAAAGTAAAGTAGAAACATCAACACCCAAGAAAAGATGACCTTGGTGCCTCAAAAATAAATGTAGCCGTTAACTACATTACCGAAACCCCAAACGGTCGAAAAGGCCATTAGAGCTAGGGTCCACCAAGCAATCTTCTTAGCTTCTTTTGCTTGTGTTAGCATAATAATCCCCCCATAAATCGGAATTTTGAGACAGTTGTCTACACTTTAATTATAGCACTTTCATAAAAGTCCATTTATCAAAATCTTATGAGAATATTAAAAAAATGATATTACTCTTAAGTTAAACCTAAAAAAAGCCTAGCTTTTCCCCAAAAAGAAAAGCTAGGCTTATAATTATAGTTCACCTTTTAAAGGTATTGGTTTAATTTAGCTTCAATCGCTTCTTTAGGATGATACCCAACCAAAGTATCAACCACTTGGCCATCCTTCTTAATTAGGAGTGTAGGGATACTCATAATCCCAAACTTAGCCGCGGTAGCTTGGTTTTCGTCCACATCAACCTTGTTAAAGGCGACCTTGTCACCCATTTCTTGATCGAGTTGTTCAATCACAGGTGATTGCATCCGGCAAGGACCACACCAAGTTGCCCAAAAGTCTGTCAATGTTACCCCGTTTGCAGTTGCTTCTTCAAAAGTTGCGTCTGTTAATGCTTTAACCATTATCATTTCCTCCAATTACTTTTTGTAAGTAAATCATATCATGAATTACCAAGAAAGCAAGTTTCTTGCTCACTACTTAAAATAAACGATGGTTGCCCCGTTGCCACCCGCATTCGGAGGAGCAAACTCAAAACGTTTAACCGCTGAATTGGCCTGGAGGTAAGAAGTAATTCCCTGGCGCAAGGCCCCTGTTCCTTTACCGTGTACAATCGTTACCGACCCATATCCTGCTAAAAGCACGGCGTCGATATAGCGGTCAACTTCGGTCATTGCTTCTTCATAGCGCTTGCCCCGTAAATCTAAATTAGGCGAAACGTGGCTTGTTTTACTTGAGCGTACCACCACATTTTTTTGCTTAGGCTCAGCTTGGGCGGCGGTGATTTTTTCCAAATCAGCCTCGTCGATTTTCATCTTCAAGATGCCTAGCTGAACTTCCCAGGCATGGTTACCCACCTTAGCTAATAAGACTCCGCGTTGCCCGTATGATTTAACTAAGACGTCATCATTAGGGTGGAAGTCCTTTTTAGCCTTAGCCCGCCGTAAGACCTTATTTTTTTGTAAATGCAATGGTTGCTCTAAGGCGTTTAGCTGCCCCTTGGCGTCCATCAACTCATTTTCTTTAATATTTTGCCCGCCTGCTAAACGTAACTGCCTTAGGTCACTAATGATCTCGTCGGCCTTAACTTGGGCTTGCGCTACAATCTCATTAGCCTCTTTTTTGGCCGTTTCTAAAAGGTGTTCTTTTTGCTTAAGGTAAGCTTCAAAGTTACTGCTCAACTCTTGGTGCAGCTTTTTAGCCGCCCGTAATTTCTGCTTAAACTCGATAGCATTTTCCTCAGCATCATGCCGCTTACTTACTAAGTCGGCAATCATTTGGTTTAGGTCCTGACTATCTTGACTAGTTAATTGCTTGGCAGCTGTAACGATACTTGGATCTAAACCCAGGCGCAAGGAAATATCTAAGGCGTTACTACGCCCAGGAATTCCGATTAGCAAGCGGTAAGTTGGTTTTAAGGTCTTTTCATCAAATTCCATCGAGGCGTTGATTGTTTCCGGCCGCTCATACCCGTAAGCTTTAAGTTCAGGATAGTGGGTCGTTGCCACGACGTAAGCCCCCTTAGCACCCACAGCGTCTAAGATTGAAATGGCTAGTGCAGCCCCTTCTTGTGGATCCGTCCCAGCCCCTAGTTCATCGAAGAGGACTAAACTACGTTCATCTAAATTAGCTAAGATTTCAACGATGTTAGTCATATGGGAAGAAAAGGTACTTAAACTTTGTTCGATTGACTGTTCATCCCCGATATCAGCAAAGATATTAGAAAAGACCCCAATCCGTGATTCTTCAAAGGCAGGGATAAATAAACCTGACTGCCCCATCAATTGGACCAGGCCTAAAGTTTTTAGGGTAATTGTTTTCCCACCGGTATTAGGCCCGGTAATCACAATTGCCTGGTAGTCCTTACCAATTGCAATATCGTTTCGGACGGCAGTTTTTTGGTCTAAGAGCGGATGCCAAACTTGGCGCAAGTAAACGTCGTTTGCACTAGAAACCAAGGGTAAGGTGGCCTTTAAGTCGTGGGCATACCGCGCCTTAGCGTTAATAAAGTCCAATTGGCCTAAAAGTTGGGCATTTTGGGCTAATTCCTTAGTGTAGGGAGCCAACTTTTGACTAAGCTCCCTTAAGATGCGCCTAATTTCCTCTTTTTCTGCCGCCTGTTGTTGCTTAAGCCGGTTGTTTAGCGTGACAATTACTTGGGGCTCAACAAATAAGGTTGCCCCCGAAGAACTTTGGTCATGAACAACCCCGCCAAACTGGCCCCGGTACTCGGCCTTAACCGGAATAACGTAGCGGTCATTTCTAATCGTAACCACCGCGTTAGACAGGTACTTAGCAGCTTTCCCCTGGGTATAGTCCGCCAGTTTCTCCCGAATCGTGCTTTCTGTCACCGAAATCTGTTGGCGCAAACTCTTCAATAAGGGGGAAGCCTCATCGGTAACGTGCCCGTCACCTTCAATCGCAACTAGTAGCTCCTTGCTTACAGCTGGCAGCGTCTCTAACTGGTCTCCCAACTGATACAGCTGTTCTAGCTTTAATTCTTCACTTGCCAGTTGCCGTAAGAAGCTTTTCACCTCACTAGTCGCACGCAAAACCTTGCCAACTGCAGCCAATTCCTTAGCATTTAGACTAGCTTCAATTTCTAGTCGTTTCAAGTAAGGTTTGATGTTAACCAAAGTAGCTAAGGGAATCCCGCCCTTTAAGCGGAATACGTCGGCGCCGTCACTAGTTTGCGCCAGCCAATGATTAACTTCGTCGATATTGCTACTTGGTTGCAGTTGGGCTACTAGCTTTTGGCCCATTTCCGTTTGGACATAGGTGGCTAACCGGTGTTTGATTTTATCGTATTCAAGTGTTTGAATTCCTTTTGCGTTCACTGCTCATGTCCTTTCTACAAAAACTAACTTACTCTTGGCTATCTAACTAAAAAACTAAGCAACTCCTGTGAAAAAAGCGGTGTTTGTTCTAAGATAAATTCTGCTAAAGTCGAATTACTTACCAGGGCGTTAATATCTTGGTTCGGCCAAGTTGCTAATAAAACTAAGCCAAAAAAGATTAGCCCGTACATAATTAAACAAGCCACCCCTCCGCCTAAAAGCGAGTTTAGCTGGGATAATACCGGCAATTTGAAAACACCAGCAATTAAGCCTGTCCCAAAGCGGAAAACTAAGCCTAAACTGATAGCTATTATCCAAAAGGCTAAAATGCGGTAAAAGACCTGGCTGAGGTTAACGTTTGACCAAACTAAAAAGCTAGTCGATTCGCTATTTAAACTAGGCAACAAGGTTGTTAAAAAATCTCCCAAACCACCCGCTAGTAGTAACGACAAGGCTAGAACCATTGCGTAGGCAACGAAGTTTAGCATTGCCAACACCAAGCCCCGCCTTAAGCCATAACGAAAGGCCAGGATTAATAAGATTACTATTATTAACGAGAGAATCATACTTTCACCTTATATTTATTTAGGTAACTTATCATTCAGTTGGTTTAACTGCGCTTGTTTTTCTAATTGGTCAGAAACCGCATTTAAGGCAATTAAAATGGCCGCTTTTTCCTTAGATAAAGACGGCATCATTTCTTTAATCTGATTTAATTGTTCTTCAACGGTGTCAACTACCGCCTTCATATGTTCTGGACTATGTTTACCAATCACCGTGTATGTTTGTCCATCAATTTCTACTTTAAAGCGTCGAACTTGTTCGCTCATTTTAGAACCACCTTTAATTATGCTAACTGTCTTCTATTCTAACATAGCAGCCGAACTTTCACGATGATTTTATCCCAAAAACCCGCTATAAAAAAAGCATGTACCCCGCTAACGGGATACACACTCCTATCCTACTCTCTAACCACTTACTTAGCGCATATTTTCGTCATTTAAGAAGGTGTCTAAAACTCCTTCAACCATGTCCCATTCTTCGTCACTTTCGATATCAAATAACTCTGCGTCCTTAGCATCGCCATTTTCATCTGGGTTGAAGGCAAAGGCTAAGACATCTACTTGTTCTTCTGGTTCTGACCCTGCAGGAACAAGCAAGATGTAAGATTTTCCATAGTCTTCTGATTCAAAGGTAAATAATACCTGGTATAAAGTTTCATTTCCTTGATCATCTACTAGCGTGATTAATTCTTCTTGGTTGTTTGCATCTGCTGCCATGTTACTACCTCTTTTCTAAATTTCGCTGAGCAACTTGCCCTTAGCGTCTAAATAATTTTGCAAAATCAAACTAGCGGCCAATTTATCAATTACCTGCTTGCGCTTTTTCCTTGACGCATCCGCTTGTTCCACCAACATCCGCTCGGCTTCCACCGTCGTCAGACGCTCGTCTTGAAAATCAATTGGCAAGTTAAACTTGGTCGCCAACATTTGGCCGTAAGCTTGGGCCGCCTCTGCCCGGGGTCCTAAGGTGTTATTCATATTTTTAGGCAGGCCTAACACAAAGCCAACCACTTCATGTTCTGCCACTAACTCTTGCACCCGGTCTAAGCCAAACACCCCGGCCTCTTCATCGATGGGGATAATTTCGACTCCCTGAGCAGTCCAGCCCAACAGGTCGCTGACGGCCACCCCCACAGTTTTAGAGCCAACATCTAAGCCCATTAATCGTCCCACTACTTCTCCTCCTTATCTAGGTAGGAACGAACTAATTCTTCGATAATTTCATCTCGTTCATACTTTCTAATTAAATTACGTGCATCGTTGAGGCGGGGAATATAAGCTGGGTCACCTGATAAGAGGTAACCGACAATTTGATTAATTGGATTGTACCCCTTTTCTTCTAAAGCATTGTAAACAGTCGCTAACGTTTCTTTAACGTCTTTTTGACGGCTGTTGCCAAAGTCAAAGTACATTGTTTTATCTAACGAACTCATACTAAGCACCCCCAAATTATAGTTTCCTTCACCTTATTGTACCCGAGCCGGGCCTTAGTAACAATTAAAACACCTCAATGTAATTTATTCGTAATCTAATTGTTATATATAAACTTCATGTTATCTAGCCACTAAAGTTAATCACTAATAATCTAGTCTATTATATAAAAACACCGAACCAGTGACGATTCGGTGTTTGTTAATTATTTCGTTTCTAACCACTTAGCAGCTTGACTTAAGGCAGCTTGAATTCCTTCAGGTTTCTTACCACCGGCTTGGGCCATATCAGGACGACCCCCACCGCCACCACCAACAAGTGGCGCGATTGCCTTGATTAAGTCACCGGCCTTTAAGCCAGCCTTAACTTGGTCTGGGCAAACGGCGGTAATTAAGTTAACCTTACCCTCAGCAGTTGCTGTTGCTAAAACTAATACGTCGGAAAGTTGTTTAGCCTTCCATTGGTCTGCCAACTGGCGTAATTGGTTCATCCCGGCAACTTGAACTTGCCCGGCAATCAAGGTCTTGCCGTTGATTGTTTGTACCTTTTCAAAGACACTTTGTGCTTGTTGGCTAGCAAACTTAGCTTCCAAGGCTTGCTTTTGTTGTTCAAGTTCCTTTAGGTTAGCTTGCACTTGCTTAACCTTAGCGGGTACATCTTTAACTTGCACAATCTTCAATTCCGCCGCAGTTTCTTGTAAGAGGCGGTCCCGGTTAGCTAGGAATTCAAAGGCTTCACGTGAAGTTACGGCTTCAATCCGGCGCACACCAGCCCCGACCCCTGATTCAGAGACAATCTTGAAGAGGCCAATTTCATTGGTATTAGCAACGTGGTTCCCCCCACAAAATTCCATGGAGTAGTCGCCCGCTTTTACAACCCGGACTTTTTCACCGTACTTATCATCGAAGAGGGCAATCGCGCCCATCTTCTTAGCACTTTCTAAGTCAGTCACGATTGTTTCAACCTTAAGGTTAGCCCAAATCTTGTCGTTAACGATGGCTTCAACCTTAGCTAAATCTTCGGCGGTAACAGCCCCAAGGTTAGTGAAGTCAAAACGTAGGTAAGTAGGTTCAACCAAAGAACCTGCTTGGTGTGTATGTTCACCTAAAACGTCACGCAAGGCTTGGTCTAATAAGTGGGTCGCCGTATGGTTCTTTTTAACCTTATCGTGGAAGGTTTGGTCAACCACTAAGCGGTAGCTGGTTTCGACTTGCATTGGTTGTAAGACTTCCAGTGTGTGCATATTTTGCCCATTAGGCGCGTGTTGCACGTCAACCACCTTGGCAACTACTTGCCCAGCTTTGTCTTCAATCACACCTTGGTCAGCTACTTGCCCCCCCATTTCTGCGTAAAATGGCGTTTGATCAAAAATTACTTGGGCCTTGCCAGTTGTAACTTGGTCAACCAACTGGTCGGCAACAATGATATCCTTTAAGACCCCGTTAGCAGTGAGCTGTTCGTAACCTACGTACTTCGATTCAGTCTTAATATCTGTTAAGAGGGCATTTTGAACTCCCATTGACTTAGCGTTGGACCGTGCGTTTCGAGCCCGTTCCTTTTGCTCGGCCATTTCTTGGTCAAATTCGGCCTTAGCAACCGTTAACCCCGCATCAGCTGCGTATTCTTCCGTCAATTCTAATGGGAAACCATAGGTATCATAGAGCTTGAAGGCAGGCTTACCAGGTAAAACAGTCCCTTGTTCTGCTTTAACCTTAGCAATCAAATCATCTAAAAGATTCATCCCGTCTTTTAAGGTTACTTGGAACCGTTCTTCTTCTAGTTTGATAACTTTTTCAATGTAGTCGGCTTCTTGTAAAACTTCAGGGTAAGCAGCTTCCATAATTTTACCCACCACGGGAACTAATTGGTATAAGAAACTACCCTTAATCCCTAATTTTTGTCCGTGCATAACCGCCCGTCTAATTAAGCGGCGGATAACGTAACCCCGACCTTCATTTGAAGGTAAGGCCCCGTCACCAATCGCAAACGTAACGGCCCGCGCATGGTCTGCGATAACCTTGAAGGACACGTCTGCTTCCTTATCTTGGCCATACTTCTTGCCGGCAGATAATTCCGCGGTCTTTTCAATAATTGGTAAGAACAAGTCGGTTTCGAAGTTAGTCCGAGCGTGTTGGAAAACAGACACAACCCGTTCTAGCCCCATCCCCGTATCAATGTTTTTATGTGGCAGTGGTTCGTAGGTTCCATCTGGCTTGTGGTTAAATTCTGAAAAGACGATGTTCCAAATTTCCAAGTAGCGTTCGTTTTCGCCCCCAGGGTAGTTTTCAGGGTCATCTTCAGCTAAGTCGGAAAATTCTTGCCCGCGATCATAGAAAATTTCTGAATCGGGACCAGATGGGCCTTCCCCAATATCCCAGAAGTTATCTTCGGCTTCGTAAATGTGGTCGCTGGCAACCCCTACGACTTCGTGCCAAACCCGCTTAGCCTCAGTATCCTTAGGGTAAACAGTGATATACAGTTTTTCGGGTTCGATTGCAAACCAGTCAGGGCTTGTTAATAATTCCCACGCCCAGGTAATTGCTTCTTCCTTGAAGTAATCACCGATGGAGAAGTTCCCCAACATTTCAAATAAGGTATGGTGGCGGGCAGTGTGACCCACGTTTTCAATATCGTTAGTCCGAATAGACTTTTGGGAACTGGTAATCCGGTGATTCTTAGGCACAACCGAGCCATCAAAATACTTCTTCATGGTTGCGACCCCGGAGTTAATCCAAAGGAGGGTTGGATCGTCCTTAGGAACTAAGGGGGCACTCTTCATTACATCGTGGCCCTTACTCTTAAAGAAGTCCAAGTACATCTGTCTAATTTGCGCACTGGTTAATTGCTTCATTGTTCAATTCCTTTCTACAAAGAAAACACCGCTGCCAGTAAGGACGCAATCTGCGCGGTACCACCTTACTTGCAACGATGTTCTCGTCTGCCTCTTTAAGCTATTATTTACATTTTGACCATAGGTAGCACTCAAAAGCTACTTTTCTTACCTTGCAGCAACCGGTAAGTCTCTTAAAAAAGCCCGCCTTTAAGCATGTCCTAATCATACCCAAAGTATAGGTAAAAAAACTTGGCTTGTCAACTCTAAAAGCTATTTTTTTGCTTATTAGCCCGCCGAAGCGCCCGCATTTCTTGCCGGCGTTCAATCTTTCTTCGTTGCTGTTCGTTTTTCTTGATGGCCCGCTTAATCTTGTTCTTGTAACCAGGCTTACGCTTCTTTTTGGCCTTGCTAATCATCCCCTTTAATTCAGGGGCGACCATAGCTTTTCTAGTCCGCCGCTTTTCACGCCGGTTACGGTCATAGGAGTCCACCAGTTCCCCCTTTTTCAAAGCCTTGGGACTAAAGGTAATTCCTAATTCCTCTAACTCTTCGATTTGTTCTTCTTCATTAGGAGCGTATAAGGTAATGGCAATTCCTTCCATGCCATTACGCCCGGTCCGCCCTACCCGGTGAACAAAGAACTCTAGGTCTTCAGGTAAATCATCGTTAATAACGTGAGAAACCCCTTCAATATCAATTCCCCGGGCGGCCAAGTCAGTCGCCACTACGTATTGGTAGTCAAGGTTTTGAATCTCACGCATCACCCGCTTGCGTTCCCGCGGTTGAATCCCGCCGTGAAGCTTGGCTACTTTAAGGCCCTGAGCCCGTAAATAGTCAGTTAATTCGTCAGCCCGATTCTTAGTGTTGGTAAAGACTAGGGCCAAGTAAGGTTCACCTAAGGTTAGTAATTGGTAAATCAGTTGGTTTTTGTCCCGGCCCTTGGTTGATAACAACCAGTTTTTGATGGTCGGGCTGATGACAGTTTGATTTTTAATCACTTCAATGACCGGGTTAGTCATATACTTATTCAAAAACGGCTTTAATTTTTCCGGAATGGTAGCCGAAAAGACCAACATCTGTAAGTCCTTTGGCAGGCTTGAAGCAATCGCATCCGTTTCCTTTAAGAAGCCTAAATCTAGGGTCATATCCGCCTCATCGACTACTAGGTAGTGGGCATTATGGATGTCTAAGGCATTAGATTTAACCAAATCTAAAATCCGGCCGGGAGTTCCGATTACAATCTGGGGTTGGATGCTTTGGAGCTTTTCGACCTGCCGTTTTTTATCGGTCCCCCCCACGTAATTGTGAACCAAAATTTCTCCATCCGTAAACTTAGCGATTTGCTTAGCGGCTTCATAGGTTTGGTAAGCTAGCTCCCGGCTAGGGCTGGTAATTACGGCCTGCACCGTTTTGTTGTCTGGGTCAATTGCGTTAAAAATCGGAAGTAAGAAGGTGTGGGTCTTTCCACTCCCTGTTTGTGATTGACCGACCACACTCTTATTTTTTCTAATCAGCGGAATTAACTTAGCTTGCACCGGGGTGGGTTCGCTAAAGTTAATTTCAGCTAAAGCCTGGTTGATAAAGGGCTTAAAGTTAAATTCTGTAAATTTCATCTAAAAAATCTTTCACTCTCTTTCTGCTGCACTCGCAGCAATTTGATCTAATTTTTCAACGTAGGTTTCAATGGCGCTAGTATCCTTAAGCATGGCCCCACTAGCTAGTGGGTGGCCACCGCCGTGATACTCCTTGGCTAATTCATTTATCACCGGGCCCTTAGAGCGGATCCGTAACCGATAAGAATGGTTTTCTTGTTCGACCAAGACGGTCCAACAAACCACTTCTTCTAGTTTACCCAGTAGGGGAACGACCGGCGCCGTGCCCCCGTCACTGAGATTATACTTAGCCATAATTTCCCTTGTTAAGATGACATAAGCGGCCTTATGCTTGGTTACTACCATATTTTCTAAGACGTAAGCTGATAACCTAGCTAGCGGTTCGCTAATGCTATCGAGCTTGCGATTGAGCTTGGTTGCATCAATGCCGGTTTCAACCAAGGCGGCAGCCACCCTTAAAGTATGAGGAGTAGTAGCGTCATACATAAACCGGCCGGTATCGCCGACGATGCCTGCATACAAGACCCTGGCTGCGCTAGCCGGTAAGGTCAATTCTGCTTGGCAGGCCGCATAAAAGTCATAGATAATTTCTGAACAACTTGAAGCCTGGGTGTTGACCCAACAAATATCGCCATAGACGTCGTCGTTAGGATGGTGATCTATTTTAATGAGGTACTTTCCCTTGGTATAACGTTCGTCATCTACCCGGGGCCGGTTAGCCGTATCGGTTACAATCACTAAGGCATCGTTATACACTGAATCTTCAATCTCATCTTGACTGACTAACCAGTCAAAGCGGCTGACCATTTCGCCGACTTGATAGACTTTCTTTTTGGGAAAGGAAGCCCGAATAATCTCGGCTAAGCCCACCTGGGAGCCATAAGCATCTGGATCAGGCCGTTGGTGCCTGTGAATAATAATTGTGTCGTATTTTTTAATTTGTGCTAAGATGTCTGTCTCAATCGCCATCATAATTCCTCCTCGTTTCCCTAACACTTCAGTTTAACATAAGCTTGAATGCAAAAAAAGCTAACTTAATCCCACAATGATAATTGAACGGTCTCCTCACTCTTAGCTAGATTGGTCATAGTCAATCCTAAGAGGCGGACGTCAATTTCGTCTTGTTGAATCTGCTCAAATAATTTCTGGCCCTGGTAAGCAAACTCACTCGCGTCATTTTTAAAAAATTCGGCTTGGCTAACCCGCTTGGTGATGGTTTCATAATCACTGTTTCTTACCTTTAAAACTAGCGTCTTACCTCGAAGTTGCTTGGCCTCTAGGCTTACGACTAGCTGGTTTGCAGCTTGCTTTAAAAAGGCGGCAACCTCCTCGGTGGTTGTCAGCGGGCTATCAAAGGTTCGTTCCCGCCCAACCGACTTGCGCTTGCGCTGCCATTCAACCGGCCGGTCGTCGATTCCCCGTACGCATTGATAAAAGAAGTGGCCAATCTTGCCAAAATGGGCGACTAACTCTAAGTCAGAGTAAGCAAATAAATCTGCCCCGGTATAAATTCCCAGTTCGTGCATTTTCAAAACGGTTTTTTGCCCCACCCCGCGAAATTTTTCAATCGGTAGGGGAAATAAGAAACTCTCAACGTCAGCCGGTTTAATGACCGTCAAGCCCACCGGCTTATTGTAGTCGGAAGCTAGCTTGGCTAGAAATTTATTGTAGGAAATCCCGACGGAGCTAGTTAGGTGGGTTTGCTCATAAATTTCTTGCTGCAAAAGGTGGGCTAGCTGGACCTCGTCGTAAAGCTTGCGTTTATTTTCGGTAACATCAAGGTAGGCTTCATCCAAGGCCACCGGCTCAATTTTATCGGTAAAACTATGAAACAGCTGGTGAATTTGGCTTGAGACTTGCCGGTACTTATCAAAATCAGGCTTCTTAAATACCGCCTGCGGGCATAATTCTAAGGCCTTGGCGGTCGGCATAGCCGAATGAATTCCATAGGCTCTTGCCACATAGTTAGCGGTAGCGACCACCCCTTTACCCCCAGAGTGTCTGGGGTCCCGCCCAATCACCAATGGTTTAGTCCGTAAATCCGGGTTAGCCCGCATCTCGACTGAGGCATAAAAGGAGTCCATGTCTAGGTGAATAATCTTGCGTCCTGCCACCAAATCCCCCCTTCAAAAAAGGAATCCAGGTGAAATCCTATTCACTTGCATTCCTTCTTTGCTATTATTAACAATTAAATTCCCAGTGGTTGCCATCCTTAGCTAGCAGGTCATCGCTTGCCTTTGGCCCCATGCTTGCACAGTCGTAGTTAGGAAAAGCGACCTGGTCGACATTTTGATCCCAAGCCTGTCTAATTGCGTCAACAAACTTCCAGGAGCATTGCAATTCCTTCCAGTGGGCAAAGTTAGAGGCCCGGCATTGCATTGCATCTAAAATTAACTTTTCATAGGCCTCAGGTATGGCTGCCCGTTGTTCTGGACTCAGCTTGTAGTCAAGGTTTAAGTGGTGCGTATCAAAATCGAAACCTTGGCCGATGGTCTTAGAGTTGAGTTGCAGACTGAGGCTCGGTTCTGGGTCAACGTTGATGGTTAAAACGTCGTGGCGCAAGTCGCTGTCTTCAAACACGTTGTTAGGCACTTGTTTAAAGACCACGTCAATTCTAGTTGCCTTGGTCTTCATCCGCTTGCCAGTCCGCACGTAGATGGGAACTCCTGCCATGTCCATAGTGTTAACCATTAACTTCCCGGCCACAAAGGTTTCCGTCATGGAGTCTTCTGCCGTCTGTGCTTCCTCGCGGTAACCTATTAGACCATTACCAGGTCCATATTGCCCGCGGACAAAGTTTTCTTTTACTTCTTCTGGGCTATAAATCTTAAGACACTTCAAGGCGTTAATCTTGGCATTTCTAATGTCAGTATCGGTGAAGCTAACCGGCGCAGACATGGTTAATAGCGCCACAATCTGTAAAACGTGGTTTTGAATCATGTCGCGTAAGGCCCCGGCAGTTTCATAATAACCGGCCCGTTCTTCAACCCCTAGGGCTTCACTTAGAGTTACTTGAATATTACTGATGTAGCGGTTATTCCACATGGAGTTAAAGATACTGTTGCCAAACCGCAAAGCGGCAATATTTTGCACCATTTCCTTACCCAGATAGTGGTCGATTCTAAAGACATCTTCTTCAGGGAAGGATTTGGAGATTTCATCATTTAGTTCGGTGGCACTGGCTAAGTCACGCCCAAATGGTTTTTCAACAATCACCCGGTTGTAACCGGTTTCAGTCATAATTTGTTGTGACTTCAAGTGGTCACAAATTGTCCCAAAGAATCGCGGTGACATGGCTAGATAAAAGAGGCGGTTGCCCCCAATTTGATACTTTTCATCTAGACTTTGAGCTAGGGCCTGTAAAGTCTTATAGTGGTTAGTATCCGTAACATTATGTGATTGATAGTAAAAGTGGCTGGCAAACTCGGTGGCCACGGTTTGTTCATCATACATCCCATCGATGGAATCTTTGACTACTTCCCGGTAGTATTCATCAGTCCACGGGCGCCGGGCAGTTCCAATGACTGCGAAATTTTCTTTTAGATAGCCCTTCTTATAAAGTTGGAATATCGACGGGTAAAGCTTTCTTTGGGCTAGATCTCCCGTCCCCCCAAAAATAATGACAAGTGCTTTTTCATTCTTTTTCATTTAACTACGCACCGCTTTCTAATCAAAATTTAAACTCATATCTTCATTATACTGGTTAGCCTATATATAAACAATTATTTTCACTCACAAAAAACTAGGCCTACACTAGACCTAGTTAGTTAGTTAGTTAGTTGAAATCTTTAAAACTCCGCCGGTATAAATAAATCCCCATGATTGCCGTTAAAATGTCGGCCACAGCCTGGGCCCAGATAATGCCGTGATAGCCAAATAAGCTGCTAAAGGCTAGCATGACTAATAAGTAAAAGACCCCCTGGCGACTAACTGACATTAAAAGGGCACTCATAGCTTTACTTGCCGACTGAAAGACGGTGGTTAAAACCATGATTAAGCCGATAAATGGGGTGGTTGCTAGGCAGGCCCGCAACATGTAGGCCCCCTCTTTAACAATCTCAGCTTGGTTCATAAAGCAGCTAACCAAACCGGGCGCTAATATCATCAAAATTACTGAAAATACGAGGGCATAGACCACTTCGACCATGATATCAAAGCGTAAGACCTCTTTAAAACGTTGAACATTTTTAGCCCCATAACAATAACCGACTAACGGTTGGGCCCCAAAGGCAAAGCCGACCAAGACTAAGATGACAATCCCATAGATTTTTTGGGTAATCCCCATCGCCGCCACGCTAGCAGCCCCAAACGGAGCCAGGTAATTGTTTAGTAAGGCCATCCCAAAGGTTTGCATAAAATTGGTGATAGAGGCCGGAATCCCAATTTCAATCACCCGTTTCCAGTCGGCCCAGCTAAGCTTAGCCAGCTTCAAGTTAAAACTTAGGTAGCGGCTCTTAGTTTTGACACAGTAAATCAATAAACTGGTGTTGAGTGCATAACCAAGTACGTTGGCTAAGGCGACCCCGGCTGCCCCCCAATTAAAAACAAACAAGAACAAAGGGTCTAAGATAATAGCCAAGATTGTCCCCGCCATCGTTGCTACCATTGACTGAACAGCCAAGCCCTCAGTCCTAATTAGGTTACCTGGAACCAACGAGACGGTAATAAAGGTTGAGCCTGCCACTAACACCCGGTAAAAATCGGCCGCATACTGGTAGGTTGCCGGCTTAGCCCCCAATAGAAGTAAGACTGGCTTTTCTAGGGCTAATAAAATTAAGGTTAACCCCACACTAATTACGATGGTGGCGTAAAAGGATGCGCTAGCCAAACGCTTACTTAAATTATAGTTTTTTTGACCAAATAATTGGGAGACAATGGCGCTGCCACCGAGGCCAAAGATATCCCCCACAGCTAACATAAACGAAAAAAGCGGTGCCCCAATGGTTACCCCCGCCACCAGGTTGGCATTGCCCGTTTTAGCTACAAAGTAGGTATCAGCTAAACTATAAACCATGCTGACAATCATACTTAATACCACTGGTAAAGCTAGTTTAAAGTAGACTTTAGAAACTGCTTCTTTTTCAAATAATTTTTCCATATTCCACCTCTTAAAAAATGGCACTAGAAGCCATTCTAGCAAAAATTTTACTTGCGCGTAAGTGTTGTTTTATAATTTATGGTGTTACTTAAAATGAAAGGAAAAAACCAATGACACCCGGCACTATGTCCTGTCAAGTATACAGTTTAAATATATAAAATAGACTATGCGGTC
>NZ_AYYP01000020.1 GCF_001436215.1 Ligilactobacillus agilis DSM 20509
GACCGCATAGTCTATTTTATATATTTAAACTGTATACTTGACAGGACATAGTGCCGAGCCTTACGGGGCTTTAATTGTGAACTTATTTTGCTAAATCTGCTTCCGTTGTCCGCGCCATTAAGACGTCACACTTGGCAGCCCGGACCACGTAAGAAGCTACTGAACCAACAATAATCCTTTGGAAGAGGTTCTTGCCGGTTGAGCCTACAATAATCAAGTCGTTGTGGTATTCCGGTTGGAAGTCATTAACGATAACATCCTTAGGGTTACCAAAGCGTAAGTGTACGGACACGTTAGCTTCGTCTAAGCCATCAACATTAACTAAGTGATCGCGTAAATCTAACAAGTAAGCTTCATTTTCTTGTTCGATATCATAAATCTTAGCACCGTCTAAAGCGATACCAGCACCACCATATTCAAGGGAGTTAAGGTCTAAGACCCGCAAGATATCTAGGTGGGTGTTATTACGTTTAGCTACTTCTACCGCCGTCCGTAAAGCCACCTCTGCTCCCTTGGAACCATCTACTGCTACTAAAATGCGTTTATATTCTTGTGACATCTTAATCACCCTACCCTTTTATCTATCTATTTTAATGATAGCTTCATTTTAACCAAAATTCAAGCGTTATCATTTGTTAATCTAAATAAATAAGACCCCGGTGCTAATTTCCGGGGCCTTATTACTTAGGCTAATAATTCACTATGCTTCGTCTTTAGGTTTAAGAGGTGGTCGTGGCTAAGGTTGCCTAGTTCGACTAGCTTATGTTCGATTTGTTCTAGTACAGTAACCCGGTCAGCCATGTTGGCTACGAAATCATACTTATCACCATCAATGATTAACAGTGGGGAAGCGTCGTATTCCTTCATCCAAGTATCATAGTGCTTTAACAAGCGGTGGTAGTAGTCTACCAATGATGGATCCGTCTTGATTTGTTCGTAGTCCCGGCCCCGCTTTTCAATCCGCTTAATCATCGTTTCATAGGAAACCTTGATGGTAATCATCAAGTCAGGGGACTTTTTATGGGCTGCAAATGGCAATTCTTCCATCATGTTGTTTAACAAACTCTTATAAATATCGTACTCTACTTCGGTAGCATTACCCATTTCGGTATTCATCTTCATGAAGATTTCGTCCTCATAAATTGACCGGTCTAAAATATTATTATCCTCAGCCATTGCCGCTTTAATCATGGCAAAGCGCCGGTTTAAAAAGAAGGTTTGAAGGAGGTAAGCATAGGGATTAGTCGCATCCTTATCGCCTTGAGCCCGCTTTTTAGCAGCAATTTCATTACCTTTATAAAAAATTGGTAAGACTGGATTGTCTTTAACTGGTTCGTAGTAGGCTTTCGTGCCTAATTCTTGGGCTAAAATTTCCGTTAAACTTGATTTTCCTGAACCGATGATTCCTGATAAAGTAATCAAAATGACTAACTCATCCTTTCTTTTTAAACAACTAGAGACTTTTTTATCTCAAAATTAATCTGTATAATAAAAATAGAGTAACCTTTAATATAATACCTGGATTTTTCCCAAAAGAAAAGCCCCATTTTCATTATATTGTGCTTGCTCTAAAGATAAACTACTATATCTAGTTATTTGTATTTAAGGAGAAAAATTATGAACCGTATCTACCTTGCTTCCCCCTTCTTTTCAGATGCCCAAAACGAACGCATCGCCCAAGTTAAAGCAGCTTTAGATCAAAACCCTACTGTTAGTTCCGTTTTTGAACCAGCTAAGCATCCTTATGAAGCCGCTGAATTTGGCAGCCTCGAATGGCAAAAGGCCTGCTTCATGCTGGACACTTCCCAAATCATTAAGGCAGATGCCGTTGTTGCCATCATCGACTATAAGTTAGAAGAAAGCGATAATGAGGCAGACTCTGGCACTGCCTTTGAAATTGGCTATGCCTACGGTAACAATATCCCCGTAATTGTTGTTCAATTTGACCCTAATAAAGAGATCAACCTCATGATTCGCCAAGCAATGACCGCTTACTTTGACGTCAACAAAGATGGCCTCAACGCCCTAAGTAACTATGACTTTACTGAGCTAATGCCTAGCTTTAACGCAGAGCGGCCGGTTATTTAAGGCTCCAGATGAAAAGCCCTAACAAAAGTTGAGCACAACTTTTGTTAGGGCTCTTTTTTTATGTTATAATTTTAGAAAATTTATAAATAAAGGAGCCAAACCTATGTCAATTCTATCTTTAACTGACATCAGTTACCAAGTTGAGCAGCGGCAGATTTTAAATAAGGTTAACCTCGAAGTGCAAGCCGGTGACTTTCTAACTCTTACCGGTCCCTCTGGCGGTGGCAAATCCACCCTCCTCAAGATTATCGCCAGCCTCATCTCCCCGAGTGATGGTGAAATTATTTTTCAAGGTCAAAACCAGCGTGACTATGAAATAACCACCTACCGGCAACTGGTTTCTTATTGTTTCCAACAACCTAGCCTATTTGGCCAAACCGTTGCCGATAACTTACAGTTTCCCTTTGTTATCCGCAATGAAGCTAGTTCTCAGGTTCAAATTGAGCAGGCTTTAACCAAGGTTAACCTCCCCACCAGTTATCTAAATAAGAACATCACCGAGCTTTCCGGGGGTGAAAAACAACGGGTGGCCCTCCTAAGAAACACCATGTTTCTCCCTAAAATCTTACTTCTAGACGAAGTAACTGTGGGTCTTGATGCCCGTTCAATCGAAATTGTCCACCAATTTATCAAGCAGTTATGGCAAGAAGCCGGCTTAACAATTATTCAAATCACGCATAACCAAACAGAGCTAAGCCAAGCCGCCAAGGTCCTTTGGCTTGAAGAAGGGAGTCTTTCAGATGTCACAACTAGCCGTTAATAACTTTTCACTAGCCCTAGCCTTTGCCCTCGTACTGGTTGCCGTCTATATTAGTAACCGCGAAAAACTTGGCCTGACTAAAGACATTTTTTATAGTATTTCCCGGGCAATTATCCAGTTAATTATCGTCGGCTACGTTCTCAAATATATCTTTAACGTCAATAACGTACTGTTGACCGCCGCTATGAGTTTCTTCATTGTTCTCAATGCCGCCTACAATGCCCATAAACGCAACCCTAATCACAGCAAGCACTACCTTAATTCCTTGTTAGCTATCTTCATTAGCACTTACGTTACCCTAGGAGTCCTCGTTTTGGCAGGGGCCATTAAGTTTGTCCCCTCCCAGATCGTCCCCATCAGTGGGATGATTGCTAGCAACTCCATGGTTGCGATTGGGCTTTGTTATCGGAATTTACATGAACTTTTTATTAACCAGCGCCAACAAGTCTTAGAAAAACTGGCCTTAGGTGCTAACCGTAAACAGGCCTCGCTACCCCTACTGCACGCCAGCATTAAAACTGCCATGCAACCAACGATTGATTCAGCTAAAACCGTTGGCCTTGTCAGCCTACCGGGGATGATGTCAGGACTCATCTTTGCCGGCGTCGACCCCTTACACGCTATTAAATACCAAATTATGGTAACCTTCATGCTTTTATCGGCTACTAGTCTAGGTTCAATTATCGCTGGCTACCGCACCTATGTCGACTACTATAATGATCAACTACAACTCCGCATCTAAAATTAGTTTTTTAATTGCGTAGGCGACTCCATCCTCGTCGTTAGACTTAGAAATAAAGTCGGCGACCTGTTTAATCTTAGCACTTGCATTGGCAACAACTACCGCTGTCCCTACGGCAGTTAACATTGGTAAATCATTTTCGCCGTCACCAAAGGCCATCAACTGGTCCTTGGTGATTTTTTCTGCTGCTTGTACATGTGCAATGGCATTAGCCTTAGTCGCATCTTTATGGGTGATTTCAATGTAAGCTGGGTTAGAATTAACAATACTTACATTCTCTAAACCTAAAGCTAGCAAGGCAGCCTTTAATTTTCCTAGCACTTCCAAATCAAAACAAATTAGCATAAACTTATAAACAGGTCCTGTTAAACTCTTTAAATCAGCCTCCGTCACTAAAGTTGGCTCTAGGTGGGTAATGGACGTTTCATAGGCGGTACCTTCATCTTGCTTAAAGGCGTACCAGTTATCGGCATCATACCAGGTTAGGCTGACCTCTGGATAGGATTTGATAACCGCCATTAACTTAGTAAAATCACTTGGTTGTAATGGCTGTGAATAAAGCACTTCCCGCCGGGTGTCTAACTGTCTGTAAATTAAGGCCCCGTTAAAGGCAATCTGCGGGTTACTTAACTTTAGCTTGTTTAAGACGAAGTCCATCTCCATTGGGGCCCGGGCCGAAACCAAAGTAAAGGGTAAGTTGGTTTGTTTAATTACCCGCGCGTTTTCCTCACTAAAAGAACCATCCGTCCTTAACAAGGTATTATCCATATCTGAAAAAAGGTGTTTGTACATGACTTCCCATTCCTTCCTACTTAGCGTATAAAATCTGCGTATCCGACCTAAACCACTTACGTTGCGTCTTTGTTAGCTGTTCATCTGTAATTAACACGTCAATCTCATTTAAATCACAGACCTTAAATGAAGACCTATCGGTGTGAAACTTATACTGTTCTGCAACTACGACCACCTTACGGGCCTGTTTAATTGCCTGCCGTGGTAGATACGAATCATCTTGATCCACAACAAAAATACCCGCAGGACTAAGACGCGACGTTCCAATAAAGGCAACGTCAAATTGATAATTAGCTAGCTCACCTAGTGAGGTCATCGAACTAGTAAAACGATTATGCTTATTAAGGGTCCCCCCTAGTAGTTCAACCCGCATTAAGCGACTATTAGTTAGGGCTAGAGCATTGTCTAGTGAGTTGGTCACAATCGTCGTCCCCTTAAAATCAATTAGTTTAGCTAACTGTACTAAGGTTGTGGACGTATCAAAGTAATATAGACCATCATGACTAACAAACTTCGCTGCCAACTTGGCCATCTCATGCTTCAAAGGGGATAAAATCTTAGTCCGCTCCTTAAAATTAGGCACCCCGCTATCTCCTAGGGTCATCAGCCCGCCGTGAATCCGCAGGGCCTGACCTGTTTGCGCCAGGTGGTCAAAATCTCGTCTGACTGTATCCTTTGACACCGCTAGCTTCAAAGCCACCTCATTAGTCGTTAATTCTTCTTTTTTAGTTAAGAGCTGCTTTATTAGCCGTAACCTTTCTGCCGGTAACATTTTCTCACCCTCTTTTAGTTTTATCCTACCACATTCCCCTGATTTGAAAACGGTTAATTTGCGTTTAAATCCATTTTCTTGCATTTATTTGCGTTTTTATAGTTAAAAAAAGCGCGTTAGCCACTTAAGCTAACGCTACTCTTGTCATTACTTATGATATGGACTGCCGTTATTAATCATGAATGCCCTGTAAATTTGCTCGCTTAAAACTAACCTCATTAACTGGTGTGGTAACGTAAACCGCCCAAAGGAAATTTTGGTCTCCGCTCTTTTTAAGACGGCGGGACTTAACCCCAGTGACCCCCCAATAACAAAGGTGATGTCACTTCTACCATAGGTTGTCAACTGGGCAATTTCTTGAGCAAATTCCTCCGATGAGCGTTCTTTTCCTTCAATTGCTAAGGCGTAGACATACTCCTTATCCCTAATTTTGGCTAAAATCCGCTCACCCTCTTTTTCTTTTACGCCTTCCATCTCAGCCGCAGATAATTTTTCGGGCGCCTTTTCGTCAGGCACTTCCACAATCTCAAACTTACAAAATTTTCCTAACCGTTTGGCATACTCGGCAATTCCTTGCTTGAGATATTTTTCCTTTAACTTACCGACACCAATAATTTTAATGTTCATTTTTCACCCTACTTTTCCACAATTTTTTCCACAACCTAACCACAACATCTTGGCAAGAATGAGTGTTCCTAACAAGATAAGCCATCTTTTTTGACCGACTTATCCACAAGTCAGTAAAACTAAGCCTCGCTACAATCCAACGGCTGTATCCCTTTATTACCAAAGGTTATCAACGTCAATATTTTTAAATATTACAACTTATCCACAAGCAATGTCGCTTCTTGTGGATAAGTTTCACCTTGCGCTTAGCCCCTTTTTATTTTAGCAAAGTCCACTACTTTAACAAAGCTAAAAAAAGAACCGGCTCTTTGGAACCGATTCTTTTCACTTCTAATTTTCACTCTCCGAACTAGTAGCAGTCGTGGTACTTTCACTAGCTTCTAAACTCAAAGTCACCTTTTGGCTCTTAAGCTGCCCATCGTGATAGTACTTAATCGTCACGCTGTCTCCTACCTTATGCGCATATAAAGCTGTCTTTAAACTGGAAATTCCAGTAACCTTTTTGCCTCCTAAGCTGACTATAACGTCATACTTGGAAAGAATATCTTTTAAAGGCGAGTCTGAATCAGTCTTCATCACCACAACCCCACTGTCAACCCCATCAGATAACTTCAGGGTGTCAGACTTAGCACTATCAGATACATAATCTAAGTCGATGCCAGAAATGCCTAAGGCCGGACGGGAGACCTTACCCTTGGTGACTAATTGGTTAATGATTTTTACCACTTCGTTACTTGGAATGGCAAAGCCCATCCCCTCAACCGAAGCATTTTCAGAGCTGCTCGAATTAGACGATAATTTCATCGAGTTAATCCCAATTACCTGCCCGTCTAAGTTAACCAATGGCCCCCCTGAATTACCGGAGTTAATAGCAGCATCCGTTTGGATAACGGTTGTCGAGCCTGTCGTTACCCCCGAGCTGTTGGTAATGTCTAAGGTCCGCTTCTTAGCCGAAATAATCCCCTGGGTTAACGAAGTAGCATACTCTGACCCCATTGGTGAACCAATTGCTAGGGCCGTTTCCCCTACTTGGATGTTGTCAGAATTTCCAAAGGTGGCCGTTTGTTCAACGTTTTTGGCGTCAATCTTTAGGACCGCTAAGTCAGAAACAGAGTCTTTACCGACCACGGTCGCTTTAACCCGCTTACCACTATAAAGCATAACATAAAAGCTATCTGCCCCAGAGATAACGTGGTTATTCGTTACTACGTAGGCGGTATTACCATTTTTCTTATAGATTACCCCCGAACCTTCACTTTCTGAGGTCGTCTCTTCGGAACTACCACTACTAAAGCCAAAAATGGAATCAATACTGTTATCACTCTTTTGGTAGGCTTCAACCGTCACCACCGCCCGCTTAATCTTGTTAAAGGCCTTGGTAGCTTGGGTGCTGACGTTAACCTTAACATTACTTACCTTAGTGGTAGCTTGGCTATCATCACTACTGCTTACCGCTTGATTTTGATAAAGGTTATAGGCACCAATCGTTAGCCCACCACCAAGTACCCCGGCAACTACCGCTACCAAGGCAGTTTTTAAAAATGACGACTTTAATCTTGCTTGTTTTTCTTCTTTCTGCGCCATTATAATTCTCCTTCCACGTTAGTTTATGCTTTTATTCTAGCCAACAAATATGAAAAATACTTGAAATTCTTGGTACTTTCTTAAGCTAAATTAGAGACTAACTAGCGGAGTTGCCTGGGCTGGATCGGTATCGAACAATTCAAAGTCATGTCCGACCCCTAAGTCTTGTTCGGCTAGTAAGTTTGCAACCGTTAAGTGGGCTAAGGGTTTCATATTATTTTCCCGGCTTAAATGACCTAAATAAATTTGCTTAGTATGATTGCCAATCACACTCATTAAAGCTTTAGCCCCGTCTTCGTTAGACAGATGACCTTGGTCACTTAAAATTCTTTGCTTTAGTGACCAGGGATAGGTCCCAACTCGGAGCATTTCAATGTCGTGGTTACATTCAAACAAGTAGGCGTCTGCATCACTAATAACCCCGGCCACTTCTTCTGAGACGTAACCCGTATCCGTTACAATCGCAAAGGTCGCCCCGGCATGGTGAAATTCGTAGAATTGCGGTTGGGCTGCATCGTGTGAGACCTGGTAGCTAACCACGTCTAAATCGTCAAAGGCTTTCAATTCCCCCGGTTGAAAGAGGTGTTTTTGTTCAGCCTTAATCTTACCAATCTTTGGCCCCATCGCCTGCCAAGTTTTTTCATTTGCGTAGACGTCTAAACCATAACGCCGTGCTAGGACCCCTACTGCTTGAATGTGGTCAGAGTGTTCGTGGGTTACAAACAAGCTGTCTACCTCGTCTAAACTTCGACCGATAGATTCCATTAAGCCTGCAATTTTTTTACCAGATAAGCCCGCATCTACCAATACCTTCCGTTTAGGAGTTTCAATGTAGGTTACGTTCCCACTACTACCACTGGCTAACACACTAATCTTTAACTTATCATCTTTAGACGCCATGATATTTTAGGTTCCCTTCTAACATTACTAAATTTCAAGTCCGTTATTAAAAATTATGTCTTGATAGTCATTATAGGCTGCCGTTTTTTGACGGGTTAGGTCACTAGCGACTGCTACTAGCCCCCCATTAAATACCTGCGGAAAATAGCCGACCACCGTAGCTTTTTGGCTTAAGGCCCTAGCAACCGCTTGAATATTTTGCCGATACTTAGAACTGAAATCCCCGACTATAATCGGTAACTGATATCTTTCCGTCAGTTCTAATAAGGCCACCTCTAAGTTATGCTGTGTCTCTGGCCAATTTAAGTAAATAAAATCAACCTTGCTTTCAGCCAGAGTTTCCGCGTCTAGTTCGTCTAAGTCAAGCTCAATTTCAGCCTGTTCCAAAAGTTGCGCTAGTAGGGGGGAGTACGCCCCTCTTAATACCAAATCAGCTAGCAACCTTTGCTTGAAGTTTTGCTCAAATGCTGCGCGACCTTCGGTAAGATCAACTTGGTAGCTAATTCCATATCCTAGTTGGCTAGCCTGAAACTGTTCGTGCAGGTTCTTACTAGCTAGGCTACTTGCGAGCAACTGGTGAACCAAGGCTTGGTATGCAATCTCGGCATCAGCCCGGCTTAAAATACCTCCAGCTAGGTAAGGGGCGTTTAAAACCGCAGTCAAGTCAATAAAAGTTAACCACTTACTTACCAACTGCCCAAAATTATCGAAGCAGGCGTTAGCATAGCGGTTAAAATCTGCTACCAACCGGCGTGTGGCCCAACCATTATACTTAACACTCAAGTTTAGCGGCAAGGCCCCGTCGCCTAAAATAACAATCGGTTCTAGCCCTAAAGCTTTTATCTTAGTTAACAAAATTTGGTAAAACTTAAGTCCGACTTCGTTAGGACTCAATTCTTCTCCCTTAGGAAATAACCGGGCCCATGATAAGGACACTAATACCTGACTAATCCCAAGGTTAACCAATGTTTGTAAGTCTTCATCTAAGCGGTGGTAAAAGTCCACCCCCTGCCGGCTAGGATAAGAAGCTAACCCTTCAATTTCCACGGCCGCTAACACTTCTTCAAGGTCTAACTTAACTACGTTCTCAGAAGCTGTGAGTACATCATAGGTGGTCAACCCCTTATTACCTTGGTCAAAGCCTCCCTCATCATCTTTAGCTAAAATAGTCGCTCCAAAATTAAATTGTTTGGGAAAACGCATTACTGTCATTGTTAATCCTTCCTACCTGTTTTTCCTAAAAGTATAGCACGCAACTTACCCTAACCGGGCCTATTTTGCTTAGTCTTCCTCCATTACGGTTCCAGTAAAGGCATTAATCCTGCGGTAATAGTAATTACCCGACGCATTATTTTTGATGTAGAAGTTCCAGGTGGGAATATAGATAGTGCTGTTATTAACGGCCAGTAACTTCGTATAGCCTAAGTCACTCCACTCAATCGTCGAGTTGCTAGGCAGCTTATTATATTGATATAGCCAAACTAAAGCCCGCTGTTGGCTAATCGTTTCTTTCTTCTCGCGCAGGGTTTGAACTTTACTCAAATACCCCTGGGTGTAGCCAGTTACATAGCCATTTTTCACCGTAAACCTAATTTGGCCCGCACTGGAATACACTGGTTTACCATGAACCAATTGGGTATAGACCAGCGTATTTTTGCTGGAAAGACTAGCCGCGTAGCGGTAATCTTTGCCATTGATAACCTGGTTTTCCTTGTTGAGTAAGGCTTTCATTGTCTTTTGGGGGTTAGTTCCTAGCTTAACCATGGTTGCAAAGGTAACGGTTAGACGGTGATTATTATACGCCCAGCTAACAAAATTTAGTTGGTCGGCCTTATCCCTTAGGTAATCATCATCCGCACTCGCGATGTAATAGCCCGCCCCCTTAGCTTGGGAAATCTTACCGGTGGTTATTTGGTCATTATGAATGCTCTTCAAAATCGAACTCGCTTCATTACCATTCACTGTATTGGTCGTGGCATCAACGTAATCATTTTGCTGGGTATACGAATAGATTAAAAAGATGTCAAGCACAATGAAGGCTAGAAAAAAAATCCAAATTATCTTCTTAAAATTCATTTAACTTGCCACCTTTCCTAACTATTAAGCAAACTCTGATAATCTGACCATTGATTATCATATTTAACAAAATACGTTGGTTTTAAATCCACCACTTGGTTAGAAGTCTGGTTTTGATTCCAACTGTAGCCTACCTTAATATCGCCAATCTTAGCTTGATCATAGCCCCGGCTAAGCAACTGGCTTATTACCCACCTCGTATTAGGTAAAGTTATCGCTCCCCCAGCTGAAGGCACCGGAATTTGCAAAGTATATAACGAAAAATCTAGCCGCTTTTTTCCGCTATTTGTCAACAGGATACTATATGCCCCCGCACTTTCGGCTGCAATCACAGGGTAACCATTAATATAATTACGATAAGTCAGCAAGTGGCGCTTACTATCATAACAATCATAGCGAACGTCATCTAAGGCCACCCCAATGTTATTTAAGTTAGTCAGTCCGGCCGTTAAATAATTTTCATAACTGTAATTTCTCCTAGAGTTACTACTGTTATAGTCATTAAAGGTCACGGCCCCAGTCTTCTTTTGAATGGTTAACCGCATTGCTGCACCGTCAGAGTAGGTTGTAGTCGCGTCCTGTTCTTTAGCGGTAATAGCACTAGTGTTATTAGTTCCCAATAGCCGGTTAACAAACAAGCCAGTGGTCTCCTTATTTAAAAGATAGCTATACTGGGCAACCTTAATCCCATCTTGATAGAACAAAGTATACTTATCCCCGATTTTTTCAAAGGTTACCTCACTTCGTAAGTTGTCCTTATCTTTAGCAAGCGCGACGAGTTTTTGCTTAGTGGCTTTCTTTAACCCCACCATATAAACAGCCTCTTGCTTATCATCCATGAGGTAAATTCTGTCCATCTTAGTTAGGGGGATAATAATCCTTGAAATCAAAGCTGACTTATACTTACTTACCTTAAAGTTAAATGTTTCTGCCACCGTCCTAGCAGTCACGGCTACAGGATAATTTAAAACTAAGGCATTTTTAGTGTGCAAGTAGCGCTGGTAAGTGCTAGCGGATTTAGTCGGCAGCCGCTTAATGTCCTCGTATTGCCATTTAACCAGCTGCTTTTTAGTGTAATTGGTTAAATCTAGCGTATCACTGGTTAAGCGGTATTGCTTAGCATCGTCATTAAAAACCACGTTAGTTGGCAAGTAAATGTCCCCAACCTTTTTTCTAATGCTATCTGGCAGCGCGCTATTAGGCGTGCTACTCGTCGCGCTAGAATTAGCTTGCGAGCGGGCCGGGTTAATCCAAATCAAGTATGAAAATACCAAACTAATAACTACTGCAACTAGGAGTCCTAGTACCAATAAGTACTTTCTTAAATTAAGCCTCATCCCATGCATCCCCCTCGTACTCTTCATAAGGCAAGGAAATATAGAATGTTGATCCCTTTCCTTCGATACTGTCTACCCAAATCTTACCATGGTGGAGGGCAATTACCTCTTTAGAAATGGCCAAACCTAACCCGGTTCCGCCTTGGGCACGTGAACGGGCCTTATCAACCCTGAAGAAGCGGTCAAAAACATGGTTTAAATCCTTCTTAGGAATCCCCAAACCTTGGTCGGTAATACTCAAAATCACATGGTTGTGCGTTTCTAACAAGCGACAAGTAATTACCCCACCATCGGGCGAGTACTTGATGGCATTATTCATGATATTATCCACCACTTGAATAAACTTGTCGGTATCAATTTCCACCCATAAGTCCCGCTTGGTAAAATCCCGCTTGATGGTGTAATTCTTGGTCTTGGTATCACGGGTATCATTATTGTCCTTATCCAGCATCATATCAAAGCGATTTAAAATATAATTAAATAATTCGTTTAGATTAACTAATTCTAGTTCCAATTGCAGTCTACCAGAATCCATCCTAGACAGGCTCAAGAGATCATTAATCATCCGAATCATGCGGTCGGTTTCATCCTGGGTAACCTTTAAGAATTGGGGGGCAACCTCAGGATCCTTCCAGGCCCCATCATTTAGCGCCTCGATATAACTGCGCATACTCGTTAACGGTGTGCGTAGCTCATGAGAAACGTTAGAAACGAACTGACGCCGTTCGCGATCAATCTTTTGTTGTTCGGTCACATCATGCAAAACGCAGACCAAGCCAGAAATAAAGCCCGATTCTCGTTGAATCAAGGAGAAATAGGCATTTAAAATCTGTTCGTGTTCTGCATCTGATAAGTCTAAGATAATCTCGTCTTGATTCTCCAAAATTTCACGTAACGTATACTGAGACCGAATATCTAGCACATCTAAAATCGACCGGCCAATGACCTCGTCGGGGTTAACATTTAAATCCTCCGAAGCCATCTCGTTAATGATGGTAATATTACCCCGGCGGTCAGTTGCAATCACCCCATCAGACATGTGGGACAAGACTGAATCTAACCGGCGGCGTTCCGCTTCAGAACTTTCCTGCGCCTCTTCAATCTTGACCGACAAGTTATTAACCGCTTGGGCTAACTGACCGAGTTCATCTTGACCATAAATTCTAACCTGGCCTGAATAGTCCCCGCGGGCAATCCGACTAGTTTGTTTTTTCATCTCATCAATCGGCCGCGTTATCGCCCGCGAAATCACGATTGCTAAGGCCATCCCAATAGCGGTCGCGATTAACGAGGCGGTTGCAAAAATCACTACCACGCTGTTGATGGAATCATACACCGTCTCCATATTAGCCTTGACGTAAACTGCCCCCACCACGGTGTTAGTATTACCGCTAACACTTAAAAGCGGCGTAATTGCGATATAATACCGGCGGTTATCCCGCTTATCGTAGGTGGTTTTAGTAAAGGAACGACTATTATAGATAACCTGCTTTATCTCGGCATCCGTCGTCTTTTGCCCAACTAACGAGCGGTTGTTGACATCGCTATCGCCCCTAATGGTTCCCTTAACGTCGACCACTTGAATCTCCGAGATGTTTTCATTGTTAATATCTTCTAGTACTTTACGAATCTTTTGGTTAGCAGCCGCCGTATCACTGCTATTTAAGCTAGCAATTAGAGAATTATCAACATAAGTCGACAACTCGACCCTTTGCTTGAAGGTTTTAATATTATCGCTTTTTAACTGTTGCACAAAAACAGCCCCCACGATTTGAAACGTTATTAACAGTAATAACGCAAACACAAGAGCTATTTTAAAATGAATTGATTGAAAAAAGCGCAACTTCTTATTGACACTCATTTACCCGTTTATCCCCTTTTTATTCTGCTTCAGGGTTTCTCAAATAATAACCTACTCCCCGCCGGGTAACCAACCAAACAGGCCGGCTAGGGTTATCCTCAATTTTCTCGCGTAACCGTCTAACCGTCACATCAACCGTCCGAACATCGCCGAAATAATCATAGCCCCAAACGGTCTGTAATAAGTGTTCCCGCGTCATCACTTGGCCAATATGCTTAGCCAAATAGTGGAGCAACTCGAATTCACGGTGGGTTAGTTCAATTTTATCCCCGTGCTTTGAAACCATGTACGCCTCAGGGTGGATGGTTAAATCACCAATGGTAATATCGCTGTTGGCATTTTCTTCTTCCGCCTGACTATTAGCTGCAACAGCTGACTGGCGTCTCAAGTTGGCCTTAACCCGGGCCACTAATTCCCGGTTAGAAAATGGTTTCGTTACGTAATCATCCGCCCCCATTTCCAGCCCGAGGACTTTATCGATTTCTGAATCCTTAGCCGTCACCATGATAATCGGCATATCGTGGGTTTTACGAACTTCCCGCGCAACTTCTAAGCCATCAATCTTAGGTAGCATTAAATCAAGGATTACTAAATCAGGGTTAACTTCTTCGACTTGTTCTAAGGCTTCCTGGCCATCATAAGCCGTATAAACGTCATAGCCTTCCTTAGTTAAGTTAAATTTGATAATATCTGAAATCGGTTTTTCATCATCAACAACTAAAATTTTCTTCATAACTCTTCTCCTAAATGAATAAATCCTTACACATAATAAGATAAAATTCTGTCCCCCTAATTATAACCCATTATTAGGGCAAAACCAAGAAAGTCACCGCTTAACCAGCGCTTACACCTAGTCACTTTTTAAAGATTTTCCCGTAAATATCCTTATTTTCACTTGTAAACATGCTATAATACTAACAAGCTCTTCGTTTGAGCTGCTAGTCTAGATTTTTTAGTTAGAGGCGAGGAGGACTCATGCTAGATAAGGTTTTAATCAGTCAAGATTTATCGTGTTATGGGCAGGTATCGCTAGGAGTAGCCTTACCCTTGCTAGGCGCCAGTGGTTTTGCCCCCACAGTCCTGCCAACTGCGGTTCTTTCAACGCATACCGGCGGCTTTGGAGCTAATAGTTATCTTGACTTAGCCGATGAAATGCTTAACATCATTCATCATTGGCAACAACTAGACCTAAAATTTACCGCGATCTATCTGGGATATTTAGGAAAGCGGGCTTTATCTGTCTGGTTAAACCATTACCAAACCCTAGCTATTCCTTCAACTATTACCCTAATCGACCCGGTTATGGGCGATAATGGTCGGCTCTATCGTGGCTTTGATGACGACTACGTTAAGGAAATGCAAACGCTAATTAAAACTGCGACAATTGTTACTCCAAATTTTACCGAGGCTGCCTTCTTATTGAACCAGCCTCAACTTGCTACTTCTCCACCAACAATTGAACTAGCAGAAAAATTAGCCCGCACCTTAGCTGAAAAATATTCAATTCCAACTGTTGTCATCACGGGGATTGACCTAGCTGCAGATCAAATTGGCTTAGTTTGTTATGAACAAAGGCCAGACCGCAGTCAAAGCTTCGTCCAACCTAAATTGGCTGGGAACTTTTTTGGGACGGGCGACCTCTTTGCAAGTAGTCTTTTAACTGGCGTTTTAGCGGGCTTAGCAACTCCTGTAGCATGCAAGCTGGCAATGGATTTCATTAGCCAAGCGATTGCTAACACCCCCAAAAACCACGACCGCCGCTTGGGAATTAATTACGCTTCTAGCCTAGATTTTCTACTAAATACCCTTAATAAAAGGAGGAGAGTCGATGCGGACTAACCAAAACAGCCTGCGCGCCATCGTGTTAACAGGTTTATTTGCTGCCATCATCTATATTGGGATTTGGGTTCTGCGCATTCCAATCCCCGCTATGGTGGGACGCCCTTTCATTCACTTTGGTAATACCCTAACAGCTGTGGCCATCCTAACCTTAGGTTTACGTAACGGTATGTTAGCCGGGATTATCGGTTTAGGCGGTTTTGATATTTTAAATGGCTATGCTGCTACTTCTTGGTTAACAATGCTTGAAGTGGTTATTGTCGCCTTGGTAATTTCCGGACTTTTCAAGGCTTTCAACTATCAAGACAGCCGGCGAAATATTATCATCCTTGCAATTGGCGCGGGTGTGACTAAGATTTTTACTTCTTATTGTACGTCAATTGTCGAGGCACTAATGGCAGGAACGGTCTTTAAAGTTGCCCTAGTTGCGTCTTTTTTCAGTTTACCTGCTACGGTGATCAATTCTATTTCGACAGCCATTTGTACCCCGCTTTTATACTTCTTCCTTAAGCGTATTTTACAGGCAGTCACTAAGCGTTAGCGAAATTATAACAACTAATATAAATAGGACCTTAGCATGAAGCTAAGGTCCTATTTAGCCTGTAAAAAATACTGATTATAACAAAAAAGCCATCCACAAGGGATGACCAGTAAATCTCTGATGAGTGGCCAGGGGATCGAACCCTGGACCCACGGATTAAGAGTCCGTTGCTCTGCCAGCTGAGCTAGCCACTCATATCTATATTAAAAGTAGATAATGAAGATAAATCTTCAATGGGTGGTCAGGGGATCGAACCCTGGACCCACGGATTAAGAGTCCGTTGCTCTGCCAGCTGAGCTAACCACCCATATTTCTTAAGCCAGAAGCTTTATCGCTTACCGACAAGAAATATAATACCAAGTATTTTTTACTTATGCAAGTCTTTTTTTAATTTTTTTGCACTTTTATTTAAATTAATTACTTTTAAGCTTTTTTTGGTAAAAGAAAACAGCTAGGAAAACTCTCTCCTAGCTGCTTTCTACCTTACTTATAAGCTGATTACCAAACGAAAATTCCGACCATTGCTGCGGATAGAAGGGAAACTAAAATCCCTGAAATTAACATGTAACCAACGTTTTTAGAAATTAAGCTGTTCTTTTCTTTGTTAACAATCCCTTTGAAACAACCGATAATCATCCCAACTGTTGAGAAGTTAGCAAAGGAGGTAACAAACACTGTCAATACTGCCCGGAAGTGGTCGCTAAAGGCCGCTGTCCGGATGGTCTTAGTAACTTCACCCATTACCACGAATTCGTTAGTAACTAACTTAGTTCCCATGTATTGAGCAAACTTGAAGGCATCATCAACAGGTAAGCCCATTAACCAAGCAAATGGGAACATGATGATTCCTAAGATGTGTTCTAGGGATAACCATGGATAAATAGCCCCTAAAAGCTTATCAATCATAGCGGCTAAGGCAACGAAGGCCACAACGTTGGCGCAGATGATTAAGATTAGCTTACCTGCTCCTAAGATAGAATCACCTAAGAAGGAGAAGAATGGTTCTTTCTTACCATCAGCTTCAACATCGCCTGCTTCTTCCGCTACGGCACTGTGCATTGTTGCAATCGTATCTTCTTCTTTTGGAACGGAAACAGGGTTTAACATCGCAGTTACAATCAAGGCGTTCACAACGTTAACAGGTACAGCAGTCAAGATAAATTGTGCTGGCATCATCAAAGTATATGAACCAATAATTGAAGCAGTTACACAAGACATAGACATCATTGCCAATGTCAAGTTACGTTCTTTACTCATTTGCTTTAATTGTAAGCTAGATACGGCTAAAGCTTCTGTGTTACCTAAGAACATCATTTCAACCGCAAAGAATGATTCAAATTTTGGTTGCCCTGTTAACCAGGAAAGACCCCGTCCGATTAATTTAATGAACCAAGGTAAAATTCCAATGTAAGTTAAAATATCAAATAATGGCACGATTAGTAAAATTGGCATTAAAACGGAGAAGAAGAAGTCCATTTGCTTAACCTTAACCATGCTTGGAAAGGCAAAGGCAATCCCTTCATACGCAACTTGAACAAGTTGGTCAAATCCAGCCGCTGCCCCCTTAACAATCATCCGTCCAATTGGGAAACTTGTTAAGAACCAAGCTAAGACTAAGTTGAAGACAACCATGATTAAGACTGCCTTCCAGTTAATTGCTTTCCTATCCTTGGAGAAAATCCACCCAATGGCTAGAAAAATTAGCAAACCAATAACGTTTATTGCTAAATACACAATAATACCTCCTAAAAATTAAGAAACATAATAAAAAATTAAAGAATATAAACTTTTTAATTAGTATATATACTTTGCCCTACTTTGTAAACTCTGAACATTTTTCGGAAAATTACGATTTACTAATCTAATAGGTAAAACATTTTATCAAGAAAAAGGTTTTACTCACATCAAAAATACGGTTTCAAATAATTGCCACCTTATCATTTCCCCGAACGATTAATTTTCACTTAGAAAAATAATTTATTTTTTAAGTAAAATTCAAGCTTAAAAGAAGATATTTTTTGAAAACGCTTGCTTTTTTAAAGGATTCAGCTATAATAATAGGTGTAAAGGGGTTATAGCAATCCTACGAAGAAAAGTGCCAGTACTGGCCAAGCGTTTATATTAAGATGTCTTTGGATATCAACAGATAGGTAGGATGGAACTCCTTTCTATAAGCTATAATTTCTCCTAACGGATCGCCTGATAATGTAAAAGAAGATCGTGAAGAACTATTTGCGGTGATGTAAGGTTACTAGAAATTATAGGCTACTATATAACAAAAGACGGTGGATGAAGATTACTAGTCCACCGTCTTTTTATTATTTCCGCTTAAATTTTGCCCGTTTTAGGCGCAATAACTTTTTAGCTACCCAAATTACAATTAATCCTAACCCGAGTACTATCCCAATTAAGGCAAAGGTAAAGTGATTAGGCTTACTCAATAAGGCTAGCGGATTATAGCTAGCTTTTTGCACCTTCCGCTTGTGCAAATGGTTATAGTAGCTAGGTATCGTCGCTAATCCTTGCCTACCTTTAGGAAATGATTGTAAGTAACTGGCAAAAGCCTCAAAGACCTTATACTCACGCTGCCCCTTCATCACCACCATTTGTTGGTAATCTGTCACCGCCTGGCCATTACTTTTACGTGGGGTTACATTTAAGAGACCATACGATTGTTTTTTTAGTGAGCCTAACATATGGGCTGAGTACATATCTGCAACCACTGGATATAACTTAGTATCCTTGATTTGCCTTTTATGCCCCTGCTTATCAAGCAAATAAGCCGCCGTCACCTTGTTCATCAAAGCTCTATGAGGATTGTATTCGTAACCTAATCCGCTCATATACAGGCGGGCCGAGTTTAAGTAGTTGGCTAAGGAGGCATCAATTTCAGCTACCTTTTTTAAATCCTTCCCGGTCAGATAAACCCTTACTAAGGGATAAACTGGCAACTTATCTTGACCCTTACCTAGCGAAAAGAGGTTAAAGGCATCGTTGATTGTTACCGGCCCTTTAACTAAGGTATCGCGAATTACCCCCGCTGGGACAATCGCTACATCCGCCTTAATCTTAGCTTGTTGTAACGCGTATAAATACGAATCTGCCATAAAATCACCCAGCCGGTGCTCTCCTGGCTTAAAGTAGTGATCATCTACACTTTCAAAATTATATGGATTATAGGCGATTACTTGATCCTTATGGTAGCCCAACTTACTTAAATAAGTTTGGTCAATCAAGGCCGTATCCGCCCTTAATTGTTTTTCTACCTGCTGATCTTTAGGAATTGCTTGCGTCATTGAAATTAAGCGATAATCAACTAAATTCCAGCGATGATTTAACTTTTGCTTTAGCTTCACTAGGCCCGTGTACCGTCCGTATGCACCACAAGAAACAATGTAGGTTTGCCCATGTCTTAGCGGCTTGTTCAAAACGGTATGAGTATGCCCACTAATAATTAAGTCTAAGTCAGGGACCTTCTTTGCCAGCTCTTCGTCTTCAGAAGTCTTAGTCTGGCTTGTACCACTATGGGATAGGCAAACTATCATGTCGACTTTTTCTTTACGCTTAATTTCAGCCACCGTTTGCTTAACGGACTTAATCGGATCCTTGAACTTCAACTTGGTTGTCGGGGTATCTTCGATTGAATCGTTACCCATTACCCCAATTAAGGCAATTTTGACGTTGCCCTTTTTTACCACCGTGTACTTTTTTAAACCGTACTTTTTAAATTCGGCTTCCAGTTTAGGGCTAGCTGATTTTTGCCAGTCAATGTTTGCCTCTAACAAGGGCAGCTTCTTAGCCTTGGTCAACATTTTAGCCAAAGCTTTATCACCATAGTCGAATTCATGGTTACCCAAAGTCGTCGCATCAAAGCCTAGCTCCTGCAAAAAATTTAATTCGGTCGCCTGGCGCTCATATAAAGTCTGGTATAAAGTCCCCATACTAAAGTCACCGGCATCAACTACCAACGTGTCAGGATGCTTTTGGCGCTGCGTTTTAATCACAGTTGCTAACCGGCTAACCCCTCCGACATCCTCAATCCCCTTTGGACTTGCCAACCGGTATGAATCTAAGTGTGAATGTAGATCATGAGTAAAGATGACCTCTACTTTTTTAGGGCTACTTGCTTGAACCGAACTTAGGCTTAATAACAGGCCGCAAATACTCACAATTGCTATCTTCAAAGTCTTTTTCACCACTAGTTATTCCCCTCTCTTTTTATCAGCCTTATTTTAAAGAACTTTTTTATAGGCCGCAAGTGTCAAAGTTTGTTAAACTAAAGGTATCATTGTTAGGAAGAAGTGTTTTTTATGTCAAGTCAAATTCTAACTTGTCGTCAAACCCTAGCGGTTACCAGCCACCGCGTACTCGCCAGTGATTTAAACGAGCACGGGACCGTTTATGGCGGTCGCCTGCTTGAAATTTTGGACGGCACTGCTTCAATTTCGGCCTCCCGGATTGGAAGGGCCAGCCTCGTTACGGCCTCGCTTGACGAGTTAAACTTTATTTTACCCTTCAAATTAGATGATTCTTTTTGCATTGAAACTTACGTTACGGGAACAGGTACCCGCTCAATCGAGGTCTTTGCCAAAATCATTGGTGAACACCTAAATACTGGCGAACGCTATCTAGGGGCAACCGCCTTCTTAACCTTTGTCGTTCCTGACAAGGGGGTCACCCTAGGCCAAATTACCCCCGTAAGTGAAGAAGAACAATATATTTGTGCTGGCTACCCTAAACGCCGGCAAGCGCGGATGTTAGCCTACCAACAACAAAAGGCCTTCCAAGCCCAGCTATCGCTCAAACATCCTTGGGAAAACTAAAAAAAGTCCAACGGCTAGTTCCGTTGGACTTTTAGCTTAGTTTCGGGCTAATTCTAGCAATAACTTAATTGCCTCTTGGTACGAACAGTTGCGTTCTGCCATTACTTGCTTAATTAAATCTTCCGTGGATGTTTCTGCTGAAATTACCATGCAGTCTTCCCCCTATTCCTAAGTTAACTCAAAAATAATTCAAACGTCCGTTCTTGATTTTTTAATACTTCTATATTTTAGCGCGCTTTTTTCTAAAAGAAAAGAGTTAATATAGTTAAAAAAATATAACAATCCAAATAGAGGTTATCGTAGCAAGCTTTCATAACTAGAAAAAAATTTTTTTGCATTCCAATATACAATCATATACACTCATTGCAACTATTTACTACCCGTTTAAACTATTCAATCCCCCTAAAATCAAATCAAACTGTTTTTCCTGCCATTAAACGGTAACCGCGCTCAAGCTTAGTATGACTTACTTTTTAGCATAATTCATTATTATTCATTACCTAGAAATTATATTTAGATAAAAAATAACCTCAAGAACTTAGCTAAGTTCTTGAGGGTATTGCTTCTTAATTAGATACGGGCCCACACGTTATCCAAGACGTTTGTTTGTTCACGGTCTGGGCCAACAGAGAAGGTTGACACCTTAACTCCAACTAAATCTTGAATGCGATGGATGTAGTTGCGCGCATTTTCTGGTAATTCTTCCAAAGTCTTGCAGCCAGTAATATCTTCTTGCCAGCCAGGTAAGGTTTCATACACAGGCTTGCATGCTGCCAATTCCTTCAAGCTAGCTGGGTAGTGATAAATCTTTTCGCCATTTAATTCATAGGCTGTACAAATCTTGATTTCGTCTAACCCGGTTAACACGTCTAAGCAGTTGAGACAAAGGTTAGTTAAACCGGAAACCCGCTTAGAGTGGCGCATAACCACGCTATCAAACCAACCAATTCGCCGTGGACGCTTAGTTACCGTTCCGTATTCATGACCAACTTCCCGAATCCGGTCACCGATTTCATCAAATAATTCTGTTGGGAAAGGTCCGTCCCCTACACGGGAAGTATAGGCCTTACATGCCCCCACTACCTTATCAATCTTAGCTGGGCCTACCCCACTACCGATGGTAACCCCACCAGCTACGGGGTTGGATGAAGTAACGAATGGATAAGTCCCGTGGTCAATATCTAACATTACCCCTTGAGCCCCTTCAAATAAGACCCGTTTGCCTGCATCTAAGGCATCGTTTAAAACAACCGAAGTATCAGTTACGTATTCCTTGAAGCGTTGGCCGTATTCATAGTAAGGTTCAAAAATATCTTCAAACTTCAATGGTTCTGCATCATAAAACTTTTCAAAGAGGCGGTTCTTTTCCGCAAGGTTAGTCCGTAATTTTTCTTCAAAAGTTTCCTTATCTAACAGGTCGGCTACCCGAATGCCCACGCGAGCGGCCTTATCCATGTAAGCTGGGCCAATCCCCTTATTAGTTGTCCCAATCTTGTTGCCCTTTTTAGACTTTTCTTGCAAACCGTCTAGAACAATGTGATAAGGCAAAATAACGTGAGCCCGGTCAGAAATTCGGAGGTTGTCTGTAGGAACCCCTTTTTCTTTTAGGTAGTCCAACTCAGCCACTAATGATTTCGGGTTCAAAACCACCCCGTTACCGATAACGCTAATCTTATCTGAGTAAAAAATCCCGGATGGAATTAGGCGTAACTTAAAAGTTTCCCCGTTAAAAACGATGGTATGACCGGCATTGTCCCCACCTTGATAACGAGCGATTACTTCAGCATCCCGACTCAAGAAGTCAGTAATCTTTCCCTTACCTTCGTCGCCCCATTGGCTTCCTACAACTACTACTGATGACATTAACTTCACCTCATTATTTTTGTCACGGAAACGGTACTTCGTTTCTAGTTTTCTTTTAGACAGCTAACCTGTCTTAACACCGTAACTATTGTAACAAATCGCCCCCTAACATTCAAGGTAAACCCGAATATTATCTCACTGAAATAATAATTAAAATTAAATTAACGAACTTTTTTAGGGCCAAATAGTAAAAAAAAGAGAAACTAAGCTAGAACTTTCGTCTTTCTTAGTTTCCCTAATTTAAACCCCTTCTGGTTGCTGGTAAGTAATATTGACAAACTTGTTGTAAGCTTTTAAGAAGAGTAACTTCACCGTCCCGCGCGCACCGGCCCGGTTTTTTTCGATAATTACTTCGATTTCACCGGCGTCGTTTGCACCTTCATCCGCAGGCGCCTTGGTATCTTCATCATTGCTACCTTCTCGTTCATAGTAATCATCCCGGTAAAGAAAGGCCACAATGTCGGCATCTTGTTCAATCGCCCCGGATTCCCGAATATCGGATAAAACCGGGCGCTTATCTTGCCTTTGTTCCAAACCACGTGACAGCTGGGACAAGGCAATCACCGGTACCGATAATTCCTTGGCCAGTTTCTTTAACTGCCGCGAAATTTCGGAAACTTCTTGCTGGCGACTTTCTCTCCCCGAGCCTTCAATTAACTGTAAATAATCGATTACTACTAAGCCCAGGTTACCCGTTTCCTTAGCCAAACGCCGACACTTAGCTCGAATCTCGGCCACCTTAATTCCCGGCGTATCATCAATATAAATATTGGTCCGCGAAAGCACCCCGGAAGCCATGGTGAGGTTATCCCATTCTTCATCGGTTAGCTGCCCAGTTCGCAGGTTGTTAGCCCGAATAGAGCCTTCGGCACATAACATCCGGTTAACCAGCGATTCGGCCCCCATTTCCAACGAAAAGATTGCCACCGCTTTGTCGGTACTAATGGCAATGTTTTGCGCGATATTCAAAACGAAGGCTGTTTTCCCCACCGCAGGTCGGGCCCCAATAATAATCAAATTATCTTTCTGCAAACCGGCTGTCATCTTGTCTAAGGCATCGTAACCTGTAGCTAGCCCAGTAATGTCTTCTTGTTGGGTTGATAGCCTGTACACCTCATTTAAGGCCTCATCTAAGACGCTAGCCACCTTCTTAAAGCCAGCCCGGTTGGTATTTTCGGCAACATCCATTACCTTTTTTTCTGCCTGGTCAAGGATAGAAGTCATATCATCATTTTGCTCTTGAGCCATTCCGATGATGTCAGAGGCCACCGCAATCAAGCGCCGGCCTACCGCCTTATCCTTGACAATTTTCGCATAATAACCCGCGTTAGCAGCCGTTGGCACCGAATCAACCAATTCCATTAGGTAATCTAGACCACCAACATCTTCAACCTGATTTTTTTCTGCCAGCTTGTTTTGAATCGTTAACACATCAATGGCTTCACCGACATCATTTAAATCAACCATTGCCTGGAAGATAAGTTGGTGAGCACGGCGGTAGAAGTCGCTGGCTTCAATGTATTCCATCGCGTCGGTTAAAGCATCAGCGTTGAAAAAAACAGCCCCTAAAACCGCACGTTCAGCTTCAATATTTTGGGGTGGCAGATTTTGCTCAAGCACCTCATTATCCATTACTTTTCTTCCTTTCTAGCTTAAAAAAGCGCTTGGCCTAACTTTTTTGTCACCAAACGCCGGCTTATCTCGCCTTTATTTTTCTGAAATGTGAACCCGAATCTTAGCAGCAACTTCGTTATGCAACTTAACGGGAACATTAACGTAACCCATTGAACGAATTGGTTCTTTTAAGTCCATCTTACGCTTATCAATCTTTAATTGATATTGTTGCTCTAAGGCTTGGGAGATTTGCTTGCTGGTAATTGAACCAAATAAGCGGCCATCTGTGCCCGCCTTGGCTTTTAATTCAACCACAAAGTCGCCGGACTCCAATTTTTCTTTTAATACCTTAGCTTCGGCTAAAATTTCGGCATCGTGTCTTGCTTCAGCCCGCTTTTGGCCAGCTAATTGACTCATTGCTTGCGCATTAGCTTGCTTAACCTTGCCACTTTTGATTAAGAAGTTAGCGTAACCGTCTGGAAGTTCCTTTACTTCCCCACGCTTACCCTTACCACGTACATCTTGTGTAAAAATAACTTTCATCAAATCTACCTCCTAAAATTATTCGGTCTCAGTATCATTTTGAAGTGTTGCATTCAGAATTGCAAGTAGTTCGTCTTTCACTTGCGCAATCTTTTGCCCTTCAATTTGAGTGGCTGCATTTGAGAGGTGACCACCACCACCCATTTTTTCCATGATAACTTGGACGTTAGTCTCACCGTTACTTCTAGCGGAAATGCCAACCGTATTCTCGGCCCGTTTCGTAATCACAAAGGAAGCCTCAACCCCACTAATATTTAGGAGTGAATCGGCTGCTTGGGCGGCGGTTACTGGATCATAAATCTTCTTTTCTTCACCCGCAACCACTGCATTACCAGCCCCAATAAATTCAACCCTATCAATGAGGTGATTTCTTTGCAAGTAACTATCAACATTTTCCTTCATAAAATGTCTAGTCATTTGTAAGTCAGCTCCCACCGAACGTAGGTAGGAGGCCGCATCAAAGGTCCGCGTCCCCGTCCTAAGTGAAAATGACTTCGTATCAATAATGATTCCCGTCAGCATGGCGGTGGCTTCTATCTTATTGATTGGTTCAGCGTCCTTGGTCTGATATTCAAACATTTCTGTAATCAGCTCACAAGTAGAACTTGCGTAAGGCTCAATGTAAACTAAAATTGGATTTTCAGGAAATTCTTCGCCCCGCCGGTGGTGATCAATCACCATTACCCTATTTTGTAAACGTTGGTAAAGTTCGGCGCTAATCGAGATTGACGGCTTAGAGTGGTCGACCATAATCAATAGGCTCTTCTTAGTAGCCTTTTCCAACGCCTCACTAGGCGAGATAATCTTACCCTTAATTTCCGGGTACTGCTTTAGACTTGCCAGCAACCTTTCAATATCGGAATGCATTTTTTCTTGATCTAATACAATCCAACATTCTTTTTTAGTCATCGCTGCAATCCGTCTTAAGCCAAGACAGGCCCCAATCGAGTCCATATCAGGCCGTTGGTGACCCATCACAAATACCTGGTCAGACTGATTCATTAATTCTTGTAAGGCCTGAGAAATCATCCGGGCCCTAACCCGCGTCCGCTTCTCCATCGGGTTAGTTTTTCCGCCATAAAAGCGGGCTTGCCCATCTATTTCACGGACAACAGCTTGATCCCCACCCCGACCTAAGGCTAGGTCTAGGTTGCTTTGGGAAAGCTTAGAAAGCTCGGCTAAATCCTCGCCCCCATAAGCAATCCCCATACTTAAAGTCAACGGACTGTTGCGCTTGGAGGTACTTTCACGGACTCTGTCTAAAATCTTAAACTTCTCGGCCTCTAATTCGCGTAAAGCCTGGGTATAACCAAGGAAAAAATAATGGTCCTCGTCGACCCGTTTTAAAAACATCTTAAATTGTCGGGCCCAATCGGACAGGGCATTAGTCATGTAATTACTCAAATTAGAAATGGCCTTATCGTTCAACGATTTAGTTATTTCATCATAATTATCCAAAAAAATTTGGCCAATCACCAGCCGTGAGTTATCATAGCGTTTCTGTAACTTGGCATAGTGTGTAATTTCCATCATGTAAACTGCATGGATTTCACTTTGAACTAAAAGATTGAAGTAGGCTCCCCGCCATTCAACCTCCACTGCCTTGTGATTCTCTTGATTTTCCGCAATAATTTGGGCTAAATCCTCATCGACTTCGGTCAAAGGCCGCCCTAAGACATCTTCTTGTCCAAAAAAATGCTGTAAGGCCGGGTTAACCCACTCAACCTCGGCTTGTTCATTGTAAAACAATACACCTAAGGGCATTCTGATAAAGGCATCTTGCTCTCCACGTTTCATCCGGTAAGATAAATCGGCTAGGTACTCACTGGTATCTTCATTGGCTTGCAACAAGACACTGTAAGCCAAGACCCCAACTATCAAGGATAAAACCAAAACGATTAAACCCCATAAGCCATTAACTATAAAGGCAGTTATTACTGCTACTACCGCTAGTCCCAATAATAAGAAGGCTAACAAGCGTAACTGCTCATTTTTCATAAAAGCTGGTAAAAATTTTTTCACGGGTACATCCCCACCATTTTTTAGTATTTCCTAAAAATTAATATATCCTTTATTTTATCATACTAGTTTATGCCTGTCTTAAAAGGGCGGTGTTTGTATTTTATTTGTAACTGAAACTTGAAAGCATGAAATAGTGGATACTTCCCGCTACTTCATGCTTTTT
>NZ_AYYP01000021.1 GCF_001436215.1 Ligilactobacillus agilis DSM 20509
GTAGTATAGGGGGATTAGGAAAATATTTACATACGTCTCATTATGGAGTGCTTACGCTCCAGCTACCGTTGTCGCAAATAGTAAATTTTTGCGGACTAGCTGGTCTAATCAACTGCTCCACTGGATTATTCGGTAGTGGTAATTCACCAATTTCGTAAATATTTTCCAGTCTAGTGCGGAACTTTTTGGCATAGTCAATCGCCTATTTCAGCTTACCACTTGGATTCTAGGAAATCGTAAAACTTGTCAACGTATGGTTTCAAGTGAAGCTTACGCTTCTGCGCTTTGATATTAAGTTGCTTTTCCGCTTCAAAGATACTATTCAATAGCTTTACCGCTTTAGCTGCATTGGACTGGCTACCATTCTTAAGTGTTTTAACTATCTCGACAAATTGTCTTCGTATATGCACTAAACAGCTACCATAGGTTATTTGAGGGTATCTTTCGCTACTATAAGCGTTATAACCATCACATATAATACAACCAGTATAATCACCAACTAGCTCGCCAATATTTTCCTGTTTACGATCACTGGAGTAGTTGAAAACGGCTATTTTATGATTAGAAAATTCTAGAGCCAAAAAATACTGCTTTCTTATAATTTCTCGAAAAGGATATATCAAAAATTTTTGACAGCTAACTATTTTATCTGAATCCAATCAGGTATCGGATACTTAGCATATATAGAATTTCGATACTCATTGATGTCTTTGGATAATTCTATCATATTATTTAATTCACTAAAATCAATACCTAACTCCTCTTCCTCTATTTTTCTCAATGTTCCTCCATAGTTTTCAATACCATATTCTTCATCTAAGTAAGTACAAAAAACATCCTTAAAAGATTTTGGTGACTTAATATATTCATCTCTATTTTCCAAACGTGCTAACCCACTATACAGCTGATACATCAACGGAATTGGTAGATACCCAACATGCAACGCTGGTGTAAGGTATTTAATAAAATGTTTCATATACTCATCATCACCATTAACAGCCGTAAAATGCCAACGTCTAGCGAAATCAGGCAAAGTCTTGATATCATCAATTTCAAAAATAAAATTCTCATTTCCTTCAGTCAAATCATGTAATGCAACAAGAGCCTGCCAATTAAACCAATCTATAACTTCTTTATTTTTAAAAGCGCTTAATGGAAAGTGACATTTGTCATCAGACTCGGTTAAATCTAACGGTAGTAATCTACGATTGATGCCACTAACTGTGTTCTTAACATCATTAAATTTTAGCCATCCTTCACTTTCGATAACCAACAATGGGAGTGGATTTAAGCCTGGCAGTATCATACTTTCTATATTCACCAGCGCACTAATTAGATTAGTTTCTTTTGCAGATAGAACTGCTCCATTTGCTTCACTGATTCCAATTATGTTAGTATGTGCATCAACTTTACCGCTAAATGGTTTTTTTCGCTTAAGCTCCGATAATTTATAATTTAATTTAATACTATCATTATTGTATATTTCCTTGACTAGTGAAAGTAAAACATTCTTATCTGAAGTATCTTTTTCATTTATTTCGATGAAACATTCAAAAAAATGATTTGGCACTAGCATAGCTCCCAACAGTTGTAAAAAGTAAGTGACTTGCTCTTGTTTTCCATCGTTTGTTCTTAACAACCAATCATGCGGTGTCCAAATTTCATTAGCTGTGCTAATAGGAAAACTAGGTAATGGTGAATCAACCATTAAATCACGCATATGCATATGCTTACTGGTGAAAAACATTTCTGGAACGCTTAGCTTCTCCCCATTTATATCAAACTTCTGTCCAAAGTCAATTCCTACAATTCCGCTTAGATCCTTAATGGTCTTGATAGGATTAAGTTTCATTTCTTTCAAATCAAAAATGCCATTTTCATAAAGCAAATATCTACTTCCCGAATATTGCTTTCTCAGGTTAATAGTTCCTCTTAAACTATTAACCTTTCCACATATAATATTAGCTATCTCAGTAACATTTCTTTCCGTATATTCTTTGTGAAAAGCATCTAAAATTAAACGCAAAATATATACAGCCTTTTCCCAGTAACCTTTTTCAGGATTGTAAACCATTATATTTTCTAATCCCATATGAATCCGATTTTTATCAACGATTCCAAATGTCACATGTTCAAATAATATATCTTCAATATTTTCTCTATGCAATAATTTCTCTATATATTTTTGGATAGAAATTTCCCACTCAGAATATTCTCTTTCACTAACAGATGATTTTAATTCTTTTATGACATCTTTTATCATATGATCACTTCCTCACTATACATAATCGGCCACTTCCCACTGTTTTTTAACCCCACCACCTAATGTTATCCTTAATCACATTTTCGCCTGTTCCAAATTTTTACTCCTATCACAATCCCCATTTTTATGCTATCATATACCTATACCGCATCTATTTACGGTTATTTAAAATAACAAAAGGACAGGTACTATTCTTTATGAAGAAATTATCTTTGAAAAAGTTAGCCGATACTATCGTAACCAAGCGTAAAGAAAAAGGGCTAACTCAACAACAATTAGCAGATACTACCAGCATTAACCGCGCTACTATTAGCCGGATTGAAGCAGAAGATTTTACTCCGTCAATTCCTCAACTAGAACAATTAGGCCAAGTGCTTAACTTTGACTTAACTGATCTTTTTATGGATGATGAAGCTGCTAACCAATTCAAGCCAGTCTCTCCTTTAAAGATTGCTGTGGCAGGGACAGGATACGTCGGCCTTTCAATCGCTACTCTACTAGCTCAGCACAATCATGTTACCGCTGTTGATATTGTGCCTGAAAAGGTGGATTTGATTAATAGTCGCAAATCACCAATTCAAGATGACTACATTGAAAAATACCTAGCAGAAAAAGATTTGGATTTAACTGCTACTCTTGATGGTGAAAGTGCTTATAAAGATGCTGACTTCGTAGTAATCGCTGCACCAACAAACTATGATAGTAAGAAAAACTACTTCGATACCAGTGCTGTTGAAGCTGTAATCGAACTGGTTATGAAAGTTAACCCTAATGCAGTCATGGTTATTAAATCAACTATCCCTGTTGGTTATACTGAATCAGTTCGTAAGAAATACCAAACTAATAAAATTATCTTCAGTCCTGAATTCTTGCGTGAATCCAAAGCACTTTACGATAACCTTTATCCAAGTCGAATTATCGTTTCAACTGATAAAAATGATTCGGACTTAATTGCAGCCTCACACAAATTTGCTGCCTTACTTCAAGAAGGTGCTATTAAAGAGAATATTGATACCCTCTTCATGGGCTTCACTGAAGCAGAAGCTGTTAAATTGTTTGCTAATACTTACCTGGCATTACGGGTTTCATACTTCAACGAACTCGATACCTACGCCGAATCTAAGGGTCTCAACACTGAAGAAATTATCAATGGGGTTTGCCTTGATCCGCGAATTGGCTCTCACTACAATAATCCTTCATTTGGTTACGGTGGTTACTGCTTACCTAAAGATACTAAGCAATTACTTGCCAACTACCAAGATGTTCCTGAAGACTTAATCGAAGCTATTGTTAAATCCAATTCAACTAGAAAAGACTTCATCGCTGATCAAGTTCTTCAAAAAGCTGGTTACTACTCCTACACAGATTCAAATAACTTTGACCCACAAGATGAAAAACAAGTAACTGTCGGTGTCTACAGACTGACTATGAAGTCTAATTCTGACAACTTCCGCCAATCATCCATCCAAGGCATTATGAAGCGTGTCAAAGCCAAGGGTGCAGAAGTCATTATCTATGAACCTACCCTAGAAAACGGCACTACCTTCTTTGGCAGCAAGGTTGTCAATGACATTGAACAATTCAAGTCTCAAAGTAATTCAATTATTGCTAACCGCTATAACAACATTCTTGATGATGTAAAAGACAAAGTTTACACCCGCGATATTTTCAAACGCGACTAATACAAAACGTAAGCACTCCATAATGAGACGTATGTAAATATTTTCCTAATCCCCCTATAC
>NZ_AYYP01000022.1:0-713 GCF_001436215.1 Ligilactobacillus agilis DSM 20509
AGAGCATCTGACTTTTAATCAGAGGGTCGACAGTTCGAGCCTGTCACGACTCATAACTAAATATCATGCGGGTGTGGCGGAACTGGCAGACGCGCTAGATTTAGGTTCTAGTGTCTTTATGACGTGGGGGTTCAAGTCCCTTCACCCGTATACTATATGCCGACTTAGCTCAGTTGGTAGAGCATCTGATTTGTAATCAGAGGGTCGGGCGTTCGAATCGTCTAGTCGGCATATGCGGAAGTAGTTCAGTGGTAGAACATCACCTTGCCAAGGTGGGGGTCGCGGGTTCGAATCCCGTCTTCCGCTCTTACATTATGCCGGGGTGGCGGAACTGGCAGACGCACAGGACTTAAAATCCTGCGGTGAGTGATCACCGTACCGGTTCGATTCCGGTCCTCGGCATTTTGTTTTTTTATATATGCACCCATAGCGCAACTGGATAGAGTGTCTGACTACGAATCAGAAGGTTGCAGGTTCGACTCCTGCTGGGTGCATTCATCGGGAAGTAGCTCAGCTTGGTAGAGCACCTGGTTTGGGACCAGGGGGTCGCAGGTTCGAATCCTGTCTTCCCGATAATATCGCGGTGTAGCTCAGCTGGCTAGAGCGTCCGGTTCATACCCGGGAGGTCGGGGGTTCGATCCCCTCCGCCGCGATTTATTATGGAGGATTACCCAAGTCTGGCTGAAGGGAACGGTCTTGAAAACCGTCAGGTG
>NZ_AYYP01000022.1:827-1181 GCF_001436215.1 Ligilactobacillus agilis DSM 20509
CAAAATACAGTTGTTATTTTGAAAAAATATGATATAATGTTTAAAGTATGGCTCGGTAGCTCAGTCGGTAGAGCAATGGATTGAAGCTCCATGTGTCGGCGGTTCGATTCCGTCCCGCGCCATTATGGAAGGGTAGCGAAGTCTGGCTAAACGCGGCGGACTGTAAATCCGCTCCTTCGGGTTCGGTGGTTCGAATCCACTCCCTTCCACCATAGGGATATAGTTTAAAGGTAGAACTACGGTCTCCAAAACCGTCGGTGTGGGTTCAATTCCTACTATCCCTGTTAGCAGTTTAATATTATGGCGGTAGTGGCGAAGTGGTTAACGCACCGGATTGTGGCTCCGGCACGCGTG
>NZ_AYYP01000022.1:1191-16406 GCF_001436215.1 Ligilactobacillus agilis DSM 20509
GTGATTGGGGTATAGCCAAGCGGTAAGGCAACGGTTTTTGGTACCGTCATGCGCTGGTTCGAATCCAGCTACCCCAGTAAAGGATTTGTTCCTTAATAAATGGCGGTATAGCCAAGTGGTAAGGCAGAGGTCTGCAAAACCTTTATCACCGGTTCAAATCCGGTTACCGCCTTTTTAGGCGTTAACATCATATCTTATGCCGGCGTGGCGGAATTGGCAGACGCGCTAGACTCAAAATCTAGTGTCCCTTGGGACGTATCGGTTCGACCCCGATCGCCGGTATTTTTATAAACTGTTAGAAACAGTAAAGTCCGAGGAATCGGGCTTTTTTTGTAGTTACAGTTAAAAACAGTTAGAAATCGTGAAAAAGTTGTCCAGAAAGTTGTCCAATTGCGAGGTATGTTGGAATGGAAGAAATAAACAAAACTAAAAAATATAGAATAGAATCTGTTTATTATGAATTTTCAGTTTTGAAAATTGTAGACGAGTATACTCATGAACAATATGAAAAAATTGCAGCTTTAAATTCTAAATGGTCTGACTATGATTTCGACAAAACAGATGGCTATATCTATTTTGTCGAGTTAGAAAAAGAACTTGTTCCACCGGAGCTCACACCAGCCGACAGGAAAAGGTTCATTGAGTATTTAGAAAAAGAAATTGAAGTAGTTAACAAGTAACATCGTGATATTTATAGGGATGAATTGATATAGTTAATTTGGAGGTGAGTAGAGTGTTAAGCAGGGAGTTAGCGGAAAAATACTATCAAGAACGAATAGATGCAGAATCATGGCACGGCCCTTATACAGAAGAGGAGCTACGGTTGCAGAAAGAACGCAGAAAAAAACTAGATGAATATATAAAACAAAATCGTTGGAGACATGTAAAAAATAATGAAAAACATGCTAAATAGCATTCAACCATTTAAGTGGTTGGGTGCTATTTTTATACTCTAATTTAAGGAGGTGGTGCAGTTATTAACTTTAAAGATTGAAAGGAGCAAGGATATGTCTAATCACAAGCAAAAGGTTGGCAATCAAACTCCTACTCAATCGGTAATTGCTCCATATCAAAAAACGTTAAGTGATGAGGCCGTTAAGTTTTACGAGCGCACCGGGTTATCATGTTATGAATGGCAAAAGAACTTGCTAGATCCAATTATGGCTGGCGATGAAGATGGCTTGTGGGTTCATCAAAAGTTTGGCTATGCTATTCCTAGACGTAACGGTAAAACCGAGGTTATTTACATAAAGAAAATATGAGTTTTGAAACACAGACTTAATGGTACGATATCAGTATTCCTCATTAAGGAAGTAAAGTATAGGTAAAATTGCTAGCTGAGTTTCAAGGTGGGATTAATGAAATTTAGCTAGTTGAATGATATAATTTTTAGTGAATAGAGTTTAGAAACAACTTTCTAAACAGGATTAGGAAGGTAACAATGGCTATAACTACTTATGAAGAAGCACTTGCATTTATTCACGGACGGACGCAGTTTAAAAAGAGTCCCACACTAGATAGGATGAGGTACTTGGTTGAAAAGTTAGGTAATCCTCAGCTGCAGTTAAAAATGATTCACGTAACAGGGACAAATGGTAAGGGTTCGACGACAGCTTATTTGCGAGATTTATTAATGAGTCAGGGATTTAAAGTGGGAACATACACTTCTCCTTTTATTACCAGATTTAATGAACGGATTTCTGTAAATGGGCAGATGATTGCTGACAATGACTTGGTCGCGTTGGTAAATGAAGTTTATCCAGTGGTAAAGGAGCTGGACGCGGAGGACTTGGGACCAACTGAATTTGAAATAATCACTGCCATCATGTTTACCTATTTTAGCAGGGTAAAGGTTGATTACGCTGTAATTGAGGTGGGATTAGGTGGCTTAAATGATTCAACTAATATCATAACCCCGTTGGTGTCTGTTATTACGACGGTTGCACTAGACCATGCGCGGTGGTTGGGAGATACGGTGACTAAGATTGCCTTCCATAAAGCAGGAATTATTAAGAAGCAAACGCCGGTTGTGGTGGGTAGGTTACCTAAAGAGGCCTTAGACGTGGTGAAACAGCGTGCGCAAAAATTGCAGGCCCCACTGTATGAGCCGCAAAGTAATTACCAAGTTACTAACGATAACTACCATGGTTGGGGAGAAGCATTTACCTACCGCTTTGAAGGTAAGACATATCGTTTGCAGTTACAGATGTTAGGTAGTTATCAAATCGATAACGCCGCTTGTGCCCTAACGGCATTTTTAATTCTAGCGCATAAGGAAGGATTTGTACCAACTGGTAGGGAGGTAAAAGCTGCTTTAGGTCGAACTACTTGGCCAGGTAGGTTTGAAAAACTAACTTCGGAGCCATTAATTGTCATTGATGGCGCGCATAATGAGGCTGCTAGTCTAGAGTTGAAAAAATTGTTACAAACGCGCTTTGCTGATATGCAGGTGAAAATTTTGATGGCTGTCTTAGCAGATAAGCAGGCTGATAAAATGATTGCTAATCTCGCCTCTTTGCCTAACGTTGAGCTAACGTTAACAACCTTTGCAGGTCCGCGAGAGGTAACCAGTTTAAAACATTATCAGGCTCATTTTCCCGATTTAAGGACCGAGGAAAATTGGCAAGCGGCCTTTCTAAAAATCATAAAAGAGCTAAATGGTGACGATATGTTGCTAATTACTGGTTCGTTATATTTTATTTCGGACGTTAGAAATTATTTTATAGAAGAGGGGTAAGTAGATGGACTTAGACTTAGTTTTATTTGACATGGATGGATTAGTATTTGATTCTGAGACAGTTTACTTTGAAGCTAATCAGATTGCGGCTAAGGAGTTAGGGTTGGCTAACTATACGTTTGACTATTATCAACAGTATATAGGTGCTGGTGACGATGCGATGGTTGCCGGGATGATTAGGGATTATGGTGACGAAAAAGTAGTTGCCCGATTTATGGAACGCAGCAAAGCCTTGGTTCACCCGTTGGTTAAGCAGGGTGAATTAAAAATTAAGCCTGGTTTCCATGAATTGGTTAGTTATCTTAAAGCAAAACAGACTAAAATCTACTTGGCTTCAAGTAACTTTATAAGCGAGATTAACTTTTTCCTTGAAAATACAGGCCTAAGTGGAACCTTCGATGGGATTATTAGTGCAGACGACGTTGCTAAGGCCAAACCAGCTCCAGATATCTTCTTGGCAGCATGGGAAAAGGCAGGCTGTCCCCCTAAGGAAAAGTGTCTTGTCTTAGAAGATTCGCTAAACGGCATTAAGGCTGCTAACAATGCGCAGCTACCAGTGGCAATGGTTCCGGATTGTATTGCCCCTAATGACTATGCCCGGCAAAATACGGTGGCAATTGTTGCTGACTTAGCTAAAATTAAAAATCTTTAATAAAGAATTGATTTACCTCCCCTTTGCGTATTTTAAAAGTGAGGAGGTTTTTTTATGTCATTAATTAATGTTTACCCTAAAAACTATTTACAGGCCAAAGTGGCTAAATTTTCAAGCGCAGCTTTAACGGACAGGGAGTTGTTAACCTTTTTATTTGAACAACATTATTCGCAAAATAAAAGCAAACAGTTAGTGGATAAGTTTTTTAAAGAGTATGAAAGTTTAGGCTACCTGGAATATTTTACGCTGACCGATTGGCAAAAATTTTTAGCAGACGCTGATAAAGCCGCCGTTTTTGCAAGTCTATGCGAATTTGCACGGCGGTACCGGTCGCAACGTCATTTGAATTTAGGACAGATATATTCGAGTAAGGAGGTAGGAGAATTTTTAATAGAACGCTTGGGAGCTAATAAACAAGAGTGCCTGGTGCTATTGGTCTTAGATAATAAAAATCAGCTCTTAGATATGAAGACCATTTTTAAAGGAACGCTCAATTCCTCGCTAGTTCATCCACGCGAGATTTTTAATTTTGCGCTTCGCTACAGTGCCGCCCGCTTTATGGTGGCCCATAATCACCCGAGTGGTAACTTGCAGCCGTCGCAAAATGATTTAGCAATGACTAAGAGGTTACAGCAAGCGGGAGAGATTATGGGCATTGAGTTACTTGACCATATTATTGTCGGCAATGATAATTATCTAAGTATGCGTGAAGAAGGAATTATTAACTAAAAAGCTGTTTTTTGTTGAGCAAGTATGATAAACTTTGAATTGATTTAGTATTCAGAGGTGCAAGTTAATGTTAACTGGAGTAATTGATACATTCGAAACAGAAAAGGGCTACGGTTTTATTAAACCAGATGATAGTCGTGACAAGGTTTTTATGTACTATACAGCCTTAAAGCAAGGCGACTTTAAGACCTTAAGTCCCGGACAAAAAGTCAAGTTTTTGATTATGGAAGGGAAAAAGGGTCCGCAAGCCGTGATGGTTGAATTGATTGATTAAATAAGATTTAAAGTAATCATTAAGATTAACCATAAACAGCAACAAGTAACTTCAAATCTTGTATGCTAAGGACTATAGTAAAATAGTCTGAACGATATCTAGTAAAGTATGGTATAATTTTACTATATTGTGAATTTAAAGGCCATAATGGCATGTGAAGGGATGAAATTAACGTGTTCGGAATCGGAACAAAAAATATTGGAATTGATCTTGGGACAGCTAATACAATTGTCTACGCAGAAGGTAAGGGAATTGTTTTACGTGAACCATCTGTAGTAGCTAAAAATACTAAAACTGGTGAAATTGTATCTGTTGGTTCAGAAGCACGCGATATGATTGGGCGGACACCAGGAAGTATTGTCGCAATTCGCCCAATGAAAGACGGAGTTATCGCTGATTACGATACTACGGTCGCAATGATGAAATACTACATTGAAAAGGCATGTGGTCGCAGAGCAGGTAAGCCTTACGTGATGGTCTGTGTTCCAAGTGGTGTAACTGAAGTTGAAAAGCGGGCCGTAATTGATGCAACTAGGGTTGCGGGTGCCCGGGACGCTTATGTTATTGAAGAACCATTTGCTGCAGCAATTGGGGCAGGGCTTCCAGTTATGGATCCAACTGGGAGTATGGTGGTTGATATCGGTGGTGGTACAACCGATGTTGCAACCATTTCCCTAGGTGGCATTGTGTCTAGTCGTTCAATCCGGATGGCTGGTGACAAGATTGATGAGTCAATTATTTACTACGTACGTAAGAACTATAACTTGTTAATTGGTGAACGGACAGCTGAACAATTGAAGATGGATGTTGCTTCTGCCTCCGTAGAATTTGCTAAGGAATTAGATAGTCAAACGATTCGTGGGCGTGACTTAGTAACTGGTTTACCAAAGACTATCGAAATCAAGGCAGAAGATGTGGCGACTGCTATCCAAGAAGTAGTCGAAGAAATTATTACCGCGATTAAAGAAACACTTGAAGAAACATCTCCTGAAATTGCAGCCGATGTGATTGACCACGGGATTGTCTTAACCGGTGGTGGAGCACAATTACGTCACTTACCAGAAGTAATTGCAGAAGCTACTAAGGTACCTGTTTTTGTTGCTTCAGAACCATTGGATTGTGTTGCAATCGGAACTGGTGAATCACTTAAGAGCATCGACGTTATGAAGAAAAAATAATACTGACGGTTAAAGGTCATAGAGGTTAAGAGGTTGGAGTTTAATCGTCCAGCCTCTTAATTTTTAGTTATTACTAATTTGGGAGGCAGCTTTATGCAGAAGGCTTTTTTCAACAAGAAACTAGTTATTATCTTAATTACGTTAATTATTAGTTTTCTTTTGATTGCATTTTCAATTTCTGTTCGCAATAATCGCAACACACCATCCTTTATTCAAAAAATAGGCAATGAGTCTGCAAGTTTAGTCAATCGAGTCGTGGATTTACCACTAACTGCTATTAGTAACGTAGGGACGGCTATCTCTGACTTACATAATACCTATGAAGAAAATGAATTACTGAAAAAAAAGATTGATAGCTTAGCAGCTACTAAGATTGAAAATCAAACACTAAAATCAGAAAATAAGCAATTAAAGCAACAACTACACTTAAACAAAAGTCTAACTGATTATACTAAGGTTACTGCTTATGTATTAGCTAGAACACCATCTGCTTGGCAAAATCAAATTATTATCAGTAAAGGAACTAATGCGGGAATCGTTAAGAATTCTGCAGTGCTTTCTGATCAAGGCTTAGTTGGGCGGGTTACCGAGGTGAATGCTACTAATAGTAAGGTAGAGCTCGTAACCACCAAAAATGATGCCGCGAACCGCTTTGCTGTTCAACTTACTAATGATAAAGGTGAAACGGTCAACGGATTAATTACAGGTACTTCTGGTAAATTCTTAGTAATGGGACAGATAACTAATAATGCTAAGGTTAAGAAAAATACTAAGGTCGTTACTTCCGGTATGGGGGGAACCACCCCACAAGGAATTTATGTGGGTAAGGTGGTTAAGGTCTCTACAAGTGGGGACAGCTCCAACACTAAGATTTACATTCAACCGGCCGCCGATATGAATAAACTAAATATCGTAACTGTTGCCAAGAGAACTGACTAGAGGGTGAAGCATAGTGGCGAGTACAAAAATGAGATACCTTTTTCCGATTGGATTATTTTTAGCACTATTTTTAGATGGGGCATTAAGTGGACACTGGGCTAACTATTTATTTACCCAGACAACCTTCATGGAGAGCAGACTGGTTTTGTTATGGTTGGTAATGGCTGTTTGTTACAGTGACGCTAGGCATATTTTTGTTTGGGCAACCGTTGCTGGGTTGCTATTTGATAGCTACTATACGGGAATCTTAGGACTATTTACCGTAATGTTGCCGCTAGTTGTCTATCTAACGCGTGAGATCATGAAATACTTCACCCCATCATTTATTGTGGTATTATTAATATATCTAATTGATATTACGGTTTTAACCATACTATTTTATTGGGCCAATGTATTAATAGGATTTACTAGTGTGTCGATAGCAGACTTTATCGGACAAAATCTAGGTCCGACTTTAATTTATAATTTAGCTTGCTACGTTATCTTGTTTATGCCTTTGCACTGGCTATTTACAAAATTTGCTTAAAGGGGTGTAGGTATGCAGACAGTTATATTAAAGGGACATAAGGATGGTTACGAGATCATTTTAAAAGATGATGCGGACTTTACTTTGATTACTTCAGAATTAAGGCAGTTATTGGATGGTCTAAAGCAAGATGAAGGCTCAAAGCAAACAACAATCACCTTTAAAGTAAACACTGGAGCACGCCTACTTAATACCTGGCAGAAAAAAGAACTAGAAAAGGTTTTTGGCGACTACCCTTATTTTGCCATTCATAAAATTACAGCTAGCGTAATTGATAAGCAAGAGGCATGGGATTTTATGGAGAACCACAATATTCATATTAACGCTGCAACCGTAAGAAATGGTCAGGTCTTAGAATTAACTGGTGATGTTTTATTTGTTGGGGCCGTGCACCAAGGTGGGGTTTTGCAAACTAGCGGTAGTATTTATAGCCTCGGCAAAATCGAAGGTATTGTCCATGCTGGCTATGATAATAACTCGCGAGCAATTATTGCGGGTGAAATTTGCCAAGCTCAGCAAGTAAGAATTGGTGATTTAGTCGACATAGTAGAAGAAAAGACAGTCCCGACTAGTAAATGTTTAGTATATGTAAACGATCTCCATACACTGACCTATACAGATATAAGTGAATTAAAGGCACTTAGACCTAAAATATTTGTAAAAATAGGGGGTTTCTAAGATGGGAAAAGCAATTGTAATTACGTCCGGTAAAGGTGGGGTTGGTAAGACAACCACGACTGCTAATCTAGGAACTGCGTTAGCTCTGCAAGGCAAAAAGGTTTGCCTGGTGGATTTAGACATTGGGCTAAGAAATTTAGACGTGGTCTTAGGTTTGGACAACCGGATAATATATAATATTGTTGACGTAGTTGAAGGAAGGGCCAAACTTCACCAGGCCTTAATAAAGGACAAGCGTTTTGATAATACTTTGTTCTTATTAGCGGCTGCACAAAATACAGATAAAGATGCCTTAGAACCAGAAGAAGTTAAACAGTTGGTAAATGAGTTAAAGCCAGAATTTGATTATGTCTTGTTAGATTGTCCAGCTGGTATAGAACAAGGATTTATGAATGCAGTTGTGGGGGCTGATGAGGCAATTGTAGTTTCTACGCCGGAAATACCTGCGGTTAGGGATGCAGATAGGGTGATAGGTTTATTGGAAAAATATGACTTAGAACAGCCACCGATGTTAGTTATTTCGAGAATTAGAAAGCATATGGTTAACAATGGTCAAATGATGGATGTGGATGAGATTACCCATCATTTGGGAATTAAATTATTGGGAATTGTATTTGATGATGATGCCGTGATTAGTTCAACCAATAAGGGCGAACCAATTGTGCTTGCTGATAGCAATATCGTTTCCCAATGTTTTAAAAATATTGCCCGCCGTCTTGAAGGAGAAACGGTACCATTGTTGACGATGGAAGAGGCACAACAAGAGGGCTTTTTTAGTAAAATTACCCGTTGGTTTAAACGGGCCTAAGGAAATTGCTTGACAACAATTAGCAATGATGATAGATTTTTAATTATATTAAAGACAGTGAACAGAAGAGTAGGCCAATTCTTTTTTAGCAGAGATTTCTCAGGAGCTGAAAAGAGAAAAGAAAAGGTTGGCCGAACCACATCTGCGAGTTACTAGATTGAACGCATAGTTTAGTAGGTTTAGTCGGGAGCCCCCGTTAACAGCTGAGTTTAAAACTCGCTAAGGTTAACTTTGTGAGAAGTTAACGTCATTGAGGTGGGACCGCGTAGATACGCCCTCTGAGCAATTCGCTCAGAGGGCTTTTTCTGTTTAAAGAGGGAGGAAATAAGATGGACTATATTGTGGAAATACTGCCGTCTTTAATGGCAGGAGCTAAATTAACATTAGAAGTTTTTTGCTGGACCTTAGTTGGTTCAGTTCCATTGGGACTAGTGGTTGCTTTAGGCTTAATGTCACGTTTTAAAGTGGTAAAGGGAATATTACGTTTTTACGTTTGGCTAATGAGGGGGACTCCCTTATTATTACAGTTAATTTTTGTTTTCTATGGTTTACCAATTTTAGCAAGTTGGTTGATTTTACCCCGTTACGAAGCAGCTTTAGTAGCCTTTATTTTGAATTATACTGCTTATTTCGCCGAAATTTTTAGGGGGGGCTTACAGTCGATTGATAAGGGGCAATATGAAAGTGCCCGGGTATTACGCTTAACTTATTGGCAAACAATTAGAAAAATCATTGCACCACAAGTGGTAAAAATTGTTCTTCCTTCAATTGGAAATGAAATTATTAACCTAGTTAAGGATTCTAGTTTAGTTTACGTAATCGGTTTGGGTGATTTATTGAGAGCCGGAAATATTGCGACCGCTCGAGATGTAACCCTGGTGCCGTTAATTATGGTTGGAATAATTTATTTGATGATGACGGCAATTTTAACCTTTATTTTGGGTAAGTTAGAAAACCACTACAGTTATTGGAAATAAGGGGGGATTTTATGTTAGAGTTACAAAATATTACTAAGAGCTTTGGTAAAAGAAAAATTATTGACGGGTTGAATCTACAGGTTGCGGATGGAGAAATCCTCTGTATTGTTGGTGAATCCGGAGGGGGAAAGACCACCTTACTTCGGTGTATTAGTGGTTTAGAAACCATTGATTCCGGCCAGTTACTAATTGATAAGCAACCATTTGACCCAAGTTCGTCAACGAGTGAGGCGGTGATTGGGGTCGTATTCCAAGAATACAATTTATTCCCGCACCTAACTGTTTTAGAAAACATTACGTTAGCGCCTAAAATGGTTTTGAAAAAAGACGAAGCTAGTGCCCAGACAGAAGCAAGGCAACTGCTGGCAAAATTATCTTTAAGTGACAAAGCAGAACTTTATCCCTACCAATTATCTGGGGGGCAAAAGCAACGGGTTGCAATCGCCAGAGCTTTAGCAATGCAACCAAAAATCTTATGTTATGATGAACCAACCTCCGCCTTGGATCCCAACTTATCACAGGCAGTTAAGCAAATTATTTTAGATCTGAAAAAGAGCGGGATGACCCAAATTATTGTTACTCACGACTGGGATTTTGCCGATGAAATTGCGGATCAAATCTTGAAGGTTAAGCCCTTAAAATTTTAAATGGGGGGAAGACATTTGAAAAAAATGAAGTACGTATGGAAGATATTAGCATTACTGATAATATTAACCAGTAGTTTGGCCGGGTGTGAAAATGTTAGTAAACGGGCTAATCAAACCGATACTTGGAATAAGATAGAAAAGCGTGGAACGGTAGTCGTAGGGCTAGATGATAGCTTCGTACCGATGGGGTTTCGGCAAAAAAATGGTCAATTAGCTGGTTATGATATCGATTTGGCTAGGGAAGTTTTTAAGCGTCTTGGCTTAAAGGTTAGTTTTCAAACGATTGATTGGTCAATGAAGGAGACCGAACTACGAAATGGAACGATTGATTTAATTTGGAATGGTTATACGAAAACCAAAGCTCGTGAAAAAACGGTTGCTTTCAGTCACACTTACCTAAAAAATGAACAAATTTTAGTAAGTAAGAAAAAAAATCAAATTTTACGGCCAGCGGATATGAAAAATAAGCTGATTGGACTTCAGAGTGGTTCATCTGGTTATACCGCTTATAATGAATATCCAAGCATGCTAAAGCAATACCCTAAGCAAGCCATTCAGTATGATACCTTTACGAATGCCTTTTTAGATTTAAATGCCAACAGGATTCAAGGTCTAGTGATAGATAGTGTTTATGCTAATTATTACATTGCGCACCTAAAGGACTCAGCTAGTTATCGCACGCTAAAGGTCGGTTTTCCTAATGAAGACTTTGCAATCGGCATGCGCAAAGGGGATAAAATTTTGCGCCAAAAGATTAACCTAACCTTAGCACAGATGGCTCAAGACGGTAGTTTGAATAAATTAAATCAGAAATGGTTTGGGGAAAATAATCAAATTTCTTTTAAAGATGTTAAAATTAAATTAATAAGAAGTAATTTAAAGTAGGGGGCAGCGACATGGCAATTATTAACCTAGTCGTCTTAGTCGTTTTTATCGTGAATGATATTATTGCAATCATCACGGTTTTTCGCGAGAAAAGAGATATAGCTGCTACCTGGGCTTGGTTATTAGTTTTAACTTTAATTCCGGTGGTAGGGTTTATCTTTTACTTGTTTGCGGGTAAGAAAATTTCGCAAGAGAAGATTTTTGATTTAAAAACCCAGGAACGGACAGGCTTGGCCCAGTTAGTGTCTCTTCAAAAAGAACAATGGCAAGAACAAGAGCTAATGCCTAAAGAAATTTTAACGGTTGAGTCAAGGCAGGTTACCAAGCTTTTTTTGGAAACCGACGAAGCGGTTTTAACTAAGCATAACCAAGTAACCTTATACACGGATGGACAGGAAAAGTTTGCCACATTGTTAGCTGATATCTTAGCAGCTAAAAAACATGTCCACGTGGAGTATTATGCAATTTTTTCCGATGAAATTGGGACTAAATTAAAGCAAGCCTTGATAACGGTGGCTAAAAGAGGGGTTAAGGTTAAAGTTATCTATGATAGTTTAGGGTCGCGGGGCCAGCGACACGGCTTTTTTAAGGACCTTGAAAAGGTTGGCGGCCAGGCCGAACCCTTCTTTGGCCATAGGCGGTCACCAATTCACAGTCCCCGCTTTAACTATCGGGCTCACCGTAAGTTAGTCATAATTGATGGTGAGATTGGCTATATAGGTGGTTTTAACGTAGGCGACCAGTATCTAGGAAAATCTAAATATTTTGGTAACTGGCGTGATACTCATCTAAGAATAGTTGGTAACGCAGTAATTGCATTGCAGTCCCGCTTCTTCATGGATTGGAATGCCACAATTAAGGGGGATAAGAAGCGCACCAAACTGACTTATGCAGACAGCTACTTTCCACTTAGTCCGGTAAGAGGAACCACCAGTATTCAGATAGTTTCCTCGGGACCGGATAATGAAAATGAAGCTATAAAATTAGGTTATTTGAAGTTAATTAGTAGTGCCAATAAGACGATTGACATTCAAACGCCGTATTTGATACCGGATGACTCAATTTACGAGGCCTTAAGTGTGGCTGCCCTGTCAGGAGTTAAGGTTAGAATTATGATTCCCTCTAAACCGGATCATCCGTTTGTCTACCGAGCCACCCAGTATTTTGCTAAAGCCTTGTTAGAAAAAGGCGTGGAGATATATCAGTATGAGGATGGTTTTTTACATGCTAAAACCTTTATAGTTGACGATGAACTGGCCTCTGTTGGGTCAGCTAACGTCGATTTTCGGAGCTTTAAATTGAATTTTGAAACCAATGCCTTTTGTTATGATCGCGCCTTGGTTCAAAAATTACAGGCGAGTTTTGAACAAGATTTAGCCAAGTGTAGTCGCTTAGATGAAGCCCACTTTAGACAACAATCGGTCTGGCTACGCTTTAAGCAACAATTTTCCCGGTTATTAGCGCCGATTTTATAGTAATAAGAGAGTGAGAAGAAGAGATGATTAAGAAACGTTGGTTAAAATATGGATTAGTGGGGCTAATGATTCTCTTAGTAGGAGGAATTTTAGTCGGAAGTAACTACTTAGTGTCATATGCTTTTACACGGGGAGTACCTGGTCCAAGCAATCATAAGAAGGCAGCTGTTTTAAAGGCAGACCAGGTTTGGCTAAAAAATGTTAAGCAAGAACAATGGCAGCAACGAGCAGCCGATTCTTCATTACGCTTGGTAGCCACGTACGTTCCAGCCGCTAAAGCTACTAATAAGACGATTATTGTTGCACATGGTTATCACGAAAATCATACTAGCATGGCTTCGTATATAAGGTTATTCCATAACTTAGGCTACAATGTCTTAGCTCCTGATGACCGTGGGAGCGGGAAAAGCCAAGGGAAGTACCTTACGTTTGGTTGGTTAGACCGCTTAGATTATGTTAACTGGATAAAAAAAGTCATTAAATATCAAGGCCAAAATTCACAAATAGGGCTTTTTGGTGTTTCAATGGGTGGAGCCACAGTGATGATGGTCAGTGGCCAAAAGCTACCTTCCCAAGTAAAGGCAATCGTCGAGGACTGTGGTTATTCCAGTGTTGAAGCCGAGTTAACCAACCAATTAAAGGCGCAGTTTAATCTGCCTAAAGAACCATTTATCATGTTGGCTAGTATGATTGCCAAAATTAGGGTTGGTTTTGATTTCAGGCAGGCTAAAGCTACGGCCGCGTTACGTAAAAATACTTTACCTTTATACTTAATTCATGGGGATAGTGACCACTTTGTGGCTACAAAGATGGTTAAGCAAAACTATGCAGCCCAAGCTGGACCAAAGAAGCTATGGATTAGCAAAAAGACAGGGCATGCGATGACTTATTACAATTATCCGCATGAATATCAACAAAGAGTAGGAGCTTTCTTTGCTAAGTATTTGCAGTAAGTAAGTCAAAATCCCCGTTAACCATTGAACTCAATGATTAACGGGGATTTTAATTTGTTTAATCAGAATTGAATTAATAACCCATTACGCCACCAACGGCTGCTAAAATTACCGAGAGAAGCGTAAAAATTAACATAATCCAAACAACTACCATGGTAATCTTTTGAAGGGTAGTCTTTTTCTTTTTTTCTTTCACTGCCAGTCATCCTTTACAATAGCTTTTGTTAAGTACTACTATACCGTTAGTATTACTAAAATGTCAATTTTTCTGGGGGAAGCAGACCTTAGAAAAGAAAGCTAAATTTATGGTTAGCTGCTTTTGTATTGTACTGTGACCTACGCTATAATGGATTAGTATAACAGGTGGTTCTACTTTGTTAAGAAGGCTAGAAGTGCTTAGTCTTGATTACTCAAGCGGAGGAGTTTAACTGTTACCAAAAATATAAAATATTGTAGAAAACAATAGAATTATAGTCAATCAGAAAATAAAAAATGTAGGATTGATAGATTATAGAACTTATGTTTTGAACGTTACCTAAGAAAGTGTTATCATCTCTGTAATAGGAGGTGAGCTTAATGCTACGTGTACAAAAAGTTAGACTGTATCCTAATGAAACCATGAAACAAGTTCTTGACGATTTATGCGATTATAGGCGTTATTGTTGGAATCAAGGCTTAGCTTTATGGAATGATATGTATGATGTTTCCTTAATTTTAGGCGACAAGAAGTTACGTCCAAGCGCACGTAAGGTTCGCGATGAGTTAGTCGCCAACAAGGAAGATTGGCAGTACCAACTGTCTGCTCGCTGTTTACAGCTAGCCATTTCTGACCTAGGTAAAGCTTGGCAAAACTTCTTTAAGAAGTCATTATTGGATTGGGGCAAGCCAAAGTTTAAGTCTAAAAAGACGGCTCGTCAGGGTTTTAAGACGGACCGGGCTCAGATTGTTAATGGTAAGTTACGGTTGGATAAGCCACAGGGGGTTAAAACCTGGGCTGATATTAGTTTTAAGGGCGCTGACGACCTAAATGGTGATTTAAAAGTTGTCTCGATTTACTGTGAAAACGGTAAGTACTGGGCGAGCTTACCCTTTGAAGTTAAGGTGACGAAGAAAACTAAGACTGGACAAAAGACAGCCGTTGACGTTAACGTTGGTCACTTTGACTATACCGAAGGTCAAGTCAAGACTTTGCCTAACAACTTAAAGGCTTTGTACAAACGCATTAAGCATTACCAACGCCTCTTAGCTAGGAAACGAGTGGCAAATGGAAAGAAAGCGACCCAAGCTAATAATTACGTTAAGACGAGAGCCAAGTTACAACGTGATTATCGCAAAGTCGCTAATATCCAACACGATATTGTCCAAAAGTTTACCACCATGCTAGTCAATAATTATGACCGCATTGCCATCGAAGATTTAGCAGTTAAGCAGATGCAGATGAGTCACATCGCATCCAAAGGCTTACATCGGTCAATGTTTGGCTATTTCAAGCAGGTTTTAAAATATAAGTGTGAATGGTATGGCAAGGAGTTAATCTTAGCGGACCGTTACTATCCAAGTACCCAGCGCTGTTCTCAGTGTGGTCATGTTAAGTTCGGCGCAGATAGAGTCGGACTTGACGGCAACAAGAAACATGGGACGAAACATAACGAGTATGTTTGTTATGAGTGCGGGGCAGTTATGGAGCGAGACGAAAATGCTGTGAGAAACTTACTTGCTTTACTGTAAAAATAAACGGGGTGGGCTACACCCTTAAG
>NZ_AYYP01000022.1:16416-17269 GCF_001436215.1 Ligilactobacillus agilis DSM 20509
TAGTTGGGATATGGGAATACTGGTGTTGACGGTAGTAAATAAAATTAAGAAAGGAAGGCTATATTCTTTCTGATAATGTAGAAGAAGCTGCACGCTCTTCTATGTTATTCTACATTTTGTATAGCAGGAATAGTTACATGAAGATTATTGTAGATAAGTTTGGCGGGACGTCGGTCCAAGATGAAGAGGCGCGTAAGAAAGCGATGGCCCACGTGGCCCACGCTGTGTCAGAGGGTTATAAGGTGGCCGTGGTTGTTTCAGCTATCGGAAGAAATGGCGCACCTTACGCCACAGATTCACTGTTAAATCTGGTTGATGGTGAAAAGACAGCTTTAAACGGACGTGAATTGGATATGCTGGTTTCGGTGGGAGAAGTAATCTCAACGGCAGTCTTTACCCAAATGCTCAAGCAAAATGGCTACAAGGCCACGGCTCTAACCGGTCCGGATGCTGGTTTTAGGACTAACAATGACTACCAAAATGCCAAGGTAATTGACGTGCAGACGGACAAGATTATGGCGGCCTTTGAAGAAGTAGACATTGTAGTTGTGGCTGGTTTCCAGGGCCTATCAAAGGAAGGGCACGTTACGACTTTGGGTCGGGGTGGCTCAGATACATCGGCAGCCCTGTTGGGTGCAGCCTTAGGGGCTGAGCGCTGTGATATCTTCACCGACGTTTCGGGGATGATGACAGGTGATCCGCGGTTAGTCAAAAAGGCCCGCTTCTTAAAAGAAGTTTCCTATGAAGAAGTTGCCAATATGGCTCATGAAGGGGCGAAGGTTATTCACCCCCGGGCGGTAGAAGTAGCCCAACAAGCCCACCTACCACTAAGAATTAGGTCAACTTGGGATGG
>NZ_AYYP01000022.1:17381-88645 GCF_001436215.1 Ligilactobacillus agilis DSM 20509
CTTCATCAACATTAACCCGGACAAAATCGTGTTTAATTTAAATAGGGAAGAAAGTCGGTTAGCACAAAAACTTTTAGAGGCGCAAAAAATTGAGGCCCAGGTTGTTCCAGACTGTGCTAAGGTTTCGATTGTTGGTGCCGGAATAATGGGAACCCCAGGGGTAACGGCTAAAATAGTAGCTGCCTTGTCTAAGCAAAAAATCCAAATTCTCCAAACAACTGATAGTTACACGACTATCTGGGTGCTAGTCAATGGTAAGGATTTAGTAGCGGCTGTTAACGCCTTGCACGATACTTTCCTAGTTAAGGAAGCTTAAAGATGCTGATGAATCCGTTTATACAGTTAGTGGTTCTAATTTTATTAGCCTTGGTATTGTTCCTATTAAAAAAAAGGTTACGTTTGTGGCCGAAAAAGCTATTAGTAATGGATATTATTAGCCCTCTGTACCTGGTTCCGCTTGCCTTTTTTAGTCAAGAAATCTGGGGACTTTCCCTAAGCTTATACCTCATTTTTAGCTTAGCCTTGCTAGGACTATTGATGACGCTTAAGCAAATCTTGGTTAAAGGGGATATCATTTTGAGCAGGTTTTTGAGACGTTACTGGTTATTGGTGGACTTAGTGCTTAGTTTAAGTTTGCTGGTGGTTTTGGTAAGCAGAATAATCGTGTTTTTTAACTGAAATGAAAAATTATGCATTAATGGTTAATTAGCAATAAATAATTGCATTTTAATTAGTCACTCTGTATAATTAAAAAGAGTTAAATCAGATTAAAAAGAGTTAAATCAGATTAAAAGACACTTTTAAAAAAGTGAGATACTATTTAGGGGTGATTAAGGCTAATGAAGATTATTGTAGATAAGTTTGGCGGGACGTCGGTCCAAGATGAAGAGGCGCGTAAGAAAGCCATGGCCCACGTGGCTCACGCTGTGTCAGAGGGTTATAAGGTGGCCGTGGTTGTTTCAGCCATCGGAAGAAATGGCGCACCTTACGCTACAGATTCACTTTTAAATCTAGTTGGTGGTGAAAAGACAGCTTTAAACGGACGTGAATTGGATATGCTGGTTTCGGTGGGAGAAGTAATCTCAACGGCAGTCTTTACCCAAATGCTCAAGCAAAATGGCTACAAGGCCACGGCTCTAACCGGTCCGGATGCTGGTTTTAGGACTAACAATGACTACCAAAATGCCAAGGTAATTGACGTGCAGACGGACAAGATTATGGCGGCCTTTGAAGAAGTAGACATTGTAGTTGTGGCTGGTTTCCAGGGCCTATCAAAGGAAGGGCACGTTACGACTTTGGGTCGGGGTGGTTCAGATACATCGGCAGCCCTGTTGGGTGCAGCCTTAGGGGCAGAGCGCTGTGATATCTTCACCGACGTTTCGGGGATGATGACAGGCGATCCGCGGTTAGTCAAAAAGGCCCGCTTCTTAAAAGAAGTTTCTTACGAAGAAGTTGCCAATATGGCTCATGAAGGGGCGAAGGTTATTCACCCCCGGGCAGTAGAAGTAGCCCAACAAGCCCACCTACCACTAAGAATTAGGTCAACTTGGGATGGGGTTAATGAATTAGGGACCTTGATTTCCAATAGGAACCTCTCAATCAGTCATTACCGGACGGTAACAGGGGTAGCCCACCAGGTAGGGTTAACTCAATTTAGCATTGCGACAAGTGATGTTACGGCAGACGAAGTGTTTAACTTACTGGCAGCCAATAAGTTAAGTGTTGATTTCATCAACATTAGCCCCGATAGAATTGTTTTCAATTTGAATCGGGAACAAGGGGAGGCGGCACAGGCTTTATTTACCAAGGAAAAAATTAAGGCTAAAGTAGTGGTAGATTGCGCTAAGGTTTCAGTAATTGGTGCGGGGATGCTAAATACTCCGGGGGTAACGGCCAAGATGGTGGCGGCCTTATCCAAGCAAGAAATTCAAATCTTGCAAACAACCGATAGTGATACAACCATTTGGGTGTTAGTTCATGGCAAGGACTTACCAAAGGCAGTCAATGCATTACATGATACCTTTTTATTGAATGATTAATAAATCAATAAGATTAGTAGGGTGAATTTTCGTGAGAAGACGAAAATTCACCTTTTTTGTCGTGGCCGATTTAATTGGCAGCCACAGTAAGTTTTCATTTTTAGGGTAAGGTGGGTTTTTCTAAATAAGATGTGGTTGAAAGTGGGGAATTGTGGTACTATTTAATCATAGTATTATTTTAAGCTAGGGTTACTATCGTAAAGGCTGGTGAAGACGAATGTTCATGGGAGAATACCGGCATAGCTTGGACACTAAAGGGCGGTTGATTATCCCGGTCAAGTTTAGAGAAAAGTTAACGCCAACGTTCGTCTTGACGCGCGGAATGGATGGGTGCCTTTTTGGCTACCCACAGTCTGAATGGCAAAAGATAGCCACTAAGTTGCAAAGCTTACCCTTGACTAAAAAGGACGCCCGGGCATTTGTACGTTTCTTTTATGCAGCGGCCACGGAGTGTGAATTTGATAAGCAAGGTAGGATTAACATCCCTAGTATGCTACGCCAGCATGCACAACTGACGAAAAAGTGCGTGATTGTTGGGGTTTCTAATCGGTTTGAAATTTGGGCTGAGGAAAACTGGCTTGATTTTTGTGAGCAAACCGCCACGGATTTTGATGAGATTGCTGAGAATATGATTGATTTTGAACTTTAAGGTGAGACGATGACAGAATTTGAACATGTAACGGTCCTATTAAATGAGGCAGTGGATAATTTAAATATAAAAGCTGACGGCATCTACGTTGACTGCACACTAGGTGGTGGCGGGCATAGTAGAAAGATTCTTGAACAGTTAGGGCCAAAGGGTCACCTCTATGCCTTTGATCAAGACCAAACAGCATTGGATTATAACCAGGAAAATTTACGTGATTGGCTAGTGGCTAAAAAGTTAACTTTAATTAAGAGTAACTTCCAACAGTTAAAGCAAAAGTTAGCTGAGCATGGGGTAAGTCATGTTGATGGAGTCTTATATGATTTAGGAGTATCTTCTCCACAATTTGATGTTGCTGAACGGGGTTTCTCATACCGCCAGGATGCAATTTTGGATATGCGGATGGATCAAAGTCAGGCTTTGACTGCCCGCAAGATTGTAAATGAATGGTCTTATGGTGAATTAGTACGAATTTTCACTAGATATGGCGAAGAAAAATTTACTAAGTCGATTGCAAGGCAAATTGAAAGAAAGCGTCAGGAAGAAGAAATTCAAACGACCGGTCAATTGGTGGAGCTAATTAAGGCGGGAATTCCAGCTAAGGCACGGCGTAAAGGTGGCCACCCTGCTAAAAAGGTTTTTCAAGCATTACGAATTGCGGTTAACAATGAGTTAGGAGTTTTGGAAGACTCATTAGGTCAAGCCCTCTCACTATTGAATCCTCACGGACGAATAAGTGTCATCACCTTCCAATCCTTGGAGGATCGCCTGGTTAAGACGATGTTTAAGGAAAAAACTAGTTTGCCGGAATTACCAAGGGGCTTACCGGTCATTCCAAGTGAGTTGGAATTAGAGTATCGTTTAGTTAACCGTAAACCAATAACCCCTAATCAAGCTGAGTTAGAGGCTAACCACCGAGCTCATTCCGCTAAGTTGCGGGTTATTGAGAAAGTATAGTTATTAGGTAGGGGAGTGATTTAATTGGCACAACCGGCATTAAAAGAATGGACGGAAACTACTAACCCAAGTCCAGTACATAAAATTAATAAGCAAAAAAGGCTAGCTAAAAAGGTGACACTTGTAGGTAAAGATTTTATTTATTTAGCTGCAGTGGTAATCATTGCTTTTGCGGTTATGACTTCCGTTGTTAAGTCAACAGTCGCACTGACAAATGCTCAACATGAGTTACAGACAATTAGAAAGCAACAAACTAAACTTCAAGTTCAAAATACTAATGCCAAGCAAGAGATTAGTGAGTTATCTAGTCGGTCACGCTTGAGCAAAATTGCAGCTAGTGCGGGTTTAAAACTTAATGAATCTAGTACAAGGAATGTTACTAAATGAATATGAAAAATAAACGAACATTGAATAAGCAAAAAATGCAGTTAAAAAGAAAGCGACTAGGAATAGGCCTTTTTTTTACAGTATTCCTAATTTTTGTGATATTCATAGGGCGTTTTTTTTATGTAGGCGTTTTTCATAAAGTTGCAGGAATTGACCTAAATAAAAAAGTAGCGCAGTTATATGCTAACAAAACGCAAATCAAAGCTAAACGTGGGAGCATCTATGATACTAACGGGAATACAATTGCAGAGGATACCACCACGTACTCGGTTTATGTAGTTTTATCTAAGAGCGCGGTTTATTACGGGAAGCGCGCCTACTTGGCGGATAAGGATAAGGAAAAGGCTGCCCGGGTCTTAAGTAAGAATTTGCCCATTTCCTATGAGAAGGTTTACCAAATTTTAAATCCTGATAACCCAGATTTGTATCAGGTGGAACTTGGAACGGCAGGTAAAGGAATATCCTTAGAAACTAAAAAAGCCATTGAGGCAGCCAATATTACCGGCATTAACTTTACCCCTACCGTAGCTAGACTTTACCCTAACGGTAACTTTGCCTCTTACTTTATTGGCTTAACTGCAACTATGAACAACGAGATTAGTGGCACAATGGGGATTGAAAAAGTTTATAATGACTTTTTGAAGGGAACTAATGGTACCCGTAGCTATATGAAGGATAACAGTGGCACAGAGATTCCGGGAACGAAATCTAAGTACAAGAAAGCCAAAAATGGGGCTGATGTTTACACGACCTTAGATTCCCAATTACAGGTTTATATGGAAAATTTACTGACGGCTGCGCAAAAGAAATACCAGCCGCAATCTATGACGGCAGTCTTAATGAATGCGAAAACAGGAGCAATTTTAGCTGCTAGCCAGCGCCCAACTTTTAATGCCCAAACCAAGAGTAACATTCCAGTTTGGAGAAATGAGCTGTTGGCGGAAACCTATGAGCCTGGATCGACTATGAAGATTTTCACAACCGCAGCTGCCATTAATAGCGGTCATTATAATGGTAATGCTTACTACAATTCGGGAGCATTGACAATTGATGGTTCTAAAATTTACGATTGGAACCGGGCTGGTTGGGGAAGTATTACTTATGATCAAGCCTTTATTCGGTCTTCTAACGTAGGGATGGCTTTATTAGAGCAACAAATGGGTAAGAAACTTTGGTTAAATTATATCCAAAAGTTTGGCTTCCTAAAGGAAACTAATGCTGGCTTAGGCCCGGAATCTAAAGGAAGTATCTCCTACAATTATCCCATTGAGCAAGCTAATACTGCTTACGGTCAAGGGATAGACGTAACGGTCTTTCAAATGATGCAAGGTTTTAGTGCAATCGCCAATAACGGCAAAGAACTGCGACCTTACATGATAAAGAAAATTGTTTCGGCTGACGGCAATAAAGTTTTGAAGCAAGAAGGTAAAAAGGTAATTGGGCAGCCTATAAAGGCGACGACTGCTAAGCAGGTACGAAACCTAATGACGCAGGTTGTAACCGATGAACATGGGACCGGGACCGCCTTTAAATCAGACCAATATGAAGTCGGGGTCAAAACGGGGACAGCCCAAATTGCCTCCCCTAGTGGGGGCGGTTACCTAACTGGAGATACAAATTATATCTTCTCCGTTGTAGGGATGGCTCCCATTGATAACCCTAAGTATATTTTATATATTACCGTCAAACAGCCGAAGACCTTTGCCGGCAAGACTTCAGGCGAAATGTTAGCCGAGGTCTTTAACCCGTTGATGGAACGGTCAATGAAAGAGACTGCAGCTTCTACAAGTAAAAAGGCGGTGACGATATCTAACTATAAGAACCAATCTAGTTCAGAGGTTGCCGAGAAGTTGCAAGCCGCTGGGTTGGTGGTAACAGTCTTAGGTAATAAAAAGCAGATACAAGCCCAGTCTACACCAGCCAACCAAGAATTATTTGTAGGTAGTAGGATTATTTTAAAGACTGGTGGCACAATGACGATGCCAGATATTAAGGGCTGGTCACGCAGTGATGTCGTTAAACTAGCTACCATATTAGGATTAAAACTAAAAATTGTGGGAGCTGGATACGTAAGCGAGCAAAGTGTGGTTGCAAATAGTAATTTAAGTGGCGTCAAGGAATTGACGGTCAAACTCAGTTAAGAGGATGGATACAATGTTAGCAAGTGAATTAATTAGTAAACTGAAGTTCAAAGAAGTTGAGAATTTTACGGATTTTGAGGTTGCTTTGGTAACTCAAGATACAAGGGAAGTTGTAGCAGATAGTATTTTTATAGCAATAGCAGGTCATACAGTGGATGGCCATGCCTTTGTGGACCAGGCTTTACAAAGTGGTGCTAAACTCATCATTGCTCAAAAACCAATTAAGGTTGGCGTACCAGTCGTGTATGTTGAAAATACCTATAAGGCGATGGCTATCCTCAGCAGTGCCTTTTACAACTATCCTAGCCAAAAATTGCAAGTGATTGGAGTTACCGGGACTAATGGCAAAACAACGGTAACCCACATGATTGATGCTATTTTTAGGGACCAAGGTCAAAAAACTGGGTTAATTGGGACCATGTACCGGCGTATCGGTGATGAGGTTTTAAAAACTAACAATACGACGCCAGATATTATTACTTTGCAAAGAACTTTAGCTAAGATGGCGACTGTTAACGTCAGCGAAGTTGCGATGGAAGTCTCTTCAGTCGCCTTGATTCAAGGTCGGGTCTGGGGGGTAGACTTTGATGTAGCGGTCTTTACTAATTTTAGTCAAGATCACCTAGACTACCATAAGACTATGGCCAACTATGCTCATGCCAAGAGCTTGCTATTTGCACAATTAGGCAATAGCTATGGTGGCAAAGAAAAAGTGGCTGTTTTTAATTTAGATGACCCAATGAGCAAGAAGTTTATGCAAGACACCCCAGCTCAAGTATTGACTTACGGAATTGATAGTCCTGCCATGATTAGGGCAGAAAACATAGACATCCATAGCCAGGGAACAGATTTTGATTTAGTCGTGTTCAAACAAAGGTATCACCTCCACGTTAAGACGGTTGGGTTATTTAACGTTTATAACCTACTAGCCGCTTTTGGTGCCGCCTATGTATCAGGAATAGCGACAGAAGATATTATTTCCGCCCTAACTAAATTTCCAGGGGTAAAAGGTCGGCTGCAACTGTTAAGTCATAAGCAAGTAAGCGTAATTGTTGACTATGCTCACACCCCCGATGGGTTATTAAATGCTTTGGAAACAATTAATGATTTTGCTAAAGGTAAAGTGTACTGTGTAGTTGGGTGTGGCGGTGACCGTGATCACGATAAGCGGCCTAAGATGGCTCAAATTGCAGTAGCAAACAGTGATTTAGCTGTATTCACCTCGGACAATCCACGTACAGAAGACCCCCAAGCAATTATTGATGATATGTTAAAGGGCGTTGAAGCCGGGACTGCTAAAGTTATTGTAGACCGTAGTCAAGCCATTAGGTGGGCCCTAGAACAAGCACAACCCGGTGATGTGGTGTTAATTGCCGGTAAGGGACACGAAGATTACCAAATTATCGGCAAGCAAAAGTACCACTTTGATGATGTAGAAGAAGTAACTAATTATTTTAAGCAAGCCTAGTTTTTGTTATATAAGGAGAAAGATAATGGATATTATAGCGATGTTAATCCCGTTAGTAGTTAGCTTTATTTTGACGACTTTATTTACCCCTTTGTTTATTAATTACGCGCATAAGAAAAAACAAGGGCAAATGATTAGAGAAGATGGCCCAACTTGGCATGCCAAAAAGTCGGGAACACCAACGATGGGGGGCTTTGTTTTTAACTTTGTCATTGTAATTACGGCCTTACTGACGGCATGGTTACAGGATAACCTCAATTCCGCCGTGATTATTTTAGCCTTCATCTTACTTTTATATGGCTTTTTAGGTTTTTTTGATGATTCAATCAAGCTATGGAAGAAGCAAAATGAGGGGCTAAAACCTTGGCAAAAATTATTGGGTCAGATAGTAGGGGCCTTAATTTTTATGGGAGTTTACTTACACGAAGGCTTGCCCTTGTCATTAGCTTTAGGCGGATATGAGCTAAACATCGGTTTTATCTACGTATTATTTGTAATTTTTTGGTTAGTTGGTTTTTCTAACGCAGTAAACCTTACGGATGGAATTGATGGCTTAGTAGCAGGTCAAGCAACAATTGCCTTTGGTGCTTACGCTGTCATTGCGTATGTGCAAGCCCAGTATGCGGTGTTAACTTTCTGTTTAGCAGTGATGGGGGCATTACTGGCTTTCCTAGGTTTTAACCATAAGCCAGCCAAAATTTTCATGGGTGACATGGGATCGTTAGCTTTAGGGGGAGCTTTAGCTGCTGTTTCTATTTTGCTCCACCATGAACTATCTCTTCTCCTAATTGGAATAATTTTTGTTTGTGAAACTGCGAGTGTGATGCTCCAAGTTGCCTATTTCAGAAAAACCGGTAAGCGGCTATTTAAAATGAGCCCCATTCACCACCATTTTGAGCTATCCGGCTGGAGTGAGTGGCGGATTGATTTAACCTTCTGGGGAGTTGGCTTACTTGCGGCAGTGATTGTTGATTTAATAGTTATACTTTAATAAATAGATGGGAAGTCTTGTGTGATGAAAAAGATTACTACTTATCAAGGAAAAAAAGTACTAGTGTTAGGATTAGGTAAGAGCGGTATCAATGCGGCCGAGTTATTGGCTAAACTAGGTGCTAAGGTCACGGTTAATGATAAAAATGAACCAAGTGATTTAAACCAGGTAGCCGCTTTGGAAGCCCAAAATATCAAGGTGGTTACAGGCAGTCACCCACTTGCTTTATTAACAGATATAGATTTAATGGTTAAAAATCCTGGGATTCCATATACAAATGTTTTAGTGGCTGAAGCTCAAAAACGGGGGTTAAAAATTATAACTGAACCAGAATTGGCCTATGAAATTTTAGAGGGCCAAATGATTGCTATTACTGGGACAAATGGGAAAACAACCACAACGACAATGATTACCCTAATGCTAAACCAAGCAAGTGCTAAGCAACATGCCTATAAGGCTGGTAATATCGGGATTTCTGCCAGCAAACAAGCCCAAACGTTGGGGCAAGACGATATTTTGGTAACGGAGTTGTCTAGTTTCCAATTATTAGGAATTAGCGCTTTGCACCCTCATATCGCGGTACTAACCAATATCTATGAAGCCCACACTGACTACCATGGCAGTAGGGAAAACTACGTTAAAGCCAAAATGAGAATTACCATGAATCAGACGGCAGCTGATTACTTTGTTGTTAACTGGGACAACCCAGAGTGGCGCGAGCTTTCTAAACAAAGTCAAGCACAAGTCGTACCCTTTTCACGCAATAACCTAAGTCAAAAGGGAGCCTACCTAAAAGATGGTATCCTTTATTTCAGAGACAAAGCGATTATGGCAGCTACAGATATCAAGGTACCAGGGACACATAATGTTGAAAATGCGCTCGCTGCCTTAGCAGTCGCTAAGTTGATGGGAGTACCAACCGCAGCGATTGTGGAAGTATTGAAGACTTTTTCAGGGGTTAAACACAGGACCCAGTACGTCCGGACTATCAATGACCGTAAATTTTATAATGACTCTAAGGCTACCAACATGGAGTCGACAGAAAAAGCCTTGGCTGGCTTTAAGCAACCGGTCGTTTTGCTAGCGGGGGGCTTAGATCGCGGATTTACGTTTGAAAAGTTAGTCCCATTCTTTAAGGATTTACGCGGGTTAGTTGTATTTGGACAAACCGCGGAATTAATTGCTCAGGCTGGGGAAGCAGCTGGAGTTAAGCATATTATTAAGACCAAAAATGCGGTAACGGCTGTTCCGTTAGCCTATCAATTAAGCCAACCAGGAGATATCGTCTTATTATCACCTGCTTGTGCTAGTTGGGATCAGTGGAAGACGTTTGAAGAGCGCGGAGATAAATTTATTGAGGCAGTAACTAAACTGGCCCAAGAAGTGGAGGAAAAGTAATGCGGTTGTTAGTATCTGGTGGTGGGACCGGTGGTCATATCTACCCAGCCTTAGCTTTAATAGAGGCATTAAAGAAAAAAGATCCAACGGCAGAAGTATTATATGTTGGTACTACTCGGGGACTTGAGACGCGGATTGTGCCGGCTGCTGGGATTCCCTTAAAAACATTAAAGATTCAAGGCTTTAAGCGCTCCTTGTCGTTAGAAAACCTAAAGACGGTTTACCTCTTTTTAAAGAGCGTGCATGAATCTAAGCGAATTATCAAAGAATTTAGGCCGGATGTAGTTATTGGAACTGGAGGTTATGTCTGTGGTGCGGTTGTGTACGCAGCTAGCAAGCTAAAAATTCCAACTATGATTCACGAACAAAATAGTGTTGCCGGGGTAACTAATAAATTCTTGAGCCATTTTGTAGATAAAATTGGAATTTGTTTTGAGGATGCAGCCAGCCAATTTCCTGAAAAGAAAGTTATTTTGACAGGAAACCCGCGGGCGCAGCAGGTGGCACTGATGAAAAAGACTGGGCGGTTGTACAGTGAATATGGCCTCGAAAAAAATAAGAAGACGGTGCTTATTTTTGGGGGGTCCCAGGGAGCACGCAGAATCAATGAAGCTAGCACAGCCGCAATTTCTGCCTGGAAACAAGCAGACTATCAGGTCCTATTTGTTAGTGGTCAAGGTCACTATGAAAAAATTATGGCAAAGCTAGCTGATAAAAAACTACCTGAAAATGTGCACATCGTCCCTTATATCGCCGATATGCCAGCTATTTTACCCGAAGTCGATTTAATCGTGGGACGCGCTGGTGCCACTAGTTTGGCGGAAATTACGGCCTTGGGTTTACCAGCTATTTTAATACCAAGTCCCTATGTAACTAATGATCACCAAACTAAAAACGCCCAAAGCCTGGTAACTAGACAGGCAGCGGTCATGATTAAAGAAAGTGAGTTAGATGAAACTAGCTTGGTAGCTGCAATTAATAAATTGATGACCGATGATAAAGAGCGCATGCAAATGGCGGCTAACTGTAAACAAATGGGGATGCCTAATGCAGCAGACAAATTGTTAGCTGTTTTAGAAAGCCTAATCAAGTGAGGTTAGGGGGGTTTTTTTGAAAAAAAAGGTAAACAAGCCAGTTACTAGTGAGGTAGAATTAACCCCTTGGGAAAAGGCCCAGGCAAAACGGGCAAAGCAACAAACCCAAAAATTTGCTAAGCAAAAGCAAAAAAAACGCCAAAAACGTAAGCTCCCCTTGCTAGCAGAGGTAAAACGACGTCGGGTGGAGAAAACCGGGGGCAGCTTACTGGTTATTTTTGCTACGATTGCAATAGTCTCTTTGTACTTTATTTTGCCTATCAGTCGGGTAGCCCAAGTAAAGGTTGAACACCTGGCAACTAAAGATGCACAAGTAGTGGTTAAAGCCAGTAAGATTAAGCAACGCCAGACCCTATTATCAGTTTTATTGAATAAAAATAAGGCGGAAAAAACAATTGTCACTAACGTGCCCTTTGTAAATAGGGCTAAGGTAACTATGGCTGGAAGTCAAATTGTCATCAAGGTTAACCAATTTCGGCGGGTGGCCTTTTTGGAAAAGGATAAGCACTATTATTCATTGAGGCAAAATGGCAGTACAAACCTAAGTGAAACGACTAATATATCCGGAAATGTTCCAGTAGTTGTATATAAAGCTAATGCCAACCTTACTTTATTAGCGCAACAATTAAATTTGTTGCCAAATAGGCTACTAGGAGCTATTTCCGAAATTCACTTTACCCCAACTAAGTCCGACCCTACCAAATTGTTACTTTATATGAATGATGGCAACCAGGTAATTGCTAATGCCGAAACGCTTGCTAAGAAGTTGGCTTATTATCCAAGCATTGTAGCTAAAATGAACTATCAAGGAATAATTGACCTAGAAGTAGGGGCATATTCATATCCTAAGAATAGTAATGAATAACCTTAAGTTTTTTTTAGATAATTAAACAGACAACGATGGTAAAACACCTAACAAATGTGGTAAAATCTAATTATTAATACGAATATTTAATATACTTGTATAAGATAAAATGCAATAAAAAGATATGCTTAAATAAAAGATTATTCGAGTAGGAGGCCTAATTGATGGATAATTCTGGATTATATGTAGGATTGGACATCGGGACTACTTCGATTAAAGTCATAATTGCTGAGTATGTGAAAGGGCAGCTTAATATTATTGGATCAGGAAATACGCTTTCTGCTGGCTTGAATCGAGGGGTCATCGTTGATATCGATCAAGTAGTAGATGCAATCAAAGATGCAGTAAAGCAAGCTGAAGATAAAGCAGGAGTTGACATTACTGACGTAATTGTTGGGTTACCAGCCAACATGCTTCAAATTGAAAAATGTCAAGGAATGATCTCTATCGGTGATGATGCTAACCGCGCTAAGGAAATTACCGACGAAGATGTTCAGAGGGTTACGGAAGCAGCCCTTGTGCAAAATTTACCCCCAGAACGTGATGTAATCGATATAGCTCCTGATGAGTTTGTTGTGGATGACTTTGAAGGTATTAGGGATCCCCGCGGAATGGTGGGAGTTCGCCTAGAAATGAAGGGGGTCATGTATACTGGCCCTAAAACAATTTTATATAACACTAAAAAGTGTGTGGAAAGAGCCGGCTTGAGGGTTCAAGAGATTGTGGTTGCCCCAATTGCAACCGCTCAATTGGCGCTAGACGAAGGCGAAAAGGATTTTGGCGCGATTGTGATTGACTTAGGCGGGGGCCAGACCACCGCCGCAGTTGTTCATGATCACAAGTTAAAATATACATACGTCGACCAAGAAGGCGGCGACTTTGTAACGAGAGATATTTCCGTTGTTTTAAATACTTCCGTTGAAAATGCAGAGTCCCTAAAGCGAAACTACGGTTTGGCATTAGCTAGCGGTGCCTCTAGTGAAGAAACGTTTACAGTTCAAGTTGTCGGCAAGCAAGAGCCCCGGATGGTGACCGAAGAATTTTTGGCTCAGATTATCCAAGCTAGGTTAGAGCAAATTTTTGGCAAGATTGCTCAAGCCTTAGGTAAGGTTGGGGCTTTAGACTTACCAGGAGGGATAATTTTAACTGGTGGTATGGCCGACTTGCCGGGCATTGCCGAATTAGCGGAAGAAATTTTTGGAGTGAATGTACGCATTTTTAGGTCAAATGAAATGGGGCTAAGAATTCCTTCTTACACCCAGGTATTGGGGTTAGTTACTTACGTTGCTTTACAAAATGAAGTAGCTTTGGTGGTAAAACATACCATTGATAAGAAGTTGGGAACTAGCAACGTTAATGCCTATAGAAATGAACAAGTTAAAGATAGGCAAGCAGAAGTGCAGTCAGAAGAACTAGATGATTACGAAGAAGCAGCGGATTATCCTAACGAAGAAAAGAAGGGTGGCTTCTTTAGCAAGATAAAAAATATGATGGCTGGCCTATTTGACGAGGATTAAGGTGGAGGTAGAATATGAGTTTTGATATAACATTAGATTCAAATACAGAAGAAAGTCAAGCAGTTATTAAGGTAATTGGGGTAGGGGGCGCTGGTGGTAACGCCGTTAACCGCATGATTTCTGATAACGTTCAAGGGGTCGAATTCATCGTTGCTAATACCGATGTTCAAGCTTTAAAGAATTCTAACGCTGAGGTAAAAATTCAGTTAGGACCTAAATTGACACGGGGACTTGGTGCCGGAGCTAACCCTGATAAGGGCCAAAAGGCAGCGGAAGAAAGTGAAGAAGCAATTGCCCAAGCTTTAGAAGGTGCCGACATGATTTTTGTTACCGCCGGAATGGGTGGCGGTACAGGGACAGGAGCTGCACCGATTGTGGCTAAGATTGCCAAAGAACAAGGGGCACTTACTGTTGGGGTCGTTACCCGCCCATTTACCTTTGAAGGGCAAAGACGTGCAAAGTACGCCGCTGAAGGTGTTGCTCAATTAAAGGAAAACGTCGACACCTTGGTAATTATTTCTAACGACCGTTTATTAGAAATTGTTGATAAGAATACCCCAATGTTAGAAGCCTTCCATGAAGCCGATAATGTTTTACGGCAAGGTGTGCAAGGGATTTCTGATTTAATCACTTCTCCAGGTTATGTTAACTTGGACTTTGCCGATGTTAAGACTGTGATGGAAAACCAAGGGGCAGCCTTGATGGGAATCGGAACTGGCGAAGGCGATAACCGGATTGAAGAAGCTACTAAGCGGGCAATTTCTTCTTCATTACTGGAAGTATCAATTGATGGGGCAGAGCATGTCTTGCTTAACATCACCGGTGGTAGTGATTTATCACTATTTGAAGCACAAGCCGCTTCAGAAATTGTGACCCAAGCTGCTTCGAGCGATGTCAACATTATCTTTGGGACTTCAATTAACGAAGAACTAGAAAATTCGGTGGTTGTAACTGTAATTGCAACTGGGATTGATAAAAAAAACGAAAGCAAAAAGCCTAAGCAAATTTTAAATGAACGTCCACGTGCGTCTAAGCAAGAGACGGATGGGGACACTGGTTCCAAGGACAAATTCAATGACTGGAATATAAGTCGTGAACTTGATAATGGTCCTAAAGTTACCCCTAAGACTAGAACTAATCGCTTTGAAAATGTTGAAAAGACTCAGTTTGATGTCTTCGGCTCAGGTTCTGCTCAATCAGTTGATAGTGATGATGACAATTTAGATACACCACCGTTTTTAAGACACCGTCATTAAAAAATGGATAGGGGGTGCTAAGAAAAATGAATAATATGTTGAAGCGTTTTTTTGGTGATGACTATGACGAAGAAGATTACTATGAGGAAGATGAAACACCAGTTACTAGTAATTCAGATACTAGCCGTGATACTAAGGTGATGTCATTGGTCGGTAAGAATAAAGGCCAAACAGTTGAAAAGAAAATCATGATTTTTGAACCACGGGTCTTTTCTGATGTGAAGCAAATTGCGCGGAGACTGTTAGCCGGTGAAGCGACCTTGGTTAATTTTCAAAGAATGGATGATGATAGTGCCCACCGCGTAGTCGATTTCCTTTCAGGGGTAGTCTTTGCAGTCGACGGAGAAATTAGGCGGGTTGGTGAAACCATTTTTCTTTGTACTTCAAGTAGTTTCACGATTGAGGGCGATTTATCGGGCTTTGGTCAAAGTAAGAATAGTTTTAATTAGGGAGTGACAATTTGCTGTTTACCGTTATCATAAATTTATTTAGCTTATACGAATTGGCTCTAGTAGTCTATGTTTTGATGTCTTGGTTTCCAGGTGCATATCAGACTGGACTAGGAAGGTTTTTGGCTAGTATTTGTGAGCCATACTTAGAGATATTTCGCTTCATTCCGCCATTGGGGGGAATTGATTTTTCACCGCTAGTTGCTTTTTTTGCATTAGGAATTGTTGAAAAAGGGTTGCTATTTTTCTTAAGTTTAATTTTGTAAGAGGTAAAAACGATGGTAAACCCTACAATCTATCAACATTTTCGGGTGGAAGAAAGACCCTTGGTCGATGAGTTTATGGCTTTAATCGCGCAAGCGCAAACTGAGTACCGTCCAATCTTGACGCACTTTCTAAATCCAAGGGAACGTTATATCATCCAAACGTTACTGGGAAATAGTGACGAGCTAAAACTTGAGGCTCGTGGTGGCTATTTAGCGGCCGAGCGAAAGCGAATGTTAATTTTTCCAAGTTACTATGAACCACAAGCAAGTGACTTTGAAGTAACTCCGCTAGAGATAAGCTATCCGCAAAAGTTTGCGGAACTAAGCCATGGCCAAATTTTAGGTACTTTAGTGAATAGTGGTTTAAATCGAAATGTAATTGGAGATATTATTACAGATGGTGAGCGTTGGCAAGTATTTACACAAACTAACATGAAGGATTACTTTCAAAGCCAAATTGAAAGAATTGCCAAGATTAAGGTTAAGTTAGTTGAATTAGATCAAGCGCAAGTCATTGAGCCTTTGGATGAATGGCAACAAGCTAGTATAACGGTAACTTCCCTTAGGCTAGATGCAATAATTGCGAGTTGCTATCATATCTCGAGGCAACGGGCGAAAGAATTAATCAAAAGTCGTAAGGTCCAACTTAATTGGATGCTAATTGAAAAGGCTGACTATACTTTGGACTCGTACGATATCATTTCTGTCAGAGGTCACGGCAGAATTCGTTTAGATGAAGTGTTAGGAACGTCTAAAAAAGGTAAATTACGTTTAGGCGTATCCATATTAGGTAAATAATTATGTAGTCATTACATACTTGGAGGTGTTGGGGATGGCATTGACCCCATTAGATATTCATAATAAAGAATTTCATGTAAAGTTGCGTGGTTACGATCAAGATGAAGTAAATGACTTCTTGGATCAAGTTATTAAGGATTATGAGCAAGCGTTAAAAGAAAATGAACGTTTAACAGATAGCCTTAAGCAAAATCAAGAAAAGCTTAAGTACTTTAATGATTTGAAGGACTCCCTTAACCAATCAATTATTGTGGCCCAAGAAGCAGCTGACAAGGTTAAGGCAAACTCACAGCGAGAAGCTGAAATTATTAACCGGGAAGCGCAAAAGCAAGGTCAAGATATTATTGACCAAGCCAACGAAAAGGCGCGTCATATCCTAGATGAAGCTTCTAAGAAGGCTAAGAAGTTAGCGGTAGAAACCGATGATTTACGCAAACAAGCAAGAATCTTTAGACAAAAACTCCAAGTAATGATGGAATCTCAACTTGAAGTGGTTAAAGGTAGCGAATGGGATGAAATCTTGAAGCAAGGCGACACAAGTAGCTTTGAAGAAATTCAAGAAGCAATTCGTAAGGATGAAAGTCTTGACAAAGACGGCAGTTCAGAAGTACAATCAGTTGCAGATGATATTTCATTTTCTAATGGAGACTCACAAACTGACACTGAAAATGATAATGAAACGGTTGTCGTTTTCCCAGATGCTAGTGATGACACTGATGATAATGAATTTGCAGATAATGTTTATATTAATAATTAATTAGAAGAACGCGAGGGTTTATCTTAGACAATAGCGAGCCAATGGTTGGTGGAAGATTGGTAGTTGGCGGATAAACACTTATCATCTTTATAAATACTAGGCTGAACTAATAGTAAGCGTGGTCGGCTCATTACCGTTATCAAATGGTTAAGATGAACTTGTTAAAGTTTAAATTTGGGTGGTACCACGGTAAGATCTCGTCCCTTGTGATGAGGTCTTTTTTTGTACCACTGAGTTATTAAAAGAGAGGAAGGCTGTCTATGCGAGTTAAAGACACATTAAATTTAGGTAAGACTAAATTTCCAATGCGGGGTAACTTACCAGTTCGTGAATTAGAACGGCAAAAGGCTTGGGAAGAAAATAAAGTATACCAACAAAGACAAAAATTAAACGAAGGTAAACCTAGTTTTGTTTTACACGATGGACCTCCATATGCTAATGGTAACATCCACATGGGCCACGCTTTAAACAAAATTTCTAAGGATATTATTGTACGTTCTAAGTCAATGATGGGCTTTAGGGCACCTTATGTTCCTGGTTGGGATACACACGGTTTGCCAATCGAACAACAGCTAAAAAAGGCTGGGGTTGACCGTAAGGCAATGAGTGTTGCTGAATTTAGGGAAAAATGTCGTGAATATGCCCTAGAACAAGTCGATAAGCAACGGACTGACTTTAAACGCTTAGGGGTAGCCGGTGAATGGGATAACCCTTACGTAACCTTAGACCCTAAGTTTGAAGCAGCTCAAATTCGGGTCTTTGGCAAGATGGCCGAAAAAGGTTTAATCTACAAGGGTAAAAAACCAGTCTTTTGGTCTTGGTCATCCGAATCAGCTTTAGCTGAAGCAGAAGTTGAGTACCATGACGTAACTTCTCCATCCGCTTTTTATGGTGAACAAGTTGTGGATGGTAAAGGAGTCTTAGACACAGATACCTACATGGTGGTTTGGACTACTACCCCTTGGACTATTCCTGGTTCTGAAGGGATTACGATTGATCCTAACTTTAATTATTCTGTTGTTAAACCAGCAGGCAGCGACAAGAAATATTTACTAGCCACTGAATTAGTTAAGCAAAACGCTGAACTCTTTGGCTGGGAAAGTTATGAAGAAGTTAAGGTTGTTAAAGGTAAAGAATTAGACAAGGTATTGGCACAACATCCATTTTACCCTGACCGGAAGTTAGTCACGATGTTGGGCGACTTCGTTACTTTAGATGCTGGGACCGGGTTAGTCCACACGGCTCCTGGTTTTGGGGAAGACGACTTTAACGTAGGGATGAAATACGGTTTAGATATCTTTGTTCCTGTTGATGACAAAGGTTACCTAACTGAAGAAGCCGGGCCTGACTTTGCCGGAGTCTTTTATGAAGATGCTAACGAAATTTCACTAGCTAAATTAAAAGAAGCTGGGCTACTTTTAAAGACTATGGACTATGAACATAGTTACCCATTTGACTGGCGGACTAAAAAGCCAATTATCTTCAGAGCTACTCCACAATGGTTTGCATCCGTTGATAAGATTAGGGATGAAATTTTAGCTGCGATTGATGAAGTTAAGTTCTTCCCAGATTGGGGTCAAAAACGACTTCACAATATGATTCGTGACCGGGGTGATTGGGTTATCTCACGGCAACGCGTTTGGGGTGTGCCTTTACCAATCTTTTATGCCGAAGATGGTGAAGCAATCATGACCAAGGAAACCATCGAACACGTGGCTAAGTTAGTGGAAGAATTTGGTTCTAATGTTTGGTTTGAACGTGAAGCTAAAGACTTACTACCTGAAGGCTTCACAAGCGAACATTCACCTAATGGGGTCTTTGTTAAGGAAACAGATATCATGGACGTTTGGTTCGATTCTGGTAGTTCCCACCAAGGGGTATTAGCTTTACGTGATTACCTAAAATACCCATCAGATATGTACCTTGAAGGTTCAGACCAATATCGTGGTTGGTTTAACTCAAGTTTGATTACAAGTGTGGCTGTTTCGGGTAAAGCTCCTTATAAACAAGTCCTATCACAAGGGTTCACGCTTGATGGTAAGGGCCACAAGATGAGTAAGTCCTTGGGTAACACCATCGTTCCAAGTGAAGTAATTGACAAGATGGGGGCCGAAATCATCAGACTTTGGGTTCTAAGTGTTGATTCTTCTGCGGACGTCCGGGTTTCAATGGGCAGTTTCCAACAAATTTCTGAAAGCTACCGGAAATTCAGAAACACCATGCGCTTCTTGTTAGCAAATACTAGTGACTTTGATCCTAAGAAGGACACGGTTGCATACAAAGACTTAGAATCCCTAGATAAGTATATGTTAGTTTTAACTAATAAATTTACTAAGGAAGTTCTAGATGCTTATGCTAACTATGACTTCATGACGATTTACAAAAAGTTAATCAACTTCTTAACTACGGAGTTATCAGCTTTCTACTTAGATATTGCTAAGGATGTAGTTTATATCGAGGCAGCAGCTAGCCAGAAGAGACGTTCAATGCAAACAGTTCTTTACGAAGTAGCTGTTCGCTTAGCTAAGCTAATGACACCTGTAATGCCACACACTACTGAAGAAGTTTGGGAATATCTAAAAGAACCAGAAGAATACGCTCAATTATCAGAGATGCCAGCAGTTGAATACTATGATGGACAAGACCAATTGGTTGAAAATTGGACTCGCTTCATGAAGGTTCGTTCTGATGTCTTGAAAGCTTTAGAAGAAGCACGGAATGCTAAGTTAATTGGGAAGTCATTTGAAGCCCATGTTAACCTTTATGTTTCTGAAGGGGTTAAGGCTGAACTAGATAGCCTCAATACTAATTTACGGCAAGTCTTAATTGTATCTGCTTTGGATGTGTTACCACTTGAAGAAGCACCAGCGGATGCATTAAAACTCGACGCGGTTACTGTTAAGGTAGAACATGCCAGCGGCGAAGTTTGCCCACGGTGCCGGATGATTAAAGAAGATGTCGGTGCAGATCAAGACTTACCTAGGTTGTGTGCTCACTGTGCTCAAATCGTACGGGCTAACTACCCAGAAGCTGTAAGTGCTGGTTTAGAGGATTAATAGTATTTGATTAGTAAAAACAAACCTTGGCTTTAATTGCTGAGGTTTGTTTTTTGCTCAAATTAGGGCTAAGGTTGGAATACTTCACACTGGAATTGTTTTTTGTTAAGATGGAGTAAGTAATAAATTTCGCTTAAGAGGTATTGTAAAATGAAGATGTTGAAAGTTCATGGTTCAAATAATGATTTTTTTATTTTACCAGCCGCTAATTTAACGAAGCCTTTGAGTGAAGCTGAGTTAAAGTTACTAGCCCAAAAGCTTTGTGATAGAAAAAGTGGATTACATGGTGGGGCCGACGGGGTTTTGTATGTAACCCCTGGTCATGATGCTAGCGTAGCTGGAAAGATGCGGGTAATTAACGCTGATGGTAGTGAAGCAAGTATGTGTGGGAATGGTTTACGGACCGTAGCGCGTTATTTGAGTACGCAAACCGGGTTAACTGATTTTAAAGTGGAGACCATGCACGCTGATTTAGAAGTAAAAGCAGCTCCTGCATTTGCCAAGGGAGTACCCGCATTTGATGTTGAGATTTCACCAGTCAGCTTTAAAGCAAAAGATTTGCTAATGCATATTGATAAGGAACAACTAATTAATGAAACTGTTCCCCAGTTAGGAAGCAATTTGAAGTTCACTGCCGTGGCAGTGCCTAACCCGCACTTAATTAGTTTTGTTGACCATGAAACTTTAATGGGGGAAGAACTAGGTCGGATTGCTACCTACTTGAATGATGGTCAAAATCCACTCTTCCCTGATGGGGTTAACGTCAGCTTTGTAGAGGTGTTAGCAACTAACAAAATTTTTGTTAGAACTTACGAACGAGGGGTTGGTTATACCAACGCTTGTGGGACAGCAATGTCTGCTTCTAGCTTAGTTTACTCACTACTTTATCCAGAAACTTCCGTGGAAGACTTAATCACGGTAATAAATCCAGGCGGAATGGTAAAGACTAAGGTTCATCAACGTCAAGATGGGTCATACTGGATGTCACTGATTGGGAATGCAAGCTTTGTAGCCGAAGTTGAACTTGAACAAGCTGATGCTATGCAAGGTGACTTTACTAAGGCAACTTGGAATGAAACTGGAGAACAAGCGGCATATGAAGAATTTGTCGCTAACTTAAAAAAGTAGGTGGTCATGATGGACTTTGAGGAAAAAGTAATCTCTAACCAAAATTTATACGACGGTGCCATTTTGAAATTAGACTTAGAAACGGTCAGTCTGCCGGATGGACGTCAAGCCAAGAGAGAAATTGTTCGCCATCAAGGTGCTGTCGGCATAATTGCAATAACTCCGGCTAATAAAATCGTGTTAATTCGGCAATGGCGTGCACCTTTAGGTCAAGTTACCCTGGAAATACCGGCAGGGAAAATTGAACCGGGAGAAACACCTAGTCAAACTGCGGTTAGGGAACTAAATGAGGAAACAAGGTTTCAAGCTGAAAAGCTAGAACTACTAACTGAGTTTTATACTTCACCAGGCTTTGCTGATGAAAAGATGTATCTTTACCATGCCGTTAATTTGCAGGCAGTAGCTGATAAACTAGCTCAAGATGACGATGAGTTTTTGCAATTGGAAGAACTGACTTTAGCTGAAGTTCAAGCTCAGATTGCAGCGGGAACGATTTGTGATGCCAAAACCCTAATGGCAATTATGATATGGCAGGCGATGCAATAGATGACAGAAGAACAAGTAGAAACCAAGGCTGAAAATCTAAGTCGGACAGAGATGCGTAAGCAACAAAAAGAGCTCTTAGAGGAGGCCAAGATAACCAAACTAAAACGGCGCCTTAACTATGTCATTGCCTTTTTAGTGACGGTATTAATCTTGATTTTGTTGTTTATGCGTTTTATTAATTTTTAGGTGGTAGATTTAATGAAATATGGAATTATTTGTGCGATGGAAGAAGAAATCAAGGCATTACGCGCACAGTTAACGAATGCTAATGAAGAAAACATTGCCAATATGATTTTTTATAGTGGGCAAATTAATGACCACGAAGTGGTATTGGTGCGGGCAGGAATTGGTAAAGTTCAAGCTGGGGTAACGACAGCCTTTTTAATTGAAAACTTCAAGGTTGACGCTGTGATTAATTCAGGGTCAGCTGGTGGAATTGGAACTGGCTTGGCTGTAGGAGACCTAGTGCTTTCTACCGGGGCCGCTTACCATGATGCTTCGGCGACTGTCTTTGGCTATAAACCGGGCCAACTACCACAGCAACCACAAATTTTTGAAGCTAATCAAGAATTGTTGCAAGCCGTTAGTGAAGCGGCAAGCCAAGCAGGTTTACAGGTAAAACCTGGTTTAATCGTGACTGGTGATCAGTTTGTTTCTTCTCAAGCCCAAATTGCGGCAATTAAGGAAATTTATCCACAAGCACTATGTTGTGAGATGGAAGGGGCAGCGGTAGCTCAAGTGGCCTACCAATTTGATAAGCCTTTCTTAATTGTCCGGGCAATGTCGGACGTTGGGGATGAAGACGCCGGTCAAAGTTTTGATGAATTTATTATTGATGCAGGTAAGAAGTCGGCGCAAATGATTCTTAACTTACTTGCTTAGTAGGGATGATATTAAATGAATTATATATACTTAGATAATGCTGGAACCACCCCCATGGCACCAGAGGTTATTGCGGAAATGACTACGAAGATGGAAACAACCTTCGGTAATGCTTCTGCGGTCAATTATTATGGTCGCCAGGCGCGTTTTGTTTTAGATACCAGCCGTCATTTAATCGCACAATCAATTAATGCCCAAAATGACAACGAGATTGTTTTTACTAGTGGTGGGACGGAAAGTGATAATACGGCTATTATTCAAACGGCTTTAGCCCGTAAGAGTGAAGGGCGGCATATTATTACCAGTGTAGTTGAACACGAGGCGGTCTTAAAGCCAATGGCTTATTTAGAAGAAATCGGTTTTGAGGTTACTTACTTACCAGTTGATGAAAATGGGCTGATTTCAATTACAGACCTCAAAAAAGCTTTACGGCCAGATACCATTTTGGTCTCAATTATGATGGGGAACAATGAGGTGGGGGCCAGGATGCCAATTCATGAAATCGGTCAAGTAGTGGCCGCTTCTAACGCTTGGTTCCATACTGATTGTGTTCAAACTTATGGATTGCTTGAGATTGATGTTCAGGCAGATAAGATTGATTTACTTTCTACTTCAGCTCATAAACTAAATGGACCTAAATTCATGGGTTTTTTGTACCGGCGTGATGGGCTCAACTTTAAACCCTTATTAAAAGGGGGAGACCAAGAATTAAAGTGGCGTGCCGGCACTGAAAATATTCCTGCCATTGCTGGTTTTGCTAAAGCAGTTGAGTTGGCTAACCAAAATAAGGCTAAACATCGGCAGGATTATTTAGCTTTTAAACAACAATTTATTGACGAACTTACGGCTTTAGGAATCGAATTTGAAGTTAACGGTAAGCATAACGAAGATGAATTACCCCATGTTTTAAGTATCTGGTTTAAGGGTTGTCCAGCCGATGTGTTACTGACCAACTTGGATTTAGCTGGGGTATCTGCCGCTGCTGGTTCAGCATGTACAGCGGGCTCGCTCGAACCATCCCATGTTTTGACGGCGATGTATGGAAAAGACAGTCCGCGGGTAAGTCAGTCGTTACGTTTTAGTTTTGGAATTACCAATACCAAGGACGAAATTAGTCAAACTGTAGCGGCCCTCGCTAAGATAATTGGGCGCTTAAAAAGAAAGTAGGGAAATATTATGGCATATACAGAGGTAGCAAAAGTTTTAGGAGCACAGGATAGTTACCGGCTTTCACCTGAAATTAAAAGATATTCATTGCGGGATGTGGGCTTTGTTGAAACAAAGGGAGGCAAGTTTCAACTAGAACGTTCATTGGATCCTAATACTCCGTTTGGTCAAGCCTTTAAGTTAAAGGTAGTGGTCGATGCTAGCCTAAAGAAGTTTAAATTGGCAACAGTTACTGCTAACGGCTTGAAGGAAGTTAACGTTTTTACTGGTAAAAATGCTGAGGTTAACGTTGAACAATTAAACTTTATTTTGGCCGACTTAGTAGCGCATAATATTTTAGTTAAACTATAGTACGAAGGGCTATTCATCCTCGTTTCAAATTACGAAGATGAATGGCCCTTTTTAAGCTGACAGCTTGCAGAAAAGAACTTTTATTAGTATAATAGCTCTTACTGGATAAGCGACCTTCAAATCGTAGATTCAGAATCTGAAAGAAATGATGGTGACTTAAATGAAAGATAAGAGCCAAATTCGTGTCGTAGTCGGCATGAGTGGCGGAGTTGATTCATCCGTGTGTGCTTACTTATTGAAGCAAGAAGGCTATGACGTTGTCGGGGTCTTCATGAAGAACTGGGATGATCAAAATGATAGTGGTGTTTGTACGGTAACAGAGGATTATCAAGATGTTGCGAAAGTAGCTAATCAAATTGGCATTCCTTATTATTCAGTTAACTTTGAAAAAGAATATTGGGACCGAGTGTTTACCTACTTTTTAGACGAATATAAAAATGGCCGGACACCAAATCCTGATGTGATATGTAATAAGGAAGTTAAGTTCAAGGCCTTCCTAGATTACGCAATGGAATTGGATGCAGATTATATTGCCATGGGACATTATGCGCAGCTTAAGCGCGACGAAGATGGGACAGTTCACCTAATGCGGGGGGCAGACGATAATAAGGATCAAACTTACTTCCTTAGTCAACTTTCCCAAGAGCAACTCCAAAAAGCAATGTTTCCAATTGGTGGCATGAATAAGCAAGAAGTTCGTGAAATTGCCAAGAAGGCGGGCTTAGCCACCGCTGAAAAGAAGGACTCAACCGGAATTTGCTTTATCGGTGAACGTAACTTTAGTAAGTTTCTAAGTGAATTTTTACCCGCGCAACCAGGTAAGATGATGACGGTCGATGGTGAATATAAGGGTGAACACTATGGTTTGATGAACTATACTATTGGTCAACGGCGGGGGCTCGGAATCGGTGGTGATTCCAAGAGTAACGAGCCGTGGTTCGTAGTCGGAAAGGATCTTAAGACTAATACTTTATTAGTTGGACAAGGCTATCATAATGAGCACCTTTATGCAACTAGTTTAGATGCAAGTAAGTTGAGTTTTGTTGCTCCAATCGAAGAACGGGGCAATGAATTTCACTGTACTGCTAAATTTAGGTACCGGCAAACTGATAGCGGGGTAACAGTTCGTTTTAATGAAGATAAGACTAAAGTTGACGTTATCTTTGATGAGCCAGTTCGTGCGATTACCCCTGGACAAGAAGTGGTCTTTTACGACGGCGCTGAATGTTTAGGGAGCGGGACGATTGATCATGCTTACCAAGACGAAAAATTATTGCAATATGTCTAGGCTTAAGAGTAAGTCTTAACGGGACTAATTAAATCTACGTTTAGTTATTAAACGTAGATTTTTTATTTACCCCAAAAAAGGGGGTGGTGTTTGAAGCCAAAGCTTATTTCTAGTAAAATAAAGGGTATTAGATAAGATGAAGGAAGTTTTTTAAGTGACTAAACTATATTTTGTTAGACATGGTAAAACTGAATGGAATTTAGAAGGTAGATACCAAGGGGCTAAGGGGGATTCCCCCCTATTAGGACAATCGTATGCTGAAATCGAGCAGTTAGCAACTTATTTGAAGCAATTTAAGTTTGCCAAAATTTATACTAGTCCCATCAAACGGGCTAGGGTTACGGCTCAAAAATTAGCTGCTAGTCTAGACCAAAATGTTAAGCTAGAGATTAATGATGCCTTTAAGGAATTTAACTTGGGCCAAATGGAAGGAATGTATTTTACAGACTGTGAGCGCCTTTTTCCTGAGGAGGTAGATGCTTTTAGAAACCATCCCGACAAATACGATGCAACCAAAATTGGGGGCGAGTCTTTTGAAGAGGTTTTCGCTAGGATGACCCCTAAAGTAAAGGAGATTTGTCGGCGCTATCCTAACGAAAACGTAATTATCGTTAGTCATGGGGCAGCCTTATGTGCTGAAATTAGGCACTTACTGGGAGTACCTTTAGAGCAATTGCGAGCTAAGGGGGGCCTCAATAATACTAGCACTACTATTTTGCAAACGAATGATGGTGAACATTTTAAATGCTTAGCCTGGAATAAACATGATTATCTTAAAAGAAAATTAGATAAAACAGATATGGTTTAGGTGGAAGAAATGACAAAACGTGAAGAAAAAGAAAAGCAGGCTCAAGTAGCACTTAAGCAGTTAATCGCTCAAGTAGACCAAGATCCTTATAATCCCGAAGCATATTACCAACTAGGGATGGCTTTGACGGAAATGAAAAGTTATCCGCAGGCCGAAGAACTTTTCAAAAAAGCCTTGAATGTGTTTGAGGGGCAAGCAGATAAGCAGGCATTGTTACATTATGGTTTAGGTAACGTCTTTTATGCCAGTGAGTTTTATCCAGAGGCACTTAAAGAATTTCAAGCGGTTAAGGATAGTAAGTTGGCTAACGAGGCGTTATTGATGTTGGCTCAGACTAACTATGCGCAAAAGCAATATCAATCCTGTGTAGCTTTTGCTTTAACGGTTTTTGAACAAGATGCTACTAATACGACTGCCCTAAAATTAGTAGCTGATAGTTTAATGGCCTTGGGTAGTTTTGCAGAGGCAAAGCAATATTACCAAAAATTTTTGGAGCTTAGTCCAGCTAATGTGGAAGTCCTGTTCTCATTAGGTTTAGTTAAGCTGGTACTAGGCGAAGATGCCAAAGGTTTATTTACCAAAGTAAAACAAAGCGATGCCAAGTATTATGCTAAAATGCAAACCCGTCTCCAAGAGGTAGAGGCCTTCATAAAGAAAACCCAACCAAAGGATAAAGCAGGTGATTAAAACGGAGGAGCTAAATTTATTTGCTGGAAATTCCACTGCTACAAATAAGTCCTTAGTGGGAGTAGTAAAACATATTTTGTTCGAAGCTCAAGATACCTTTTATAAGGTACTAGTGGTTAAAGCCCTCGAGCATGATTTTGAATGGGCTAAAAGTCAGATTACGGTAGTGGGAAACTTTAGTGATATTAAGGAGGGAGGCCGCTATCGTTTTTTTGGAAGGCTAGTGGCTCATCCTACCTACGGCGAGCAGTTTAGGGTTGATAATTATCAATTAGAGGTTGCAACGACTGCAGAGGGCTTGATTGCCTACTTTGCTAGTGAAAATTTTCCTGGAATTGGTAAGAAAACGGCAGCGAAGATTGTAGCTAAGTTAGGAACTGATGCCATTAGCAAAATTCTCGCTTCCCAAAGCGTACTGGCTGATCTAGCCCTAAGTGCCAAACAACGCCAAACTATTGTTGAGGTCTTGCAGGCCAATAATGGGATGGAGCAAATTATCGTTGGCTTAAATAGTTTTGGCTTTTCGGGAAATTTAGCAAATAAAGTCTATAATGCTTATCATGAACAGGCGTTGGATATTATTCATGAAAATCCCTACCGCTTAGCGCGGGATATTAGCGGGATTAGTTTTTCAAGGGCTGATCAAATTGCCGAGGAATTAGGCTTTGCAAGCAATGACCCTAACCGAATTGAGGCCGCCATTTTTCAAGTTTTATACGAAGCAAATGACCAAGAAGGCCATACTTATCTCACGCTTAGACAAGTTGTAAGTGAAGCTCAGGCTTACTTAGAAGCGGGGCGTAACGAGGAAATTGATCCAAACGAGATTGCCGATATGATGATTAAGTTGGCTGAGCAAAGGAAAATTGTTCCCGAAGGAAAGCTAGTCTACCTCAAGCGTAATTACTACGCCGAATTGAAAATAGCCGAAAACTGTTACCGCCTGGTGAAGGATAAGGACCAACCGGAATTTTCGGCAACAAAATTAGCTCATGCCCTAAGAATTGTTGAAAAAAAATTAGGAATTGACTATGACCATGACCAACTTGAAGCTATCAAGGCGGCTATAGTTGCGCCAGTCTTTTTACTGACAGGTGGTCCCGGGACTGGTAAAACCACTATCATTAAGGGGATTATTGAAGCCTACTGCCTATTATATGACTTAAATCCCCAAGCAATTAAGTTAGCCGCACCCACAGGCCGGGCGGCCAAAAGAATGAGTGAAGTCACTGGCTTAACGGCAAGTACAATCCACCGGTTATTAGGTCTAAACGGTAACGAGGAAGATGAATTTGAACCTAAGGAGGTTACGGGTAATTTACTAATTGTGGATGAAAGTTCTATGGTAGATACCCACTTGATGGAAACCTTGCTCGAAGCGATTCCGAGTGGGATGCAGGTTATTTTGGTAGGGGACAGAAATCAGTTACCTTCAGTTGGGGCAGGACAAGTTTTCTCCGATTTATTAGATAGCGACGTTTTACCTAAGAAGGAATTGAGTAAAATTTATCGTCAAGGTGAAGGCTCAACCATTGTGACGCTAGCTCATAAGGTTCAGGAAGGAAAGCTACCCGCTGATTTGCTAGTTAAACAAGCAGATAGATCTTTTATCAACTGTCAACCAAACCAAGTTCCACAAGTGATAGAGCAGGTCGTCAAAATTGCCTTAGCTAAGGGAATCAAGCAAGACGAAATTCAACTGCTAGCCCCGATGTATAAGGGAATAGCAGGGGTAGATGCGTTAAATGAGTTGATTCAAGGAATTTTTAATCCAAGAAAGGCTAATAAAAAAGAGGTCACCTATTTAAATCAGCAGTTTCGCATTGGTGATAGGGTGTTACACCTAGTCAATAACCCGGAAGAAAATATCTTTAACGGTGATATTGGCAAGATTGTGGGGATTGAGGATTCTAAAAAAGAGCAACAGTTAATTGTGGCATTTGATAGTAATGAAGTTACCTTCGATACTAAAAACTGGAATAATTTAAGGCTAGCTTACTGCCTATCGATTCATAAGTCGCAAGGAAGTGAGTTTCCTGTGGTGATTTTACCGTTGGTACGCCAATTTTCACGAATGTTGACCCGCAATTTACTGTATACGGCCATAACTAGGGCTAAACAAAAGCTAATCATGGTTGGAGATCCCAGTGCATTTAAACTTAGCGTGGAAACTCTCTCCTTAAACCGGCAGACTAGTTTAAAGCAGAGACTGACGGAGGTTTTTGAAACTGACCAAAGTCGCAAAGAGGATGCGGATACAGTTCAAGTAGCAGCTGAGCAGACAACCGAAGGGCAAGTTACTCAAGAAAGAATTTTAACGATGGCATTAATTGAGGGCAATCAAATTGAACCTTTGATTGGACTTGATGGGTTAAGCCCTTATGATTTTATGGAAAAGGTTAACTAAACAAAATCCCCCTTTAACTTAGCGTTAGGGGGGATTTTGTTAGGCTGATTTTTCTTGGGAATCAGTCGGTGTTAGCGCGGTAAACCAAAATGGATACTTGCTAGCTTTAAAGAAAATATCATAGTATTTATTTCCTTGCTCTTGACCATCAATTTGGCCAAACTCTAAAGAATTAATAATCAAATGAATATCCTTTTCTTTATAGTGGTGTACCGATGGAAGTTTAAGTTGCTTGCGGAAATAAATTAAGATGCTTAACAACAGGAACTTAAAGAAATTCATGTTATCGGCGATAATCAAATCTAATTTATGGTCACCTGCGTTGGCCACGGGTGAAAGGGCGATATTTTTCTTGAAATAAGGGTGGTTGGCGACGTTGACAAGAAAAGCATGCTTGTAAAATTCATACTTACTCCCAATTCGCACTGTGACATTAAAAGCCTCTTGGTTAACATAAGCCTCAAAAACATTCCAAATGTAAGAGAAAATGCCCAAATGAAACTTTTGGAGGTACTTATGGTGTGGAGCGTGTGCATTAAGACTGACAATGTAGGCGTCAATCCCAATCCCAAAGTCATTGAGGAAGTAACCGGTCTGATTATGGGTTGTTTCCTCAAAGAAGCCAATGTCAAAATAGCTAGCCTTATCTGTGGTTAAAACCTGTTCTAGTGCGGTAAGAGGATCAAAGCTGATGCCAATTCCCTGGGCAAAGCCATTATTATTGCCAGAGGGGATAAAGGCTAAGGGAACGTCGTAGTCTAACTTGGCCGCCTTAATCCCGTTTAAAGTTTCGTTTAGGGTACCGTCACCGCCAACCACTAAGATTACAGTTTTAGTCAGTTCTGAAGTGGCTGTTTTTTTGACAAAGGAATAAGCTAAGTCTTTAGCATTATTGTTAGTGAGTTGGTAAGTGTAGGAAACTTGCCGCTCAGTCAGTTTTTGCTTGACTAGTTGCCAGTTTTTCTTACCTTGGCCATCGTTTGCATCTTCATTAACGATAACGAAAAAGTTTTTCACGCCTGGATGCCTCCAATTAAATTAAGTAGGTCTCTAAAATTAACTAACAGTAAGTTTTGCCCGTAAAATGTTAGTAATCTTAACCAAGGAGGGACAACTGCTAAAATAACTTAGTTTTTAGCAGTTGCCCCTGGTTATTATGATTAGCAATTATTGGGAAAACTTTGATTACAATGTGACTAACATAGGTAATATCATAGGGTGTCTTTCCGTTTGTTCAAATAAGAAGTTCTGTAAGTCGCCGATAATAGCATCGCGCAACATAGCTTCAGTGACTTTATCATTTTTCAGAGTCCGTCTAATCGTTCTAAATAGGCGTCTGCGTCCTTGGTTGATTAATTCACCCGATTCCCGCATATAAATGAAACCACGGGAGAGTAAATCTGGTCCTGCAAGGATTTCGCGCTTCTTCATATCGATTGTAGCCACTACCACAACCAAACCTTCTTCTGAAAGGATGCGCCGATCACGTAAGACAACGTTTCCGATATCACCAACACCTGAACCATCAACGTAAACGTCGGCGGCATTAAAGTGACCTGCAATGCGAGCGGAATCTTTAGTAAGTGCCAGGACATCACCATTTTCCAGGATAAAGGAATTTTCGGTTGGCACTCCGCATTTTTCTGCTAGCTCAGTATGAATTTTAAGCATCCGGTATTCGCCGTGGACAGGCATGAAGAATTTAGGTTGCATTAACCGCAACATTAATTTCTGTTCTTCTTGTCCACCGTGACCGGAAGCATGGATGTTGTTCACTTTACCATGAATAACGGTTGCACCTGCTTCTTCTAGTTCATTAATCACCTTGTTGACACTCAAAGTGTTACCAGGAATAGGGGAACTAGAGAAAACGACGGTATCACCAGGTTGAATGGCCACTTGGCGATGGGTTCCATTAGCGATGCGACTAAGGGCAGCCATAGGTTCCCCTTGTGAACCGGTACATAAAATCATGACCTTGTTAGCTGGAAGGCTATTGATTTCCCGGGCGTCGACTAAGGCATCATCTGGGATGTCGAGGTAGCCGAGTTCACGGCCATTAACAATAGCGGCTTCCATACTACGTCCAAAGACGACAATTTTTCGGCCCTTATTAACCGCTGCAGAGGCTGCCTGTTGGATTCTAGAAATATTTGAGGCAAAGGTCGCAAATATAATCCGGCCTTCGACTTTTTCAAAAATACGGCGAATAGAACGCCCAACCCAACGTTCAGACTTGGTGAAGTTAGGAACTTCAGCGTTGGTACTATCAGAAAGGAGACACAAAACACCCTCAGATCCTAATTTAGCCATCTTTTGGAGATTAGGTGGCTGATTAGTAACAGGAGTTAGGTCAAACTTATAATCCCCGGTGCAAACAATCGTACCAGAAGGAGTTTTAACAGCCACTCCTAAGGTATCAGGGATAGAGTGAGTCGTTCTGAAAAAGCTAATGCTGGTTTTCCTAAACTTTAAGACAGTGTCTTCGTTAATTTCATGTAACTCAGTTGTTCTAAGCAAGCCATGTTCTTCTAGTTTACTTTTGATTAAAGCTAAAGCTAGTGGCCCGGCGTAGATAGGAATATTAACCTTTTTTAATAAATAAGGAATTCCCCCAATATGGTCTTCGTGCCCGTGGGTAATCACTAACGCTTTAATTTTTTGCTGGTTTGCTACTAAATACTGGTAGTCAGGAATGACGTAATCGATCCCAAGCAAGTCATCTTCGGGAAACTTAATTCCGGCATCGACGACGATAATTTCATCTTGGAATTGGATACCATAGGTGTTTTTACCGATTTCACCTAAACCACCAATAGCAAAAACAGCCGTTTCGTTATTTTTAACATTTAGCTTTTTCATGCTAAAACTCCGTAAGTTTGAAGTTAGGACTTTCTTTTTCGTATGCTAACGTTGCTTCGTCCAAGCCTTCAATAAATTCAACGTTGTATTCTGTATTTGATTCAACGAGTAAGCGAGCATTAACTTCACTGTCAGTGTCTAGGTATAAGACCTCAGTGTTTTCTCGTCTTGGGTTAACCTTTTTTGATGGTTGGTAATATACTTTAAAAATCATTAATTAATTCTCCTTCATAATTCTAATTAGATTGGGGGAAATTCCCATTAAAAATAAATTTTCCGAACAAAGATTGCTTACACAATAATTACATACATTTTAGCATAGATTAACTTTTAAGTATAGGGAGTTAATTTTACAAACTACTAAAAGTAACTATTTCGTAGCCAAAGTAAATGGCATATAATAAAAGTAACTAGGTAAAGGACGTGAAAGATAGAAGATGGGTAAGATAATCCTAGTAATACTTTGTTTACTTGTTATAGCTATCTTTTTGAAAGTTAGGCAACTGTGGAAAAGGAAGCGCGCTTTTAAGTTAGTGGAAACATTAAGTCAAGAACAAACCGACAAAATTATTAGGTTAGTCTTGATAAAGGAAGGACTTATTACCGAAGACCAAGAGGTTAGTTCAACCGTTCTTTCTGATATCTGGGGGCAGGGAGTATTGGTCTTTAGTTATGAATTGGTTGTGCAAACCAATGATGGTGATTTAAGTGCAACTAGACGCCAATTTGTAAAAGATTTACAGACTGTTTGTTCTGCGCAAAAACTCCAAGGCTTGCCCGGTTATCCCCCACTAATGGTGACTGATTTTTGGGTAGATGAACGCCAAAGCTTGCATATCGATGTGGCTAACATTGCAAACAAGGCTACCGCTCAATACGTGCATGATATTAACAAAGTAGAGCAATAAAATAGGCTAGTGCCGTAGTAAGCAAATTACTAAGCACTAGCCTATTAATTTAATATGGTTACTCTAATAAAAGCATGTCGTCGGTAGTTGCAAACGGATTATCCTTATTAATATGGTCATAAAATAAGATTCCGTTAAGGTGATCAATTTCGTGTTGAACGACAATTGCCGGATAATCCTTCAAACGTTCAATATGTTCTTGCCCGTCTAAGTCATACCAACGCAGTTTAATCTTGTCATGTCTTGGAACGTAACCAGGAACTTCCCGGTCAACGGAAAGACAGCCTTCCCCTTCACTCAAAGCAATCATTTGAACGGATTCACTTAGGATGGTCGGGTTTATTAACACGTGTTTGAAGATAGCCGGTTGGCCTTCTTCGCCCGGAACTAGGACGGCGGTCATCCGCAGGGATTTATCAACCTGGGGAGCAGCTAAGCCGACCCCAGCCCGTAATTTATATTTTTCCGCCAGTTCAGGATTTTGACTATTTTCCAAGAATTCCATCATTTCCTGAGCCAAAGTTTTAATTTCAGCTGTTAAAGGGAAGGTAACCTTTTGAGCCCGTGCCCGTAAAGTGGGATTACCTTCACGGATAATATCATCCATGGTAATCAAAGTAAATCAACCTCCAATAATAGTTTCAAGATAATCATAGCATATTTTATCGAGAATAGGTTAAATCTAGCTTGATAATCACCGCTTTAGTGGATATGGTATAATTTAGGTAAAAATTAAGCATGGGGATTGACAGCAATGAGAAATAACGTTGAGTATCCATTATTAGCGGAGTGGACAACGACTGAAATTATTAAGGTTAGTGAGTTTTATTTGCAAATTGAACAGGCAAATACAGTCGGAATTGACCGAGTAAAGCTCCTTAAAACATACCAAGATTATTTAAAAATTGTGCCAGCCAAGATGGTGCAAAAACAAATCGATAAGCAATTTGAAGCGGCGAGTGGTTATAGTATTTACCGAACCATTCAAGCCGCTAAGCAGGGTACAAAGAAAATGGTGAAAATTAATTGAGAAAGAAGGAATCTATGTGTCGTGGCAAGCAATTGATAACGAGGTAAAAAGTTGGCTCAAGCAGGCACGCAAATTAATTTTGACAAAGATGGATTCAGATTTGCAGGTAAGTACTAAGTCCGGCCCTAATGACTTGGTGACCAATTTAGATAAGCAAGTCGAACAATTTTATATTAGCCAGATTAAGCAAAAGTTTAAGCACTCTAGGATTTTAGGGGAAGAATCTTGCAAAGAAGAAGGGTTGCTAAGTTTTGATGGCTTATTTTGGGTGATTGATCCAATTGATGGAACCATGAATTTTGTTAAGGAAAAGGAAAATTTTGCCAGCATGATTGCGATTTATAAGCAGGGCAAGCCATATATAGCATACATTTACGACGTTATGAAAGATCGACTGGTGTGGGGAGGACCAGCACTGGGAGCGGTCTATTGTAATCAAACGCAGCTACCGGCACCTAAACAACACGCCTTAAAAGATGGTTTAGTAGCTATCAGTTGTCCCATGGTGCTAGCTAATTACCGTAACGTTGTGGAAGTGATTAAGGCAAGCTCCGGTTGTCGGATGGTGGGTAGTGCAGGCATCGAGTTTATTAACCTCATCTTAGGTAAGCACTGTGCATATCTATCTTACCTCCGGCCTTGGGATTTTTTGCCCGGTAAGATTTTAGGAGAAACTTTAGGATTATCTGTGAAAACGATTGACGATGAGAAAGTAGATGTGGTATCATCTAGTGTTGTATTAGTAGCTACAAAGTCAGCGCATACTGAGATAATTGAGCTTGTCAATCGGTAGGTAATGGTTAGTTGGAAGTATTAGATTTCCAGCTATTTTTATCCTAACTATTGAAAATAAATTTTTGGTTTTCATAACTTTTGAAAAATGAAAGTGCGTGCCTGTGTTTGTAGCAGATCGATTTTGAAGGGAAGAAAAAACATTGAAAACACGTGATGATATTCGTAACGTTGCTATTATTGCTCACGTTGACCACGGAAAAACAACTTTGGTCAACGAATTGCTCAAGCAATCGGATACATTAGATGAACATACTGAAATTGGTGACCGTGCCTTAGATTCAAACGATATTGAAAAGGAACGTGGAATCACAATTCTTTCTAAGAATACCGCTGTTAGATATAAAGATAAACAAATTAACATTTTAGATACCCCAGGACACGCTGACTTCGGTGGTGAAGTTGAACGAATCATGAAAATGGTTGACGGGGTGTTGTTGATTGTCGATGCCTTTGAAGGGACAATGCCTCAAACTCGGTTTGTGTTAAAGAAAGCCTTGGATCAACACTTAACACCAATCGTTATTATCAACAAGGTTGACCGTCCTGGCGCTCGCCCAGAAGAAGTTGTGGATGAAGTCTTAGACTTATTTATCGAATTAGGTGCGGACGAAGAACAATTAGAATTCCCTGTTGTTTATGCTTCAGCTATGAATGGGACTTCCTCGTTTGATTCCGATCCTGCTAAGCAAGAACACACAATGGACCCAATCTTCAATACCATTTTAGATACTATTCCAGCCCCAGTAGACAACTCAGACGAACCACTTCAATTCCAAGTGGCAATGTTAGACTATAACGAATTCGTTGGTCGGGTTGGGATTGGTCGTGTTTTCCGCGGTAAGATTAAAGTCGGTGACCAAGTTACGGTTATGAAGTTGGACGGTAGCCAACAAAACTTCCGGGTTACTAAGTTGTTCGGGTTCTTTGGCTTGAAACGCTTAGAAATTCAAGAAGCTAAGGCTGGGGACTTAATCGCTGTTTCAGGGATGGACGACATCTTTGTTGGTGAAACGGTCTGCCCAGTTGATCATCCAGAAGCTTTACCAGTTTTACGGATTGATGCACCAACCTTGCAAATGACTTTCATGACTAATGATTCCCCATTTGTCGGCCGCGAAGGTGACCACGTTACTGCGCGGAAGTTAGAAGATCGCTTGAAGGTGCAATTACACACAGATGTTTCTTTACGGGTTGAAGATACTGATTCTCCGGATGCATGGATTGTTTCAGGCCGTGGGGAATTACACTTGTCAATCTTAATTGAAACATTGCGTCGTGAAGGCTTTGAATTGGCCGTATCACGTCCTAAGGTTATCTACCGTGAGATTGATGGAACCTTATGTGAACCATTTGAAAGTGTTATTATTGATACACCTGATGAATACTCTGGTTCCGTAATCGATTCAATGGCTCAACGTAAAGGTGAAATGTTGAACATGGAAACAGGTAATAACGGCCAAACCCGCTTGACTTTCTCAACACCAACCCGGGGATTAATCGGTTATGATTCACAATTCTTATCAATGACCCGTGGTTATGGGATTTTGAACCATACCTTTGCTGAATATAAGCCAGTCATCAGAAACTGGGAACCAGGTAGAAGAAATGGTGCGTTAGTTTCTATTAACCAAGGTAAGGCTACAACCTACGCTATTATGGGGGTTGAAGGCCGCGGAACTATCTTTGTTGACCCAGGGATGGAAGTTTATGAAGGGATGATTGTTGGTCAATCTTCACGTGAACGTGATATCTCCGTTAACATTACCAAGGGTAAGAACATGACTAACGTTCGTTCTTCTAACAAGGACCAAACTGCAACTATCAAGAAACCAACTCACTTGACTTTGGAAGAATCACTTGAATTCTTGAATGAAGATGAATTGTTGGAAATCACTCCAGAATCAATTCGCTTACGGAAACGGATTTTGGAAACAAATGCCCGTGAAAAGGCGGCTAAGGCAGCTAAGAAGGCAACTAAATAATAATTAAGAAAAGATATGCTTAGATGGTTATATTGACTACTAGGCATATCTTTTTCTTTTTCCGCAGTAATTCGCTTGCAAGTTACTCTCATAGCAAATTATAATAGGAACATAAGGATAATTATTTTTAAATTAGTTTCTACTAGCACAACGGTACTCTTCGTCTTTATGGTATAATTTTGCTAATGGAGGGAGGAATTATTCGGTTAATTTTTTGGATTAGCCGGTTAGTAATAGTTAGTATGAATAATTTAAAAAATAAACTGAAATACTTTGATTTATATTTATTTATTCCTTACATAGTCTTAAGCATTATTGGAATCATTATGGTTTACTCGGCGAGTTCTATCAACCAGGCCTACAGTGGCCTCAAAAGTAATTATTATTTGGTCAGACAAATTATTTTTTTATTTATTGGGTTGATTTTCTTCTTTGTGGCTAGCCACATGAACCAACGCATATGGGTAAGAAAGATTAATATTGCTGCTTTTTATGTAATAGTGTTCTTAGGGCTAGTGGTGGCTGTGTTTTTTAATAAGGCTATTAATGGGGCTAAAGGTTGGATTAATCTCGGCTTGTTTAGTATTCAACCAGCCGAAGTTTGTAAATTACTTTTAGCAATTTGGCTAGCCCGCTATTTTGCTAAGCAGGAACAAGGAAAACTTAGGGGAATGCATTACCATCCTATCAAATCGAATGGTTGGTTAATAGCGGGTATTTTCCCCTTACTCGGATTGATTTTGATAACCCCTGATTTGGGGAGTTTAGTAATCAATAGTGCGATTATCTTCGTGATAATCTTAGCCGCTAACGATTGGTCGTCATCCCAAAAGATAATGGCCTTAGTGGGGAGTTTAGTACTCTTTTATGGAATAATTAATGTCTTAAGGTTTTGGAATCCATTTAGCGGAAGTAGGTTAGCCTATGTTTACCAACGATTTGTTGCTTACTTTGATCCTTTTAAGGTAGCGACTTCCAGTGGGAAACAACTCGTCAATTCTTATTACGCTTTAAGTAATGGGGGCTTGCTTGGACGTGGTTTGGGAAATAGTATTCAAAAACGGGGTTACCTCCCTGAACCGTATACCGACTTTATTTTATCGATAATTGCTGAAGAGTTAGGCTTTATCGGAGTCTTGGTTGTATTGGGCCTCTTATTATGGCTTACACTGAGGATATTTTTAGTCGGGATTCGTTCAACTAACACCTATAACTCACTTTTTTGTTATGGGATTGGAACCTTTATGTTTGTTGAAACTTCCCTAAATGTAGGGGCTGTATGTGGTTTGCTACCGATTACGGGTGTGACCTTACCCTTTGTTTCTTATGGTGGTTCTTCAATGCTAGTATTGTCAGTTGCATTAGGAATGGTGGTGAATATTTCAGTTAGTCAAAGGAGAAATATGGAGTTTGACCCCTTATTAAAGCCAAGAAGGGGTAAACGAAAGTAGTTGTGTGCTAAGTGGTTTGACGGAAAGTGGTGTTAAATAATGAAAAAAATCTTAGTCGCTAACCGTGGCGAAATTGCTGTTAGAATTATCCGGGCTTGTCATGAGTTGAATTTAAAGACCGTAGCTGTTTATGCTAAGGAAGATGAGTATGGAATTCATCGCTTTAAGGCTGATGAAGCATACTTGATTGGTCAAGGTAAAAAGCCAATTGAAGCATATTTGGATATGGATGACATTATTAGGGTAGCCAAGATGACGGGCGCAGATGCCATTCATCCGGGTTATGGTTTCTTGTCTGAAAATGAAGAGTTTGCAGAAAAATGTGCTGCTGCCGGGATAACATTTATCGGGCCGTCAGTACGCCAATTAGCCATTTTTGGGGATAAAATTGAGGCTAAGGAAGTGGCTCATAAAGCGGGCTTAAAGACAATTCCAGGAAGCAATGCGCCGGTTAAGTCGATTGTTGAGGTTAGGGAATTTGCTAACAAGTATGGTTATCCAATTATGGTTAAAGCTGCCCTAGGTGGTGGTGGTCGCGGGATGCGGATTGTCCGCGACGACGAAGAGTTAGAAGAAGCATATAACCGTGCTAGAAGTGAAGCAATGCAGTCATTTGGTGACGATGAACTGTATGTCGAGAAGTACCTATTGAATCCTAAGCATATTGAAGTTCAAATCTTAGGAGATAAACATGGTAATGTTTTGCACCTATTTGAACGTGATTGCTCAGTGCAAAGACGGAATCAAAAAGTGATTGAATTTGCACCAAGTATTTCCTTATCCGAAGAACGGCGGCAAGAAATTTGCCAAGCAGCGGTTCGCCTAGCTAAGAGTGTTAACTATCAAAACGCAGGGACGGTTGAATTCTTAGTGACGGACGATGATTTTTATTTCATCGAAGTTAACCCCCGTATCCAGGTTGAACACACAACCACCGAAATGATTACGGAAATTGATATTGTCCAAGCGCAAATTCAGATTGCGGATGGCAAGGACTTGTTTAAAGATTTACATTTACCAAAACAAGAGGATATGTCTTATCGTGGGGTCGCAATCCAATGTCGGATTACAACCGAAGATCCTGAGAATAATTTCATGCCTGATACTGGTAAGATTGAAACTTATCGGTCACCAGGTGGGTTTGGGGTACGGTTGGATGGTGGTAATGCCTACACAGGGGCGGTTATCACCCCATACTTTGACTCCTTGTTGGTAAAAGCTTGTGTTCAGGCTCGAAATTTCCCAGAAGCAGTTGCTAAGATGGACCGGGTCTTAACTGAATTTCAAATTCGGGGAGTTAAGACTAACATTGAGTTCATGCAAAAAGTCTTAAACCACCCAACCTTCCAAAAGGGACAAGCCCACACCACTTTTGTTGACCATACTCCTGAATTGTTCCACTTTGAAAGAAAGCCAAGCACCACTAACCACTTATTGAAGTATATTTCTGATGTAACGGTTAACGGTTTCCCAGGGACAACTCACCATAAGAAAGTCTTTGTTCCTGATATTAAGCTGGAAACCGACTTTGAAGAAACACCAGCTAAGGAAAATGCCAAGTCAGTCTTTGACCGTAACGGGGTTGAAGCAGCTATGAATTGGGTCAAGCAACAAGAAAAGGTTTTAATTACGGATACAACTATGCGTGATGCTCACCAAAGTTTATTTGCTACCCGGATGCGGACTAAGGATATGTTGCCTGTAATTGAAAACTACGAAAAGGCCTTTCCAAATGTGTTCTCCGCTGAAGTTTGGGGTGGGGCAACCTTTGATGTGGCTTACCGCTTCTTAAATGAAGATCCATGGGAACGTTTGAAGATTATGAGAAAGCAGATGCCACATACGCTCTTGCAGATGTTACTTCGTGGTTCAAATGCGGTTGGTTATAAGAATTATCCAGATAATGTGTTGAAGGAATTTATTAGCCGCTCTGCCCAAAATGGGGTAGATGTCTTTAGGGTCTTCGATAGCTTGAACTGGGTTGTGCAAATGGAAAAACCAATTGAGTTTGTTCGCGATGTTGGTAAGATTGCCGAAGGAACGATGTGCTACACTGGTGACATTTTAAATCCAGCTGAACGTAAGTATAGCTTAGATTACTACCGCTCCTTAGCTCATGATTTAGTGGGAGCCGGGTCACAAATCATCGGTATTAAGGATATGGCTGGGCTGCTGAAGCCAAAAGCCGCTTATGAATTGGTAAGTGCCTTGAAAGCTGATTTAGATGTACCAATTCATTTGCATACGCACGATACGACTGGTAACGGGGTAGCAACTTTAGTAGAAGCAACCCGTGCAGGAGTGGACGTAGTCGATGTGGCTGCTAGTTCGCTGTCAGGAACGACTAGTCAACCAAGTATGTCTAGTTTCTACTATGCCCTCGAAGGAAACAAGCGCCAACCAGACATGAATATGACTAACGTTGAAAAGGTAAACCGTTACTGGGGTGGGATTAAGCCATTCTACCAAGACTTTATGAATGGAACGACTTCCCCACAAACGGATATCTATCAAACAGAAATGCCTGGGGGCCAATACTCCAACTTACAACAACAAGCTAAGGCATTGGGCATTGAGGACTTTGAATTAGTCAAGAAAACTTATCGTGAAGTTAATGAACTTTTAGGTGACATTATTAAGGTGACACCTAGTTCTAAAGTCGTGGGTGATTTTGCAATCTTTATGATTCAAAATAACCTGAACTCAGAAAATATCTTTAAGCTAGGTAAAACCCTAGACTTCCCAGAGTCTGTAGTTGACTTCTTTGCCGGTGACATTGGCCAACCTGTTGGTGGTTTCCCTGAAAAGCTTCAAAAATTAGTGCTTAAAGACCGCAAACCAATTACGGTTCGTCCAGGGAGCTTAGCAGCCCCAGTTGACTTTGACCGCGTAAAGAGTGAATTAGCAGAGAAGATTAAGCATGACCCTACGCCAGAAGAAGTCTTATCTTACATTTTATATCCAGAAGTCTTCTTGGGGTATGAAGCCAACGTTGAACGCTTTGGTTCTATGTACGCCTTAGATACAACGACCTTCTACCAAGGGATGCGTCCTGGAGAAACGGTTCACATTGACTTTGCTCCTGGACGTTCCATCATCGTTCGACTTGATTCTATTTCAACCGCTGATGATGCCGGTAACCGGAGTATCTTCTACTCGTTGAATGGTCAAACAATTCAAATCATGATTCACGATAAGAGTAAGGAAGCTAAGGTCAAGAGTATTCCTAAGGCAGAACCAACCAATCCAAACCACGTTGGGGCAACTTTAAGTGGATCTGTTTTGGAAATGTTAGTTGAAAAAGGTCAGGTTGTTAAGAAGGGCACGCCATTAGTAGTTACCGAAGCAATGAAGATGGAAACAACTATTAAGGCGCCGTTTGACGGAAAGGTAACCCATATCTATGTCAAGGATGGCGATGTCTTAGAAAGCCAAGACTTATTGCTAGAACTAACCCCGGTTAAATCAAAATAGAAAATGACCGTGGCTAAAAAGTATTGAACTAGTTATTTGCTAGCTAGCTCAATGCTTTTTTTGTTATAATTAACAAGAAAGTTCGAGCGCAATCTTTGCGCAGGTAATGGTTGGCTTAAAGTTAACTAAGATAATTTAGGAAGAAAGGTAGCTGGCTAAAGTGGCGTTTGAGGTAAGAAAACGACAGGGAGTCTTTGTTTATTTATATCATTTAAAGCAAAGTAAGCAGTTAAGAAAGTATGGTAGTATTCAATACGTTTCTCGCAAAATGAAGTACGTCTTACTTTACTTAGACCGTAGTCAAGTTGAAGAAACGGTGGCTAAGCTTAAGCAACTTAGGTATGTTAAAGAAGTGCTAGTATCTAAGCGGCCTGAGCTCCCAACTAATTTTGATAACTCGTTGGGGAAATTTAAATTAACCGAAGAAGATCAAGAAAAATTTAGAGATAAAGAGTGAGATTAAGATGAGAATTATTGCAGGTGAATTTGGGGGGCGTCGTCTGAAAGCTGTTCCTGGTATGAAAACCCGACCAACAACGGATAAGATTAAGGAGTCAATGTTTAATATTATCGGTCCTTACTTTGATGGCGGGAGAGCGCTTGACCTCTTTGCAGGTAGCGGTGGCTTAAGTATTGAGGCCGTTTCTCGCGGTGTTGACCAAGCTGTTTTAATTGATAGACAATACCAGGCGATTAAAACGATTAAGGAAAATATTGCGGTTACTAAAAATGAAGCCGCATTTACCGTTATTAAAGGGGATGCTAAGAAGGTAATTTACCAATTAGCGCAGAAGAAAGAACAGTTTAATTACGTCTTTTTAGATCCGCCTTACAAGCAACAAGAAATTCTAAAGATGATAGCAGAGCTAGTTCAATTAGAGTTACTAGCTCCTAATGCTTTAATTGTTTGTGAAACCGACCAAAATGCAAACTTACCGATGAGTTTAGCGGGATTTAGTTGCTACAAGCAAGTCGATTATGGGATTACGGAGCTAACTTTTTATGTTTATCAGGGGGAAGTTTAATGAAAGCAGTTTTTCCGGGAAGTTTTGACCCCTTAACTAATGGCCACCTTGATTTAATTAAGCGTGCTAGTGGCTTGTTTGAAGAAGTAATCGTGGCAATTGCGACGAATACGGCCAAACAACCTTTATTCAGTCCCCAAGAAAAAATGACCTTAGTAAATAGCGCCATTAAGGGTTTGCCAAACGTTTCGGCGGTTGCAATCCCTTCGGACTTAACGGTTAATGTGGCGCGTAAACTAGGGGCCAAGGCGATTGTGCGCGGAGTTAGGAATGTACAAGATTTTGAATACGAACAAGGAATTGCCGCAATGAACAAACAGTTAGCCCCTGATTTGGAAACAATCCTGTTGTTTGCACGACCAGAATACACCCTCTTGTCTTCAAGTTTAATTAAGGAAGTAGCAAGATTTCACGGGGACTTAGCCAAGTTTGTTCCGGCTGAAGTGGGACTAGCGCTAAAAAAGAAGATGGAAAGTGATGACTAAGCTTTTGACTAAAAAAGTAAGGTATCTAATCCTACTTTTAGTGGGGTTATTACTAATATTGTTTTTGCCTCTCCCTTATTACATTGAGCTTCCTGGGAAGGCAGTTCCTGTTAGCGACTACCTTACGGTAACAAGACCTAGTCCTAAAAAGAAGGCGGGTGAATTGCGCCTAGTTTATGTTTCTTTATACCGGGCAAGTCCAGCTACTTACCTTTGGTCTTATACTAACCGGTTTGCTAGCCGAATTCCGACTAAGGAAATTACCGGCGAAAATAATAATAGTGACTATAATAAAATTCAAGCCTACTATATGCAAGATGCGCTTAACGAAGCAGAGTATGTGGCCTTAAAAGCAGCCCACTATCAAGTTAAACGTAAGTATCAAGGCATTTATGTAATGTCGCTTCTAAAAAACTCCACTTTTAAAGGTAAATTACAAGTTGGGGATGTGATTACTGCAATTAACGGTAAGACTTACCAGTCAAGCGGGGAATTTGTAAAGGCGGTCCAAAGGTTGAAGTACGGCAGCCGGGTGCAAGTTTCCTATTTACGTAATCAGACGCCAAAAGTAAGTTGGGGTAGAATTGTTAAATTGGCTGGAAGTAATAAAACTGGCTTAGGTATCAGTTTAGCCGATAAAAGCCGGATTCAAACGCCAGTAAGTTTCAAGACTAATGTAGACGATATTGGCGGACCATCCGCTGGGTTGATGTTTAGCCTGGAACTCTATAATCAGTTGACCTCTAAGCAGCTACTAAGGGGGCGTAACGTTGCGGGCACGGGAACGATTAGTGCGGATGGTAAGGTCGGTCCCATTGGTGGGGTTGATAAAAAAGTTATTGCTAGCGCCAAGGCTAAGGCTGATATTTTCTTTGTGCCTGCTCAATCAGAGCCGGGGGCTATTAGTAACTATCAATTGGCTAAAAAGACGGCCAAGCAAATTAAAACTAAAATGAAAATCGTGCCGGTAGCGAGTTTTTCAGAGGCAGTAACTTATTTAGAAGAAAATTAATCTGACGAGCTGTGATAAATTTGAAAAAATTTATTGCAGCTTTTTTTGATTAAAAAAAACAAATCGCGTCTTTTTTGCGTATCTTAAATATGAAGGGAGGAAAAAAGATGTTAACGGAGCTAATGGAATTTTGGGAAGAAAATAAGTTCAAGCTATGTTTGCTAGGAATAGTCCTTTTACTTGGAGGGGGGTATTTTGCTTGGAATAGGGTTACTAAGCCAGGTGAGGATAGTTTGATGGCAGTAACTAGTTCAAGTGGAGTTAGTAGTCAACTAAGCGCAACCGTTAGTCAATTTAGCCAAAATAAAACTGCTACAAGAATATACGTTGATGTAAAGGGGGCGGTAAAAAAGCCGGGGGTTTACCAGGTTCCGGCAAACGTTAGGGTTAATTATGTCTTAGCCAAAGCGGGGGGGTTAACTGCTGATGCTGACTTAAAACAGGTGAACCTGGCGAGTCAGCTAGTAGATCAGATGATTGTCTACATTCCTCAACAAGGAGAGACTCCGGAGATAAACAGTCCAATTTTAATTAAAAACCAAGCAGCCTCGGCAGAGACGGAGGCTACTAGCGAAGTTGCTGGAACTGAAGGCCAAGGAGAAACTGATGCAAGTAAGATTAATTTGAATACAGCTACAAAAGAACAGCTAATGGAATTAACCGGAATAGGTGATAAAAAAGCGGAGCAAATAATTGCTTACAGACAAGAGCATGGAAAGTTTAACAGCATTGATGACCTCAAAAATGTTTCGGGGATTGGAGACAAAACCTTTGCTTCCATCTCTAGTCGACTAACGGTGTGAATGTTATACTATGAATTAAGAATTTAGTGAGGTGAATCTAATGACTGAAAAAAGAATCCCTTGGGACCAATACTTTATGTTGCAAGCAGTATTGCTATCCTTACGGAGTACTTGCAATCGGTTGGCCGTAGGGGCTATTTTAGTACGGGATAAGCGGATAATAGCCGGTGGTTACAATGGCTCTGTTTCGGGGGATGATCATTGTTTAGATGCAGGTTGCTATATCGTTGACGGTCACTGTTTGCGGACGATTCATGCTGAAATGAACGCCGTGTTACAATGTGCTAAATTTGGGGTAGCGACCGCTGATGCCGAAGTATACGTAACGGATTTTCCATGTTTACAGTGCACAAAGATGCTATTACAAGCAGGGATTAAAAAGATATATTACCTGCGCAATTATCACAATGATGATTATGCTGTTAGGTTGTTAAAATTAAAAAATGTGGCTGTTTCTCAAGTTAAAATTGATAAGGAATACTTGCACATGGTCGCCGCTAGTCAATTAAAGATTTCCTTAGATGACTAGGAGTTCTTCTGCTAGAACTTAGTTTATTTTTAGCGGCACTAAGTGCGATTTCACTCAGTTTTTTATGGCTTAATTTCACATGGCTTGGTCTTAGTATCTGGTTATTACTACTGGTTAGAATGGTTTGTTTGAAGCAACCACGAATTCTAATAGGGAACCTAGTATTTGCGCTGTGTTTTTCACTAAGTGTCATTAACTTTCAAAGAAGTTTTCAAAGTAAAATTTATCCAAAGCAGACACCCATAACGGGGCAACTGCAGGTGTATGCTGATCAAACTAAGGTCAATGGCAATCTAGTGACGTTGGAAGCCTACTGTCCGCAGATAAAACAAAAGGTCCAAGCCTTTTACCAATTAAAGAATCAAGACCAGCAGCAATGGTGGCTTGAAAATCAGGCAAACTTGCAAGTTGACTTTACTGGTAAAATTAACGGAATTAATGTTCCTACGAACGAAAACGAATTTGATTACCGTCGTTTTTGTGAAACAAAGAAGATTGCCAATTCGATTTATATTCAAGCAGCTAGTCCGCAGCCTGAGAAAAAACCAGGCTTAGTGGGGCAACTTCATGAGGTGCGCAGGAGGTTGATGCTTTATTTTGCCCGCTTACCACAGCCGTTGGGAAATTACGCCGCGGTCTTATTGATAGGTTATCAACCCCAAGTCTTCGCTGATACCTTAGACCAAATTCGTAATTTAGGGCTCTTATACCTATTTTGTCTATCGGGCATGCATGTTTTTTACCTGCTGTTAGTTATTAAGCGAATCTGTAGGTTAGTAAAACTAAGTCAAGAAGCTACTAATTTACTGACTTTATGTATCATTCCAATCTACGCCCTCCTGGGAGGAGCATCGTTAAGCCTATTAAGAGCAAGTGGGATGGTTTTTATAGCCAATTTAATGAAATTGTTAGGGGTTCGGCCTTGGAATTCGTTGAATTCATGGTCACTAGTTGTGCTCGTCAATTTACTAGTTAATCCTGCAGTCGTCTTTAGTTTAGGTGCCCAGTTAAGTTACTTATTAACCTTGATGATTTTAATTGCCCCTAAGCTTAGTGATATTAAGTTAGGTGTTTATTTAAATCTACTTAGTTTACCCTTAATCTTATGGCAAACATACAAGTGGAATTTACTGACGATGGCGCTGACTATTTTAATAATCCCCATTTTTGAATGGTTGATTTTACCAAGCGTAGTTTTGGGAACTATGTGTCATTGGTTAAGGCCGCTGTGCAACCAAGTTTTAACTGCTTGTAGCCTGGGTTTTGCCTTGTTAAAACGGCTGCCAATGGAAGTCGTTTTTGGAAAACCGCCGTTAACTATAGTTTGTTTTTGGCTAGGGTTAACGTTATTGCTATTGGTTAAACCAAAGAAAAGGTTAGTTATCTGTTTATTGCTGACCTATGGGTTAACCTTTATGATGATTCACTTGCCCCTTACAAGTGAAGTGGTTTATTTCGATGTAGGTCAAGGAGACGCAACCTTGATTAGAGATAAATTTAACCGGACGGTGACGTTAATTGATACAGGTGGTAAGGTGGCATTTACCAAGGAAAAATGGCAAGTCCGGCAAAGTAAGACGGCGGGGCAGACCGTGATTGCTAATTACTTATTGAGTAAAGGGGTCGGGCGGATTGATCAGCTGGTTTTGACTCACCAAGATAGTGATCACGTGGGTAATTTTCCGAGCCTAAGTCAAGTAATAACAATCAAGCAGATTTTTATTCCGGCCGGGATGGAGAAGTTACCTTCGTTTCAAGGGCGGGTGCGACAAGCAAGGTTAAGTCAAACTAAGATTTGGCCGGTAACGGTTGGTAATTCCGCCACCTTAAGGCAAGTTAAACTGTTACACCCGTTTACGGCAGGAAAGGGAACCAATGAATGTTCGCTGGTTTTATGGTACAATTTAAAACGGACTAGTTACTTGTTTATGGGAGATCTAGATCGTGCTAATGAGTTAGTGTTGCTAGCAAAGTATCCTAATTTAACTGCAACGGTCTTGAAGGTGGGCCACCATGGTAGCAAAACTTCATCTGATCCTAGGTTCATAGGCAAAATTAAGCCGCAGTTAGTGATTATTTCTGCGGGCAGACACAATCGTTATGGTCACCCCCACCCAGAGACGCTTGCTACTTTGGCTGCGGCTAACATTCCCTATCGTTTGACAGCTCAGCGGGGGATGATAAAGATAGAGACCGATTTTTTCGGAACTAAGTTAGTCGATTTTGCCCAGCAGACAGGTACTAGTAGCTTTTTGGATTAGATTTTAAATTAAAAGAAAGTTGATATTTTGATGAAAGTAAGTGAATTGGAAAAAAAGCTAGCTCAAGGTGAGTGTGCGCCGGTTTACCTAGTTTTAGGTGCCGAGGAATATAGCATTAACCAAGCCAAAGAAGCTTTTTTAAAATTAGTTCCTAAAGAAGAGCGGGAGTTTAACGTGGGGGCCTACGACATGGAGACGACGCCTTTAGTTGAAGCTTTGAACGACGCTTTAGAGATTCCATTTTTTGGCGATAAGAGGTTGGTTTTTGTTAAGCGCCCCTTATTTTTGACGGCTGAGAGTAAAAAAAGTAAGGTAGAGCATGATATAGATGGGCTAATGAACTATTTAGATAATCCGGAGCCAACTACTGTCTTAGTATTTTTAGCCCCTTATGTTAAGTTAGACGAGCGTAAAAAGGTTACGAAGAAATTAAAAAAGGCCGCGGTACTAGTTGATGCAGCGCCTGCAAGTGAGGGTGAAATTCGTCAAAGGTTAAAAGAAGAATTACAAGCAAAGGGATATACAATTACTGCTGAGGCGCTTGAAGAATTGCTTGTGCGTACGGATGCTAATTTGACCCGGATAATGGCTGAATTACCCAAGTTGACCTTGTTAGCAATGGAAACAAGAGAAATTACGGTAGCTCAAGTTGAGCGGATGGTAACTCGGTCACTAGAACAAAATGTTTTTAAACTAGTTGATTTAGTGCTAGCTAAAAAAGTTCAGGCAGCCTTAGGTTTATACCATGACTTGCTAGAGCAAAAAGAAGAGCCGTTAAAGTTAAATGCGATTTTGCTAGGGCAATTTAGGTTGTTAATCCAAATTCAAGTCCTCGCTGCTAAAGGTTACGCACAAGGAAACATCGCGCAAGTATTAAAGGCGCACCCATACCGGGTAAAGATTGCCTTAAGAAACATTAGGCAGTATCGGTTTGCCCTAAAAGATTTAGCCAGCGCCTATTTAGGGTTAGTTGCAGTGGAAAAGAAGCTTAAATCAACCCAACAGGAAGCGGAGCTATTGTTTCAACTGTTTATGTTGGAATATGTAAAATAAAAAAAGCTAGGAACATTCGTTCCTAGCTTTTTTATGCTTTCTTACTTGGCTAAGCGAGCAGCCATACGTGACTTGTCACGAGCAGCCTTGTTAGCCTTGATAAGACCCTTTGATAAGGCCTTGTCAACTGCAGAAACAGCAGCACGGTATAATTCTTCCGTGTTTTCTGCACCAGCAGTCTTAGCTTTTTCGAATTTCTTGATAGCAGTACGCATTTGACTTAATTGTGCTGAGTTTTTTGCGTTAGCTTTTTCGTTTGTTCTTACACGTTCGATAGCGGATTTAATAATTGGCATCAATTTCACCTCCGGTAAATGATTCCGAAACGGTATCATATAAATTTTCAACAGTAATCATTATACAAGAGGCATGAAAACAATGCAATAAAAAAATACGATAAGTGTCAAGAAAATTTCCTTGACATCAGATTGTCAATTTAAAGCTTGTAATTTAATTACTAATCTAGTAAAATTATTAGGTACGGTAAAAAAGTACTAGACCCCTAACTTAGTTTGGCGACGACACCGACGACTTACTCGGTTTGGGGCAACATTTTGAAAGGTGGATAAAATTATGACAAAAAGTGAAATCATGGCAAAGTATGCTCGTCACGAAGGTGACACAGGTTCAGCAGAAGTACAAATTGCTTTATTAACAGCTGACATCAACAAGTTAAACGAACACATTCGTCAACACAAGAAGGACTTCGCTTCACAACGTGGTTTGATGAAGAAGATTGGTCACCGTCGTAACTTATTAGCATACTTACGTAAGACTGACGTACAACGTTACCGTGAATTAATCAAGAGCTTAGGTTTACGTCGTTAATAAAATTTTTAAGGCAGCAGGGTCTAATGGCTTTGCTGCCTTTTTAATTGAGAAAATCGCTTATTAGTTAAGAATATGGTATAATTAACCTTCAGTGATATACGAATAAGCGACTTTCTCACAAGCACGTCATTACTGACGATTTGAGAAAATAGCAAGTAAAGCTAAGGAAGGTAACGAGATGAAGTTTGACAATACAGAAATTTTAACCGCAATGGTTACTCCCTTTGATGAAAAGGGTGAACTTAGTTTAACAAGATTGGAGAAATTAATTAATCATTTATTGGCTACAGGTACTGAAGGGTTATTAGTAAATGGGACGACGGGTGAAGGCCCAACCCTAGAACATGATGAAAAGCTAGCCTTAATCAAAGCAGCGGCTAAAATTATTGCTGGCCGGGTACCATTGATGGTTGGCACTGGTTCCAATAATACTAAGCAGACAATCGCCTTTACCAAGGAAGTAGCTGCTATTGAGGGTGTAGATGCAGCCTTAGTGGTAGTTCCTTACTATAATAAGCCCAACCAAAAGGGGATGATTGCCCACTTTGAAGCCGTGGCTGACGCGAGTGATTTACCAATTTTTATCTACAATATTCCTGGCAGGACTGGAGTGACAATGGAAGTTGCTACCGTAGCCAAATTGGCACAGCATCCTAATATCATTGGAATTAAGGATTGCACGGGCAATGTGGGGTTAGCTAAGTTAGTAGAACAAACTCCGGCTGACTTTTTAGTTTACTCAGGAGAAGATGCTGATGCGTTGGCTGCTAAAGCAGTAGGGGCTCAGGGAATTATTTCTGTGGCGAGCCACATTTATGGCTTAGAAATGCAAGCAATGTATCAAGCTCTAGCTAAGGGTAATTTAGCGGAAGCAGCTAGTTTGATGAGGGCTTTAACACCTAAGATGGAAACTCTTTTCTCTTATCCATCACCAACCCCTGTCAAAGCTGCGCTAAATCATCTTGGCATTGAGGTGGGAGCGACACGCTTACCATTACTAGCTTTGAATGACGTTGAAACAAAAGAAGTATTAGCAAAATTAGAACTCTAAAAGGAGGGTTATGATGGCGAATATAAAGATAATCCCTTTAGGCGGGGTACGTGAAAATGCTAAAAACATGTACGCTGTCGAGGTAGCCGATAGTATTTTTATCTTGGATTGCGGGTTAAAATATCCCGAAAATGAATTATTAGGGATTGACATTGTGATTCCAGATTTTACCTATCTGCGTGAAAATGCTAATAAGATTGTGGGGGTCTTTTTAACCCACGGACACGCTGATGCAATCGGTGCTTTACCATATTTTGTGTCTGAATTTAATGTGCCTGTATTTGGTTCCGAGTTGACAATCGCATTGGCTAAGATTGCCTGCGAAAACGAAGAGCAAGCACGTAAGTTTAAAGATTTCCACATTATTAATGCGGAAACAGAGATTGATTTTACCAGTGCAACGGTATCCTTTTTCAAAACGACGCACTCAATCCCTGAATCATTGGGGATTGTCCTCAAAACGACTGAGGGAAATATCGTTTATACCGGTGACTTTAAGTTTGATCAGACTGCAACGCGGGGCTATCAAACGGATTTAGGTCGACTGGCTTCGCTAGGACAAGAAGGGGTATTGGCCCTCTTAAGTGATTCCGCCAACGCTGAAAATCCTAAGGAAATCGTTAATGAACACGAAATCTATGATTTCATCAGTGAAACCTTTGAATACCGGCGGGGTAGAATTATTGTGGCCTGTGTAGCATCTAACATTTTGCGGGTGCAACAAATTTTTGACGCGGCTGCAGCTAATGAACGCAAGGTCGCTTTAACAGGACATGACGTTGAAAAAGTGGTTAGAACTGCTATGAAACGGGGCAAGTTAACCTTACCGACCGATGACATTTTAGTTAGTCTAGACGAAATTAAGAAATTACCTGATGAACAGGTGGTTATCTTAGAAACGGGGCGTTCGGGTGAGCCGTTAAAATCATTGCAAAAAATGGCTTTAGGCCGGCATCGCCATATCAACATCCATGAAGGCGACCTGGTGTTTATCACCACTACTCCTTCTCACGCAGTAGAAACAATGGTGGCTAAGACCCGGGATATGATTTACCGTGCTGGCGGGGACGTCAAGGCAATTTCTGATGAATTTAACTCCTCTGGTCACGCAAGCCGAAATGATTTGCAACTGTTGTTAAACTTATTGCACCCACAATATCTTATCCCAGTCCAAGGTGAGTACCGCTTGCTAGCAGCTAACGCGCAATGGGCAAGAGAACTGGGGATGGCTGCTGAAAACATCTTCATCCTAGCTAAGGGTGACGTTGCTGAGTATAGTAATGGCAAGATGCTAGTAGTTGGCTCTGTTGAGGCCGGTAATACCATGATTGATGGTTTAGGTGTAGGGGATATCGGTAATATTGTCTTACGTGATCGCAAGATTTTATCAGAAGATGGTATTTTTATTGCGGTAGTAACGATTGACCGGCGCAAGAAAAAGATTGTCGACAGTCCTAAAATTACCTCACGCGGCTTTGTTTACGTTAAGACTAGCCGCGACTTAATGGCAGAAAGTGCTGAAATTGTGACCAAGGTTGTGCAAAGTAATTTAGATAATAAGGAGTTTGATTGGAGTCATTTAAAGCAAGATGTGCGGGAACAATTAAATCACTTCTTATATGAGCAAACCAAGCGGCACCCTGTGATTTTGCCGGTAATTATGGAAATTAACCAATATCACGGTCATAAAAAAGCTAAGAATAAGAATTAATTAACTGCAAAGCTGTGGTAAAAGCGGGTAAGGTACCTTCGTTTTTATCGCAGCTTTATTGTCAAAGGGGTGAGTGCGATTAGTATTAGTGAATTTGAACAGGCGCAAACCTGTTATGAAAAGAAGGATTACCTTAAGGCCAAACAAATTTTGAGTAAGCTATATTTGCAAAAGCAAACCTTGCGGACCAATTATATGTTATTTCAAACCTTAGTGGCTACCGCCGATTACAGCGCGGCCTATCAATTAGCAAGTGATTATTTAAACGATTATTTAGCTAGAAATGGGTGGTTTAAACAGTACCTCCAAGTCGGGGTCAAGGGCGGGCAAAATATTAAGTTATGGCAGCTAGTTAGCCAAATAAGCCCCTACCTTAATGAGGCTGAACAAACGCTAGTGGTAAAAACGCTCCTTGAAACTGGAGAAGATACTCAGTTAAGTAAAAGTTTTAGTCACCTAGGGGCCTTTGAGTTAAAGCAACAAAGAAGAATATATCAAGATGCCTATAGTTTAGCCAAGGAGGTCTGGCTACAAGGTGTGATTCCGATTTTAGTCGACCAAGATGTGCACCCTCTAATTAGAAATACGGCCTTGAGTGATTTACAAAAACTAGCTTACTCCAAGCCGGTTAAAATTAGAACCTTCTTTGAAGAGGAACTAGAATTAGTTCCAAGCCAGTTAGTAGCATTTGAAGATGATCCGGCAGTTCAAGCACAAGAGCAGTTGTTTGCAAAAAAAGTCAATGAAGGTAAGTTAGATGCGCTTTGGCAGCAGGCGGAATTAAAATTAGTATTAATGCTGCTATATCCTGACTTTACCAAGGCTAAAAACTTGCTAGGAGACTACCAACAATGGTATTATCTGTTAGTGGACGAAAATAGTAAGGCTACGCTTGAAAAACAAGTAATGATACTAAGGAAAAAGGTCGAGAAAAGTTTAGCCACTTGGGAAAAAGCCTGGCAGTAATTTTTTTCAACAAATTTTTCATTTAAGTATTTACAAAGTTAATTAGCCTCTATATAATAGTTCAAGGAATTCTTTCTTAACGAGCTAAGCTAGCTAAGAAAGGCTTGGTTTTCTCTTAGGAAAGTAGTATAATAAAAATTAAAGGATTATCGTCAATTTTGATATTGAGGGTATTTCTTGCAAAATATCAGGAGGTTCGTTTTAAATGGCAAAAGAACATTACGAAAGAACAAAACCCCACGTTAACATTGGTACAATCGGCCACGTTGACCACGGTAAAACTACTTTAACAGCAGCTATCACAAAGGTTTTAGCTGAAAAAGGATTGGCAGAAGCTTCTGACTACGCTTCTATCGATGCTGCTCCAGAAGAACGTGAACGTGGTATCACTATCAACACTGCCCACGTTGAATACGAAACAGAAACTCGTCACTACGCTCACATTGACGCTCCAGGACACGCTGACTACGTTAAGAACATGATCACTGGTGCTGCTCAAATGGATGGTGCTATCTTAGTTGTTGCTGCTACTGATGGTCCTATGCCACAAACTCGTGAACACATCTTGTTAGCTCGCCAAGTTGGTGTTGAATACATCGTTGTATTCTTGAACAAGTGCGACTTAGTTGACGATGAAGAATTGTTAGACTTAGTTGAAATGGAAGTTCGTGACTTATTATCAGAATACGACTTCCCTGGTGATGACATTCCTGTTGTCCGTGGTTCTGCATTGAAGGCTCTTGAAGGCGATGCAGAAGCTGAAAAGCAAATCGAAGAATTAATGAACGTTGTTGACGAATACATCCCAACTCCAGAACGTCCAACTGACAAGCCATTCTTGATGCCTGTTGAAGATGTCTTCACTATCACAGGTCGTGGTACTGTTGCTTCTGGTCGTATCGACCGTGGTACAGTTAAAGTTGGTGACGAAGTTGAAATCGTTGGTTTGAAAGACGATGTTGTTAAGACAACTGTTACTGGTGTTGAAATGTTCCGTAAGACACTTGACGAAGGTGAAGCCGGCGATAACATCGGTGCTTTACTTCGTGGTGTTGACCGTACACAAGTTGAACGTGGTCAAGTTTTAGCTAAGCCAGGCTCAATCCAAACTCACAAGAAGTTCAAGGGTGAAGTTTATGTCTTAACTAAAGAAGAAGGTGGACGTCACACTCCATTCTTCTCAAACTACCGTCCACAATTCTACTTCCACACAACTGACGTTACAGGTGTTATCGAATTACCTGAAGGTGTGGAAATGGTTATGCCTGGGGACAACGTTACATTTACTGTTGAATTGATCGCTCCAGTTGCCATCGAAAAAGGTCTTAAGTTCACTGTTCGTGAAGGTGGCCGTACTGTTGGTGCCGGTGTCGTTTCAGAAATCGACGACTAATACTAACGTAATGTTTTATAAGAAACTCGGAATTTATGTTCCGAGTTTTTTATTTGCTTAAAATGGGTGCAAAACATTTACAAATAAGGTTTTCTAGGGTAAACTTAATTAGTATGCAATTAATAATTGTAGAAAATATTTGCTCGGAGGGAAAATAATGTCTGCAAAATGGGAAAAACAAGAAGGCACTAACGAAGGTAAACTTACTTTTGAAATTGCGCCTGAACAAGTTAAAGAAGGTTTAGACATCGCTTTTAACCGTGTCAAGAAATCATTAAACGTACCTGGTTTCCGGAAGGGAAAGGTTCCTCGTCAAATCTTTAACAAGATGTATGGTGAAGAAGCTTTATACCAAGATGCTTTAAACGCTGTTTTACCAGCCGCTTATGAAGCTGCTATCAAGGAAACTGACATCAAGCCAGTTGCTCAACCTGAAATTGATGTTGAATCAATGGAAAAGGAATCAGCTTGGGTCTTAACAGCTAAGGTTACTGTTCAACCAGAAGTTGAATTAGGCCAATACAAGGATCTTGAAGTAACTAAGCAAAACACTGAAGTTACTGATGAAGATGTAGACGCAGAATTAAAGCGTCGTCAACAACAACAAGCTGAATTAGTTTTGAAGGAAGATGCACCAGCTGAAAATGGTGATACAGTGGTTATCGACTTTGAAGGTAAAGTTGATGGTGAAGCCTTCGATGGTGGTTCAGCACAAAACCATTCATTAGAATTAGGTTCAAACACATTTATCCCAGGCTTTGAAGATCAATTAGTTGGTCACAAAGCTGGTGAAACTGTGGAAGTTAAAGTTACTTTCCCAGAAGACTACCAAGCAGAAGACTTACAAGGTAAGGATGCTGTCTTCACTACTACAATTCACGAAGTTAAGACTAAGGAATTACCAGCCTTAGATGATGAATTTGCTAAGGACGTTGATGAAGAAGTTGAAACTTTAGTTGAATTGAAGGCTAAGATTAAGGAAGAATTAGCTAAGAACAAGGCAGAATTTGCTAAGAACCAAGTTCAAGAAGAAGCAATTGCTGCTGCAGTTAAGAATGCAACTATCGGTGAAATTCCTGCTGCTATGATTGAAGACGATGTTCAACGTCAATTAGATCAATACTTAAGTGGGATGCAACAACAAGGTATTAGCCCAGAAATGTACTACCAATTAACTGGGACTAAGGAAGAAGACTTACGCAAGCAATTTGAAGATGGTGCTGAAGAACGCGTTAAGACTAACCTTGTTTTAGAAGCAGTTGTTGCTGCAGAAGGTTTGAAGGCTTCTGAAGAAGAAATCAACAACGAAATTAAGAATTTAGCAGCGCAATACAATATGGATGAAAAGGCAGTTCGCTCTGCTTTATCAGACGACATGCTTGACCACGACATTTCTGTTCGTAAAGCAGTAGAATTGATTGCTGATTCTGCTAAGCAAACTCTTGAACCAAAAGAAGAAGCTAACGACTAATTAGTAGCATTTATTAGTAAAGGTTAGTATAATAAACGCCTGGGTGTGGTGAAATTCCATTATACCTGGGCGTTTTTTAGTGAAAATAAGCTAAGCATTAGCCTTTCTTGAAAATGTCTGTTAGAATGGATTTAATTAGTATTTGAAAGAAATATAGGGTGGTAAAGAAATGTACGAAAATACAGATAATAATGGCCCCGTAACTTGTTCTTTTTGTGGTAAATCAGAAACACAAGTAAACAGCATGATTTCAGGACCAGGGGTTTATATTTGTAATGAGTGTGTTGAACTTGCACAATCAATCATTGAAAGTGAATCAAAGGCTCAAGTTCAAGAAGAGTTAACGGAAGTACCAACTCCTAAGGAAATTGTTGATATTTTGAATCAGTATGTGATTGGGCAAGAAGAAGCTAAGCGGACCTTAGCTGTGGCAGTATATAATCATTACAAGCGGATTAACTCTAATATCGAAGCCGACGAAACTGAACTACAGAAGTCTAATATCTGTTTGGTTGGTCCGACTGGTTCAGGGAAAACATTCCTTGCCCAAAGTCTAGCTAAGATTTTAAACGTTCCCTTTGCCATTGCTGATGCAACTACCTTGACCGAAGCAGGTTACGTAGGGGAAGACGTTGAAAATATTCTCTTGAAGTTATTGCAAAATGCGGATTATGATGTTGAACGTGCAGAACGCGGAATTATCTATATCGATGAAATCGATAAGATTGCCAAGAAGAGCGAAAATGTCTCGATTACGCGGGATGTTTCGGGTGAAGGAGTTCAACAGGCCTTGCTTAAGATTCTTGAAGGAACAATCGCTAACGTACCACCACAAGGTGGCAGAAAGCATCCACAACAAGAATTCATTCAGATTGATACGACCAATATCCTCTTTATTGTTGGGGGAGCGTTTGATGGCATCGAAACGATGGTGAAGAATCGTTTGGGTGAAAAGACCATTGGGTTTGGCACAGATTCTAAGCAACAATTCGATGAATCAAAGAGTGTAATGCAACAAATTATCCCCGAAGACTTATTAAAATTTGGGTTGATTCCTGAATTTATTGGCCGGTTGCCAATCTTAACCGCCTTAGAAAAATTGACCGAAGATGATTTAGTGCGAATCTTGACTGAACCAAAGAATGCATTAGTTAAGCAATACACTAAGCTAGTAGAGCTTGACGGTGTGAAACTTAAATTTGAAGCTCCTGCTTTGAAGGAAGTTGCGCGCTTAGCAATCGAAAGAAATACGGGGGCCCGGGGGTTACGTTCGATTATTGAAAATACCATGCGGGACATCATGTTTGATATTCCAAGCCGGGAAGATATTGAGGAAGTCATCATCACGAAGGCAACGGTTGATGGGACGCGTAAACCCAAGGTGGTTAAGAAAAAGGTTGGCTAGTTATAAGTAAACACAAGTTTTTTTAATGAAGAATACGGATTATTTAAAACTTGTTACTTTAATTTCAATTCTTTTTTTGGTATGATTAGCTAAGTAAATGTAGTAATTATGCGGGAGGTTTCAAAATGGATAAACCACAAATTGGTGTCATCGGAATGGCTGTTATGGGGAAGAATTTGGCTTTAAATATTGAAAGCCGGGGCTACACAGTGGCTGTTTATAACCGGACTGGTTCAAAGACAGAAAAAGTTGTAGCTGATCACCCAGACAAGAACTTGGTACCAAGTTATACAATCGAAGACTTTGTTAAATCACTAGAAAAGCCAAGACGAATTATTATGATGGTTAAGGCTGGTAAAGCAACTGACGCAACTATCAAGCAATTAATGCCTTACCTTGAAAAGGGTGACGTTTTAATTGATGGTGGTAATACCTTCTTTGAAGATACCATTCGCCGTAACCAAGAATTAGACAATTCTGATATTAACTTCATCGGTATGGGTGTTTCTGGTGGTGAAAAGGGCGCCTTAGAAGGACCATCATTGATGCCAGGTGGTCAAAAGGAAGCATACGACCTTGTCGCTCCAATTTTAGAACAAATTGCTGCTAAGGCTGAAGACGGTAAGCCATGTGTAACTTACATTGGGCCTAATGGTGCAGGGCACTATGTTAAGATGGTTCATAACGGGATTGAATACGGTGATATGGAATTAATCGCGGAATCATATAACTTGTTACGCAACGTATTGGGCTTGTCTAACGAAGAGATTGCCAAGATTTTCGAAGACTGGCGGTCTTCAGAGTTAAACAGTTACTTAATCGATATCACCGCTGACATCCTTACTCGTAAGGATGACTTAGGTAGTGATAAACCAATCGTTGACATGATTTTGGACCGGGCTGGTAATAAGGGGACTGGTAAGTGGAGTTCCCAAAGTGCATTGGAATTAGGGGTACCACAATCCTTAATTACTGAATCAGTATATGCCCGCTATATTTCTACCTTTAAGGACGAACGGGTAGCTGCTAGTGAAGTTTTACCAGCACCTAAAGCTACAATCGGTGAATTAGATAAGCAAGCTTACATTGAAAAAATCCGCAAGGCATTGTACTTTAGCAAGATTATGTCATATGCACAAGGGTTTGAACAATTACGCTTGGCTTCAGAACACTATGATTGGGATTTGAAGTTTGGCCAATTGGCAATGATTTGGCGTGAAGGCTGCATTATTCGGGCCCAATTCCTTCAAAAGATTACGGATGCCTTTGAACGTAATGCGGATTTGAAGAACTTGATGTTAGATGACTACTTCAAGGATATTACCGCTAAGTACCAAGATGCCGTTAGAGATGTGGCTGCCTTAGCAATTAAAGCCGGCGTTGCTTGCCCTGGTTTTACAGCTGCAATTACCTACTACGATCAATATCGTTCTGCAGTCTTACCTGCTAATATTATCCAAGCTCAACGTGACTACTTTGGTGCTCATACTTATGAACGGACTGACCGTGAAGGTAGCTTCCACTACGAATGGTATCACGAAGAATAAAAATTGATGTTTAAACAAGAAGAGCTAGTTGTTAGGGCTGGCTCTTTTTGCTTTAATTGGGATTTTTTAATGAATTTGTCCTACTAATGAGAATTATATATAGGAAAACCGGCAATAAAATGGTAAAATTGCAAATGTAGGTTAAAGAAAAGTAATAATCCAAACAAAAAGTTAATTAAAATTAGGAGGAAAACAATTAATGAGTAAAATTTTGATTATCGAAGATGAAAAAAACCTTGCTCGTTTTGTCGAATTAGAATTACAACACGAAGGCTACGACACATTTGCATGCAAAAATGGGCGTGAAGGCTTAGAGGTAGCGCTAGAAAAAGATTGGGATGCAATTTTACTAGACTTAATGTTGCCAGAATTAAACGGGTTAGAAGTCTGCCGTCGTGTCCGCCAAGTAAAAAACACCCCAATTATTATGATGACTGCGCGCGACTCCGTTATTGACCGGGTTTCTGGCTTGGACCATGGTGCAGACGATTATATTGTTAAGCCATTTGCAATCGAAGAATTATTGGCTCGTTTACGCGCGGTATTACGACGGGTAGATTTAGAAAGCGAACAAAATGCTTCTAAGCAAACAACCGTTACTTACCGTGACTTAACGATTGAAAAGGAAAACCGCGTGGTTCGTCGTGGTGATGAAATTATTGAATTAACTAAGCGTGAATACGAGTTATTATTAGCTTTGATGGAAAATGTTAACGTGGTCTTGGCACGTGACGTTTTACTTAAGAAGGTTTGGGGCTACGAGACTCAAATTGAAACAAATGTGGTAGATGTATATATCCGTTATCTACGCAACAAAATTGATCGACCAGGTGAAGATAGCTACATCCAAACTGTGCGTGGAACAGGATATGTAATGCGTTCCTAAGATGGAAGTAAGAAAAACTCCCCGCGAGGATAAGCACTTTTTTTCCCTGAAGTTAAAATGGTCGGTGGCGACAGGGCTAGGAGTGTTATTGATTTTCTTGGTCTTTTCGGTGCTACTTTATCAAAGTTTTTCCAGCTTGTTATTGCGGCAAGAACAGCAGTATGCTAGTGAAGCATTATCGACTGCTATCAATAAGCTGGCTGTCAACGATAATGAACTTACGGCAGATAAAGTTAGGACTGATTTAAGTTCGGCTTTGGCAGAAGTTAGATCAACAGCGCGCCCATCAGTATTGTATAGTGATTCGGTCTTTGTGACTTTATCGCGTAAAAATATTGGTTTGAGTGTGTATAACCTGTCAGGGGATGAAATTTTTGCCTCGCGTAAGGTGCCTGTTAAGTTTCATAAGGATGGTTCTAATGTCGATCATCTAACTAAAATTGATGGGGTTAGTGTTTTTGTGACTAGCCAAGTGGTCAAGTCCAAAGCCACCCACCAAGTGATTGGTTATGTTCAAGTTACCAATAGGTTGATTGACTATGAGAACACCAAGCGTAAGTTAATGTTAATCTTCCTTGTCTTTGGACTTACCGCTGCATTGGCGAGTGGGATGTTAGCCTATGGTTTATCTTCATGGCTCTTACGTCCGGTTGATCTTCTAAATGAGACAATCGGTAAGATTAATGACGACGAAGAAGGGGACGCCTTGGCCAATGTCCGGGTACCGGTCTTAAACCAACACGATGAATTATCTGAGCTGAGTTTACTATTTAACGACATGTTAGATCGGATGCAACGCTACATCGAACAGCAGCAGCAATTTGTTGAGGACGTCTCCCATGAGTTGCGGACTCCTGTGGCCATCATTCAAGGCCATTTAGACCTGTTGAATCGCTGGGGAAAAGACGACCCTGAGATTTTAAGTGAATCGATTGCCGCTTCCTTACAAGAAATTACCCGCATGAAGAGTTTGGTCCAAGAGATGTTAGACTTGTCGCGGGCCGAACAAGTGGAAGTTCAGTTTGCCCAAGAGGAGACAGATGCACGTGAGGTCGGGTTGCAAGTCTTTAATAACTTTCAAATGATACATCCCGAATTTACTTTTGTGCTTGATAATGACTTGAAAAAACCAACCATTACCAAGATTTATCGGAATCACTTAGAACAAGTTCTAATTATTTTGCTGGATAATGCGGTTAAGTATTCACGGGAGCGCAAGGAAGTTCATATGACGATGGCGAAAGACCAACGCCACGTTCAAATAGTAGTTCAAGATTTTGGTGAAGGTATTTCTGAAGAAAACCTAGCTAAGATATTTGACCGCTTCTACCGGGTTGATAAAGCACGTAGTCGTGACAAGGGTGGTAATGGCTTAGGCTTAGCGATTGCTCGCAGACTAATTGAAGGTTATCATGGTAAATTAGCTGTTGAAAGTGTTGTTAACCAGGGGTCTGTTTTTAGAATAACGTTACCTTTGGTTACAGAACCTAAAGAAACTGAAAATAAAGCTTAAAAAAATCCGATTCCCATTTGGGAGTCGGATTTTTTTAGTGCTACTTTTTACTTATGCTTATGTCTTTGCTTACCGGCATTGCGCTTTCGATTATGGGTTTTAGGAGCACTAGCCTTAGCTGGTTGCTTAACGACAGTTGGTTGGCTTTCTTTAGCAATCACCGTTTTAGCAGGCTTGGCTTTAAGTTCTGCTTCAATGTTAGCCCGAATGCGCGGACGCATGATGTTAATTAACAGAGTTTGGATACATGCGAAAATCCCCCCAACAAAGAAGTAAAGTCCTAAACCGGCTGGAGAAATGTAAGTCATAAAGGCCAACATTACGGGGCTGACAATCATCATAGAAGACATTTGCTTCTTTTGTTCTTCGGAAACGCCTTGAAGTGACAACCAGCCTTGGAGTGCGTAGATTAAGAAAGTCAAAATCACAAAGGTAAAACTTCGTTGCCCCAAGTTAATTCCGTAAAAGGTCGACTTAGATAGTAATTCGGAATACTGGATAGCGGCATAGAGGGCGGCAAAGATTGGCATTTGGATAAGCAATGGTAAGCAACCAATTCCGCCCGTCATCGAAATGTTGTTTTCTTTGTATAAGGCCATCATTTCTTGACTAATTTGGGCACGCTCTTCAGGGGTTTTGGCTTCCTTTTGACGCTTTTGGATATCATTTAATTGCGGTCTAATTGAGCCGAGTTTTTCTTGTTGAATCGTGCTCTTTTTTAACTGACTGAGCATAACCGGCATCAAAACTAAGCGGACAATAAAGGTGATTAAGATAATTGCCCAACCGTAGCTATTACCGCTCCCCCCTAGCCAGTTAGAGAGGGCATCCATAATATGTTGTGTTGGGACAGCTAACTTTTCATACACGAAACCGTATGGTTTACCACTAGCTGTTCGTTGGACACAGCCACTTAGAAATAGGCTGACCATGACGAATAGTGAGCCTAATGTTAAATATTTTTTTCTTTTCATTGTTCATTCCCTTTCAAAATAGACTACCGTCTTTAACTATACTGTAAGCTTGTTTTTTTTGCAATCGCGGTAGGCTGAGAAAAGGGAATTTTTAATAAAATTCGACCCGAAAATCTTGATAGTCCTTAGGTTTCATTTCGGTGACCGAAACGTGGTCAACGTGTCCGGCTGGACTGGGCCCAGCTTTAATCTGGCTGATGAATTTATATAGGGTTAGCGGTTCTGCTTGGGCTTCGATGTAAACAGAGCCATCAACTCGATTTTTGACAAAACCGACTACGCCTAGTTCGTCAGCCACCTGCTTGGTCATATAGCGAAAACCGACACCTTGTACGATGCCAAAGACAGTTAACTTTGCAGCTTGCATAGCAATCCCTCCCGTATGCTTGTTTACCTTTATACTAACACATGCTAAGTGAAATGTGGCATAATAGAAAAAGATTATTCTTTATAGAAAGCAGGACAAATAAATGAAAATCGGAATTGATAAGATTGGCTTTGCCACTTCTAATTTGTATGTTGATATGACAGAACTGGCAGAGGCACGAAATGTTGATCCCAATAAATATTTAATCGGAATTGGTCAAAGTAAAATGGCAGTAATTCCGCCTAGTCAAGACGTGGTTACCCTGGCTGCTAGTGCTGCTAGTAAAATCTTAACGGCCGACGACAAAGACCAGGTAGAACTAGTCTTGTTTGCAACCGAATCTGGGGTAGATAATTCTAAGTCTGCAGCTGCTTATCTCAGTGAATTACTAGGTTTAAAGGCCAATATTCGGGCAATCGAATTAAAACAAGCTTGTTATGGAGCCACGGCCGGCCTCCAACTTGCCAAGGGACACATTGCACTAAATCCGCAAAGCAAGGTACTAGTTATTGGGGCAGATATTGCTCGCTATGGGTTAAATACGCCTGGTGAGCCAACCCAAGGGGGCGGGGCAGTTGCACTGTTAGTGACTGCTAACCCTAGGATTTTGGCATTAGAAGAGGATGCCAGCTACTTAACTAAAGACATTATGGATTTCTGGAGACCCTTAGGGCATATGGAAGCTTTAGTAGATGGTAAATATTCTTCTAATGTTTATTTGGACTTTTTCCAAGAAGTTTTTTCCGCTTACCAATCAAAGACCGGCTTACAGTTACAGGATTTTGCTGCCCTCTTATTCCACTTACCTTATACCAAGATGGGCTTGAAGGCCTTGCGCTTAGCGATTGAAGGAGCAGATGATCAGATTGCTACCCACTTGAGTCATGAATTTGAAGCAGCCCGCAGCTACAACCGCCAGGTGGGCAACCTCTATACCGGCTCGCTATACTTAAGTTTACTGTCACTACTAGAAAATAGTGACAGCTTACGGGCAGGCCAGCGGTTAGGGTTGTTTAGCTATGGCTCAGGGGCCGAAGGTGAATTTTATAGTGGCATCTTGCAACCAGGTTTTGAACGGATGTTATGCGGACATGCCGCCGCTTTGAAAGCTAGAACTAAGGTTAGTGTTGCCGAATACGAACAGCTCTATAAGGCTGGCCTAACCTTAGCAGCTGACATTGATTTTGATTGGCAAAATGATGCTTCAGCCTACGTTTTAACTGGCATTAAAGCTAACCAACGCCAATACTTAGCCAAATAATGTTAAGTCCTCCTTTGACTGAAAAAGTTAAGGGGGATTTTTTGATAGGACAAAGTTACTAACATAATTAGTAAGTATTTTAGAAATTAAATTTAAAAATTTAGTGGTCAAAGATTGCGAAATGTTAGTTTTGTTTGTAATATGAATTATAAGGAAGAAATTTATGGGAATTTAGAAATAATTCTTAAAGAATAAGAGGAGATACGGATGGCGAATACAAATCAATTTAGTTTATCTGACCCCAAGCAGACTCAAGCTACGTTGGCTGGCGCACTTGCTAACAAGATTAAGTATTTACAAACCTTGGAAGAAGCAATTGCTAACAAAGATGATCGACTGGTCTATCAGTTAATTGATGGTGGTCGCTACGCCAAGGAGATTACCCGGGCCCGCCATGTCGGTGGGGATGAAAATGAACAATTAATCTATGACGTTCATCCTGAAATCAGCGATTTCTTAAGTCATAAATTAATTGCTTACTTACGAGAAAACTACCCGTTTTTTTACTTTGAAGAAACTGCCGTGGGGCAATTTCAAATTTACTTTGGTAATTGGTGGGGAAGACGGGTCTTTGGCAAACTGGATGTCTTAAACGTGAAGTTTATCTTTGATGAAGGTGAATATGGTAAGTTAGCCCGGGCCTTTGCTTTAGAAGCTGAAAATAAGCGGCTCAATAGTGATAAGATTAAGCAGATTTCAGAGGAAAGCGACCGCCTGCAGGCCTTAATTGATGACCAGGATAAACGTGATGCTAAAAAGGAAGAGCTGCGTGAAAAGATGAAAAGGACTAACCAGGAGCGGTCAGGTTTTTGGAAAGCAGCAGAGCAAAAAGAAGCTAAACAAAGGCTAGTTGAAGAACTGACTGAGTTAGCAGAGTTAGACGAAAAAGCCAATCGTGCTTATAAACAAATTCGGGAAAACGAAGAAAAGGTGCTAGCCTTGTCTAAAGAGGACACCTTAATTGGTTACGAAAAACAAAGTATTGTTGCTAAGTTTGGCAGCTTCGAAATGTTTGAAGATAAGGTGGCATCCTTATACCGCGATTATATTGCCGATTTAATTGCTACTAAGGGGGTGAGAGCAGATGACTGAAACTAAGAATGAAATTTATCCCGATGGCCACCATGAGACTAAGGGGCATTCTGCCTCACTCACGGCTAAGGGGCGGTTAATTGAATATAATCAGCAATTAAAAGCTAACTTAGCCGCCGGAATAAGGTTTACGGAAATCTTGGATGTCCTAAGTGAGACCAAGGATACTGACGAGTTGCTTGAAGCAGCTTTGGCTTTAAGCACTTATCAATTAGATAGCGCTTACCTGGTCTATCCACAGCAATATAGTAAGTCTGACTTTTATTTAATTTTTCTTCAACGCCTACTACAATTACATCAAACAAGCACAATGATTTTAGAATCGAGTGAGCGTAAAAAAGAGTTGCACCACAGTTTTGAAGGAATCAGTCAGACTGGTTACTTTTTATTTGCAACTAGTGAAACTGACCCAGCTGGGGCTTACTATTACGAAAAGGAAACGGAGCAGCGCCTATTTTACATTAACTTTAAGCGCCACTTATTGAGCTTTAACTCACAGGCACTGACTAACTTGCTGGTTGTTAACTACGGCAAACGTTACCAGTTTAAGGCAATCAAGAACTTAGCTAACTTATTAATTGCAGTTGGTAAGTGCTTCAAAGAAGACTACGGCTATGAAGTGGATTTTAGCTACCTCGATGCTGCGAACCAAGCGCTCTATCCTTTAACTAGCTCTAAGCTACCACAACAGGCACTAGACCGTTTATTTATTAAGGCCTCGCAAGCCGGGTATATGTTGACCACGGGGATTGATGGGGAAGCCATCCTGGACTTAGGACCAACCATCCGGTTAAGCTTATTTGCCCACAGTGAAAATACTTGGGTAATGCAGGTTCAAGATCAAGCTAACTGCTTATCGTGGTTAGATTTATTATTTAAGTATGAATTCTTAAAGGATTGGTACTTGGAAAATCTAGACACAATCGAAATTAGGACGGATAGCCGTTATTTTAAGGGGTAATCATGGATATCACGAAAATGTTAACCTTTGCGCGTAACTATCCCCTGCGGCCATTGGTTCCAAGTAAGACCTTTAGTGAAAAGGAACAGCTGGCGGGACAATATGTCTTGGTCATTTACTATTTGGGCCAATTAATGGGGAGCATACAAGCTAATCAAGTTGCTTTGCAAGCCTATTGTAATGCCTTACAAGCCTTTTTGCAGATTGCAAACGAACGTAAGTGGACTTATAAGATGCTAGTTGATGATGAGCTACTTGCGCAAATTGAGCAAAAGTGGGCGAGCCAATCACTAAATACCGTTTATTTAATTCTAGAGCAACAATTAAATAAAAGTTACTTTGAAAATAATCAAGCTGCCTTTGTGCACGCTTGGCATATTTTCTTGAAATTTGGCTTAGTTGATTTAGGTTTTACAGCTGGCGAAATTGAAGCGCAATATTTACAAGCTTAGAAATAACAAACTGAAAGGGTGCCTTATTATCAAGGCATCTTTTTGTTTGGGGCTAACTTTTTTGAAAAAATAATTGACATGCCAAAATAAATACAATACAATAAATATTGTTGTTGAGTAATGGATCGGTAGCTCAGCTGGATAGAGCATCCGCCTTCTAAGCGGACGGTCGAGAGTTCGAATCTCTCCCGATTCATTAAATTGCATACAGAGTAAAGGGGTAAGCTTGACTTGCCTCTTTATTTTTTAGCTGCCCAAAATAAAAAGACGGACTAACTTGCTTGCTAAGAAATCAAGTTAGTCCGTCTTTTAGTAATAGTTATTTTTTAGTAATGTAACCTTGGGCGGTTAGTAGTTCTGCGCTCAAGACACCACCACCAGCAGCACCACGAGCAGTGTTGTGTGAAAGTCCGACAAACTTCCAGTCGTAAACAGAGTCCTTACGCAAGCGTCCAATGGAAATACCCATCCCATTTTCGAAGTTGACGTCCTTAGCGACTTGAGGACGGTCATCTTCAGAAAGGTATTGGATGAATTGCTTAGGGGTACTTGGGAGGTTTAGGCTTTGTGGTAAACCTTGGTAGGATTCAAGGGCAGCCACTAGTTCTTCTTTAGTAGGATTTTGTTTAAACTTAACAAAAACCGTAGCAGTGTGTCCATAAAGGATTGGGACCCGAATACATTGGCTTGTAATTACGGGACTAGTAGCAGGGACGATTTCTCCCTTAGCTTCATCCAGTTGACCCCAAATCTTTAGTGGTTCCTTTTCTGATTTTTCTTCTTCACCGGAAATGAATGGAATGATGTTGCCCTTCATTTCTGGCCAATCATCAAAGTTCTTACCGGCACCTGAAATTGCTTGGTAAGTAGAAGCAATCACTTCGTAAGGTTCAAATTTTAACCAGGCAGAAAGGGCAGGGGCATAGCTTTGAATAGAGCAGTTAGGTTTAACCGCAATGAATCCCCGCTTGGTTCCCAACCGTTTGCGTTGGTAGTCGATGACCTTAAAGTGCTCAGGATTGATTTCTGGTACGACCATTGGCACATCTGGTGTCCAACGGTGGGCACTATTATTAGAAACTACAGGTGTTTCTGTTTTAGCATAGGCTTCTTCGATGGCTTTGATTTTATCTTTTGACATGCTGACAGCGGAAAAGACGAAGTCAACTTGAGCAGCGACTTTTTCAACTTCGCTGACATCTAAGATTTTTAAGTCCTTAACGGCTTCAGGAATAGGGGTTTCCATTTTCCAGCGGCCGTCAACAGCTTGGGCATAAGTCTTACCCGCACTACGAGGGCTAGCAGCTAAAGTAGTTACCTCAAACCAGGGGTGATTTTCAAGCATGGCCACAAAGCGTTGGCCAACCATTCCAGTGGCGCCTAAAACGCCGGCTCTTAACTTTTCATCCATCTACAGTTCCTCATTTCTGTAATAAAAAGTTGGCAGTCTCCTACCTTATTAATGAATATCTTAGAATATTTTTATCTTAAAAACAAGTTTTTAAGATTAGTTTTTAAACCGAAAAAGTAGCGTGAAAAAAATCATTTTTAAATCATAAAACTGCTTGACGTTTAGGTGAATATTTGATAAGCTATCAATGTTGTATTTGTGCATGTCACAGCTGCAACCGCTCGTTTTAAGTTTTCTAAGCATTTGCTAAGGCAAATCACTACATTACGGCGAGTCTAAGTATAAACAAGGAGGTGCACATTAATGTACGCAATTATTAAGACAGGTGGTAAGCAACTTAAGGTAGAAGCTGGTCAAGCTATCTACGTTGAAAAGTTGGCTGCTAATGCAGGTGAAACAGTTACTTTTGATCAAGTAGTTTTCGTTGGTGGTGAAAAGACTGTTATTGGTACACCATTAGTTGAAGGTGCTACTGTTACAGGTACTGTTGAAAAGCAAGGCCGTGCTAAGAAGGTTGTTACTTTCAAGTACAAGCCTAAGAAGCACTCACACACAAAGAAGGGTCACCGTCAACCTTACACTAAGGTTGTTATCGATGCAATCAACGCTTAATTTAAAGAAGTGATTACATGATACATGCAAAGTTTACTAAGAAGGGTGATTTAATCACTGCCTTCGAAATGTACGGGCATGCCGGTTATGCCGACTCTGGCTTTGACATTGTGTGTGCGGCTGTTTCCGTTTTGGCGATTAATACGGTTAATAGTTTGGAGCAACTTGTTAAGATTGAACCCCTGGTGGTAGAGGATCCGACTGAAGGTGGTTTTTTACGCTTAGAGGTTGGAACGAAAGATCTTGACAAACCGGGTGTTCAAATTTTATTAGCTGCATTAGAGCTTGGAATCAGCGATTTAGTCAAGCAAGCAGAATATCAGAAATATATTAGTTTAGATTAGTTTCCGGGAGGTGCACTGATATGTTATTGAACCTACAATACTTCGCCCACAAAAAGGGGGGCGGTTCCACAGCTAACGGTCGTGACTCACGTTCAAAGCGTTTAGGCGCAAAGCGTGCTGACGGTCAAACTGTTACAGGTGGTTCAATCCTTTACCGTCAACGTGGTACTCGTATTTACCCAGGGGTTAACGTTGGTATGGGTGGCGACAACACTTTATTTGCTAAAGTTGATGGTGTCGTTAAATTCGAACGTAAAGGCCGCGACAAGAAACAAGTTTCAGTTTACCCTGTTGCTGAATAATTAAATTGGTAGTCCTTTGAAAATCTTGGTTGAACAAGGTTTTCAAAGGACTATTTTTTATGGTTTATCAAAATGGGGACAACTAAAATATTCCAACGATTTTTAAAGCTGTAAGAAATAATAGTAAAGCAAGATTTTGGGAAAATAGTCATAGATGAATGGTTGGTGAAAGGCTTGGATTGGAAAGGATTGACAGATAGATTTCTTTTAGCTTTAAGGGTACATGAAGAGCTAGAATTCAAAATAGGGTCTCACTATTGGTACCTAGGCCCCGCTTCTGATAATCAGGGATATGGGGATAAGAAAGGGTGGATAACATATCAATTTTATTCTGACGATATAATATATATTCCTTCAGAAAATCCTAAAGTAATCATGAATACAAAGATTCAAGGTAAAACATTGTTAGAACATTTTATTGAATTTGAAGAAAAGGCGAATAATAAAAATGAAAGCAATAGATTTAAGTAAGGTTAAATATCGAGTATCTAACTATTATGGCTTTAGTGATGATGCGTATCGTGACACTCTTTTGATGGAATTTCCTGATAATAATGGAGATACAGGGTATAATGAGATTGACTTCAAAGATAATTTTTTTGCTATTATCCAACGTGACTTGGATAAAAATATCCATATTTTAGAGGTTGTAGATCCAATAAATTTTCTTAAATGAATAAGTCAAAAAAGAACATAATTATAATTGATGGTAGTGAATTTGTACACTGCCCTGTTTGCGGTACTTTAACTGCAGTATATGATATTTGTGATAAATGTGGTTGGCAAAATACTGGTGAAACAAATATTGATGGTGGCCCTAATCATATGACGTTAGCAGAGGCTAAAAAAGCTTATGCTGAGGGGCGTGAGATTAACTAGGTTAATTTATTTTGAAATAAGATACTGAAAAAAGATAAGCAAGTAGACTAGTATTAGTGGAAATAATACATTTTAGTAAACAAAAACTTCCTTTAGAGTAAGGTGTTTTAGGACCTACTCTAAAGGAAGTTTATTTGTAGATTATGCCTAGTTTTGGCGTTGTTGGCGGGTATGTTCCGCTAAGTGCACGAGGTTGGTTAAGAAGGTGTGGGTATGTGCTTCGTAGTTGTACTTACGCCCTAAGTCGACTAGGTAGCCGTTGATGTAGTCAACTTCGGTCGGACGATTTTTACTCATATCTTGATACATGGAAGGATAGTGAAGCGGGTTAGCTACCTTACTTACGTAGTTAACGGTGTCTAGTTCTTCTTGACGGCTGTTTAACATTTTAACGCCCGCACGTTCGCAAACATCATAGGCCTCGTTAATCAATGCTAATGATAGTTCGTCTGCTTTTTCAAAGGCGGCGTATTCACCCATAGTGATTTCAAAGAGGGTACATAAGGTATTAACCACGGAATTGAAAACCACTTTAGCCATGAGGGTTCCCTGGAAATTAGTGGTTAAGGTTGGATTAATATTGGCTTTGGCTAATTCGGCTACGACTTTATGGGTCATTTCGTCTGGTTCTTCCGTGTAATTGGCTAGATTCATTAATTTAGGGCGGGATACCAGTGGTTTTAACCACTGGAGGGATAGCCCTCACTGTAGGTTCTCTAGAACCTACTTTTACCCTTTTGCCTCCTTATGCTGTGTATTCATCGAACAAAAGTGCTATAATATCAGTAAAGAAAGTGAGGTGAACCTAATGGAAAT
>NZ_AYYP01000023.1 GCF_001436215.1 Ligilactobacillus agilis DSM 20509
TATCGGGAAGACAGGATTCGAACCTGCGACCCCCTGGTCCCAAACCAGGTGCTCTACCAAGCTGAGCTACTTCCCGATGAATGCACCCAGCAGGAGTCGAACCTGCAACCTTCTGATTCGTAGTCAGACACTCTATCCAGTTGCGCTATGGGTGCATATATAAAAAACAAAATGCCGAGGACCGGAATCGAACCGGTACGGTGATCACTCACCGCAGGATTTTAAGTCCTGTGCGTCTGCCAGTTCCGCCACCCCGGCATAATGTAAGAGCGGAAGACGGGATTCGAACCCGCGACCCCCACCTTGGCAAGGTGATGTTCTACCACTGAACTACTTCCGCATATGCCGACTAGACGATTCGAACGCCCGACCCTCTGATTACAAATCAGATGCTCTACCAACTGAGCTAAGTCGGCATA
>NZ_AYYP01000024.1 GCF_001436215.1 Ligilactobacillus agilis DSM 20509
GACCGCATAGTCTATTTTATATATTTAAACTGTATACTTGACAGGACATAGTGCCAGAAAACATAGAGCTAAACATTTGAATATCCTAATTTTAAGGTTTTCTAAGGGTCTTTGTCAAACCATTGCGACATTTGTTACAATGGATAGTAATAAACTAAAAGAGAGGATATCATGGCAGTTTTATTATTATTGACAATCTATATTGGTTTCATTGGCTTAGGAATTCCGGATTCGCTCTTTGGGCCAGCTTGGCCGGTAATCTACAAGGAATTCGGGGTTAGCCTAGCAAGTGCTAACTACGTTTCGTTTGTGATTTCGGGGCTGACGGTTGTTTCTAGCCTAGTGGCTCCCAGTGTTATTGCCCGCTTAAAAACGGCTAAGGTCGCAGCTTTAAGTACGGCGCTGACCGCCACTGGGCTGCTAGGCTTTGCTTACGCCCCCAATTTATGGTGGTTATGCTTGTGGGGAATTCCGCTCGGCCTAGGGGCTGGTGCGATTGACACGGCCCTAAATAACTACGTGGCCTTGCACTATCACCCCAGTCAGATGAACTTTTTACACTGCTTTTATGGAATCGGGGTCTCACTGAGTCCGGCGATTATGTCCCTAGCCTTACAGGATCACAATAATTGGCGGGCGGGTTACCGGTGGGCCTTTTATATCCAAGCAGCGATTACCCTAATTATTGTGCTGTCATTTCCTTTGTGGCAAAAGGTTCACCCAGAGGTTAAGGAAGAAAAAGCTACCATGCACAGCCACCCAGGCTTAATGGAGCTTTTAAAACAGCCGTTAGTGTTAACAACCTGCTTGGTCTTTATGGGGTCGGTGGCCATCGAAATTACAACCGGCTCTTGGGGGAGTACCTACCTGGTTAATGCTAAAAATTTGAGCCCGGAACTAGCTGCCGGATTGATTACCCTTTATTATGTGGGGATGGCTGGTGGCCGCTTCTTCGGGGGGATTGTCGCTAATTACTGGCGGTGTTGGACCTTGATTAAGCTAAGTGTTAGCTTAACCATCGTGGCAATTGGAATTTTATTCTTGCCTTTACCCGAGTTAGTAGCGGGGTTTGCCTTATTCCTACTAGGTTTTGGTAACGGCCAGCTTTACCCTAACCTGCTAGCCCTAACCCCGGTCCACTTTGGCAAAGAAGCCTCCCAAACGGTAATGGGCCTACAGCTAGCTTTCTCTTACGGAGGTGGCTTGTTATTGCTCCCAATCTTATTTGGTTATATTGCCCAGGCCTTCGGCAGTGGCTTATTTGCGGCCTACCTCCTAGTCTTAGCACTAGCAACTCTAGTCTCAATGCTGGCATTGCTTTACCTATTAAAGCAAGCAGGCATTAAGCAACAGTAATAATAAAGCCAACTCGAACTTAATCGGGTTGGCTTTATTTATTAATTAACGGTTGAAATAAACGAGGGTTTGGCTGGAGTCGGTCAATTCGACCAAACTAACCGCTGCGTTTAAAGGTTCATTCATATTAACCAGGTTATTAATCCCGAGGACGTAGTCGAGCATTAACTTAATGGTAAAGCCGTGTGAGACGACTAGGACTGCTTCATCAGGATACTTGGCAACTAAATCGCCAAAGAGGGCGGCGATTTTAGCTTTAACCTCGTCGTAGGTATCACCGCCAGAAGTTTCCCAGGAATTAGGGAGCAAGTTATGCTTGGCATCGAAGTATTGGGGGAATTTAGCCCAAACATCGGCTTCGAGCATCCCGTCCCAGCTGCCATAATCATACTCAACTAGGCGGGGGTCAAAGGTGATGGTGCGGTCGGCCCCGGCGATGATGGTAGCAGTCTGAGCGGCACGAAGTAGGGGGCTAGCAACTACCTTAGAGAAGCTTACGTCACTTAAAGCTTCCTTAGTAGCAAAGGCTTGCTTGATGCCCGTTTGGGTTAGCGGGGTGTCAACCTTGCTTCCCTGTAAGATGCCGTTGGCGTTAGCTTGGCTTTGGCCGTGGCGGACGATATACAATTTGGTCATAAAAAAACCTCCCACTGACTGTTTTTCTACAGCATAGCAAGTTAGGGAGGTTTTAACAAGTCTAAATTGAAAAGTAAAGCATGCTACTAGCTAAAGCACCTAGGTAGACGCTAACTCCGCTAATGATTAGGAGTGCGCAGGCTAGGAAAACTTTGCTAAAAGTATTCAGGGTCTTGAAGTATTCGTGGGTAAAAATCCGGTAGAGCAAGATTACGAAAAAGGGAACTGAGATTAATAACCAGGATAATTGCACAATATAAGCCAAGCGGTAAATAGCGACCGACTTGGTGAGGTTTTGAATGGTCATTAGGCGCCCCAATTCAAAAATGAAGTAGCTCATAAAACAGATTTGCTCTAAAATGGTGTACCACCGCCAAGCCCAACGAAAACGTAGTTTATGTGTGACTACAAACATTAAAAAGATATAGCAGAAAGCTAGGAAAAAAGTATACCAACGAGTAGCAAAGAAATTAGCGATGATTAGGTACATGTTTGCGTCACCTCTCTTAAAATTATTTACTTTTATAATAACAGTTTCAAAAGTGATGATAAAGTGACAAAGCCGAATTATCATCATTTGTTAGCTAGTTATTAGTTGGTTTTTGCCTAAGTCTAATCCGTTGAAGAGCTTTTCTTAAAAATTAAATCCTTAAATATACTAAAAAGCGGTACTAACATTATTGTTAGTACCACTTTTAGTTACCATCATTAGCCACGAATTAGTAAAATTTTCTAATTTTTATTCTAAGGATTTCCATTCCCAAGCTTCAACTTCTGGCAGGTCCGTACCTTCATCACGGATGTATTGGTGGTGCTTAGCCACTTTAGCATCCATTTCTGCCACGATTTGTCCGTACTTGTCAGCGTCAGGCAAGCTTAATACAGCAGCCTTGACTAAGTCGAAGCGGTCCATTTGGTTCAAGACCCGCATGTCAAATGGGGTGGTGATATCACCGTTTTCACGGTAACCATGGATGGACAGGTTGTGGTTGTGACGGTCAAAGAAGATGTCACGGATTAAGCCTTCGTAACCGTGGAAGGCAAAGATTACCGGCACGTCCTTGGTGAAGTAAGCGTCGAATTCAGCGTCGCTTAAGCCCCGAGGGTCAACCTTAGGTGAACGAAGCTTCAAGAGGTCAACCACGTTGATGAAGCGAATCTTTAGGTCAGGTAATTTTTCGTGCAAGATGGAGATAGCTGCTAGGGCTTCTAAGTTAGGTTCAGTTCCGGCAGCAGCAATGACTACATCTGGCTTAGCGTTCTTATCTGTTGAAGCCCAATCGATAATCTTCAAGCCATTGTCGACTAATTCCTTAGCTTCGGCGGCTGAGTAGAATTGTTGCCGTGGGTGCTTAGAAGAAACGATTAAGTTAATCTTATCCCGGTCGTTTAAGACCTTGTCAAAGACGGCTAATAATGAGTTGGCATCAGCTGGTAAGTATTCTCTGATGAACTCTGGTTTTTTATCGGCTAAGTGACCTAAGATACCAGGATCCTGGTGGGTGTAGCCGTTGTGGTCTTGTTGGAAGACGGTGGAAGTTGCGACAACGTTTAAGGATGGAACTGAAGTCCGCCATGGTTGTTCCTTAGCTTTACGTAACCACTTGAAGTGTTGCGTTAACATGGAGTCAACCACACGTAAGAAGGCTTCGTAACTAGCGAAGAAACCGTGACGGCCAGTTAAGACGTAACCTTCCAAGAAGCCTTCGTCTTGGTGTTCTGATAACTGGGAGTCGATGATGCGTCCGGCTGGAGCTAAGAATTCATCGTTAGGTTCCTTAATAGGGCTTAACCATTGCCGGTTAGTTTCCTTAAAGAGTGGGGCTAAGCGGTTGGACATGGTTTCATCAGGTCCAAAGATACGGAAGTTCTTGTTAGCCGCATTTTCCTTAACAACGTCTTCAAGGTAAGTCCCTAAGACGGTCATGTCTTGAGCAACTGTTTGCCCCTTAACGGTAGTATCAACCGCGTAGTTGCGGAAGTCAGGTTTAACCAGGTCGCGGATTAACTTACCGGGGTTGGTGTGAGGGTTAGCCGCCATCCGCTTGTCACCCTTAGGGGTAATGGCCTTGATTTCGGCCTTCAATGTTCCGTTTTCGTCAAAGAGTTCTTCTGGGCGGTAGCTTTCCAACCAGGCAACCAAGGCATCAGCGTGTTGCATGTCGTTTTGGTCGACTGGAATTGGAATTTGGTGGGCCCTAAATGATTTTTCGATTGGAACATTATCCCAAGTCTTAGGACCAGTCCAGCCCTTAGGTGCCCGGAAGATAATCATTGGCCAAACAGGTAAGCTAGCGTCGTTGTTTTGGCGGGCGTTAGCTTGGATAGCTTTAATTTCTTCGATTGCTTGGTCTAGTGCTTGGGCCATCAATGGGTGGAGCTTTTCAGGGTCGTCGCCTTCGACAAAGATTGGGTGCCAGCCCATCCCTTCGAAGTACTTTTGTAAGTTTTCGTTTGATTCCCGGGAAAGGATGGTTGGGTTAGAAATCTTGAACCCATTGAGGTCTAAGATTGGCAAGACCGCCCCGTCATTGATGGGGTTGATGAACTTGTTAGATTGCCATGAAGTAGCAAGTGGACCAGTTTCGGCTTCCCCATCACCAACGACAGCAGCAACGATCAAATCAGGGTTATCTAGGATAGCCCCCGTTGCGTGTGAGATGGAGTAACCTAATTCGCCCCCTTCGTGGATGGAGCCTGGTGTTTCTGGGGCGGCGTGAGAAGCGACCCCGCCAGGGAAGGAGAAGCGCTTGAAGAGTTTCTTCATTCCGGCTTCGTCTTCAGTAATGTCTGGATAAATTTCTGTGTACGAACCATCGAGGTAGGAGTTAGACACCATCACTTGACCACCATGCCCAGGTCCTTCTACGTAGAACATGTTCAAGTCGTACTTATTAATTACCCGGTTTAAGTGGGCGTAGATGAAGTTTTGGCCGGCAATAGTTCCCCAGTGACCGATTGGCTTGACCTTAACGTCGCTAGCCTTTAAGGGCCGACGTAAGAGGGGGTTGTCCTTTAAGTATAATTGCCCAACTGAGATGTAGTTAGCTGCGCGCCAGTAAGCATCGAGTTTATTTAAATATTCTTTAGATGAATAATCTACTGTCATTTTTTGTCGCTCCTTTGATTTAAAGCTTAACCTAATTTTTTACACTTTGATAATAACGTTTTCTAAAATAAATGTCAACCTATTTTTGAATTGGACCGTCCCAATTAAAAAATGAGGCTAAAAAAACAGACCCCAAGTTAATGGAGCCAGTGTTAGTGAACCGAGACAAAGGTGTTGAATTTTAAATACTTGTAGTGCAAGCGCATGTGAGAAAATTCAAAGGGGGTACCGTTATCTAAGAAGAAAATCCCTTCCATAATTCCAGTCGGTTCGTTGACCTGTAACCCTAGGAGTTCGCGGTCGTTTTCGGTAGAAGGTTCAGCAAAAACGGACATAAACGACTTGGTGACAGACTGTTTGTACTGCTTTTCTAGGTACTTGAAAATGGAATTTTCAATGTCCTTGCGACTTAACTGGGGCATGATTTTAATGGGGATGTAGCCTGTCTCAATCATGAAGGGAGTCGCCCCAAAAGAGCGAAGGCGCACGATTTTATAGACGAAATCTTCTTCGTTTAAGAATAAATCGCGTTGCAATTCCTTTGAGGGGAGGGTGACTTCAAAACTTAAGACCTTGGTGGTTGGTTTTTTACCATCCATTTGAAAGTTGTCGGTAACCCCTAGATTACTAGCGGCTTCGTAGTTAAAGACCGATTCATTTTTGAGGTAGAGGGGGTTGATAAAAGTGCCCGACCCCCGCTTTTTAAAGATGATGCCATCGTTAGCCATCTTTGCTAAGGCCCGTTTGATGGAGCTGCGACTAACCTGGTAGCTTTCTGCCAAACTGCGTTCGTCTGGGAGGCGCATATCTGAAAATTCGTTAGCAAAGATGCGCTTTTTTAAGTCTTTAATTACTTGTTGATAGACTAGTTCAGCCATGAGTCCACCTCCTTTTTGAAATAATTAGCTAATGTAATTGTAACCACAACTTCTAATTTTTCACAAGTAAAATTGTGAAAATGCTTTTTTATGCTCCAAGATACTGGTAGAATATAAGAGGTTGGATATTTATCCATCTCCTGTAGATTTTGCAGGAAAGCCCTTTTGGTAGGGGGCTTTTCTAGAATAGGAGGACATAATGTCTATTTTAGTTTTAGGTGGTGCGGGTTACATTGGTTCCCACACTGTAGATCGTTTAGTTAATACTACTGACGAAGAAGTAGTTGTGGTTGATAGTTTAGTTACGGGGCACAGAGCTGCGGTCAATCCCCAAGCTAAGTTTTACCAAGGTGATTTAGCGGATAAGGATTTCATGCGCAAGGTCTTCGCAGAAAATCCTGAAATCGACGCGGTGATTCACTTTGCTGCCTTCTCCTTGGTGGCCGAATCAATGACTAATCCTTTGAAGTATTTCGACAATAACACTGCCGGAATGGTTAAACTCCTAGAAGTAATGAACGAGTTTAAGATTAATAAGATTGTCTTTTCATCTACAGCCGCTACTTACGGGATTCCTGAAAAGATGCCAATCTATGAAGATGATCCTCAAAACCCAATCAACCCTTATGGTGAAAGTAAGTTAATGATGGAAAAAATCATGGCCTGGGCTGATAAGGCTTACGGAACTAAGTTCGTAGCGCTTCGTTACTTTAACGTGGCTGGGGCTAAGCCAGATGGTTCCATCGGGGAAGACCACGGGCCAGAAACCCACTTATTGCCAATCGTTTTACAAGTTGCCCAAGGTAAGCGCGACAAGTTGATGATCTTTGGTGATGATTACAATACGCCAGACGGGACTAACGTTCGTGACTACGTTCACCCATACGACTTAGCAGATGCCCACATCTTAGCAGTCAACTACCTAAGAGCAGGTAATGAATCAAATGCCTTTAACCTAGGTTCATCCACTGGTTTTTCTAACTTAGAAATCCTTAAGGCTGCGCGGGAAGTAACTGGCAAGGAAATCCCTGCCGAAATCGCTGGTCGTCGTGGTGGTGACCCTGATACATTAATTGCTGCCTCTGATAAGGCTCGCAAGGTCTTGGGTTGGCAACCAGAATTTGATGACATTAAAAAGATTATCGCTACTGCTTGGAAGTGGCACTCAACTCATCCAAACGGTTACGATGACCGTAAATAATTAAACAAAGAATTTACCCGTCCAGGTTTTTGACTTGGACGGGTAATTTTTTATGGAGGCTAGCAAAAAGCAACCGAGCCACACTTTGTAGCAAGGTTGCCTTTTGAATTGATATTTTAAAACTAGACTTCTTGTAGTAGTGATTGGGCTGAGTCAACAGAAACAGGTAGGTAGCCCAAGCCAACGTTAGTTGAGTTAAGTTCTAAGCGGTAGTCGTTCTCCAAAGCGGGAACCAACTTCGATAATTCGTTTAACTGTTCGGATTCGAAGCGGTTGAACGAAAAATTACGCTTATTTCTCATCTTGTCTTCCAGGTTAAGTGAGAAGACCACATCTAAAAAGTGGCCAGTTTCACTATTTTCTAGGCGCCAGGCCTTAGCTTCCGTCATTCTTGATTCGAGTTTTTTAATAATTGTTTCGTTCATGAGAACATCTCCCTTTCAGTAGCAAACTTGATAAATATACCATACACCTATGAAAACGATATTTCAAGTGTTTGTTTTATAAAAATAATTATTTAATTACAAATCATTATACGTGAGTGATTGTAAGTGATTTTTGCTTCTAATCTAAAAAGATGATTAAATCAAAGTTTTAGCTGAAAGAATTGGCTGGAAATTAACTTGAATAAGTGACTGATTAAGATGAAACGCTAATAAAAATCGTTATTTATCTTTTTTTATTTTAAAATCCGTACAAAAACGCAAACTAGACCAATTTTGGTTGTTTACAACTCATCTAACTAATTTTATGTAAACGCTATTATTTAAAGCGATTTTGCGCTAAAATAAGGGGGTAGAATTGCTTGAAATATTATCCGGAGGGAATTAATTACTATGGATATTTACAGAACAGAAGTTGAAAAGTACAAAACACATTTAGTTACTAAGGTTACGTTGGTAAACGATAATGGGGTCTCCATTTCTTGTTTGACGATGGGAGCAACTTGGCAAGAATTTTCCGTTCCCCAAGCAGATGGGTCTAAGAAAAACTTGCTTTTGAGTTTTGACAAGCCAGCAGACTACTATGCTAACGGCTTGTGCACTTGCCAATCAATTGGCCGGGTGGCTGGGCGCATTAAGGATGGTCGCTTTAGATTAGACGGTAAAGAAATTCAGCTACCGCAAAATGAGAAGGGAAACTGTCTTCACGGGGGGCCACACGGCTTCAATCATACTAACTGGAAGTACACGACTTCACGTAATGACAGCAGTGTAAGTGTCATTTTCCAACAAAAGATTCGGCAAGCAATCGATGGGTTCCCAGGTGATATCCTGGCAACTGTCATCTATACTTTGGATAATTCTAACCGGGTAACGATTGCTTATAGCGCTTTGGGTGGTGAGGTTGATACCCTCTTTAATCCAACTTGTCACGTCTACTTTAACTTGAGTAACCGACAAGATTTATCAACACACAGCTTACAAATCAACAGTGATGGTTACCTAGAAACTGATGATGAATTAATCCCAACTGGCCGGGTAAAAGATGTTGAGGCTAGTCCTTATGACTTTAGAAAGATGAAGAACCTACAAGTGGCAATCGCAGAAAATCATGGGTTTGATGATGCCTTTGTAGTCAACGGTCCAGGGAAGGCAACCATGCCAATTGCCGTATTACGGGATGATGAAAGTGGCGATCAAGTTACAATTGATTCAGATCGGAATGGCTTGGTAATGTATACCATGCATGAAATCGAACCAGGGATTTACTTCTCTAGGGATAATGGTAAAGAAGCAATCGGGGGCGAAGGAATCGCTTTAGAAGCGCAAACCTTACCAGACGCTATCAACCAAGCTAATTTTGGCGACATTGTGTTACCACGCCAAGGAAAGAAAACTTACAGAATCCAATTTGCTTATGACAACGTCTTACCTAAAGAATAACTGGTTGGCTAAGTAAATAATTATTAGAGTCCTTAAGGTCAAACTTAGGGGCCCTTTTTTATTAGAAAATACTAAAAAATTAAAAATGAAAAAATAAATTGAGGCGTTTCTGCGTATGTATATAGTGAGGGGTCATTTTGATACCATCTCAGATGGCCTTCTCATATAATAACTAAAGGAGATGTTTCCATGAAACATTACAACAATAGACGGCGCCAGTTTTTAGAGGAGTGGGAGCAGTCGGATATCAGTAATGACTACATCTTTAGCAAGGTGATGGCCCAACCCCAGTTGTGTTTACAACTGATTAAGGCCGCCTTACCCCAGCTAAAGATTAAACGAGTCTACGTTCGCTCCCAGGATGGGCTTAGTGCTAACGTCGATGCTAAAGACGTCCGCTTAGATATTTCCACCTACGGCGAAGGTGGTGAGATGTTTGATATTGAGATGCAAACTATCCGGCCAAAGTATCTGATGCAACGCATCTTGTATTACCACTCCACCATGATTACGGAGCGCCTCTACCCCCGAGAAAGTTACGGTGAGATTCCCAAAACCTATATGATTTTCATCTGCTTATTTGATTGGTACCGGCTAGGCAATTCATTTTACGAGGTCAACTTGGTGCCAAACGGGGTCAATGAGCTTAAATTTAAGGATGGGTTTGTCTCCTTAATCCTTAACCCCTACGGGGATATGACCGGCTGTAGTGAGGAATTACAAGACTTCTTCGACCTAGTTGCCGGTCGGCCCGCAGGGAGAACGGATTTTGTCAGGGAAGTTAAGTACGCAGTAAAGTTAGCTAAAAGAAGAAACGACTGGAGGGATCGTTATATGTTAGTAAAAGATTGGGTCCAAGACCGTGTAGATTATGCAGTGGAACAGAACACGATAACTATGCAGGAAAAATTTGCCCAGCAGTTAATCAAAAAAGCAATGTCTACTGAGCACGACTATGACTCATTAAGAGCAGATTTAATTGACTTCTTTGATGAGGATTTTGCCGATAAGATGTTAGCCAAATACTATCAGCAAGCTTAATGCGGACTTGCCGCTAAGCTAGAACTAAAGCCAGCTTTCCTTTATGCACAGGAAAGCTGGCTTTAGTTTGGAATTAATTTTTCTTGCCGACGGCTAGGATAAAGACGGTACTTAAGATTAGGAAACTGCCCAAGTATTCGGCCCAGTTATAACTAGCGTTAAAGAAAAGCATGGTACCGACCGCAGCTGTTAGTGGCTCGAAGGTATCAAGTAAGGCTGCCACGGTTGAATTAACATAATTCATACTGTGGAGAAAGAGGAGGTAAGAAAGGGTCGTCCCAATTAGGGTAATTAAAATAATGCAGCTAGTGTTAATCAAGGAAAATGTTGGTAGGCCTACCCAAAAGGGGTGGCCGACTTCAAAGATAATGCCCCCAATTAACAAGCCCCAACCAAGGATTGTGAGCGAACTATATTTTTTCAATAGTCCAACCGGTAAAACAGCTAACCCGGTGCCGCACAGAACCAAGAGGCTCCCGTCGCGCAGGGTAGCCGGGCTTAATGCAATATTTAGCCCATGACCGCGGGTTACTAAAAGGTAGGTCCCGATTAAGGCGATGATTACAGCTAGATACTCTTGCCGCCGTGGTCGTTGGTGGAAAACTAAGGCGGAATAGATAATAACCCCGACCACCCCGAGGGTTTGAAGGATGGTTGCGATGGCGGCGTTACTGTCATAGACGGTAAGCGAGTAGGTTAACTGAACCCCGGCTAGCCCGATTAAACCATAGGCGGCCATTTGTAAGTAATCGCTAGGGTGCCGCCAAACTTCAAAAAGTTTATTACCTTCTGTGTGGTAGGCAGCCAGTAAGACGATAAAAGCTGAGATGAGCGTTTTAACCCCCATCAGCCACCCAATTGAGACGTCCGTTTCTTTGAAAAGATATTGGGATAACAGTCCGGTAAAGCCCCATAAAATGGCGGCGCTAGTGGCAAAGACGATTCCTAAGCTAGCTTTTTTAGTCACATTAATCCTTCTTTCTTAAGCAATATCTAATTAATTATAAGCCGTTGTTCCAAATAATTCAGCAAAAGTTTAGGGAGTGGTTAAAGACTTTTTGCGTCAATGATTGTAAAATAAGGTTAAATGACCTAAGAGAGGGATGGTGGCGTGGAAAATTTAAATCTTTGGCAAAAATTTATTGCTAATGAGCGCTTTAGAAGGTTTGTTGTGTTAGCAGGGTTAATTGGAATTTTGTATCTAGTCAGAAGCTTAATGAGCATTATTTTGTTAACCTTCATCTTCACCTTTTTGGTGGTGCGAGCGGTTAGCTGGGTACAAAAGTACCTTAAGTTACCGTCACGCTTAATAGTAATTGTGATTTACGCCTTATTAATTGCTTTGATTTACCTTGGAATTACCATCTACATTCCTAAGTTAATTGTGCAATCGGAGTTGATGGTAAAATAGGTCCTAAAATTTTACCAAAATATGCCGGCTGACACCAACAAGGTGTGGGCTTACATTTCCAGTTATATCAATAGCTCGGAGATTATGAAGCAGGTAAAAAATGGGGCTGGCATTCTGTTGAAATACATTACTAGCATTGGTTCTATGGGCTTTACCTTCCTGGTGTCCCTATTATTGTCCTTCTTTTTCACGGTGGAAAAAGACGAGATGTACACTTTTTCTAAGAGTTTCTTAAAGGGACCTAATTCTTGGCTCTTCAAGGATATTTACCACTTTGCTAAGATCTTCGTTAACACCTTCGGGGTAGTAATGGAAGCCCAGTTTATGATTGCCTTGGTTAACACGGCCATTACCTTGGTTTGTTTAAGCATGATGAAAATGCCCCAAATCATTAGTTTAGGCCTGATGATTTTTGTTCTCAGCCTAGTGCCGGTTGCTGGGGTGATTATCTCAGCTATCCCGCTAAGTTTTATCGCCTATTCTGTGGGTGGAATTCGGGACGTAATTTATGTTATCGTAATGCTACTGGTAGTCCATGCGCTAGAGTCATATATTTTAAATCCAAAATTAATGTCATCTAAGACAGAATTACCAATCTTTTATACCTTTGTGGTGCTGGTAGCGTCTGAACACTTATTTGGAGTTTGGGGCTTAATTGTTGGGATTCCCATCTTTACCTTCGCACTCGATGTCTTAGGAGTTAAACCGGTGAGCATCAAGCATCAAGGGTATCAAGCTAAAGTTAAAAAGCTAGGGAGGAAGAAGTAGGATGGATAAAGAAACGTTTGTAAAAGAATATGCGGTTGAACGCCAAAATACGGATGCCGTCAAATGGGATGGCTTGGAAGCAGAATTTGGGGCCAGTGACCTATTACCACTTTGGGTGGCCGATACGGAATTTAAGGCGCCTAAAGCGGTGCTTGAAGCCATGGTTAAGCGGGTAGAACACGGGGCCTTTGGTTACTCAATGACTCCCGCTGCTTATTTTGATGCCTACTTTACTTGGCAAAAAGAGCGTTACGGAATTGAGTTACATAAGGACTGGCTTAGGTTTGGAACCGGGGTAGTGCAGTCGTTAAGCACAGTAATCCAATTCTTAACCGAAGAAAACGACGCGGTGATGGTTATGCAACCAGTCTATTATCCCTTCATGCGGGTAATTGAAAATAATCACCGTAAGTTAGTGATTTCCAACTTAAAACAAGTTGACGGAAAATACGTCATGGACTTAGAAGACATGCGCCAAAAGATGGAAGCTAATCAAGTTAGGACGTTAGTTTTATGTAGTCCCCATAATCCGGTTGGACGGGTTTGGTCGGAAGCAGAACTAGAAGCGGTACTAGAACTTTGCCGCCAAGAGCAAGTCCACGTGATTTCTGACGAAATTCACCATGATTTGATTATGGGTAAGCGCCCGTTTGTGTCGGCTTTATCAATTAAGGATGGTTACTACCGGGATAACTTGGTGGTTTTAGACGCTCCGTCTAAGACGTTTAACCTAGCGGCTTTACAAAATAGTCACGTGATTATCCCTAACCCTCAACTACGTGACCGTTATGACGAACACGTTGCTAAGTTATCTTCGCCAGCAGGAAGCTTGTTAGGAAAAGTGGCAGCCCAAGCAGCCTATAGTGAGGGGGCAGACTGGTTAGCTGGCTTTATTAAGGTGGTGCAAGCTAACTTTGACTACGTTAAGACAAAATTAACCCAAGCTTTTCCAGCAATTAAGGTGAGTGATTTAGAGGGAACTTACCTAATGTGGATTGATTTATCCGGCGTGATTGCTAAGGATGAAGTAACTGATTTAGTTAAGAAACAAGCTAAGTTAGCGGTTGATTTTGGTGACTGGTTTGGTCAAGCCGGCTTAGGTTTTATCCGCTTGAACCTGGGAACTACGCCAGCCAACATTGAAAAGGCGGTCGCCGCTTTGATTAAGGCTTTGAAAGAAAAGCAAGCTTAATTTATCACAAGGGCTAGGAATTTTTTTCTATTCAGTGTAAAATACAGGTGTAAACAATTTTTATTTTAAGAAAGAGGTTTTATACTGATATGTCAAAATTAGTATTTATCCGTCACGGTCAAAGTGAATGGAACTTAAAGAACCTATTCACTGGTTGGGTAGACGTTAACTTGAGTGAACAAGGTGAACAAGAAGCTAAAGAAGCTGGTCGCAAGTTAAAGGAAGCAGGGATTGAATTTGATCAAGCCTACACTTCAGTTTTAACTCGTGCCATCAAGACTTTACACTTCGCTTTGGAAGAATCAGGTCAACTTTGGATTCCAGAAGAAAAGTCATGGCGTTTAAACGAACGTCACTACGGTGCTTTACAAGGTAAGAACAAGCAAGCCGCAGCTGAAAAGTACGGTGACGAACAAGTTCACATCTGGCGTCGTTCTTATGACGTATTACCTCCATTATTGGATGCAAACGATGAAGGTTCAGCAGCTAACGACCGTCGTTACGCTAACTTAGACCCACGCATCGTTCCAGGTGGGGAAAACTTAAAGGTTACTTTGGAACGCGTTATCCCATTCTGGGAAGACAAGATTGCTCCAGACTTATTAGCTGGTAAGAACGTAATCGTTGCTGCCCACGGTAACTCACTACGTGCCTTGACTAAGTACATCGAACAAATTTCTGATGAAGACATCATGAACGTAGAAATGGCTACTGGCCAACCAGTTGTTTACGACTTAGACGATAAGTTAAACATCGTCAACAAAGAAAAGCTTTAAGATTAGGCTTTCTTTGAAATCCTCCAAACTCGTGGTTGAGTTTGGAGGATTTTCTTTTGCCTTTAAACTTGCTAGAATGTGGATAATTAAATTGCGAGGTGGATAGCAATGATGATTAGACAGATTAAACCTAGTGATAACCCAGTGTTAGCGCAAATCATTCGTGCTAGCTTAGAGGAAGCAAAGCTAGCGTTGCCAGGGACAGCCTATTTCGATGCTAGCTTAGATAATTTAAGTGAATTTTATTTGGCTAAGCCTGGACGCTGTTACTTTGTCCTTGAGGAAGAAGGTCAGGTTTTAGGTGGTGCCGGGGTTGCCGAATTTGACTCAGCCAATAAGATTGCGGAGTTACAAAAGCTATACTTGACCACTGAAGCTCGGGGCCAGGGGCTAAGCAAGCTATTGCTCGGTAAGTGTGAGCAGTTCGCACAAACGGCAGGTTACCATAAGCTTTACTTAGAATCCCACCGTAATTTGCAAGTTGCGCTACAGTTGTATGAGCGGATGGGTTACCAAAGTTGCCAAGGGTTAGCCGGCAGTGAGCATAGTTTGATGGATAGATTTTTTGTAAAAGAATTTAGCAGAAAATAAGTATGCTAAAATTGGTGGTGTGATTAGACTTTAAAAAGGAAGCGATACTAATGAAAGTCATTAAGGCTAAAGCGGTAATCCTTGACATGGACGGGGTGATTGTTGATTCCGAGCCTAACATTATGGAAGCGAAGCAAAATGTTTTGCATAAATACGGAGTTTATAAGCCACTCAGTTACCACTTTAAATTTATGGGGATGTCTTTTCGAGATATCTGGGCACAAACCAGGCAGGAACTCGACTTACCGGCAAGCACGGAACAATTAATGGCAGAGTATTTTGAAGAAGTAGCTCAAGTTAGGGCTAAAAATGGGCTTCAAAGCATTGCGGGTACGGTGGAATTTATTAAGGCCTTGGCTCAAAATGATTTCAAGCTCGCACTGGCTTCATCTTCACCGTTAGCGGATATTGAGGAAGTTTTAACGACCTTTGGAGTAAAGGAACTATTTTCAGCTGTCATTTCAGGGGCTGAGTTAGCCCATCCTAAACCTGCGCCAGATATCTTCTTACTGGCAATGGAAAAACTAGGGGTGAAGGCTAGTGAGAGCCTAGTGGTTGAAGATTCAGTCAACGGGGTAAAGGCTGGCTTAGCTGCCGGGGCGCAACTACTGGTCTTTAATGACCCGCGTTATAATCCTGATCGCCAGATTGAGGGTGTTAACCTGGTTACGACTATGACTAACTTAAAAGTAGGGCCTGAAAAAATTAGCTATTAAAAAAAACGGATCACGACTACCTTGGCGGTATGCGTGACCCGTTTAATTATTTACGTTTATGTTTGACCACGGTAAAGAAGTGGAGCGTAACTGCTAGCAGTGCAAAGAAGATAATCACAAAGGAAATATAATTAGACCAAAAGCCTAGCGAGAGGTTTAACAGTTTGAGACAGAGGCTCTGAATGGCCATGGTAATAAAGGCCATGACGGCAACGATGAAGAAGAGTTCGAAGTAACGTTTCACGGTTTGATCGTCCTTTCTAGTGGCCCGGTTAATTTTTTGACCGAGTTTGGTTAATTCTTTTTGCTTAGCAGGTGCTAGTTCAGTTAAGCCCCAAGTAGCGGTCTGAACAGCTTCGCCAATTTTGATAAGCCCACCGGCGGTTAGGACCTTATCAATGGTTCTGAAACTAGCGTCGGTAACTCCACTCAAGAAGTTTTCCCATTTACCGGCATAACAGTTGGTTAGACTGATGTAGTGTTTGTGGGCGAATTTATCTGGGTGAGTGCCACCCTTGTGGTCAAATCGGACTAGTCGTTGCCTGAGACAGTCAAAAAAGTTCTTCATGACGCCAGATAAGCCGCCCCAGTAAGTGGGAGCAGCAATTACCCAGACGTCAGCGGCTTCAAGCTTAGCGATAATTTGATCCATGGTAGGATTAGGTTGGCCCTTGATGTCGGGCTTAATTTGATAGTCTTCTAAGTAAATTATTTCAGAAGTATTAGGTGCTTGAACCTGGTGTAAGACCTGGTCAAGCATCATGCGTGTCACCCCATGTTCCTTATGGGCCCCTAAGATTCCTAAGACTTTCACAAAAGTCACATCCTTAATGTTCGAATAAGTTAATTGTAGCACTTAGTCGGTTTGGTTACCAAAAAGAGCGGCTAACTTAGCAGCAGTTTCAGGGTCTAGTTGGTCGGCGAGGGAGTCTGTTTCGGCTTCTGCAGCCGTCATTTGTTCGTTGACTTGTTTTTGCTCCTTAATGGCTGCGATTACCATTTTTTCAGCTTCCAAGACGGGGTTGAAGTTTAAGCTCCCACCAGCTGAATCTTCGTGACCACCACCCCGGAAGTAGTCCTCTGCAAACTTAGCTACATCTAGTTTACCGTTGCTTCTTAGAGAAACGCTGCGGTCATCGATGACGAGGGCAACTTCGACTTCGAATTGTTGCAAAAGTTCGTGTGCAATTTCTGATTTATAATCGCTAGCATAGACGACCCCAAAGGAATGACCATCCTGTTCAAAGGTAGCGACACTTTTAAGGTGACGCTTAATGTAACTGGTCCGTCGTGCGTTTAAGGTATCGATTAATAGAGCATTGGCTTGGCGATAAGCGGGCCAACCAGTTGCAAAGACGGCCTGAATGAATTCTTGGGTTTTAGAAAGGGGATAAAACCAGAAGAGTTGGTTTAAATTATCCGCGGCCTCCTTAATCTCACTAGGCATTTGGTCATCATTTTGCCAATCCCAGGTATCATAGGCCCTAATCAATTCAACTAACAAGCCAAGTTCCTTAACTCTTGCTGGGTCTAGGCGGTTAAAATTCTTGTTTGTTTGCAACCAATCCCAAACCAGGCTGGTAGCAGAGGGATTGATGGCAGGGTTGGTAGGATTGATACAATTAGAGGCATATTGGGCGCGGAGGTTAGCTTCGCTTTCGTGGTGGTCAAAGATTAGCCAATGGTTGGCGAAGTGTTGCTCAAGTTGTTGGAAGGAATAATCACTGTCAGGGGTCATATCCATGATGAAGACATCAGTAAAGCGACCAATATCTGGTTGGCGGAAAAACGAGGCTAAGCGAGCATCTAGCCGCCCAGCTGAACAAGTGGTAAGGTCAAAGACAACGCCCTTAAATAAGTCTGGTTGGACCGCTTCAAATAAAGTTGGCGCGCCGAAACCATCTAAATCGTTGTGGGAAAAAAGCTTAATATAGCGAGTTTTGCTTGGCATTTAAACACATCCTCAATTAGAATAACTACTTTTATTCTAGCAGATTATCAAGCATTAAAGTTAGTAGTTTACCAAGAAATGCGGTAAGATAGATAAAAATGAGGGGGGATTTGATGTTTGAAAGCCTAGTTAAGAAGTTACAAAAGATTTACTTGCACTCGAGTGTAACCACAGTGCCTATCCCCGACTTTAAGGAAACTGCGCCCGAGCGGAGAAGGATTTTGTTTACGGGGATAGTTCAAGGGGTAGGTTTTAGGTACCAGGCTAAATTATTAGCCGACCGCTTATTCTTGAGCGGGTGGGTCAAAAACTTGCCTAACGGTCAAGTTGAAATGGCCGTGCAAGGGGCGCCTGAAAAAATTGACTTTTTAATTAGTCAAATGCAACATACAGGTAGAATTAAAATTAGCCGTATCCAAACGCACCTACTGGAAGTTGATTGGACTGAGGCGGGATTTAAGATTTTAAGTTAAAAGTAACACGTTGGTTAAAACACAAAGGAAATAAGGTGAATGATGATGGCTTATACAGTCACAAATCCATATACAAAAGAAGTTATTGCGAGTTATGAAGTTGCTAGTCAAGCTGAGGTTGACCAGGCTTTGCAGCGGGCCCAGGCCTACTATCTAGCTACTAAGGGGCAGCCGGTTGAAAAGCGGGCTCAAAAGCTTTTAAAATTAGCCGATTTAATGGAAGAAAGAAAAGAACAGTTGGCAAAAACAGCCAGTCTAAGTATGGGAAAACTGATTGGGCAAGCTCGCAGTGAAGTAGACTTGTGTCTAGAAATTCTCCGCTACTACGCAGCTCGGGGACCGCAAATGCTGAGGGCTAAACCCTACCTGTATGGAGCAAGACAAGAGGCCTTTTTGCACTATGAGGCCAGTGGAATTGTCTTGGCGGTTGAACCATGGAATTTTCCTCATTCGCAAGTAATTAGGGTCTTAGCTCCTAACTACCTTTTGGGTAACCCAGTGATTTTAAAGCATGCCGGCCAAGTGGCAACTTGTGCACAGGCTTTAGAGGAACTAGCTGTGGAGGCGGACTTAGGCACAGGTGCATTCAAAAACTTATTTTTAAGTTATCAACAGGTGGATAACTTATTAGCCGACCGCCGGGTCAGTGGCCTAGCTGTGACTGGCTCTAGTCAAGTTGGAAAAATGCTTGCAGGTAAGGCAGCAGCTAACTTGGTTAAATCAAGCTTAGAGCTAGGTGGTAACGACGCCTTCCTAGTCTTAGCAGACGCTGATGTTAAAAAGGCTGCCCACGATGCGGCCAGGGCGCGTTTACGTAATAGCGGTCAGGTTTGCACTGCCCCTAAGCGGCTAATTTTAGCTAAGGAAATTGCTACAGAATTTTGTGACCTCTTAAAGAAAGAGTTAGCGCAATTAAAGTTGGGAAATCCACTGGATGAAGCAACGACACTAGCACCCTTAGCAAGCGAAGTGGCCTTAACGAACTTAACCAAGCAGGTTACAGCAGCCTGCGAAAACGGTGCCCAAGTCCTAGTTGAAGGGGGACCGGTCGCAGAGATGGCTGGATATTTCTTTAAGCCGGTAGTGTTAAGGGGGCTAACGCCTGATAACCCGATGTATGACCAAGAATTCTTTGGGCCGGTCTTTCAAATTTATCAAGCCCAAGATGAAGCAGAGATGGTAACAATCGCTAACGAGTCACAATATGGCTTGGCTGGGGCAGTTTATTCACAGGATAAGGTTCATGCCGATGAGCTAGCTCAAAAGTTATCCACAGGCCAAGTCTTCATTAACCAGCCGGCTACAAGTCACCCAGAATTACCTTTTGGCGGGGTGAAAAACTCTGGTTACGGGCGGGAGCTAAGCGATTTAGGCTTATATGAGTTTGCTAACTGTAAAATTATTGCGTGGTAAGTCCACTTATGAGCAGGTTGACTAAGTTGACCTGCTTATTTTTTTACAAAAAAGCGTTACGCCAACCCAAAAAGGGGGCGTAACGCTGTGAGTATTAACTATTCACCATCTGGTGATTCAATTGAACTAGGATCAGAGGTTTGGGTGGTATCAGCACTTGGTGTTTGGTCTTGACTAGTAGTGTCACTACCAGCGCTATTACCAGTATTTCCACTGCCGTTAGTATTAGTGTTGTTTGAGTTACCACCGCCGTAGTTACCATAGTTACCGTAGTTGCCATAGCTTTGAGTAGTAGTATTACTATAGTTATTATTACTTGGTGCTTGGTAAGTAGTAGTTTGCGAAGTGGTACTATCAGTTGTTGTAGTTGCACTTGAATCGGTGCTAGCAACACTGCTAGAACTTGCTTCTTCGCTGGAGGTAGAAGAAGAAACAACGGAGCTAGAAGAGCTAGCTTGTGCTTTTTTCTTTTTCTTCTTTTTATGGTGTTTCTTCTTAACCGGCTGGTCTAGCTTATTGAGTAAGTCATCAATCTGTGCTTGCTTGTCCTTTAGCTCATTTTTGGAGTAGATTGGGCTAATTTTAGCCAAGTATTTTTGGGCCGCTTTTAAATCGGCTTTAGCTTTTTTCACATCCGTTTTAGAGAGTTCGCTAAGTTGGGCATCACTAAAGGTATTTGCCTTAAGTAACTTATCTAGCTTATCCGTAAAGTAATGTTGATCCTGAGCTAGAATTTGTTGGTATTTTGAAAGCACCTCTTGGTTGTTCTTGCCGTTAGCCTTATAATAGGCGTAACGACTTTTAATATTTTGATAGCCCGCTAGCTTATCAGCAAAAGTTTTGCTGTTGATAAAAGTTCGTTGGGCGTTATTAATAAAAGCTGTTTCCTTTTTGACTTCCTTGGCCTGAGCGCTAACGTGGTAATAATAGGCGCCTCCTATTAGGATTAGGATGGCCAAAAGGATACCGCCAATATACTTGAACAACTGTGAGTGATGCTTTTTTCTCCTTGAATGTTTGATAGAAATTACCCCCTAGAAATAGTATTTCTACTAAAATTGTACTTGTTTGAGGTTGAAGATGCAATGTAATTTGAAAGGGAAGATCTAATGCGAAGCGAAGATTACCTAAAAAAACTGACAAGCTACCAAATAAAAATGGCTAACCTGCAGTGCGGTTTGGAAAGGATTGCTCAAGCCAGGCAGATAATTGGGGCCTATCAGCGGCAACAGTTACCGCAAGAGGTTAAGACCAAACTATTATTTAGTGAAGAGGAGTTGTTTAACCATCCAGAATTGATGGTCTTAGAAGACGAGTTACTAAATTTGCGCCAGGTTGTCATCGAGGACTTTGGAATTTGGCATATTTTTTCACAAGAATGGGTGGCGGATTTAAAAGAGTATGTCGGATCTGGTCTTGGTTTAGAACTAATGGCGGGTAACGGTGTCTTGAGCGCCAGTATTTCGGAGTTAATTGCAACCGACAACTTGGATTGGGCTGGACAGGATAACGAAAGCCCCCAAGCTTGGCAAAGGGTGGAACAGTTGGATGCAATCTCAGCTTTAGAAAGGTATGGACTAAAGGCTAATTACATCATCTTAGCCTGGGCGCCAGATACAAGCCAGGTTGATTGGGAAATCTTAAACTGGTTAAGAACAAAGCACTGGTCCGGTAAGTTTATCGTAATCGGTGAAAGAAACGGAGCAACTAACTCAAGCAAGTTTTGGCAAGAAGCTAACCTGCTAAAACCTAGGCTATTGAATCAGCATCACCAAGCCATCGATTTTATTAACGATGAGGTTTTCTTGGTAAAATAAAAAGGCACTTTTCAAAAGTGCCTTTTTATGTATTCTTATAATAGGTAGAAACTATTTTTTAAGTAAGTCTCTAATTTCTGATAAGAGTTCAACTTGTGGATCAACTTTTTCTTCGGCTGGTTCTTCTTCTTTCTTAGGCATAGCAGCATTTACGGCCTTAACAACAATTAAGAAGACAACAAAGGCAATAATTAAGAAGTTGATAACAGCGTTTAAGAAGCTACCAACCTTGAATGAAGCACTGCCGACTTTAATAACGAAGGCAGAAAAGTCGATGCTACCTAAGAATAGGCCGAGGAAAGGATTGATAATGTAATCAACTAAGGCTTTAACGATGGCAGTGAAGGCACTACCTATGATAACCCCAACAGCTAAATCAAGCACGTTACCACGTGCAATAAACTCTTTAAACTCCTTAAGCATTAAAAAAGCCCCACTTTTAATTAATAATTGCAGATATATAAAAAGCTTTTATATATCTTTTACTATTATAACATTAGATTGTAAGCAATAAAAACAATAACCCCTAAAAATATTTGTGCCAACAAATTTAGAGAAAAATTACTAGGTAACAGAAATTTTACAAAAAAGGCTAATAAAGGGAGATTTTACCTTAAAAAAGTGATTTTTGAAGCGAAATTAGCCAAAAAAAATATTTTTTTCTTCAAATTAGAAAAAATATTTATAAATATAAGCCTTTTTTGTCATATGAACTATTTTTTGGATAAAGCCTAATTTAATGGGCTTCAGCGGGGGGAAGGCTTATAAATGAAGCTGAGTTATTTTACTTCGTATTACATCAAACTGAAAATATTACAAAAAAGCAGAATTTAGTAACATTACTGGCATACCCTTGTTACATAACGTCCTTATACTAATTATTGTTAGCTCGTTGATACGGGCTGTGAGAATTGAACTTCTCTGTTAGGAGAAGGAGTTACTAGAAGACATACAGAAGAATTTACAGGAGTGAATAAATTTTATGAAGTTAAACAAATTATTATTGTCAGCCACAGCAGCCGCAGGTTTCTTTGCAGCTACTACAGCTGTAGCTAATGCTGATACTGTTACTGTTCAAGTAGGTGACACTGTTTCAGAAATCGCTGATAAGTACAATACTACAGTTGAAGAAATCCAAAACTTAAACCAATTAGAAAATGTTAACTTGATTTACGTTGGTGAAGAATTAGTGGTTAACACTAATGGTCAAGCAGCTACAACTGCAAGTTCTGAAGCCCCAGCAGCAACTGCTACTGTTTCTTCACAAGCGCCAGTGCAACAAACCCCAGCACAACCAGTGCAACAAGCACCAGCTCAACAACAAGTTGATAGTGCCCCAGCACAACAAGCTACAAGCCAACAAACATACACAGCCCCAGCAGCTGCTTCAGCAGACGAAGCATCAGCTCGTGAATTCATCGCTGCACGTGAATCAGGTGGTTCATACAGCGCGGCTAACGGCCAATACTATGGTAAGTACCAATTATCACGGTCATACTTAGGTGGCGACTTATCAGCTGCTAACCAAGAACGTGTTGCTAACAACTACGTACAATCACGTTACGGTTCATGGACTGCTGCTAAGAACCACTGGTTACAAAACGGTTGGTACTAAGATAAAGTCTTAGTAGAAGACAAAGTTATCATTAAATTTCAAGCCCTGCGCAGGTGAAGACTTGCGAGGGCTTTTTTTTACTTATATAATATGGGATATGCAAGCAAGAAAATGGGGTGATGACGGTGCGGCTTTCAAAAACGTTAATCATCATGCTTTTATTTGTAGTAGGTTTTCTAATGGTCTACGGGGCAACTACTATGAAACAAAAAGATACGTGGTTGACGCGCTTTTTAATTTTGCTTTTGGGGGTAGGGTGCTTGTTGGTTAGTGGCTACCTGTTAGTACGAATTTTTATAGTCTAGGATCTGTGAGCGAATTCTTTGCTTTTTTAGGTGATTTTGCGGTATGATAAAGTCAAAAGATAGATTGTGTACCATAAGTTGCAATCTAGCCGATAATGACAATTTCTACAAAAAGCTGGGACATAAATGTAAAAGCTAAGTGGCTTTAACATTTATGTCCCAGTTTATTTTTTTACCACCAACTACCGTTAATACCACCCCAGGCGTAGCTAATTAAGCAAAGCCCGATAAAGTAAAACTGCCATTTTGGGAAGGGTTTGGCGCTAGGGCGCGTACGGGGGTAACCCTCGGAAAACCCTTGGGCAGTCATGGCCTGGGCTAAATCGGCTGACCACTTAAGTGCTACCAGGATGATGCGTAAGTAAAGTCCTGGTTGCCAAAGATGGTAGTTGCGGCCCCGGATTTGTGCCGAGTAGCGAATAGTAGCAAACTGATTTTTGATACTGGTTAAGAGGTTAAAGGCTGCCAGTAATCCGTAGACAAAGGTGGCCGGCAGTTTAAGGTGGACGTGGAGGTTAAAGAGAATATCTTCCACCGAGTTGGTTAAAGTTAAACTTGCTCCAAGTAAGAGGTAGGCGTAGATGCGGCTACCGTAAATCCAAGCATTATGCCAGTTATCTGTCCGCCCAAAGGCTAAAAAAGACCACCAACTACCAAGGGCAAGTGGAAAGGTAACTAGTAATAAGAGGGCGATGGTTGTCAGTTTGACACGCCGGTAACAAAGTAAGTACAAGAGGCAGCAGCCAGCCAAAAGGCAGTTTAAGCTGACGCTCTTGATAAAGGCTAATTCAAGACCAAGGCCAATGATTAAAAGTGTTAGTCCAGCTGGATTAAGCATCAAAATCCCTCCTTAGTGCTAGGCGCCCCTGGTTGAGGACTAGTTCATAGGTAACGTATCCTGGTAAGCACGAGCGCTGGTGCGAGATTAGCAGGATGCTAAGTTTTAATTTTTGACAGGTTTCAGTGATTAAGGTAAGTAATTTGTCAGCCGAACTAGTATCTAAGCTAGCTAAAGGCTCGTCTAACAACAACACCGGTTGAGCCATGATGAGCATGCTTAAGACCTGCAATTTTCGTTTTTGTCCACCCGAAAGTTGGTAGCAGGAATGATCTAGGTAAGCCGTTAGGTCTAAGACTTCGAGAGCCTGGGTAATTTTGGCGTCCGTCCAGTATCCTTTAGCCAGGGAGTGTTTTTTAGATAAGGCTAGTTCTTCTCTAACGGTTAGGCGGACAAATTGATTGTCACTGTCTTGAAAAACGAGGGCAACAATTTTGGCCCAGGACTTGGCTTTGTAACGACGACTGTCCCGTTTACGGTAGGCTATACTGCCATTAAAGGCTAGCTGCTTAGTGAGCGCCTTAAAAAAGCTGGATTTACCAACGCCGTTGGGCCCACTTAAAAGTCCCAGTTGCCCTTGAGGAAGGGTGAAACTATCGGTCTTAAAGAGCTGGCGGTTTTGGACAGTCACGGTTACATCTTGCCAGGTCAATTGGCCTGAATTGAGGGGAGTATAGGTTAACGGCTGCTCCTGTCTTTCTGTTAGCGAACTAAGCGGTAGGGGGGTTAGTTCACTTTTAGAAAAACGGTAAAGGTTATCCACTAAGCCGTAATACCCATTGGTGTCGTGGTCAGTGATAAAAATTGTCTTACCTGCTTCTAGCTGCAATTTTTTGAGGTCGGCTAACAAGGTTTGTTTACCCAGGGGATCTACGTTTGCGAAGGGTTCATCCAGTAGGATAATCTGACTATCGAGTGCTAGCGTAGTAGCCAAGGCCAGGCGCTGTTGTTCGCCTCCAGAAAGTTGAAAAAGGGGCCGGTCTTTTAGGGCGGTTAAATTTAGCTTGGTTAGAACTTGATTCAACTTAGGTTCAATTTGGTCGCGGGGAGTCTGGATATTTTCCAAGGCAAAGGTAATTTGCTTCGCGACGGTTGGCAAAGCAAATTGCCGGCTGGGCTCTTGAAAAAGCATGCTCACGTAGCGACTACGTTCATAAGGCACGATGGCTGCTACCGCTTGATTATTCAATAGAACTTGCCCACTGAGTAGCTTACCTCCGTACTGCGGATATAGACCCGCAAGTAGCTTAAAGAAGGTCGACTTACCACAACCAGATGGACCCGTTAGAAGGTTAAAACTGGCCGGTTGTAATTCAAAGTCGAGCTTGTCAATGATTAGCGGACCGTCTTCTTGGTAAGCAAAACTCAGGTTGTTAGTGATTAAACTAGCTGTCATTATCTTACCAACCCACTTTTACTAAGAAGTGCTTTAATCCAATAAACGAGGAGGCCAGCAAAAAAGCCGATTGAAAGCAAGCGAATAATAAATAAGCTGACAAGGAGTGCGAAGTTATAGGCAGCATAGCCACTTTGAAATAAATCCCAGGCAAAAGTAACAATCGTTGAGGTGATTGTAGCTAGGATCAAGCTAAGTGCCCCCCAGTTTTTATAGGCGGTTAGGGTAAAACCCAGTTCACTAGCTAGTCCTTGAATTAGACCGGAAATCAAGTTAGCCGCCCCCCAACTAGAAAAAAGCAGCATTTCAACGGTAGCTGCAAGGACTTCCCCAATGACGCTGGCGCCGGCTTTTTTTAAGAGAATGGCAGCTAAGGGCCCCGCCATAATCCAAACCCCTAGGGTAGCATCGTTAGCATAAACCTTAAGGGGGGTGGCAGCTAAGGCATAGTAAGTATAGCCCCATAATTGGTAAATAATTCCAAAGAAAATAGCAATAATTGCAAGTAAAATGACATCTTGAAGGGACCAAGCCTTCTTTTTTTGATTCGTAGTTTGCATAAGCAACAACCCCTTTATAAGTTTAATTGTCGCAATTACAAGAAAAAAGACCGGAAAAGTAATTCCCGGCCTGGATACGTACGTTAGTATTAGCTATTTCGTCTGAAATGCTAAAACAAGACTTCCTACGCTGGTATAATCCAGATCAGGTTCATGGGTATTTCTCAGCCACAGGGCACCCCAGCTTGTAATTATCAACGCTTACATTCTAGCAAAGGACCACGGAAAAGTAAATAAATTGAGAACAACTTTTAGTTAAAGCTACTTGGAATGTAGTTTAGAATCAATCTAAAAAACTTGCAAATAAGCCTGTTAAATAATATAATCAAGGTAATAAAAGGATGAAAGAAGGAATCAGCTTATGGCAATCGATCCTAAGAAGGCTCAAGATGTTTGGAAAGATATTGGTGAACACGTTCAGTTTACGGTTTTAAAACTTAAGCGTGAAGATCAAGCCCATGAATTAGAGGTAATTCGTGAATTTTGTGATAGGTATCAAGCGATTATTCGTTCTTTGAAAATCCGTGATTCTAATCCGCAGGCAGAATCAAGGTTAAAGGTGACGTTTGGTTTTTCAAATGCGGCTTGGGATTACCTGTTTCCTAATGGCCCTAAGCCCAAGGAATTGGAAACTTATACCGAATTAAAGGGGCCTAAGTATAAGATGCCAGCTAGTGAAGGTGACCTTTTCTTCCATATTCGTGCAAGTAACGAGGCCGTTGTTTACGAAGCTCAAACTCAATTTATGCGCTTCTTGCGTGATGTCACAGAAGTGGTTGATGAGACTAAGGGTTTTAGATACTTTGAAGGACGGGCAATCATCGGCTTTATCGATGGAACTGAAGCTCCAGAAGTAGAGAAGGCTGCTGATTATGCCTTAATTGGTGACGAAGACCCAACTTTTGAAAATGGTTCTTATGCCTTTGCCCAAAAGTGGTTACACAACATGGACTTTTGGAATAAATTGAAGACAGAAGACCAAGAAAAGGCCGTGGGTCGGGAAAAGTTTAGTGATATTGAATTAGAAGACGAAGATAAGTTTAAAAATGCCCATAATGTCAGTTCTAAAGTTGAAATTGACGGTGAGGAGCAAAAGATTATTCGGATGAACGTGCCTTTCTCCGACCCAGCTTCTGGTAAAACAGGGACTTACTTCATGGGTTATGCACGTCATTGGCGGGTAACTAAAATGATGTTGCAACAAATGCTAGATACATCTGACTTCTTACTAACTTTCTCGAAGATTTTATCCGGGCAGTTATTCTTTATTCCTTCTAAGGATACCCTTGACGATATTACTGACGAAAAAATTTAGTAGTGCAAGGCTTTTTATTAGGTATCAGTCAACTAGCATGGTAGAATACTCTTAGATAAAGGTAATGAGGAGGAATTATGATGGCAGAAAAGACATTTACAAAAGCTGAACTAGCACAATTCGATGGTCAAAATGGTAACAAAGCTTATGTTGCGGTTGATGGGGTCGTGTATGATGTGACTAATGTTGCAGCTTGGAAAGATGGAGCCCACCATGGTAACAAGGCGGGTAACGACGTTACAGCTGGATTAGGACATTCGCCTCACGGAGAAAGAGTATTGAAAAAGCTTGAAGTGGTTGGCAAGCTAGTCGACTAGGCTAAAAAGAGGGATGTAAGACAGGGAGAAAGGCCTAACAGTTTTTCTTGCCTGTCTTATTTTTTTGAACATTAGCTAGAAAAGTACTGAAGGCTTGGTTGCTTTTAGGCTATAATAATAAAAACATAAGGCTGGTTTAAGAGGTTATGAAGGGAAAAGTGAGAATAATAGATGTCGCGCAAAAGGCGGGGGTTTCGGTGACCACCGTTTCGCAAATACTAAATGGTAAAGGAGAACGGTTTAGCCAGGCGACGCAAGATAAGGTTAGAAAAATTAGGGATGAATTAGGTTATGTACCTGATTTTAATGCTCGTAATTTAATAATGGGGTCCGCTAAGACAATTGGGATTATCATTCCTAATATCACTAACCCCTTTTTTGCAACCTTTGTTAGGGGGGTTGAAGTAGCGGCCCAACGTGGTGACTTTATTCCCCTTGTTTTAAGTGGCAATGGTAACCCTGATTTGGAGCGGCAATACGTAGAGCAGTTAATCCAAAGAACGGTTGACGGCCTAATTATTGCCAGCCCTGCGGTTAACAAGGATACCATTGATCATTTTCTTAAGGCGAACGGGGTCCCTTACCTGCTGATAGATCAAAACCCCCTAGATGATGGAGACCGGGTCAGCACGGATGATTATTTAGGAGCTAAGTTAGCAGTGGAGCACCTAATTAAGTTAGGTCATAAGCGGATAGCGATGCTTTATTGTGATAAACCATCTGTAAATCAAGCCCAACGGTTGCAAGGTTATAAAGACCAGTTACAGTCAGCTGGACTAGAATTGACCGATGATTTAATCGTTACCGGGCCTTTGAGTAAACTTGGAGGCTACCAGGCTAGTGAGCAGGTTTTACAAACTAAGGCCAGTGCCGTTTTTGCGGTCAATGATGAAATGGCCATCGGACTTTACCGGGGCCTTAATGAGCGGGGCCTTGAGGTGCCGGCTGATTTATCGATTGTAGGTTACGATAATATTGATTTATCTGAGTATGTAAATCCACCGTTAACGACCATTGCCCAACCGGTATTTGAAATGGGACAGGTAGCTTTTAGAACCTTGTTACAACGAATCGAGCAACCTGATGCGCCAGCGCAAAAAATTAAATTACCGGTTGAATTGGTGGTTAGGGAGAGTAGCCGCAAAGTTTAGGCAGCTAGCGTAAAGAAAATAACTAAATTTTCTGAAAATCTAGCCTAATATCAGTTATAATAGGAAACGAAGAAAGTAGAGGTGCGTTAGAAGATGCCTAAAATTTTGTTATTAAATGCCGGCAGTTCTTCCGTTAAATGGAAGTTATTTGAAATCGACAATGAAGCAGTAGTTGCTAAGGGGTTAGTTGAAAGAATGTTAACTCCAGAAGCTAAGTGGGAGATTAGTTATGGCAAAGAAAGTGCGCAAGAAACAATTCCTAACTTAACTTATGAGCAAGCTGCGCAATTAATTATTACTAAGTTACAAGAATTAGAAATTACTAGTTTGGCCGACATCAAAGCGGTTGGTCACCGGGTAGTTGCTGGGGGACATACCTTTAAGCAAGCAACCCTGGTTGATGAAGAAGCGTTAGACCAAATTAAGCAACTAAGCAGTCACGCTCCCTTGCATAATCCCATGGAAGCTAAGTACATTGAGTTAATGCAAGCAGTCATGCCCAAAACGCCTCAGTATGCAGTTTTTGATAGTCGGTTCTTTACGGATATGCCAGAAGTTAATTCAATTTACAGTCTACCTTACGAATTGACTGAAAAATATGGCTTAAGAAAGTATGGGGAGCACGGTATTAGCCACACCTATATCTCTAAGCGGGCAGCCACCTTATTAGGTAAGGATTTGGCTGATTTGAAGATGATTACTTTACACTTAGGGAGTGGGTCGTCAGTTGCCGCTTTGAAGGATGGCAAAGCTTATGATACTTCAATGGGCTTTACACCGTTAACTGGCTTAACGATGGGGACCCGGGCAGGCGACTTGGATCCAGCCTTAGTTCCATTCTTGATGGCCGAATTGAACTTAAATGCTAAGCAAGTCTTAGAGCTCTTTAACAGTAAATCTGGTTTGCTAGGGCTTTCTGGGCTTTCAGCCGACATGCGGGATATTGATAAAGCTATTGCCGCTGGTAATAAGCGAGCTGAGTTGGCCTTAGAGATTTTCATTAACCGGGTGGTTAAGTACGTCGGGAGCTTTTATGCTGAATTGGGTGGCTTAGATGTACTCGTATTTGCCGGTGGTATTGGTGAAAACAACCGTGCTTTGAGACAAAAGATTGCCCAAAAGTTAGCCTGCTTAGGCATTGTGATTGATGCTAACTTGAATCAAAAACTAACCGAGGGAGTTATTTCACCTGCTGATGCTAAGGTGACTACCTTAGTGGTACCAACTAATGAAGAATTGGCGATGGTCCAAGAGATAAAAGCGGTTATGTAAATTAAATAAACGATGTTAGGGTAGAATTTTATGGCAGGAATGCGATGAAAGGCTACCCTTTTTAAAAATATTTAGGAAAGGTAAATCTATGCAATATAAGACACATGTTACCACCTCACTAGCGTTAGGCTTGCCTTTGATTGTGAGTAGTCAACAGTTGAGTGCACTTAATGTGGGGGCGTTATTAGTTGGTTGTTTATTACCGGACATTGATCAACCTACATCCTTTTTGGGAAAACGCAATCGCTTGGTCAGTGGAGTAACCCATAAAACCTTAGGTCACCGCGGGGGGACGCACTCACTTTTGGGACTAGTGATAGTTTTTGTAATGGTGGCCTTTATTAGTCAGCGCTATTTTAACTTTGCTGGGCGTTATTTTCCTTTTTGGCTATGTACTGGTTATCTCTTCCACCTACTTGAAGACAGCTTTTCAAAAGACGGGGTCAAGTGGTTGTGGCCGTTAGGTAAAAAAGGCATCCGGACCGGCAGAAAATGGCTAACTTATAGTACCGGGGGAATTGGTGAATACCTCTTACTTGGTTTTACTTTTTGCTTACTCCTAATTGAGATACGGTTAATCTGGTTGAATCAACTAGGAAATTTTTTGCCTTCGGGAATGTTAGCGCACTTACAGGCACTGACATTAAAGTTGCAAACAATTTTTAGTTCTAATTAATCTCTTTCTTTAAATGGACTTTTAGTATCTTTTGCGTCATAATAGGAAGTGAGAAGATAGTTTTTAAAAATTATAAACCAGAAAGATTTATAAGCGCTAAGAGGAAGGAGACTCGTTATGCTAAGAAATCAAGAAATGTTAGTAACTGCAGCTCGAACTTTGAAAGAGCGGAGTATTAAAAATACCCCCCAACGTCAAGTTATTTTAGCATACTTGATGAATTCAAAGGCTCACCCATCCATTGAGATGATTCACCAGCATGTTCAAGAAAGTGGCTTTAGTGTTAGCTTAGCAACTGTGTATAATACGCTGGAACTTTTTTTGAAGAATAAGCTGATTATTGAGGTTACTCCGGATAGTGAAGGACACATGCGTTACGACTACTTTGAACGGCCTCATTATCATGTCATCTGTGTTAACTGCAATAAGATTGTTGACGTCTACAATGACACCTTTACTGAGTTAGAAAAAGAAGCGGCCCAAACAACTGGTTACCAAGTATATAACAGTCAGTATGAGGTTTATGGACTTTGCCCTGATTGTCAAAAAAAGCTAGTAGCCGATAGTTGACAAGCCTAGCGTAATAGCATATATTAATGTTATTACAGGCGTTGAAGTAGCCCAGTAGGATAATGGTCCCTGGCTAAGAGACTTGGTGGTAGCTGTAAACCAAGGCAAACCAGTTATCTGAATTACACTATGGAGCTAATAACGGGTCATTCCGATATTGATGACAGAGTTGGCTGTTTTGACAGCAAACTGGGTGGTAACGCGGAGAATTTCGTCCCTAATGCACTTACGGGTGCGTTAGGGACTTTTTTAGTATAAGGAGGAATCTTAATGGTAAACATTTTAGACGAGTTAGAATGGCGGGGCGCCGTTAACCAAGTTTCTGACGAAGAAGGATTACGTAAGTTATTAGAGGATAAGTCGGTAGGAATTTATTGTGGGGTTGATCCAACTGGAGATAGCCTTCACATTGGGCACTTGATTCCCTTCATGATGCTAAAGAGATTCCAAGAAGCTGGTCACCGGGCCCATATCATCATCGGTGGTGGTACTGGTTCAATCGGTGACCCATCAGGTAAGAAATCAGAACGGGTTTTACAAACAATGGAACAAGTTCATCATAACGAAGAAGCACTTACCAAGCAAATGAAGCATTTATTTGGTAAGGATAACATTACCATTGTTAATAACCGGGAATGGTTATCTAAGATTGATTTATTAGGTTTCTTGCGTGATTACGGGAAGTTATTTAACGTTAACACAATGCTTAACAAGGAAGTAGTTGCTAGTCGCTTGGAAGTTGGAATTTCATTTACGGAATTTACATACCAAATTTTACAATCAATCGACTTCCATCACCTCTGGGCTGAAAACGATGTTCAACTTCAAATTGGTGGAGCTGACCAATGGGGCAATATTACTGCGGGGATTGATTTAATCCACAAGATGGAAGGTAGCGATGCCAAGGCTTATGCATTAACTATTCCGTTGATGCTAAAGGCTGACGGGACTAAGTTTGGGAAGACAGCTGGCGGAGCCGTATGGTTAGATCCAGAAAAGACAAGTCCATATGAATTCTACCAATTCTGGTTAAACCAAGATGACCGCGATGTAATTAAGTATTTGAAGTACTTTACATTCTTATCTAAGGAAGAAATTGCTGCCTTAGAAGAAAAGGTCAAGACCCAGCCTGAAAAACGTGAAGCGCAAAGACGGTTGGCTCAAGAAGTAGTGGCATTCGTTCACGGAAAAGAAGCGGTTAAGGAAGCTGAACATATTTCTGCGGCCTTATTTACTGGTGATGTTAAGGACCTAACGGCTAGCGAAATTGAACAAGGTTTCAAAAACATGCCATCCGTAGAAGTAACCAATGCTAAGACTAATTTAGTTGAATGGTTAGTAGACGTAACCAAAATTGAACCATCTAGACGGCAAGCACGTGAAGATATTAAAAATGGTGCGATTTATATCAATGGCCAAAGAGTTCAAGATGTAGATTATGAATTAGACCCAAGCCAAAGTTTTGATGGGAAATTTGTAATTGTTCGGCGGGGGAAGAAACGCTATTTCTTGGCAAGAGTTAAATAATTCTATCTTAAAAAAGAGTCAAAAAATTTTTTTGACTCTTTTTTGTTTGGGTAAAAATCGAACTAAAAGCAAGTTGTTAATTCTATAATTCGTTTTATATTATTTTGAGTTATTCTTGCCAGCCGTTAAGGGTAACAGATTGAATTAAATGACGAAAAATACGAATGGGATTTATTGTTGATAGTAGTAAAAACTTACTTGACGATAAAAAAATAAAAAGGTATAGTATAAACATCGCTTGACGTTAACGCGTTAGCGAACAAAGTTAGAAAAATATTTCTTGACAGTCATTTAATTTTTTGTTAAATTTAAATAGTTGTCGTAAAGATAATATTTAATGAGTAGACCTTTGAAAACTGAACAAAGTTTTAGACAAACCAAATGTGTAGGGTCAGTTGAAAAC
>NZ_AYYP01000025.1 GCF_001436215.1 Ligilactobacillus agilis DSM 20509
TTTGTAATTAGGATTAAAAAAGTTCAAATAATCACCATTAAAAGCCACTTTTATTCTTTGCCCTAAGACGTTCATAGATATTTTTGAGCCTTGTTCAACAAAAGAATAGTTGATATTACGCACATAATCAGCTTGCGGACGTGAAAATTTAATTGCTTTATGTAACCAAGATAAATCACGAACTTCACGGTACCATTCACCAGTATTTTGGTCTTGATAATGGTAGGGACGCTGTTTTAATTGAGTTGCAACGGTCTTATAA
>NZ_AYYP01000026.1 GCF_001436215.1 Ligilactobacillus agilis DSM 20509
ATCAAGAGAATAGAGAATTTTTATGCTCTTTTTTGCTTTCAAGTTTCAGTTAGTTATTAATAACGAACCCTAGGTTAACCCAGTTAAGGATTATCTAGGGTTCGGTTATTTTTTAAGTAGGATTAGCGAATGGGTGTATAATGAGTAGGTGAATATCCATAAGAGGTGAAGTTTTATGAAAGTAGCTGAATGTACTACAATTTTAGTAGGAAAGAAGGCCTCACTTGATGGCTCGACACTGATTGCGCGCAGTGAAGATGGGGGCAGAGAAATCTTACCTGAAAGTTTTAAGGTGGTCTTACCTGAGGATCAACCGCGCCACTATAAGAGTGTCCTTACTGGCTGTGAGGTTGAATTGCCTGGTGAACCTTTACGGTATACCAGCGTTCCAGACGCACATGGCAAGTATGGGGTGTGGGCCGCAGCTGGGATTAATGAAGAAAATGTTGCAATGACGGCGACTGAAACGATTACGACTAATGCACGGATTCAAGGGATTGACCCACTCTTAGTCGATGACGGCTTAGGCGAAGAAGACTTTGTTACCCTTACGCTTCCATACATTCATAGTGCGCGTGAGGGGGTCTTGCGTGTAGGTGAGTTACTGGCAAAATATGGGACCTATGAAATGAACGGCATGGCCTTTTCTGACAAAGATGAGATTTGGTATTTAGAGACGATTGGTGGACATCATTGGGCTGCTAGAAGAATTCCAGATGATGCTTACGTTGTGGCTCCTAACCGCTTTAATATTGACGAGTTTGACTTTGAGTCACCTGATTTTATGGCCTCGGCAGATCTGCAGACTATAATCGCTGACTATAAACTTAATCCAGATTTCGAAGGTTATAATTTACGTCACATATTTGGCAGTGCAACTGTTAAGGATACTCATTATAATAATCCGCGTGCTTGGTACGTTCAACACTACTTTGATTCTAACTTACAAACCACCCCGCTAGATCAAGATCAGCCGTTTATTGTACATGCCGACCGTAAAATTAGTGTTGACGACATTATGTTTTTGATGGCCTCGCATTATCAAAATACTCCGTACGATGTCTATGGAGACCAAGGTACAGCGGCGGAAAAGAAACGCTTTCGTCCAATTGGAATCAACCGTAATTTTGAAACGCATATTTTACAAATCCGCAATGATGTGCCGGCTGGGTTAGCGGGTGTGCAGTGGCTTGGTTTTGGGCCTAACACATTTAATGCAATGGTGCCATTTTACACTAACATTGTGGATACTCCTGCTTCTTTTAGGGACACAGGCTCAAAATTCAATTTGCAAAGTATTTTTTGGTTGAATAAGTTAATGTCGCAGTTGGGTGATACTAACTTTAAGCTTTACGGTGAGCTAGAGAGTGCATTTGAACAAAAAACCGTAGCTGCTTGCTATCGAATTCAACACCAAACAGATAAACTGGCTCAAGAATTACAAGGTGCCCAACTACAAACCTGCTTAACTAAGGCTAACCAAAAGATGGCAGATCTAACCTTTGCTAATACGGTTGAACTTTTGGGGAAGATGGTTGAAGAAGGACATGCACATATGCAACTTAAATATGATTTACTCGATTAGTTGGTATGTTTAACTTAGCGAGGTAGTTAGTTGTGAATCAAAGGGAAGAACTCATTCGGTTATGGTTTCAGATGTGGCTGCAAAAGAAAGATTTAGGAATTTTGAAGCTTTTTACGGCTGATGCTGTTTATGTTGAAAGCTGAGGACCTAAGTATCACGGTAATGCAGAAATTAAGCACTGGTTTGACGAATGGAACACGCGTGGAACCGTACTTTCCTGGGAGATTGATCAGTTTTTCCATAAGCAAAATCAAACTGTGGTTGAATGGCAGTTTAAATGTCAAATGAAAAACAGCGAAGTTACGGAATTCGATGGAATTTCGCTGCTTAAGTGGACAAGGGATAATAGAGTTCAGTTTCTAAAAGAATATGGCTGCAAAAGTGATAACTATAATCCTTACCAAATGTCGGCAAATAGTCCCCAATTTAGGGATGAAAAGGTAGACTGGCTGTAAGCATTGCTTAAGCTAAATTCTTAGCTGAATTATAAAAAACACGATTATCAATAAATTAAAACAGGCTGTGAGGGCAAATGGTTGCTTACTCTTACAGCCTGTTTTTTTTTAGTTATTGAATTCAGCTAGGTGTTTAGGGTCGACCTGTTCACTTCTAGAAGCAAGTGGACTCCAGTAGGTAAGGCCTTCGTTATTCAAGACTAAGCCCCATTGACCAGGTTCATTTGGTAAGTCGGTAAATTCAAAGAGGAAAGGCACTCGAAATGCTATCCAAGGTGTTGAAACCGTATTTAGTGGTGATAATTAGCCCACTATCGACAATTGCAATTTGACTAAGAGTTTCTTTAGCGGTAACAAGGGTGTCTAAAATGATGTAGTCCCCAATACTTACACGCACATTGTCACTGGCTGAGAGAATATCCTTTAAAGCCAATTGGTAGCTAGGGGCTAGTGCTAGTGGCTCCGTTAAATAATTCCAACTGGTTTGACCGTCCTTGTTGTGGGCAATGATAGTTGGAGCTTGAATAACCAAACGACCTTCTTCGTCGCTAGCACCTGGAATGAAGTCGACGACTAAGCCGCGGACGAGGATATTTTGATTTTGGTAGTCGGTAAGGTTGGTTAATTGGTCAGTAACCTTTAAGTTAGCATCCGCTAAGATGTAGCCTTGCAAAAGCCGGGCCAAAGCTTTGCGTTCAGGGTAAAGTTGGGCTGGGAAAGTGGCGATATTAGTCGGATTGTCACTTTGCTTAACCTTTTGTAACAGCTTAGTTGCTTCACTTATGAACTGTTCTTGGGAGATAAAGTTCATAGGAGTGATTGCACTGTCCGTCTTTTTAATACCAGTTACTTTTCGTTCGTTAGCCTTTTTTTGGTGAAGTAATTTTTTATTACTGAGTTTCTTTTTTGCCATAATTAACCTCGTTTGCTAAAAGTTTCTAGTTAAAAGTATAAGGTCAAATTGCTGGTCTGTCTAGGGAAAATAAGGATGTTAGTAAAAGGATTTTGCACAAAATATAGTGCTATTCTAAAAATAGAATACAATATGTAGTAGGTATAGGCTTGTATTTACACTAAACCTTGGGTATAATTAAGCACGTTGTTTTGCAAAACTGGACTAAGCTTGGTCAAATTTAGCATGAAGGGTAAGAGAAGATGTTTGCACGTTACTATGACGTTTTAACTAATTTTAGCAGTTATTCAAAAAATATTTTTAGAAAGGGCTACTTTGCGTGGTTATGGCAACAATGCCAAGGCTGGGGAAGATTTTCTTATGGGTTGTTAGGCTTTAACTTTATCTTGCAAGTTATTTCTTTAGGACAGTCCTTTAAGCAAACGCCGCTACTAGCGGTAATTGCTTTTATTGGGGGCAACCTCTCAGTTGCTTGTGTAATCGGAATTTCTAACCGGTCAGGAATTCAGGGCTGGGCCGGGGCAATTTCGGCCTTAGCGATTGCAACGACGGGCTTTATTGCCGGTAATTACGCCACAGCCTTTGAACAATTAGGGTATTTAATCTTTTTGGATTTATTTTGTATCTTAGATCCTAAGTGGAATGATGACATTCAAGTGGAAAAATTTGAATCAGGACTTGAGTGGATTAAATATGGCCTATTTTTCCTCGTAACTTGGTTAATAACCTACCTACTTTTTAGTTTGACAAGCGATCCGCGGGTCTTTTTGGATAGTTTAAACCTAGCAATGGCAATTACCGGTTCCTTGTTAGAATTAAACCGGAAAAGGGAGCAGTTCTTTGTGTGGACGCTAGCATCCCTGTTTACGATTGCATTGTGGGTTCAAACGATGCTTCAAGGTGACGGCAACTTTGCTTTGATTTTTAGTTACAGTGTATTCTTTTTAAACGATATGTATGCCTTGTTTAGCCGTAAAGGCTGGTTTAGGTTAGCTGAATAAAAATTACCCAGTAAGAATAGTGCTAAATTCTTACTGGGTAATTTTTTAGGTTAGTTAGAAAACCTTGAATGGTGGGAAAGGTTGAGCCATTGGGTGGTTAAAGTTAAAGTCTTTTAAGGGACTAAAGTCATTAGGTTCCAACCAGGTAGTTACACCCCGTGCTAGCATTAGGTTAGCTTCATAAGCAGACTTATCTTTCTTAGTAAAAGGTAGTAAAACGATAGGTTTATGGAGGGCGACGAACATGCCGATTTCCATACAAATTCCTTCGTCAATTTGGTCCATATCGTATAAAGCAACGCAGACATCGGAAGTTCCTACCGCGTTGAGGTCGTTATTGTAAGTGGCAATTTGCCATTCGAGGCTGCCAAAGACGCCGGCAGGATCGGAGTCTACGCGTGCATCTTTATATTGGAAATCGAATGGCTGGTGAACAACGCCGACAGTCGGGTTGGCTTCTAGTTGGGCTAGAGCTTGAGGGATGCGGGCACGTTGTTCTTCGTTGAAGAAGCTGGTAGCCAGGTAAATTTTAGTGTTAGCAACTGGGTCGGTATTTTTCAAAGTGAAAACTTCCTTTCAATAATAATCTAAACTAAGTTTAGCATGATTAGCCACTAAGGTTAATTAGTATTTTCCGGGAAATTAGGGAATTCGTTTGCGTAAGGGTGAAGGTAAGCCGGTGATAATGTTTAAGATTTCGTGGGCAAAGGCCTGGCTGCTAATGGGGCGAATCTTAGTTAGCCAGTTAAAGCACCTAGTCCTTATTAGGTTAGCGATGATGCGGGCCGGGTAATAATTACTAAGCCGCTTTTTAGAATAAACAATTCCAGGAAAAGCGCAAACGGCCCGCTGGCCCAAGCGACTGTAAGCGTAAAGTTCAACTTCCTTTTTAGTCGCCAGGTAATCCTTTAGGAAAAAGGGGGCGTAGTTAGCAGAAACATAAAGGAAGTTACCGGAGGTGTTAGCAAGAGTGTCAATGAGTTTTTTAGCAGGTAAGACGATACTAGTCTGGTAGGTTATTTGTTTACGGCGATTCTCAAATAAAATGCCGACACAGTCAATAACCCAGTCAGAAGTTTCAATTAGTTGCTGCCATGACGTATCGGCTAGTAAGTTGACGGCGTGGTAAGTAACGCCTGGAATAGAGGTTGGCCGCCGGCCAGTTCGTGACAGGCTGTGTAGTTCATATTCGGGGTGGTGCCTAAGCTCTGTCAAAATGCTTTGGCCAACTAGGCCGGTTCCCCCTGCGACTGTAATTTTCATTTAAATTTCCTCCATAAGTTAAGAAAAATGCTTACGGTAAGTGGACGGACTGTAACCACTGTAACGCTTAAAGGCCTTAGAAAAAGTGAAGGTATCATGGTAGCCAACGAGGTCGGCAATCTCTTGGATACTTTGGTTACTGGAGGTCAATTTACTTTTGGCATCTTCCATCCGCATTTGGGTCAACAACTTTTGGGGACTCGTGTGTGCAAATTTTTGAAACAAGTTATAAATATAGCTACGTGAAAGCGATAAGGAGACACAAAGGTCTTCAATGGTACAGTTATAGGTGTAATTATTTTCTAAGTAACGGACGGCAAGTTCAAATTGTTGGGCGGGTCGATTTTGGCTAGGGGCGGTGTTAGTGTGGGGAAATTCGGTTACGAGGTGGTAAAACATCTCGTAAGTCAAGTTTTCAACTAATAAATTGTTAGCCAGACTAGTTTTTTGGTGGAGGACCTCAAACAACCTTTGAAAGCTTTTAGTAAAGTTAGATTGGCCGGTGGCTTTGAGGTAGTAGTTTCCCGCTAGCTTAGAAGCTGCAAAAATATTGGCAATCTTAATCCCAGTTAACCCAATCCATGCATAATGCCAAGGATTGGTAAAGCTGGCTTGGTAAAAACAGGCTACTCCCTTAGGAAGTAAGAAAAAATCGCCTGCCTTTAGGCTAACGGTCTTGTGACCGGCAACCGAAAAATCTCCTTGGCCGGCTAAAATATAGTGGAGGACATAGTTGTCTCGAATATTATTTCCGCGAAAGGCGTAGCCGGGTTGACATTTTTCCTGCCCAAAAAACAAGATGTTACTTTCAATTCCGTTTTGACTAAGAGTGTGGTATTCGTTATTCATTATTTCTTCCTTAACTAAAAATTTACTATTAAAATTACTATCTATAAAATGTCAAAATAATTAAATCACTAGTAAACTATTCTTTTATTAACAAGGATTATACAACGAATATGTCAATTTGTATACTAGGTAAATTGGCAAATAATAGAAATTTACGACCATGGCTTTAGTTAAATGTAACCGTTATATTATAAGTGTGATCACGAGTAGGAAATTAGATTTAAATTTGGAGGCTAAGTTATGTCAACAACTAATAAAAAGATGAGTATGGGGCAACGGCTTGCCTATGCTTTTGGGGCATTTGGTAATGACGCCTTTTATGGCTTACTGTCAGGTTACTTAATTGTTTTTATCACGTCACACTTATTTAACACCGGTAATAAAGCCTTGGATAACCACATGATTTCACTGGTAACTTTGATTATCATGATCTTGCGTATTGTTGAGTTGTTTATTGACCCTTTTATTGGAAACGCTATCGACCGGACTAAGACCAAGTGGGGCCACTTTAGACCTTGGGTTGTTATTGGTGGGACTATCTCCGCGCTATTATTATTGCTATTATTTACGAGCTTAGGTGGATTATACGCTAAGAACGCCTTTGTTTACTTAGTTGTTTTTGCCATTATGTACATTACGATGGATATTTTTTATTCCTTTAAGGATGTTGGTTTTTGGTCAATGTTACCATCGTTAACAACCGATTCACGGGAACGGGAAAAAACAGCAACGTTTGCGCGCTTTGGTTCTACAATTGGTGGGGGCCTTGTTGGTGTGCTAGTTATGCCAGCGGTTATCTACTTTTCAGCTACCAAGACGACTTCAGGGGATAACCAAGGCTGGTTTGTCTTTGCAGCGATTATCTGTACGATTGCTTTAGTATCCGCTTGGTGTGTTGGTTTATTTACCCGGGAGGTAAATAGTGAAATTCGGGAAAATAAAGAAGATACTGTCGGGGTCTTTGGCGTTTTAAAGGCGGTTGCTCAAAATGACCAATTACTATGGATTGCGATTGCGTACCTCTTTTATGGAGTGGGTAATAATATTTTATGTTCTCTAGAGGTATATTACTTTACCTACATTATGGGCAAACCAACCTCATTTTCAATTTTATCAACGATCAATATCTTTTTAGGGATGATGGCGGCAGCCTTATTCCCAGTTTTGTCAAAGCGGTTCTCAAGACGAGCAGTCTTCACAGGTTCATTAACCACCATGTTGATTGCGATTGGATTATTTGCACTTTCGGGTAGTAACTTGTTAATGGTATTGGCTTCAGCAGTGTTATTTGCCTTTCCACAACAAATTGTTTTCTTGGTAGTATTAATGATTATCACTGATTCAGTTGAATACGGTCAATGGAAGTTAGGTCACCGTGACGAATCCCTCTCCTTATCAATTCGTCCCTTAATTGATAAGTTTGGTGGAGCTGTTTCTAACGGGGTTGTTGGTCAAATTGCAATCATGGCTGGGATGACAACCGGAGCTAGCGCTTCGACAATTACGGCTGCCGGAAGAACTAATTTCAAGTTGATGATGTTTGCAGTGCCCGCCTTAATGATGGTAATTGCTATCGTAATCTTTTGGAAGAAGATTATCTTAACTGAAGCTAAGCACGCAGAAATCGTGGCCGAACTTGAAAAGACTTGGGGAAAAGATTTAAAGGAAACTGATGTCGAAGCTACAAGCCAAGTTGCTGCTAAGACACTTAAACTTGCCAGTCCAATCGCCGGGCAATTAATGCCGTTGGCTGAGGTTAACGATCCTACCTTTGCTATGGGGGGTCTTGGTCAAGGATTTGCAATTAAACCAAGTGACGGTAAGGTTTACGCCCCATTCGATGCTACGGTAAGACAGGTCTTTACGACAAGACACGCTGTTGGTTTGGTTGGTGACAACGGCGTGGTAATGTTAATCCACGTTGGGTTAGGTACCGTCGCTTTGAAAGGAACCGGCTTTATCTCCTATGTTGATACGAATCAACGGGTGAAAAAAGGTGACCAATTACTTGAATTCTGGCAACCAACCATTCAAAAAGCAGGGTTAGACGACACGGTAATTGTGACGGTAACCAATAGTCAAAGTTTTACAGACTTTCAATTAACACTTGCACCAGCAAGTTCAGTTGAAGCTTTAACTACGGTAATGGAACTTAAACGAGGTGAAGGATAATGACAAAACTAATTGAAGTTGATGAACAACAACAAATTTTTCATTTATACAATGAGCAAATTTCTTATTTACTAACGGTAGAAGCTGGCCAAACTTTAAGCCACTTGTACTTTGGTAAGCGGGTTAGGGGCTATCACGGACAGTTAACTTATCCCCGGGTAGATCGTGGTTTTTCTGGTAACTTACCTGGAAGTGATGACCGGACTTTTTCTAAGGATACCCTTCCAAGGGAATACAGTAGTGCGGGCGAAATGGATTACCATTTGCCGGCAACTGTGGTCCGGCAAGCAGACGGAGCTAATGCATTAAATTTACAGTACGTAGGTTACACTGTTTTAGAAGGTAAACCTAAGTTGGCTGGTCTTCCTGCAGCTTACGTTGAAGACGATTCCGAAGCTGAAACGTTAGTAATCACTTTACGAGACGAAGTAACTGGATTGGACTATCAATTAAGTTACACTATTTACCGGGCCTTGCCTGTAATTACCCGTTCCGTTAAGGTGGTAAACAATGGGACCCAAGCGGTACAGTTAGAAAAAGTGGCCTCCATGCAGTTGGATTTTGTTGACCGCGACTTTGAAGTTATTTCTTTACCGGGAGCGCACGTTAACGAGCGGCATCCAGAACGGCGTCCTGTTTCCTTTGGAGTGCAAAGTTTTGAATCCCGGCGGGGAACTTCCAGTCACCAGATAAGTCCGTTTATTGCCTTAGTTGATAAACAAACCGATGAATTTAGCGGTGATGCTTACGGCTTTAACTTTGTTTATTCGGGTAACCATAAGTTTAGCCTTGAAAAAGATCAACTAGCTCAGCTTAGACTGTTAGTAGGAATTAATGACTATAACTTTACTTGGAAGTTAGAGCCTGCACAAAGCTTCCAAACGCCAGAAGTGTTAATGGCTTACTCCGACCAAGGGTTAAACAAGATGAGTCAAACTTTCCACCAATTAATCAGCAAGCGGGTGGTTAGGTCTAAGTATCGTGACTTAAAGCGACCAATTGTGGTTAATAACTGGGAGGCTACCTACTTTGACTTTGATGAAGAGAAGCTTAAACCAATTGTAGCTGAAGCTAAGCAACTCGGAATTGAAATGTTTGTCTTAGATGATGGTTGGTTTGGTCATCGTGATGACGATTATAGTAGCCTAGGTGATTGGCAAGTCTTCGCTAAAAAATTCCCGCAAGGGTTAGGCCACTTTGCTGATTATGTTCATAACCAGGGGCTTAAATTTGGTTTATGGTTTGAACCAGAGATGATTTCCTACGATTCAGACTTGTATCGCCAACACCCAGAGTATCTGATGCAAGTCCCTAACCGGGCTCCAAGTCCTTCAAGAAGTCAATACATCTTGGATTTGTGCCAAGCAGAAGTTCGCGACAACGTGGTCGAACAAGTAGCGACAATTTTGAGTCAAGGTCAAGTTGATTATGTTAAGTGGGATATGAATCGGCACTTATCCGATATTTATTCACTAAGCTTACCTGCAGATCGGCAAGGAGAAGTTTACCACCGCTATGTCTTAGGCTATTATGACTTGATGGAACGGTTGACTGCTAAATTCCCAGATGTTTTATTCGAAGGTTGTTCTGGTGGGGGCGGCCGCTTCGACGCAGGGGTAGCCTACTACATGCCACAAATTTGGACGAGTGATAATACCGATGCCTTAGCCCGCCTAACAATTCAAATGGGAACGAGCTTAGCCTTCCCACCTTCAATGATGACAGCTCATGTTTCCGCAGTGCCTAATCATCAGACTGGCAGGGTTACCCCATTTGAAACACGTGGGGCGGCTGCAATGAGTGCGGTCTTTGGTTATGAGCTTGATTTAACTAAGTTGACTTCTGCTGAAAAAGCTGCAGTTAAAGAGCAGATTGCTGCCTATAACCAAATGCGCGCATTAGTACTTGAGGGTAAATTCTATCGCCTTAAGAGTCCACTAGATAGTAATCAAGCCGCTTGGAACTTTGTTTCCGCTGATAAAAAGCAGGTTTTTGTGGCGGTCTTTAACGTCTTAGCCCAGGCTCAACCATACCTAACTAAGACTAAGCTAGCCGGGTTAGATAAGGATAAATGCTATCGTAATTTGGCGACGGGTCAGGTTTATGGCGGCGATGAATTGATGAATCTAGGTTTTTATGATCCAGTTGTTCGGCATGACTTTGCTAGTCAAACCTACCTATTTGAAGCAGTGACGGAGGAGTAGTTGAATGGCACTTGAAAATAAAGTAATGTTGATTACCTACCCAGATAGTTTGGGTAAGAACATTAAAGAGTTAACTGAAGTATTGACAGATGACTTTGGCGAAGCAATCGGTGGGGTTCATTTACTGCCGTTTTTCCCATCAACCGGAGACCGCGGGTTTGCACCAGTTGATTATCAGCAAGTGGCCCCTGAATTTGGTGATTGGGCGGATGTCAAAAAGCTAGGTAAACGTTACTACTTGATGTTTGATTTTATGATCAATCATATTTCCCGGCAATCGCGTTATTACAAAGATTTTCAAGCTAAGGGTTCGGCTAGTGCTTACGCAGAACTATTCTTAAGTTGGGATAAGTTTTGGCCCGAAGGACGTCCAACCAAGGAAGACGTTGATTTGATTTATAAGCGTAAGGACCGGGCCCCTTATCAAGAAATTACCTTTGCTAATGGGCAACGTGAGAAATTGTGGAACACCTTTGGTGAAGAACAAATTGATTTAGATGTTACTAGTGAAGTCACACAGAAGTTTATCAAAGACACGTTACGCTTTTTATGCGCACAAGGTGCAGACATTATTAGGTTAGATGCGTTTGCATACGCGGTTAAAAAATTAGATAGCAATGACTTTTTTGTTGAGCCAGAAATTTGGGATTTGCTGGCTAAGGTTAAGGCTGATCTTGCAGGGCACGGCGAGATTTTACCGGAAATTCATGAGCATTATTCATTACCATTTAAGATTGCAGAGCATGGTTACTTTGTCTATGACTTTGTCTTACCAATGGTGACTCTGTATTCGCTTTATAGTGGGAAAACAGCCCAGTTAGCTAAGTGGTTAAAGATGAGTCCCATGAAGCAATTTACTACCTTGGATACCCATGACGGGATTGGGGTGGTAGATGCTCGTGATATTTTAAGTCCTGCTGAAATCGAGTATACTAGTCAAGAACTTTACCAAGTTGGGGCTAACGTTAAGAAGAAGTATTCTAGCGCTGAATATCATAATCTGGATATTTACCAAATAAATACTACTTATTATTCTGCCTTGGGAAATGACGACCAAAAATATTTCTTAGCCCGGTTGTTGCAGGTATTTGCACCAGGAATTCCGCAAGTCTACTACGTTGGTTTACTAGCTGGTGAAAATGACATCGAGTTGCTAGAAAAGACCAAGGAAGGGCGCAATATTAACCGCCATTACTATAGTCGCGCCGAGGTTAATGCTGAGATTAAGCGGCCGGTAGTAGCTGCGTTATTGAAACTTCTCAGCTTCCGTAACCGTGAAGCAGCCTTTGACTTGGAGGGCACAATTGATGTTACTTGTCCAAGTCAAAGTGAAATTGTGATTAAACGACAAAATAAGGCCAAGACACGGACGGCGGTCCTAACGGCTAACCTAAAAACCAACGCTTATCAAGTTAAGGTTAACGACCAACTTGTAACCTTTGAATAGGTAAAAAATAGCTTAAGGTCACTAACGTAGCTAAAAGTTTTGCTACGTTAGTGGCCTTATTTTGGTATTATACTAAAAGAAAAGCAATTTCTAAGAGGTGAAGAGATGGGACAATTTGCAGACTTAAAGGCACTTTTAGAAGCTAATGCCGACAAGGAGATGGCGCGTGGGCAGGCGGCGTATATGCGCAATCAATTCAAGTTCTACGGAATTAAGACTCCACAGCGCAGGAGCCTGACCCAAAATTTAATCAAGGCTACTAAGCGGGCGGCTAAAGTTGAGTGGGACTTTTTGGATGCTGAGCAAAGGGAATACCAATACTTTGTTTGTGACTATTTGAAAGCGATGCAAGGACAGTTGGTTTACGCTGATTTAAAGCGGTTGGAGTTGTATGTGCAAACCAAGCAATGGTGGGATACGATTGATGTCTTGGATACTGTCATTGGCCAAATTGGGCTTAGTGATAAGCGAGTAGACCAGCTAATGTTGGACTGGTCCCAGGCTAGCGATTTTTGGCTGCGACGCATAGCGATTGATCACCAACGAGGCAGAAAGGAAAAGACTAAGCAAGAACTGTTGGCCAAAATTATTGATAACAATTTGAATAGGGGGAGAGTTTTTTATTAATAAGGCGATAGGCTGGGCTTTGCGTGATTATTCTAAAACTAACCCACCATGGGTCAAAGAGTTTCTTGCAAGTAGGAAAAATGGCTTGGCTAAACTAAGTCTGCGGGAAGCAAGTAAGTATTTAAGGTAAGTGTTCGTCAATAAATCTAAAATCTCTTATTGACGAACGAATTGTTAGATACTATAATAATGGAGTTAATGATTTTGGGCATTCGCCAAATTGGTAAGGCAGTGGACTCTGAATCCATAATTTACAGGTTCGAACCCTGTATGCCCAATGACTCATATTTTGAGACCCTAGCTTTTGAAAGAGGCTAGGGTCTTTTTTTGGTTTGCCTAAGAAGGATTAATGATAAAAATTAATTTTATTTTAATGTTATATTTTATTACTTTTATATGTAAATACAACTAACCTGAATAAACCTTGGTTTTAAAGGGTTTATGCTAAATTGCGACCTAACATGAATTGAGTTTTTTAAGGGCTGTTACGCTTAAAATTAGTAAAAAATAATAAAAGCTCTTGCTGATAAAACTTTGATATAACGGGATTTTTGCTTGAAATGTAACTTTTTAAAGAGTGATAAAATGAGAATATGTACCATTTTATTACAAAGGTGTGCTATAATATTTTATATACTAATAAAAGACAAGGGGAACATGAAATTATGAAGAAATTTTTCATTTGGCTTAGTTTCTTGTTGGGAATAACATTTATTACAACGCTTGTTGCCAAGCCCGAGCAAGTCTTAGCGGCCGAAAAAACATATACGATTGCAACTGATGTGACTTTTCCCCCATTTGTTTACGCAAATGCAGACAATAAATATGTCGGGATTGATATGGATTTAATTAAGGCGGTAGCTAAAGAAGAAGGTTTTAAAGTTGAAATTAAACCAATCGGCTTTAACGCTGCTATTCAAGCAGTCCAAGCTGGGCAGGTAGACGGAATGATTGCCGGAATGACCATTACCAATGAAAGAAAGAAGACGTTTGACTTTTCAACGCCTTACTACTCATCTGGGATTGTGATGGCAGTCAAGCCTGGTAGTGGGGTTACTAAGCTAACCGACTTGAAGGGGAAGAAAGTCGCAATTAAGACCGGGACTTCAGGAGCCGATTATGCTAACTCAATTAAAAAGAAGTACGGCTTTAAGACGGTAACCTTTGATGATTCAGACAATATGTACGATGATGTTAAAACAGGTAACGCGGCCGCCTGTTTTGAAGATTCCGCGGTGTTAGAATACGGAGTTAAGACTGGCCTGGGACTAAAAATTGTGACAAAGCCAACTAATACGGGCGATTATGGTTTTGCTGTTAAAAAAGGTGCCAACCAGGAATTACTAGCCAAGTTCAATCATGGCTTGGCTGCCCTCAAGAAGAACGGTACTTATGACAAGATCATTGCCAAGTATACGGGTAAGAAGGCCTTGGCCGATAAGAAGAATGCAGCTAGTGGACACAGCGAATATACAATTATGGGCTTACTAAAGCAAAATAAAACCACGTTATGGCATGGGGTTTTGGAAACCCTTTGGTTAACAATTGTTGGGATTGTGTTTGCAACTATCTTTGGGGTGATTATTGGTTTATTAGGGGTGGTTCCTAATAAGTTAGCCCAAGGAATCTCTACCACTGTAATCTACATTTTCCGTGGGTTACCATTAATCGTGTTGGCACTCTTCATCTATAACGGGGTTCCAAGTTTAACCGGTACTAAAGTTCCTGCTTTCATTGCGGGGGTTATTACCTTGACCTTAAATGAAGGAGCATATATCGGCGCCTTCGTAAAAGGTGGAATTGAGTCGGTAGACCATGGACAGATGGAAGCAGCTCGTAGTTTAGGTTTGCCATTTGGTAAAGCCATGAAGAAGGTTGTGTTACCACAGGGGATTAAATTGATGGTTCCATCATTTATTAACCAATTTATTATCACCCTGAAAGATACTTCAATTCTATCGGTAATTGGAATCTTAGAATTAACCCAAACTGGTAAGATTATTATCGCTAGAAACTTACAAGGATTCAGAATGTGGGCAATCATTGCCGTTATTTACTTGCTAATGATAACTATCTTGACATTGATTTCAAAATGGATTGAACGGAGGATGAAGAACTAATGACAGAATATAAGGTTGATGTAACAAACTTACAAAAAAGTTATGGTTCGAACCATGTTTTAAAGGGGATTGACTTTAAAGTTGCCAATAACGAAGTGGTCGTTTTAATCGGGCCGTCTGGTTCGGGGAAGAGTACGCTGTTACGATGCTTAAATAAGCTGGAAGAACCAACCAGCGGTTCAATTGTGATTGATGGTCAAGATATTAGTTTACCATCGACTAATATTGATAAGGCACGCGAAAATATTGGGATGGTGTTCCAACATTTTAACTTGTTCAATAACATGACTGTAGGCGAAAATATTATGTTAGCCCCAGTCGAACTAGGAAAAATGGACCGGCAAACTGCTGAAACTGAAGCGCGGCAGTTATTAGAAACAGTTGGATTATCCGACAAATTCGATGCAATGCCAGCGTCTCTTTCTGGGGGACAAAAGCAACGGGTAGCCATTGCCCGGGCTTTAGCGATGAATCCGGATGTGATGTTGTTTGACGAACCAACTAGTGCGCTTGACCCAGAAATGGTTGGCGACGTATTAGAGGTTATGAAAGAATTGGCCAAAAATGGGATGACGATGGTGGTAGTTACTCACGAAATGGGCTTTGCTAAAGAAGTGGCTGACCGGGTTGTCTTTATGGCTGATGGTTACGTAGTAGAGGAAGGCAAGCCAGAAGCAGTCTTCGACCATCCCCAACATGACCGGACGAAAGCGTTCCTAGATAAAGTTATTAACGTTTAAGTAATAAGGCTGCCGGACCCGAGGGGAAGGTGGCCTTTTTTCGAGAGGAGTTTTTGCATGATAAAGGTAATTTTAGTGATGCATGATCAAAACGGGGATTACTACAAGATGAATAAGACCTTTTTTGAAAGTATGCCTAAAGTCGGTGAATATATCTACAACACGGATGGGTTAGCCTATGTGGTAGAAGAGGTGGCTCAATTTGCGGGCTACGTTTCTAGCAAGGGCGCAATTGCAATTCTAGTAGTTCATCAAGCCGATGAAGACCATCCGGTAAGTAATTTATATGGGCTTGATATTGAACGTGATTTGGATGATTAATTTAGCTTTAGTAGTGTTTAACAAAAATTTATAAAAGTAGCGTGCAAGGTTAACTAATTGGTGTTAGGATAGTAGTTATCGACAGATTTAGTGTGAAAGGATATGTTTTTATGGTAACTGAAGGTGAAAAGATGCCTTCGACCTGGCGCAAAACTTTTATCGCCCTTTGGTTTGGCTGCTTTATGACTGGGTTAGGTGCTTCAATGACGATGCCCTTTTTACCACTGTTTATTTCGTCAATTGGTAATTTTAGTCGGTGGCAACTAAATATCTATTCTGGGATTGCCTTTGCGGGAACCTTTTTAACCCAGGCATTAATTTCGCCTTATTGGGGGAGCCTGGCGGACCGGAAGGGGCGGAAGTTAATGTGTTTGCGTGCTTCCGGAGTAATGGCAATTACAATTTTCTTAACGGGGATGGCAGTTAATGTGTGGATGATAATCGCACTGCGGCTAACCCAGGGCCTGTTTTCTGGCTATATCAATAATGCGACTGCTTTTATCGCGGGAGAAACACCGCGGAGTAAGTCCGGGTCTGTGATGACCATGATTATGACAGCGGGCGTGACCGGTAACCTGTTAGGCCCTTTATTTGGAGGGGCATTAGCCGATACCTTTGGCTACCGGATTCCCTTTTATATTACCGGAGTTTGCATGGCCTTGGCCTTTTTGATGACACTATTTAATACGACGGAGCATTTTAAGCCTATTTCTAAAAAGGAAATGCAACCAATGAGACAAATGTTTGCGGACCTAGAAAAACCGGGCTTAATTATTATCATGTTCTTGACGACACTGATTGTACAGTCGTCACTGATGTCAATTTCGCCAATTATTAGTTTATTGGTGAAAGAATTAATGCATAATCACGGTAACGTTTCATTTGTGAGTGGGATTGTTGCGGCCACCCCAGGGTTTGGAACCTTATTAGTGGCTTCTTGGTTAGGACATAAGATGGATGCAGTTGGTCCTTTGAAGGTGTTGATGGTCGGTTTATTAGCTGCTACTCTGCTATTTATTCCAATGTTTATGACGGATTCCCCTTGGTTATTGGCCTTTTGGCGCTTTTTACTAGGGGTAGCTAATGCAGCCTTGCTACCGGCTGTTCAAACTGCTTTGACTATTAATGTTCCTGCCAAATCATTTGGCCGAATTTTTAGTTATAACCAGTCCTTTCAAGCTGCGGGTGGGGTGATTGGACCTTTGATGGGTTCGCTCGTATCCAGTGCGCTAGATTATCAATATGTTTTCTTAGTGACTGCCAGCTTGGTGTTTGTTAACTTACTGTTGGTGGTTGGAGCTAAGGTTCAACAAATTAAAACTAAATAAAATCTTTCCAAACTGACTTTGCTAAATTTTACACAAGGTCAGTTTTTTGTTATGCTTATTATAAGAAATGTTTCTAAAAGGACAGACTGAAAGGATGTTTGAATGACAAATAGAATACGGAAATACCGCTGGGGACGCTGGTTAGTATTTTTAGTTGCCTTAGAGATTATTGCTTTAAGTATTAACTTTTTTACGCTCCTATAGACATTGCCGCGGGGGGAACGACTGGGATTGCCATCTTGGTGGAAGCAGTCTGGCAAATTGACAGGTCGTTAACAGTCTTAGTTTGTAACCTGGCCATGATTGTCTTGGCGGGGGTGTTCTTAGAGCGAAAAGTGGTTAAAAATATTGCGGTAGGGAGTTTATTATTACCGTTACTAATGAAAATAACCCCGAGTTTTAAGGTGACCGATAATGAGTTGTTAGCCGTTATTATCGGTGGGGTGCTAATGGGCTTTGCGGTCGCGCTGCTGTATCGAGTAAACGCTTCTAGTGGGGGAACGACGGTCCCACCATTAATCTTAAAAAAATATTTTTACTTAGATACGGCTTTTAGCTTAATGTTAATTGATCTAACCGTCATTTTAATGAACGTTTTTGTAGCCGGCTTGAATGCTTTTTTCTTGGCTGCTTTTTCCCAAGTGGTGACTGCCTTAGTGATGCGCTATACGGAAGCTGGTTTGGACTTGAAATATCAAGTTCAGATTCTAAGTAACGACTTGCTTCCTCAAATTAAGGAAGCGTTGTTAGCAGAAAATAGTAGCTTGACTGTTTACGATGTGGTTGGCGGTTACAGCCAAACCCCACGCCAACAGCTATTGTTAATTGTAGATCGTCAGGATTACGGGCGGTTGATTACTAGTATCCACGAAATCGATCCGCAGGCCTTTATAGTAACCTCGCAGGTAACCAAGGTTCACGGCGGTAAGTGGGGAATGTGATTGTTTGTAAGTGAGTTAGTGAAGAAAATAAGCGCTGAAGGTGTGATATTGATGTCACCTTCAGCGCTATTAGTTTAAGCTTTATTCGTAGGATAATTCGATTAAGAAAACGTTACTGTCGATTAAGTGGCTGCTTGTTGCCCAAACTTCATGGTAGCCACTTGGTCGGTGACCACTTTGCTCCCAAAAATAATCTAATAAATTACCGTGTTGGGCTAAAAAGTCGTCTTGCAGGCGGTTAACCATCAAGCGGTTTTGTGGAAAATAGATGTCAGCGTCTGCTATCTGTAAATCATCCTTAATAAAAATTTGAACGACGTTATCGTATTTATTTTTAGCAAAGTAGAAAGCCTCAGGGTGTCGTCTCAAATAAGAGAGGACATAAAAAATAGAATCAGAGTTACTTGCCACGGGTTGCTCCCCCTTATACGTGCTTAGTTTTTCTTAATTGTAACATTTTTTTAGGTAAAGCTAAAATTGAAAACGGTTAACCTAAAGAAATAAATTTTGAAACCATCTAAGGCAAAGTATATAATTATTATGTGTAAGAAGAAAGGGGGGCTTTTAGTGGCGGTAGTACACTTTTACCTAGTAAGGCACGGACAGACCAAGCTAAATAAGAAGAGACGACTCCAAGGAGTGACCAACTCGCCGTTAACCAAAAAGGGGATTAGGATGGCCAAAAGGTTAGGTCAAGAGTTAAAGCAGATTAAGTTTGAAGCGGTGTATACGAGTGATTTGAAGCGAACACAAAAAACGGCTCAGTATATTATCGATGAAAACGAGGCCTATTACCCCCCCGTTTATCAAGATCCTGATTTACGTGAAATTAGCTTTGGTAAGTTTGAAGAGGCTAAGAATACTAAGATGATTCCCAAGGCCTTAAAAGCTTTGGGGTTACGGCGAATTTTGCAAGCGCTACTTAATGAAGAACATGTGGCTGAATTGACAGAGCTTTTCCGTTCCCTAGATGGGAATGAAGTGATTGAAGATGCTGATCACCTTACTTTGAGGATGACCCGTGCACTAACCAATATTGGAAATCAGTACCAAGATAAGGGAGGAAACATCTTAATTGTTACCCACGGGTTAATTTTGTCCAACTTTATTGAGAGTTTGGAAGGTGAGGTGCCCCTCTTTTTATTAGATAATTCACGGGCTAGTCGGGTCGACTATGAAAATGGCAAGTTTAAGGTTATATACGTTAACAGAATGAAGTTAGATGATAAGGGGATGGCTAAGGATGCTATATCCTAAAACCACTGCATTAATTCACGAGCTAGTCACAAAGCAGGTAGTTCCTGGGGTAAGCTATGCCTATTTACACCAAGGCCAACTTCAAACCGGGGTATTTGGTTTAGCCCAGTTAAAACCAACCAAAGAAAAGTTAAGACCGGGCATGTATTACGACTTAGCATCTTTGACTAAGGTCATAGGTACTACTACCGTAATTTTAAAGTTAATAGCCAGTGGTCGGCTGGGAGTCGATGATGCGGTTACCAAATATTTACCGGCCTTTAAGGACCAGCGGGTTACCATTAGGCATTTATTAACGCACACTTCGGCCATTAGTGGTTACATAAAAAATCGTGATGAACTAAGTCCTGCGGCCTTGTTAGCTGCACTACATCAACTTAAAGTTGGTAGTGGTTTAGGAAAAAAGGTTGTTTACACGGACATCGGGTTGATTTTTTTAGGAGAAATCATAGAGAGCTTTTATCAGCAACCGGTCCAAAGGGTGATTGAAAAAGAAGTTCTAGCTAGGTTAGGATTGAGTCAAAGTACCTTTAATCCACCTCTAAGCTTAGCGGTTCCAACTGAATTGACGGCTAAACGTGGTTTAATTAGAGGGCAGGTGCACGACCCTAAGGCCTACACCCTAAAAGAGCATTGTGGTTCTGCTGGCTTGTTCATGACCTTACATGATATGGTTAAGTTTAGCCAGTGGCTCTTACAACCAGACTCTACGCCAGGGCCACTTGATTCTAAAATGGTAAGCGCTCTTTTTAAGGATTGGACTCCTAGTGGGCACGATGGTCGTTCACTTGGTTGGGATTTACGGTACACTTGGCAAAACCAAGCTTGCCTTTATCACACTGGTTATACCGGGACGATGCTATTAATAGACCAGGCTAATCAAGATGCACTAATTTTACTAACTAACCGGGTACACCCCGCTGGTAACAACCAGGCTTTTTTAGCCCAGCGTGAATTACTTTTGGGACAATATTTACGTGAAAAATATTTTTATGAAAAGGATGGAAGCAAATGACAGCACCACTATTTTTAAAACCTTATTTTCAAGAAAAAATGTGGGGTGGTAAGCGCCTCAAAACGGAATTTGGCTATGAAATTCCTAGTGACACTACCGGGGAGTGCTGGGCAATTTCGGCTCACCCCCACGGACCGGCTGTAATTGAAAATGGCCCCTACCAAGGCTTGAATCTAGCTGAGCTTTGGCAACAACACCGGGAAGTTTTTGGAAACGCCAAAGGTGATGTTTTTCCCTTATTAACTAAAATTTTAGATGCACGTGATGACTTATCTGTGCAAGTCCACCCAAATGATGCTTACGCATTAAAACATGAAGGTGAGTTGGGCAAAACGGAATGTTGGTATGTTTTAGCTGCTGATGAGGGAGCGGAAATGATTTATGGTCACCACGCCCAAACTAAAGCAGAGTTAAAGCAACTGATTGAAGCTGGAGACTGGCAACACTTATTAAGACGGGTCCCAGTCAAAGCCGGCGACTTTCTTTACGTTCCTAGTGGGACCGTGCATGCAATCGGTAAGGGGATTATGGTATTAGAAACCCAACAAAGTTCTGATACAACTTATCGCCTGTATGATTTTGATCGGGTTGATAAAAAGACGGGCCAAAAGCGTGAATTGCACTTACAACAATCAATTGACGTTATCAACGTTCCCCACGTTGACCCTAAGCTAAACCGTGAAGTGAAACAGGTGGCTGGAATTGAGGTAACGACCTTTGTAGATACTGACTTCTTTAAGGTTCAGCGTTGGCAATTAGCTGGTCAAGCCGGAAGTCTAATCCGCAATAGTGATGAACCTTATACCTTGGTTTCTGTGATTGCTGGTAGTGGCAAGCTAACCGTAGCCGGTATAGACTATGAGTTACAAAAGGGGCAACACTTTATCTTGCCAAATGATGTCAAAGAGTGGCAGCTAGAAGGAACACTAACGCTAATTGCTTCCGTTCCAGGTAAGAAGGCCTAGCTAAGGAAAGGATAGAATTATAGATGAAAAAAGTATATTTTAGTCATGATGGTGGCGTTGACGACATTATTTCTCTCTTTTTACTCTTGCAGATGGAATCAGTTGACCTAATCGGGGTTGGTGTTATGGGAGCTGATTCTTACTTGCAACCAGCTAGTGAAGCTAGTCGCAAAGTAATTGATCGCTTTGCACCAACTAAGAAATTAGCAGTAGCTAACTCAAATGCCCGGGCAGTTCATCCTTTTCCAAAGGAATGGCGATTAGATGCTTACTCGGAGAATGCATTGCCAATTTTAAACGAGAGCGGTAAGATAGTAACTCCGGTAGCAGCTAAGCCGGCTCACTTGGATTTAATTGACAAACTAGAGGCTAGTTCAGAAAAGGTAACCTTACTATTTACCGGCCCCTTAACAGATTTAGCTATGGCTTTAGAATTAAAGCCGGTAATTGCCGATAAGATTGAAGAATTGCGCTGGATGGGAGGTTCGTTTTTGAAGGAAGGTAATGTGGCCGAACCCGATTGTGATGGTACCCAGGAATGGAATGCTTTCTGGGATCCAGAGGCTGTTAAAACAGTTTTTGATTCCAAGATTCCCCTAACAATGGTGGCACTAGAAAGCACTAATAATGTACCCTTGACTAATGATATTCGCCTTAGCTGGGCTAAAAACCGGCGCTACATTGGCCTTGATTTTATTGGAAATAGTTACGCCTTTGTACCGGAGTTACGCGATTTTCCTACTAACTCAACCTATTACCTTTGGGATGTTTTGACGACTTGCAGTCTATATAAGCCTGATTTGGTTAAGGAAAAAGAAATTAAGTGTGATGTTATGACCCAAGCACCTAGTGATGGTCGGACCTACTTAAGCGAAAATGGGCGTGAGGCTAAATTAGTATACGATGTTGATCATGATAGCTTTTTTGAAACGATTATGGAATTAGCTAAGCGTGCCCAGTAAGCACAACAAAGCAACCTCTGACGCAAATCAGAGGTTGCTTTGTTTTTTATTTGAGCAGACTTTGTAAATAAGGAACAACATTTTCACCGGCTAAGTCGCCTAACCCGGTAATCCATCTGTACTGGTCATGTTCTTCAAAGTCTAGATTGACATCAGTTTTTGAATCTACCAGTAGGTGGGCGGCATAAACCAGTCTAGTAAACACTAGTTGGCCGTCTAAGTTGCTATCTTCATGGAGAATGTTTTCGAGTTCAATCTCTAATCCAACTTCTTCACGACATTCTCTAATGGCGGCCATTCTTGGTAATTCACCAACCTCGACCCGGCCGCCAGGAATGTCCCAATGAGCAGGGTAAACATTTTTTTGTCCGCGTTTAATCTTATTTCGCCTAATTACTAAGTATTTCCCATGAGCTTTGATGAGACTATGTGCGATTAACTTATTTTCCATGCGCTTTCCCCCGCGTAATTATAAGTGGTAAGTTCATAAATTATCGCACATCTTTTACAGTTTAGCTAGGGTTTAAGCACTAAAATTCCCCTAGGTTAGCCAGTTAACCTAGGGAAATGCCTTAGTCAATTTGCGCTAGCGTAGCTTCTGCTTGACTAAAATCAGCTTGAGGGTATTTACGTTTTAATGCTAGTAACAAAATTCGTTTGGCTAGATTATGATTTCTAGCTAAAATTGGCCCGTGGAAGTATGAACAAAAGGTGTTCTTATAGATTGCACCTTCAGTTTGATCCTGACCATTATTACCGTGGCCGGTTAAGACTTTACCTAAAGGCCGTTCGCCAGCACCGAGGTAAGTGACCCCGTTATGGTTTTCAAAGCCAACGTAAACTTCACCAGTCTCTTCGTTTTTGATATCAATATCACCGATAAAGCGGTTATGGTCTTGGCTCTTTGTATAGTGAGGTAAGGCTGAGATACCTTCGATTCGCTGACCGTTAGCGCCAATATAATACTGGCCTAAAAGTTGATAACCACCACAAATTGCTAAAACGGGGCCGTTATCTTCAATAAAAGAGGTTAGGGCAGCTTTTTTACTCTGAATATCCTTAGAAACAATCACCTGCTCGTAGTCTTGACCGCCACCAAACAAGGCTAAATCAAAATTAGTGGGGTCAAAAGTTTGGTCTAGGGAGATCACTTCTGAAGTCAGGGTGACGTTAATTTTTTTAGCGTAATAATTTAAAACTAAAATATTACCGATGTCTCCGTAAGTGTTCATTAAATCACCGTATAGGTGGGCAACGTGTAATGAGTAAGGCATTATTCCATCCCTCCCTTAATATAACCTTCGCTTGCCAGTAGTTTACGTAACTGTAAGACGGCGGTATAGGTTGCAAGTACATAGACGTGTTTAGTAGGCATCTGTTTAACCTTGGCTAAAACGGCCTCTAATTTAGGCTCTTGGTCAAAGTTTGCCTCAGGTACACCGGCCACGCGCATTCTAAAAGTAATATCTTTATACCGCTCACCCCCGGTTAAAACGGCGGGAATCCGCTCAAACGGTAGGTCTTCGAAGCGACCATCCCAAATCCAGGAGGTGTCAATTCCGTCTGCATAGTTAGCATTTAATAAGACCGCTAAAGAAAATGGTTCGGGGTCGGTTTTTATCATTTCCAAGACTTGATCAAGCCCGACGGGGTTTTTAACTAGGATTAAAGTCAGTTCCTTATCAGCAAGCTTAATAACTTCTTGGCGTCCAAAAACCTTTTCGTCAGGATCGTCTAGGGCGGCTTGAATTAAGTCTGGGCTAACACCTAGGTGAGCTCCAACCGCAAAGGCGGCTAAGGCATTATAGATATTATAGGTCCCACCGATATGAAGCGTAAGCGGCTGGCCGTTTACTTCAAACTTGGAAGCTTGTGGGCTTTGGCTGATTAGCTTAGTAACTTTATAGGTTAACTCGGGCCGTTTAAAACCACAGTTAGGGCAGTAGTACTTACCTAGGTTGCTGTAAGTCAAATTTTTATAGGCCAAGATGCGTTGACATTTGGGACACAGTAAGCCATCCGTATTGGCAGGGGCCTTTTGGTCGTAATCAGCACGGTGGTCAAAACCATAGTAGATAACTGGGTTAGGTAACTCAACGCTATTGAAAATAGGGGCATCCCCATTGGCAATGATGGTGGCTTTGGGATGCATCCTCACCCCAGTTAAGATTTTTTCGTAGGTCGTGTAGATTTCACCATAACGATCCATTTGGTCTCTAAATAAGTTAGTCAGCACAAAGGCGCTTGGTTTAATGTATTGAGAAATAAGGGGAACGTTAGCCTCATCTGTTTCTAGGACGGCTAAATTTTTGCCACTTTTGGCTTTCTTATGGGTCAAAAAGGCAGTTACGATTCCCTGTTTCATATTAGAACCGCTGGGATTAGTCAATAGGTTAGGGTATTTTTGTCTTAGTACCTTAACGGTTAAAGCGGTTGTCAAAGTCTTTCCATTGGTTCCGGTGATAATGACGATTTCATAATCTTTGGCTAAACTTTTTAGTACGTCCGGATCAAGTTGCAGGGTAATTTTTCCGGGTAAGGCAGTTCCGCCGTGCAAAAATTTGTGTAAAAACCAATATGAACTTTTACCAGCACTAATTGCTAGTGAACTTTTGATAGACATAAACATTCCTCATCTTGTTTTAACTTAATATCTAAATGTTAGCACATCTTAATTAATAAGCTAGCAAAAAGTTTTGATTATTAGCTATTTTTAAAAAAGCGGTGTTTCTTAGGGGATTTTTTCTATTTGTATTCACAGAAAGGTTAAGCTATACTAAAAAGGGAAGACTAAATTTGGGATGTGAAAAAAGTGGCACAGCTTTTTTTTCGTTATGGTGCGATGAATAGTGGTAAAACGATTGAGATTTTAAAGGTTGCCCATAACTATGAAGAACAGGACAAACAGGTAATTATATTAACAAGTGGCCTGGATGATCGTGACGAGGTTGGCTATGTTTCAAGTAGGATTGGAATGAAGCGCAAAGCCTTGCCGGTCTTTAGTCAAACTAACATTTATGACGAAGTAATTAAACACAATGCCGCTGCAGATTGTATTCTAATTGATGAGGCGCAATTTTTACAAAAGCATCATGTGCTAGAACTGACTAAAATCGTGGATGAATTGGGAATTCCTGTTATGACCTTTGGCTTGAAAAATGATTTCCGTAATGAATTATTTGAGGGGTCAAAATATTTGCTGTTGTATGCCGATAAAATAGAAGAAATGAAAACGATTTGTTGGTTCTGCCAGAAGAAGGCAACGATGAATTTACGGGTGCATAACAATCAGCCAGTCTATGCTGGGGAACAAATTCAAATTGGGGGAAATGAGGCCTATTATCCAGTTTGCCGTCGGCATTATTTTAACCCTGATTTAGAAATGATGAGTAAAGGAGAATAAAATGGATAAATTATTTGATCGGTTACAAATGCTAGAAGACCGCTATGAAGAATTAGGTGAATTATTGTCGGATCCAGAAGTAATCGCTGATACTAAGCGGTTTACAGAACTATCTAAGGAAATGGCCGATTTACGTGAGACGGTTGAAAAGTATAACCAATATAAAGAAGTTAGCCAACGAATTAGCGACGACGAAGAAATGCTTAACGAAGGACTTGACGACGATGAAATGACAGAAATGGTCAAGGCTGAATTGGCTGACTCTAAGGACGAAAAGCAAGCTTTAGAAGAAGAAATCAAGATTTTGTTGATTCCTAAGGACCCTAATGATGATAAAAACATCATCATGGAAATTAGGGGGGCTGCTGGTGGTGACGAAGCCTCCTTATTTGCTGGTGATTTGTTTAATATGTATTCTAAGTATGCAGAACGCCAGGGCTGGTCAATCGAAGTTATCGATCGCAATATGACCGAAGTTGGTGGTTTTAAAGAAGTAGCCATGTTGATTAACGGTAAGAATGTTTACTCTAAGTTGAAATATGAAAGTGGCGCTCACCGGGTCCAACGGGTGCCTGTGACTGAATCAGCTGGACGGGTCCACACGTCAACGGCAACAGTGGTAGTTATGCCTGAAGCAGAAGACGTTGAGATTGAATTAGATCCAAAGGATATTCGGGTCGACGTTTACCGTTCATCCGGTGCCGGTGGACAGCACATCAACAAGACGTCTTCAGCCGTCCGGATGACCCACTTACCAACTGGGATTGTGGTGGCTATGCAAGACCAACGATCACAACAACAGAACCGTGAAAAGGCAATGAAAATCTTAAAGGCCCGGGTTTATGACTACTATGCTTCTCAAGAACAAGATGCCTATGATGAAAACAGAAAGTCAGCCGTTGGGACTGGGGATCGGTCCGAACGAATTAGGACTTATAACTACCCTCAAAACCGGGTGACTGATCACCGGATTGGTCTTTCGCTAAACAAGTTAGACCGGATTATGAACGGTGAGTTAGAGGACGTTATTGATGCCTTAATCCTCTTTGACCAAACTAAGGCCTTGGAGAAATTACAAGATGCCTAAGATGACCTATTTTAAAGCTCAGCAATGGGCTTTTTCTTTTAGTGCGGAGCATGGATACTTAAAAGAGGATGTCGACTTCTTGTTACTAGGGCAACTGAATTGGACCTTAGCCCAGTTACTGAGTAATTATCAACGTGAGATGCCAGCTGCCGCTTGGGAAAAGTTTCAGACTAACGTTAAAAAGATGTGTCAGGGTTACCCGCCCCAATATTTGCTAGGTAGTACCAGTTTTTATGGGCTTAAATTGCAAGTAACTCCGGCGACGTTAATTCCCCGTCCGGACACAGAAGAACTAGTTGATTTTATCCTAACGGATTTGCAAGCTCAAAAAGATTTACGGGTAGCTGACATTGGAACCGGTACAGGGGCGATTGGACTAGCTTTGAAGTCAAACAAACCAAGTTGGGATGTAAGTTTAACTGATATTTCCGAAGCTGCCTTGGCGGTTGCTAGAAATAATGCCCATGCCTTGGGGTTAGACGTTGAACTGAAACAAGGTGATTTATTAACACCGTTAGTTGGACGCTACGATGTGATTGTGTCTAACCCCCCTTACATTCCTAAACGCGAAGCGGATTTAATGGACGAAAGTGTTAAACGCTATGAACCCGCGTTGGCTTTATTTGCGGCTAAAGATGGTCTAGCAATTTATGAACGTTTGGCTAAAGAAATCCGGCCTTACTTGCAGCCTAAGGCGCGTTTATACTTAGAAATAGGTTTTAGCCAGGCTAAGCAAGTACAGGTACTATTTTTACAGGAATTTCCGCGGGCACAAGTTACGGTTAAGCAGGATTTAACCGGGCATGATCGGATGATTAAAGTAGAATTTTAAAAGAAGGGATCAACATGTTAATTACAAAAATATACCAACCAAGTGAGGTCAAACAAGCTGCAAAAGAATTAACCTTAGGAGAACTAATTGCCTTTCCAACTGAAACGGTTTATGGGTTAGGAGCTGATGCAACTAATGAACAAGCGGTAAAAAGGGTTTATTTAGCTAAGGGCCGTCCTTCCGATAATCCCTTGATTGTGACGGTTGCATCACGCGAAATGGTTAAGCAGTATACCGGTGAACTTCCCGAAGCTGCGGTTAAATTAATGGATAAATTTTGGCCGGGACCGCTGACGATGGTTTTTCCAATTAAAGACGGCAGTTTACCCAAAGCGGTTACTGGGGGCTTAAAGACGGCTGCCTTTCGGTGTCCAGCTAATCAGTTGACGCGGACTTTAATCGCTGAGGCCGGGGTGCCGTTAGTAGGGCCATCTGCTAATTCGTCTGGTAAGCCAAGCCCGACAACCGCTCAACATGTCTACCATGACTTAGAAGGAAGAATTGCCGGGGTTTTAGATGATGGTCCGACTAGTGTAGGGGTCGAATCGACTATTTTAGATATGTCTAGCAAGCAACCTACAATTTTACGGCCGGGAGCAGTCAGTCCGCAAGAAATCGCGGCTGTTTTGGGTCAGGAGGTTATTTCTGATAAACACCATGTAGGTCAAAATGAGGTGCCTAAGGCTCCAGGGATGAAGTATAAGCATTATGCACCGGCAGCCCAAGTGTTGATTGTGGCTCAAGACAAGTGGGATGCCGCCTTGGCTTGGGCAAAAGACCACGCGAATTCAGTTGGGATAATGGCTAGCCCGCAAGTTATTAGCCGGGCGCCTGGTTTGAATACGTATGATTTAGGAGCCGATGTAGTTACTGCCAGTCAGCATTTATTCGCTGGCTTGCGTTACTTTGATGACCAGGCCGAGGTTAAATGGATTTTAGCGCCAGCCTATCCAGAAGAAGGCCTGGGTGAAGCTTACATGAACCGGTTGAAAAAGGCAGCGGGTAATCAATTTTTTGAGGCATAATTAGGGATTTTTAACTGGTAATGTTTAGCACTATCGGCTAAAATAGTTATGGTTTAAAATTTTTTTGAGGAGTGTTGAACGTGGGAAAATTTGAAGTTTTGGATCATCCTTTAATCCAACATAAGTTGACAATCATTCGGGACAAGAACTGTGGGACGCGTGAATTTCGTCAATGTGTAAATGAAATTGCTGAATTAATGGCTTATGAAGTTTCGCGGGACATGGCTCTAGAAGATGTTGAAATCGAAACCCCAATGGGTAAGACTGTGCAAAAGCGGTTAGCCGGTAAAAAAGTGGTAATTGTTCCCATTTTACGGGCTGGCTTAGGGATGGTTGATGGCATCTTAGAATTAATTCCTGCCGCTAAGGTTGGTCACATCGGAATGTATCGTGATGAAGAAACAATGAAACCACACGAATACTTTGTCAAGATGCCAGATGACTTAGAAAATCGTGAAATGTTTATCGTCGATCCAATGCTTGCAACAGGTGGCTCAGCTATCATGGCCGTAGATGCCTTGAAGAAGCGGGGCGCACGTTCAATTAAGTTTGTTTGTTTAGTGGCCGCTCCAGAAGGGGTCGAAGCTTTACGAGCAGCTCATCCAGATATTGATATCTTTGCAGCCGCTTTGGATGAAAAGCTAAATGAAAATAGTTACATTATCCCTGGCTTAGGGGATGCTGGTGACCGTTTATTCGGGACTAAGTAAGTATCTAAGTTGAGGTTTAAAGCTACAAACCGTACTAGGTTTGTGGCTTTTTTATTTGCTAAAAAATGAAATTTTTTTGAAAACGCAACCAAGTTCTTATTTAAGAATGTGGTAATAGTTTCTATTAGTTATTAACTATTATGCGGGGTAATGACGGCTAGAATACTATTTTTATAAAGCTAAAGCATATGCTAACTATAATATGTAAATTAAATAAAATATTTACTTATGTTAGGATATAAAAATAGATTATGCTTACTGGAGTAATTGGCTATAAGAAGCCGAATGATGGCTTTTTATGACTGGGATATACAAGTTTAGTTTTTTAATTAATTCTAAATAAATCCCAATAAATAACCGATTTACAGCGACAGAAAGCTAATTTTGCCTTTGTATTTTCATTGAAATGGTGGTATTATTTCATTTGTATTCAAGCTTTTCAAACTTGAATCTTTCTATCTTATTTTGGTTGATGTTTAACCATTTTTGACAATTTAGGAAAAGAGGTGAAACCCCGGTGGATGAAAAGACTCAAATCGTGACTTTTCTAGGGATTCCGTTTAACTTGTCCAACATTATTTCAGGAACTGTTGCGGCTTTCCTTGTCTTTTGTTTGGTTTTTTGGCTTTCACGTAATATTCAAATGAAGCCAAGTGGGAGACAGAATCTCTTAGAATGGATTATCGATTTTACAAATGGCATTGTAAAAAGTGCAATTCCGGATGAAGCGGGAAAAAGCTATGGCTTGCTAGCATTTACACTATTTGTGTTTATCTTTGTTGCAAACCAGTTGGGCTTGGCAATTGAAGTTTCTTACAATGATTATAACTTTATGAAAAGTCCGACCTCAATGCCAATGACGACAATGACGCTAGCATTTATCGTATTCTTGCTAGCTCATTACATGGGTGTTAAGAAGTTCGGCTTTAAAGGTTACTTTGTGAATACGTTCATGAGTCCAATGAAAGCTTTGTTACCTATTAACATTCTCGAGCAGTTTACTAACTTTATTACCTTAGCGTTACGTCTTTATGGTAATATTTTCGCCGGTGAAATTTTGCTAACCTTGATTTATAAGTTAGCAAAGATTAATGCGTTTGTCTTTATTCCAGCTTCCGTGTTGGAATTAATCTGGCAAGGTTTCTCAGTCTTCATCGGAAGTATCCAAGCCTTTGTTTTCACAACGTTAACAATGGTATACATTTCACAAAAGATTGAAAAAGAATAATGAGGAGGATTCTCAAATGGGTTCATTAACATTAATTGGTGCAGGTTTAGCAGCTGCAGGTGCTGCAATTGGTGCAGGTGTCGGTAATGGTTTGGTTATCTCAAAGATGCTTGAAGGTATGGCACGTCAACCTGAATTATCAGGGCAATTACGGACAAACATGTTTATCGGTGTTGGTTTGATTGAAGCTGTTCCTATTATAGCGATTGTTATTTCATTCTTACTTGTGTTCCAATAAACAAAGGACTTGTTTTAAATACTAAAGTAAGGAGGTGTCAATAGATGAATTCAACATTTCTTTTAGGAGCTGCTGAAGAAGGCTTTGCTTGGGGTGACTTCTTATTTTACCTAGTACTATTTATTATTTTGATGGCACTAATTAAGAAGTTTGCTTGGGGACCTGTAACCGAAATGATGGAAAAACGGGCCACTAAGATTGCAACTGATATTGATGCTGCAGAAGAATCACGCAAGAAGGCTGAAGATTTAGCTCAAAAGCGGGAAGAAGCCTTACAAGCTTCACGCACTGAAGCTTCTGAAATTGTTAACCGTGCTAAGCAAAACGGTGAACAACAAAAGGCTACCATCGTTAGTGCGGCTCATGATGAAGTTGTCACAATGAAGGCCAATGCTAAAAAGGATATTCAACAGGAACGTCAAGAAGCATTAGCTAGTGTCAAAAATGATGTGGCTGAATTATCTATTGAAATTGCTTCGAAGATCATTCAAAAAGAATTGAGTGCGGCTGATCAAAAAGCACTAGTAGATTCATACATCGAAGGGTTGGGGAAGCAAAATGGCATTAGATAATCCAACAGTAGCCCGTCGTTATAGCCAAGCCTTGTTTGAAGTTGCTCAAGAAAAAGGGCAATTGAAAGATTTAAGTTTGGAGCTTAATGAGTTAAAGAAGGGTTTACTTGCACAACCACAATTTATAATTTTTATGGCAAGTCCGGCAATCAAACCGGAAGCAAAGGTAGCTATGATAAATGCTATGACTGAAGAAGCATCTGATTTGACTAAGAATTTAATCATGATGGCTTATGATTACGGTCGGATTGCAAACCTAGTTACAATTATTGATGCATTTAATAATTTATACGATGAATATGAAAAAGTAGTAAGGGTTAAGGTCACTACTGCGATTAAATTAGACAAAGAACAAGAAGACAAACTCAGTGATTCATTTGCCAAGCTTGTTGGTGCTAAGAAAGTCATCGTTAATCCGCAAATTGATGAGAGTATCATCGGTGGAGTTGTTTTACAATCGAAAAGCTATATTTATGATGGCTCGATTAAAACAAAGATTGAACGCATTAAGCGGTTATTATTGAAATAAGTAATTTTAAAAGAGGTGAGACTTTTATGAGCATTAAGGCTGAAGAAATCAGTGCTTTAATCAAACAACAACTTGCTGGTTACCAAGACCAATTAGAAGTTGCTGAAGTTGGTACTGTAACATACGTTGGTGACGGGATTGCCCGGGCCAACGGGTTGGATAATGCCTTATCTGGTGAATTGCTAGAGTTTGAAAACGGCACATACGGAATGGCTCAAAACTTGGAAGCCAACGATGTCGGGATTGTTATTTTAGGTGCTTATAAAGGTATTCGTGAAGGCGATACTGTTAAGCGGACAGGTCGAATCATGGAAGTCCCAGTTGGGGAAGAATTGATTGGCCGGGTTGTTAACCCATTGGGACAACCAGTGGATGGACTTGGTGAAATTAAGACCACTAAGACCCGTCCTGTTGAAAGAAAGGCACCTGGTGTTATGGAACGGCAATCTGTTGCTGAACCATTACAAACAGGGTTAAAAGCAATCGATGCGTTAGTTCCTATCGGTCGTGGTCAACGTGAATTGGTTATCGGGGACAGAAAGACAGGTAAGACTTCTGTTGCCATCGATACTATCTTAAACCAAAAAGACCAAGACATGATTTGTATTTACGTTGCGATTGGTCAAAAGGAATCTACTGTTAGAACACAGGTAGAAACCTTACGTCGCTACGGAGCAATGGAATACACTATCGTTGTTTCTGCCGGTCCTTCATCTCCTGCATCAATGCTATGGTTAGCACCATATGCAGGGGCTGCCATGGGGGAAGAATTTATGTATAACGGTAAGCACGTTTTGATTGTTTATGATGATTTATCAAAACAAGCCGATGCTTACCGGGAACTTTCCTTGATCTTACGTCGTCCTCCTGGTCGTGAAGCTTACCCTGGGGATGTCTTCTACTTACACTCTCGTTTACTAGAACGGGCAGCTAAGTTAAGTGATGAATTAGGTGGCGGTTCTATGACTGCCTTACCATTTATCGAAACTAAGGCCGGGGACGTTTCTGCCTACATTCCAACTAACGTTATCTCAATTACCGATGGACAAATCTTCTTGAATAGTGATAGTTTCTACTCAGGAATTCGGCCCGCAATTGATGCCGGGACATCTGTTTCCCGGGTTGGTGGGGCAGCGCAAATTAAGGCAATGAAGAAAGTTGCCGGGACCTTACGTTTGGACCTTGCTTCTTATCGTGAATTGGAATCATTTGCACAATTTGGTTCTGACTTGGATGAAGCAACTCAAGGTAAGTTAAACCGTGGTCGGCGGACAGTGGAAGTTTTGAAGCAACCACTTCACAAACCACTTCCAGTTGAAAAGCAAGTTGTAATTTTATACGCCTTAACACACGGTTTCTTAGATACTGTGGCTGTGGACGATATTTTACCATTCCAAGACCAACTCTTTGATTTCTTTGATGCTAACCATCAAGATTTACTTGCTGAAATCAAGACAAGTGGTCAGTTACCTGATACAGCTAAGCTTGATGCCGCTATCAAAGATTTTGCACAAACATTTCAAGCTAGTGCTAAATAGAAAGGGTGGTGAGAGCTGATGCCAGCTTCTTTGCAAGAAGTTAAACGTCGAATCGAATCAACTAAAAAGACCGGGCAAATTACCGGGGCTATGCAGATGGTCTCAACAGCTAAATTGAGTCAAATTCAAAAGCACGCTGTCAGTTACCAGGTCTACGCACAAAAGATTCGTAGTGTCATCACTCATTTGGCTAAGTCTCACCTATTAGACTCTGCTGCAACCGGCGAGAGTGAGACTAGTCAAGATGGCAAAATCAATACTTTGGGAATGTTAAAACAACGTCCCGTCAAAAAAACAGGGGTTGTGGTTATCACTTCTGATCGTGGCTTAGTAGGTAGTTATAACAGCAATGTTATTAAGCAAACTATGTCATTGGTTAATAGTGGCGAACGCAACAAGGATAACGTAGTTATTCTAGCAATCGGTGGTACTGGTGCTGATTTCTTTAAGAAACGTGGCTATGAAGTAGGTTATGAATACCGGGGAGTAAAGGATATTCCAACTTTCCGTGAGGTACAGCCAATCGTTAATGCAATCGTTACAATGTATAGTAATGGTCAATACGATGAGTTGTATGTTTGCTATAGTCACTTTGTTAACACCTTAACGTCTGCCTTTCGTGCAGAAAAGATGTTACCAATTTCTGCTGAAAACATGGGGAGCGATGATTTTAATACTCCTGATGAAAATGGTTTGATGGCAGATTATGAAACGGAACCTTCACAAGACGCAATTTTAGAGGTAGTTTTACCTCAATATGCTGAAAGTTTGGTTTACGGGGCAATTTTAGATGCAAAAACATCGGAACATGCTTCCAGTTCAACGGCCATGAAGTCTGCTACTGATAACGCTAAGGATTTAATTGCAAGTTTAGAGTTGCAATATAACCGGGCGCGTCAAAGTGCAATTACGACAGAAATCACAGAAATTACTGGTGCACAGGCTGCCTTAGAATAAGAATAACAGGAGGAATTTAACGAAATGAGTCTTGGTAAAGTAGTTCAAATTATCGGACCTGTTGTCGATGTACAATTCCCTCTTAACGAAGCTTTACCCGACATTAACAACGCCTTACATGTTAAGCGTGAAGATGGCTCTGTCTTGGTCATCGAAGTTACGCTTGAATTAGGTGACGGTGTTATGAGAACAATCGCCATGGATTCAACTGACGGGCTTCAACGTGGAGCCGAAGTTGTTGATACTGGCGCACCAATTAGTGTTCCTGTTGGGGAAGATACTTTAGGACGGGTATTTAATGTTTTAGGTGAAACCATCGATAATGGCGAAGAATTTTCAGAAGATCACCGGCGTGATCCAATCCACCGTGATGCTCCTGCCTATGATCAATTAAATACAAGTACAGAAATCCTTGAAACTGGGATTAAGGTTATTGACTTACTTGCCCCTTACATTAAGGGTGGTAAGATTGGGTTATTCGGGGGGGCCGGTGTTGGTAAGACCGTTTTAATCCAAGAGTTGATTCACAACATTGCCCAAGAACACAACGGGATTTCAGTGTTCACTGGTGTTGGTGAACGGACCCGTGAAGGTAATGACTTGTACTTTGAAATGAAAGAATCTGGCGTTTTAGAAAAAACAGCCATGGTATTCGGACAAATGAATGAGCCTCCTGGAGCCCGGATGCGGGTTGCCTTAACAGGGTTGACAATTGCGGAATACTTCCGTGATGTTGAAGGTCAAGATGTGCTCTTGTTCATTGATAACATTTTCCGGTTTACTCAAGCCGGGTCAGAAGTTTCTGCCCTTTTAGGTCGGATTCCTTCTGCCGTAGGTTACCAACCAACTTTGGCAACTGAAATGGGTCAATTACAAGAACGGATTACATCAACTAAGAAGGGTTCAGTTACATCTATTCAAGCGGTTTATGTTCCTGCCGATGACTACACTGACCCTGCGCCTGCAACTACATTCGCCCACTTGGATGCAACCACTAACTTGGAACGTGCCTTGACTCAACAAGGTATTTACCCAGCTGTGGATCCATTGGCTTCTACTTCTAGTGCCCTTTCTCCAGAAATTGTTGGGGAAGAACACTATCAAGTTGCAACCGAAGTTCAACATATCTTGCAACGTTACCGTGAATTACAAGATATTATCTCTATCTTAGGGATGGATGAACTTTCTGATGAAGAAAAAGTTATCGTTGCTCGGGCTCGGAGAATCCAATTCTTCTTGTCACAAAGCTTCAACGTTGCTGAACAATTTACTGGTTTGCCAGGTTCATATGTTCCAGTTGAACAAACGGTTAAGGGCTTCAAGGAAATCTTAGAAGGTAAGTACGATGACCTTCCAGAAGAAGCTTTCCGTTTAGTTGGACCAATCGAAGACGTAGTTGAAAAAGCCAAGAAATTAGCAAACCAATAAAGGGGGTAGCGTAAAATGGATGCTAAATCTGTTATTACCGTAAATATCGTTACACCCGATGGCAGTGTTTATGATGCGACTACGGACCTAGTTGTTTGCAAGACAACTGTTGGTGAAATTGGGATTATGCCCAACCACATTCCAACTTTAGCTGCCCTTGCAATTGATAGGGTTCGTGTTCATAAAGGTGAAGAAAAGTTTGATGAAATCGCCGTTAGCGGGGGCTTTATGGAATTTTCTGACAACACTTTATCGATTGTGGCTTCAGCTGCAGAAAAAAGTGAAGATATTGATACTAACCGTGCACAACGGGCTAAGGAACGCGCTGAAAAGCGGATTGCACAAGCTAAGGAAAATCACAATGTTGACGAATTGAAGCGGGCGGAAGTTTCCTTACGTCGTGCTGTTAACCGGATTAGTATTTCTAGTCATAGATAGTTAGCTAAAAGGCATTGACCTTCCGGGTCGATGCCTTTTTTACTAAAGTTTAAGTCTTTACTTAAATTAGAAAATTTTAGTGACTAAAAGTAAAGTTTATGCTATGATTATCACGAATTCTTAACGAGGTAATGTTATGCAATATTATGGATATTTGGCGCTAATTACATTAGTGAGCCACTTTATTTTTATAACGTTAGCCTTTATGGGGTTTCAATCATTAAGGTTAGATCGTTACATTACACCAGAACGTCAAGGTAAATTTAAATTGGTCATAGTAATGCTATCCGTAGCAGTTGGTTTTGGTTGTAGTGAATTTTTCTTGAATTTTATTGATAGCGCACGCAACCTAGTCTATCTTATTAGCTAGATTGGCTGTCGGTAAATTTTAATTACAAAAAGCTGTAAAAGCCAGTATTAGTGCTGTGTTAATGGAGGAATTATCTTGGAAAAAATTATTGTTCGTGGTGGTCGTAGGTTGGAAGGCGAAGTAGAAATAGAAGGGGCTAAAAATGCGGTGTTGCCTATTTTAGCGGCTGCAATTCTTCCCACCAAGGGACGGACTGTGTTAACAAACGTACCTATTTTGTCTGATGTGTATACGATGAATAACGTTATCCGTTTTTTGAACGTAGAAGTCGGCATGGACGAGGCAAGTAAAACAATTGAACTTGATGCGACCGGTAAACTATCTTATGAAGCGCCCTTTAAGTACGTTTCTAAAATGCGGGCCTCAATCGTAGTCTTGGGTCCACTTTTGGCACGGTTAAATCATGCCAAGGTTGCAATGCCCGGCGGTTGTGCAATTGGTTCGCGCCCAATTGATTTGCACTTGAAAGGCTTAGAAGCTCTAGGTGCTAAGATAAAACGGCATGATGGCTACATTGAGGCTAGTACAGATGGTTTAGTGGGGGCCAATATCTACCTTGATTTTCCAAGTGTTGGGGCTACGCAAAATATTATGATGGCCGCCACCTTGGCTAAGGGAACCACTGTAATTGAAAATGTTGCCCGTGAACCTGAAATTGTTGATTTGGCTAACATTTTAAATAAAATGGGAGCTAATGTAAAAGGTGCCGGGACAGAAACCATCAAGATTGTAGGGGTAGATGAGCTTCACGGAACTGAGCATGCAATTATTCAAGATCGGATTGAAGCAGGAACCTTTATGGTGGCAGCGGCTTTGACTAAGGGAAATGTACTTATCAAGGATGCCATCGCTGAACACAACATCCCGTTAATTTCTAAATTAGAAGAAATGGGTGTTACCGTTAAAGAAGAGGCAAGGGGAATCAGAATTATTGGCCCGGATAAGTTAAAGCCAGTAGTAGTGAAAACCTTGCCACACCCAGGGTTCCCAACGGACATGCAACCGCAGGTGTCCATTCTTCAGTTGGCTGCTAGTGGCACGAGTCTATTAACGGAAACAGTCTTTGAAAATCGCTTTATGCACTTAGAAGAACTGAGACGGATGAACGCTGACTTTAAGGTGGAGGGAAATACGGTTATCTTGTATGGACCAACTGACTTCAATGGTGCTGAAGTGGCTGCAACTGATTTACGGGCAGCTGCAGCTTTGATTTTAGCCGGCTTAGTGGCAAGAAACATTACCCAAGTAACCCACCTTCAATACTTAGACCGGGGCTACTATCACTTCCACCAAAAGCTAGCAGCTTTAGGGGCCGAAATTAAACGGATAAATGATGTTACTGGTGATGTAGAGTACCGGTTACAACGTGATTTGATTAAGTAAAAAAACAGGTGTCTAACCACTGAAATAAGGCAAGTTCAGTGGTTAAACACCTTTTTGATTGACTTTTCAAGCGGTATTGGTTCATGTTATAATACTTTCGATGCATAAAAATATATGACAAGTGAATCCTAGTAAAATTAAAGTATTAAAGAGGAGTTTTAGTATGGCCAAAGATATCGGTATCGATTTAGGTACTGCCAATGTTTTAATAAACGTTAAGGGTAAGGGAATCGTTTTAAATGAACCCTCAGTTGTGGCGGTAGATACGATGAGTAATAGGGTGCTAGCAGTTGGCTCTGAGGCATATAAAATGGTGGGACGGACCCCAAGCAATATCCGGGCAATTAGACCCTTAAAAGATGGGGTAATTGCGGATTTTGATATGACCGAGCAAATGTTATCTTATTTCATCAAGAAATTAAATGTAAAAGGCTTTATGTCTAAGCCTAACATTATGATTTGTTGCCCAACTAATACCACTGAAGTTGAGAAAAAGGCCATTCGCCAAGCTGCAGAGAAGTCTGGCGGGGGCAATGTTTATTTGGAAGAAGAACCCAAGGTAGCAGCGGTAGGAGCTGGTTTAGATATTTTCAAGCCACAGGGAAACATGGTAATTGATATCGGTGGTGGGACTAGTGATATTGCTGTCCTATCACTAGGTGACATTGTAGTCAGTCGGTCCTTACGTGTAGCAGGTGATAAGCTGAACCAAGATATTGTTACCTACTTACGCAAGAAACGGGGGCTTTTAATCGGTGAACATACGGCCGAAAAAATTAAGATTGAAATTGGGACGGTGCTTAAAGGCCACCGCGATAAGGAAATGGAAGTGCGGGGACGTGACGTGGTTAAAGGAATGCCTGAATCAATTACGGTTACTTCTGCCGAAATTGAAGAAGCTTTGCATGACACAATGATGTCCGTTATTATCGCTGCCCATGAGGTTTTAAGCCAAACTCCCCCTGAATTAGCGGCTGATATTATTGATCGGGGAATCGTTTTAACCGGTGGTGGTGCACTCTTAGATGGAATTGACGAATTATTCTCTAACCAATTACAAGTACCGGTGGTGGTAGCAGATTCGCCGTTAGATGATGTAGCTGTAGGGACAGGCTACTTGTTAGATAAGGTGGAACAAACTGGTAAATGACAATAAGTAAGCTTTTAAAAGGAATTTTAATTGGGCTGATAAGATTTTACAAAGGGTGGATATCTCCCTTATTTCCGCCTAGTTGCAGGTATTATCCGACTTGTTCAACCTATACTATTGTAGCGATTGAAAAGCATGGACCCATATTGGGGCTAATTATGGGATTTAGCCGTATTCTAAGGTGTAATCCCTTTGTTCCTGGCGGAATAGATTATGTTCCTGATAAATTTAGCTTAAGGCGTAATCCTGATAAAACTTACAGAGAAATAAAGAGCGATAAGGAGTAATCTCGTGTCAAGAAAAGATAAAAATATTCAAATTACTGAAGAAGAAAAGATGGTTAATGGTCAATTAGTCACAGAATTAACGGCTAAGAAAAGTAAGTTGGGGCAAGTAATTGCTGACCAAGATAAGTTTATTGCCGTGTTACCAAGTGGCGAGCGCTTTAATGTGAAGACAGAAAATGAAGCACTTGACCTATTGATTCGTGACTTCCACTTACATCGGGGTTAAAAGCTAAAAAAGCACTAAATTTGCCGGCTGATTATTGCTTCAGTCGGCAAATTATCTATAATAAGTAGTATTCAAATTTTAGTTAAAGGGGATTTTTCCATGCTAAAAAAACAATTTTTAAGCATGAAAGCTGACGATGATGCCAGGATTGACTGGGGAATTATCTTTTGTGTCTTGGTCTTGGCGGTAATTGGGATGGTGTCCATCTACGTTGCGGTTAAGCATGATACTAGTACTGCCAGCATCACCAGGGTAATGTTATCACAAGCAATTTGGTACACCTTAGGAGCGATTATCGTTATCTTTTTGATGCAATTTGATGCCGAACAACTTTGGAAAGTAGCGCCGGTAGCTTATGGAATCGGAATTTTTCTTTTGATTATGGTGCTGATTTTTTATAGTCGTTCCTATGCAGCCCTAACCGGGGCTAAGAGTTGGTTTGCACTGGGACCATTTACCTTCCAGCCGTCAGAAATTATGAAGCCAGCCTTTATTCTGATGATGGGGCGGGTTATTACCCAACATAATTCAGAGTATTATGAGCACACCATGAGAACGGACTGGTTGCTGTTGGGCAAGATGATTGCCTGGTTAATTCCGGTGGCAGTCTTATTAAAATTGCAAAATGACTTTGGGACAATGTTGGTTTTCTTCGCAATCTTTGGGGGGATGGTAATTGTTTCTGGTCTGACTTGGAGAATCATTGCCCCGGTAATTGCAGTTGCCACGGTTTTAGGGTCGACTGCGATTTTCCTAGTAGTTTATAACCGCGCAATCCTGGAGAAAATCGGCTTTAAGGCCTACCAATTCAGCCGGATTGATTCATGGTTAGATCCCTCTGCATCAACTAACGGGACTAGTTATCAGTTGTGGCAAAGCATGAAGGCAATCGGCTCAGGGCAGCTTTTAGGAAAAGGTTTCAATGTTTCCAAAGTTTACGTCCCAGTGCGGGAATCAGATATGATTTTTTCAGTAATTGGTGAAAACTTTGGTTTCATTGGGAGTTGTCTCTTAATCTTCGTTTACCTCTTACTGATTTTCCAAATGATTCAGGTAATCTTTGATACCAAAAATGAATTTTATGCCTATATTTCAACTGGAGTTATCATGATGATTTTATTCCACGTATTTGAAAATATCGGGATGAGTATTGGTCTGTTGCCATTAACTGGGATTCCTCTTCCCTTCGTTAGTCAAGGGGGGTCAGCTCTGTTAGGAAATATGATGGGGATTGGCTTTATTATGTCAATGCGCTATCACTACAAGAGCTACATGTTTAGTAACCAAGACGAGAGTGATTTTAAATAGAACTAATAATGCGTTGTCTATGTGAACTGAAGGCAACGCATTTTTTAATTAGCTCGAAAGGCTACCATTCTTACTAAAAACACAGTATAATTTCTAATGAGGTGATACCTATGAAGAAATTTTACTGTTACTCTCGGTGTTCAACTTGTAAGAAGGCCAAGAAGTGGTTGGATGAGCATGAGGTAGTTTATGAACAACAGGATTTGGTGGAACTTCCTCCCACTAAGGAAGAGTTATTAACCTGGATTAGTAATTCGGACCAAAACTTGCGTTACTTCTTTAACACAAGTGGCCAGCATTATCGGCAGTTGGGCCTAAAAGATAAGGTGGCCCAGATGTCAGTTGCTGAAGCGGCTGAATTGTTGGCTAGTGATGGCAAACTAATCAAACGGCCGTTGATGGTGGAGGGAACCAAGGTAACTTGTGGTTTTAAAGAGGACGTCTATCAAGCAACATGGCTCAATTAGAATTGACACCTAAAGCTAATTGGGGCAGGAAGATACTGCTAGTCGCTTTAGGGTTAGCGTTATTAGGAAATTACTTGCGGGGAACACAACTGCCGGTAGATGTTTCCGGCTTAAGTCCCTTAATCTTATTTAGGATTTCTCAATTAGGGGTTGGGTTAGCTACAATTAAAATTCTATTTATTGATGCCAACAGTTGGCGTTTTAAAGCCGGCTTTTTAGCTATGAGCTTGTTTTTGTATTATGTCGGCTCTAACGCCCACTTACTGGATATCTTTTTTTACTTTGTGATTTTAGTGGCGGCTAAAGATGAAGACTATCGTTGGTTATTAAGGTGTTACTTAATCGAAGTAGCTGTGATAATGCTTAGCCTAGCACTCCTGACTTTTGGGGGAATACTTAATGATATGACCATGGTTAGACCTGGGGGAACGTTACGAATGTCATTTGGTTCCGTTACCCCCTCAGATTTTGCTGCCCACGTGTTTCACTGGCTAGTAGCTTATTTTTGTTACCGCAATTTTAAGCTCAGTTGGATAGAATATCTAGTCAGTCTAGTGGCTACCTGGGGAGTATTTAGGTTTACGGGGACCAGGTTAGATTTAATATTAATGGCGGTCACGCTAGTTCTAGCTGTTAGCTACCCTAAGCTAAAGAAACTCATTAACTACCTTGATGGTTGGAGTTTAGGGGCCATCATGCTAGTGTACTTGGGCTTTAACCTAGCTATGAATTATTTGTTTACACCTGAGTGGACCTGGTTTAGGAGGGTGGATGAACTTTTGTCTCACCGCCTAACTTACGGACAGCTAGCCTTGCAAAAACCGCTGACCTTATTTGGACGTTACTTTAGGGAAAATGGTAATGGCAAGTTTAACCCCCACCAACCGTACTTTTTCATTGATTCCTCCTTTGTACGTCTGCTAGCTATGCAAGGAATTTTATTGTTTACTTGCTTTGTTATCATGCTAATTTTTCTAGCCTGGCGGTTTAAAGCAGAACGAACTTACAGCCTCTTGCTAGGCCTAGGGTTAGTCTTGTTGAGTGCTGCGATTGACCACCATTTGTGGGAACTATCCTATAATTTTATTTTTTTGGCTAGTTTAACGGATAATCAGCATTTTATAGTCAAAAGAAAGTAGTGACTTTTTCAACCGTTTGAAATAAGCACTACTATTTTTTTGTCTAAAGAGGCTAAAATATTTTTGCTTTTGGCCGATATAGATAATGTACAAAAAGGTCAACTACCCCTCACTAAAGTGAGAGGCTTGTAGATCACGACCTTACGGTCAGTG
>NZ_AYYP01000027.1 GCF_001436215.1 Ligilactobacillus agilis DSM 20509
TTTCTCTTTTTCTTTCTGATATTTACACGAATATTATTATTACGCATACAAGATCTTACACGTTTTAAACCAACCGTAAAATCTAATTTCCCTTCTGCTTTCAACTGAGTGGTCATACTTAAATAACCTAAAGTAAAATTATGTTCTTTCTCCAATTCTAAAATGGCAGAGTAGAGTTGGTCTTGTTGTTTTCGATACGTACTATTACATCGTTTAAACCATTTATAATACGCATCTCTTGTCACTTTGGCAATCTTACTAAGCTTACTAATCGACCAGTGATATTCTTGATGTAATTCTTTAATCGCTATGTACTTTAATTCTTTTTCACCCCTCGATTGCGTATTTCTACTAATTTTTTTGCGAAGGCAATCTCCATTTTTTGTTGTTCTAATTGTGCTTTAAGTAGTCGATTTTCAACTTGTAAGCGTTCAAGATCATTCATTGTTGCTATAGATTTTCTTTTACCACGGTTATCACGAAGTGATTCTGGATCATTATTACTCTTAGTATATTTTTTATACCAGTTATATACTTGTGCATAACTCACATCATATTTTTCGGCTGTTCTATAGTAATTAATATCATGTTTAATCAAGAATTCAATGATTTCTAGGCGTTCTTCAAAGGTAGTTTTTCTGGTTGAATTTCTTTTTT
>NZ_AYYP01000028.1 GCF_001436215.1 Ligilactobacillus agilis DSM 20509
AAAGCCTTACGTAATCAAAATAAATCCTGGGCTTTTTATCAATTAGCACAATTCTTAACCTACAAAGCACACTTAAATAATAGTGAAGTAATTGAAGTTTCAGCTCAATATACTTCGCAACGTTGTCCTAAATGCGGAACGATTAAAAAATCTAACCGGAATCACGATTTACATGAGTATTATTGCACTAATTGCGATTATCGCTCTAATGATGACCGCTTAGGTGCAATGAATATCCAATTATTGGGTACGCAATATATTAGTGGGCAAGAACAACCTAAATTTGAATTAACAACTAACGCGTAAACGTGTTAGTTAAGTGGGTGCTGTCAACCACCCAATGATGTAGCCACGTATAGTGTGGAAGCAATTAATTGCGTTATGACCACTGACCGTAAGGTCGTGAGCTACAAGCCTCTCACTTTAGTGAGGGGTAGTTGACATAAGCTGAGCAAAGCGACTTTACAGGAGTTACACTACCAAGAAGAATACTTGCAAGAACAAGTAGATGATACACAAGCACAGATTCTTGAGATAGAGTCAGGTGATAAAGCCGCTAAGTCCAAGTGGCGTTTGCAATTAAAATTAGTGATGGTAACGGCTATTTGCGTTGCCCTTGGATTACATTTATTGTTGCACCTCTTTTCGTAGATTTAAAGCACGAGCATTTTTGATATGCTCCCTTTAGAGTAGACACAGAAATATGTAATTCTTGTATCTTACTCTG
>NZ_AYYP01000029.1 GCF_001436215.1 Ligilactobacillus agilis DSM 20509
AGGGCTATCCCTCCAGTGGTTAAAACCACTGGTATCCCGCCCTAAATTAATGAAAACGACGGTAGCTGGTCACTTCCAGGTGGGTGGGTAGAAGTAAATCTGTCCCTTAAGGAAAATACACTTAAAGAAATCAAGGAGGAGACTGGCCTAGATGCCAGCTATAGACGATATAATTATTCCAATTTTCTTTATTATCGGTTTTATTACCTTTATTGGCGGTATATTTAAATGGGTATTTAGATTATAAGGATGAAAGTGAGTCTGCAAGGGCTCTTTTTTTATGTCTACTTTTAAGGATGAAAAGATAGTCTGAACACTATGGAAACATAGTGAAGTACGGGATAAAGAGCCCGTACGGTAACATATTGGGTACAGGTCTGCGGAAAGTTATTAATTCGTTAGTATCTGCGGTGAAAAATATCGATAGCAAAAACTCAGTACTTAATAAGTTAGGAATTAAGGAAGATGAGATTGTTGATGCCAACGGCAACTTATGGTCTCTGACAGAGATTATGGGTATGGATTCTATTTAACTTAAGAGGAATGTAAATAGGGCTCTATTCAAAACGCTGGGTGTATTATTTTCAATGGATTCTAAGAAAACAACTGATTTTCTTAGGATCCCCTTTTTTCAAGCTTTAATTCAGAAGCCTATCTGTTGTTTTTTTAAATTTAACTAAAAAAGGTGCTAACTTAGATTTCAGAAGTTAGCACCTTAAATAAGTTCTATTTTTCTTGGGAATCTTTGACGAAGTAAGATAAGCAGTTAATAACGATAAAACCGCCAATCATTGGAATTAAGCCGGAAAGCTTGGCGTCAAAGGTGTAGCCACTTAAAGCGGAAACGATGTAGCCTAAGACTTCACCGTAGATGAATCCCCAAAATAAAATTGTTAATTGTTTTCCCATCATGAGCACCTCACAATATATAAGTAGTTTAACACATTTGTCCTAAAAAAGCATAAGAAAATTTTTACGAGAAATTTGTTATAATAACCTTAGTAGTTAAATGAGTAAAGGGCAAAGGAAGGTGAGAGAATGTTTTCACCCTTACAGGTAATTAGTTCTTATAGTTTGTTGCAATCTGGTTTGAGAATCGAAGATTATGTTCAAGCGGCTAAAAAATTAGGTTATCAGGCGCTAGCATTAACCGACTACAACGTAATGTATGGGGCGTTGACTTTTTATCAAGCGTGTCTACGGGCCAATATTAAACCGTTGGTGGGGATAACACTTCAGCTTACCAGTAGTCAAAGTGATTTAATAACCAGTGATATTGTGTTGCTTGCTAAGAATGCAGCTGGCTATCAAAATTTGATGAAGCTATCTTCCTTGAAGTTAGCTAAACCTGAAGGAGTCAGTCTAACTTTAGAGCAAGTTGATGCTAATTTAAGTGATTTGATAGTAATCCTGCCCCCAAACTTGACTTATCTTATCGCTAGCAATCCTGCTGCTAATTTAACCTGGCTTACAGCTTTAAAGGCACGAGTGGCGTCTAATTTGTACTTTGGAATTGAAGCCAATTTTGATGAATTTAGCAAGCAAACGCTTATCAAATTGGCCGAACAGCTAGACTGCAAATTAGTGGCAAGTTTGCGAGTTGAATACCTTGAACCTAAAGATATTTTACAGCAGGAAGTCTTGGCGGCACTAAAGAGCGGGCGTACCTTAAAAGAAGCAGATTTACAAGGCAAGCAAAGGGGTAAACATTACTTGAAGAGTCCTACCCAGGTTGAAGCAGAGTATGAGCAAGCAGGGCTTACAGAAGCTTATGCTAATGTTGCCGAGCTTTGCCAGCAAGTTGATTTGCAGCTAGAATTTACTAAAACAAAATTGCCCCATTTTAAGACGCCAAGTGGCTTAGATTCGGAAAGTTACTTACGTAAGCTGTGTGTAGAGGGATTGGACGTTAAGCTTAGAAAAGCGGCTGTTAGTGCAACTAAACCTTACTTTGACCGGCTGGAATCTGAGTTGGCTGTTATTAATAAGATGGGGTTTGATGATTATTTCTTGATTGTGGCCGATATTACTAACTTTGCTCGGAGTCAAAAAATTATGCTAGATCCCGGGCGGGGGTCGGCAGCTGGTTCGTTAGTGGCATACAGTTTAGGGATTACGGACGTTGACCCGTTAAAGTACCAGTTGCTATTTGAACGCTTTTTAAATGAGAAGCGGGCGCAGATGCCAGATATTGATATCGATTTGCCGGATAATCGTCGGGATGAAGTCATCAGTCATTTAAAAAAACAGTATGGTCAAAACCACCTGGCACAAATTATTACCTTCGATACGTTTGGGGCGCGGCAGGCGCTCCGGGATGTTGGCCGGGTGTTAGAACTTAATAGCTTTGAGTTAGAAAAATGGAGCCAAGCGATTCCGCGGGTCTTTAAAATTAGCTTAAAAGAGGCTTATGAACAGTCTCAAAGCTTGCGCAACTTAGTAAATGATAGCCCGAAAAATAAATTGTTGTTTCGTCTAGCTTTAAGTTTAGAAGGGCTACCAAGACATTACTCCAAACACGCTGCGGGAATAATTTTAAGCGATACAGACTTAGTTGAAACAGTTCCGTTGCACATGGGAAATGACGGAATCTGGCTTAGTCAGTATGCTAAAAAGCAGGTAGAAGCGGTTGGACTTTTGAAAATTGACTTACTTGGGTTGCGAAACCTTAGTCTATTGGAACAGGCTTTAAGCTTAGTTAAGCGGGGATATCAAACGGAGCTTGACGTTAGGCAGATTGATTTAAATGATGAGCTGACCTTACAATTATTTGCTCGTGGTGATACGGCCGGAGTTTTTCAATTTGAATCGAGTGGAATTCGCAATGTGTTACGGAAACTAAGACCTACTTCTTTTGAAGATATTGCCGCAGTTAATGCTTTGTACCGTCCGGGTCCGTTAGCTAATATTGACGAGTTTATTGCTAGAAAGCATGGTCTCAAGCAGGTTACTTATCCTAACGATAATTTGAAGTCAATCTTGGGCTTGACTTACGGAATCATTGTTTACCAAGAACAGGTTATGCAAGTGGCTTCGACAATGGCAGGCTTTACTCTAGGAGAAGCCGATATTTTGCGCCGAGCAATTAGTAGCAAGAATGATCACCTAATTTTAGAGTTGAAAGACCAGTTTATCAAAGGTGCTAAAAAGTTAGGCTATGAGGTTTCCGTAGCTAAGCAGGTTTACGATTACATTGAACGGTTTGCTAACTACGGTTTTAACAGGTCGCACGCTGTTGCTTACTCTAAGTTTGCCTTTCAGCTGGCTTACATTAAGGCGCACTACCCAGCTGCTTTTTACACGGCCTTATTCAATTCACTACTAGCTAGTCCGAAAATAAGAGAGTATGTGATAGAAGCTAAGAAATACCAAGTTAAGGTTAAGGGCCCAAATATTAATTTGAGTCAAAAAGGTTTTACCTTGCGCCAAGGCCAAATTTACTTTGGATTAGCAAGTATTAAAAAAATTCGCCGGGATTTTTGTGACGCCATCCTGTTGGAAAGACGACAAGCTGGTAATTACAAGGGCTTTCAAGATTTCTTAGAAAGGATTCCTGAAAAATACCGGCAAGCGGCTTTGATTGAACCACTAATCTATGTGGGAGCCTTTGACGAGTTTGAGCCTAATCGTAAGCAGTTACTGACTAACCTAGAAAGTCAGTTAAAGACCATTGAGCTGACCGATAGTCCAGTATTGCAATCCTTGCTAGAAACGGTCGACCGTCCAGTAGAGCCCTTTAGCCTAGAAGAACAACTAGATAAAGAAAGTGAGTATTTGGGGCTAGTTATCTCGGGGCACCTGCTTCAAAAATATAGTTGGATAAAAACCTTTTATCCAGTAACAGCCGTTGGCGATTTACAAGTAAACATGAAAACACGCCTATTAGTTTACATCCGGAAAATAAAGGTAATTAGAACCAAAAATAATGAAGAAATGGCCTTCTTGACCGGAAGCGACGAAAGTGGTGAAGTAGACTTGACCCTTTTTCCCACCGAATTTAGACGCTACGGCTTACGTTTAAAGAAAGGCCAGTCACTTTTAGTTAGTGGGGAAGTGCAAGAACATAACGGACTATCGTTTATAGTTAAGCAAATTAAGTTTGCAGACTTAATGAAAAAAACTTGTTGGTATCTAAGGCTGACACCGGAAAATAATACCTTAGCCAAGTTAAAATTAACCAGTACGCTCCGAGCTAATCACGGCGAAACACCGGTGATTATTTATGATGAAAGTGCAGGGACTAAACGCCTTTTACATGAGCGTTACTGGCTAAGCACGGATGCTAGGTTAGAAGCCGAGCTTATCAATTTATTAGGTCAAGAAAATGTAGTTTTGAAAAAATGAAAAAGAGTATGAAAACAATTTGTAAATAATCTGAGAAATTTCTTTTTTTACAAGACAAGCTTAAGTAAAAGTGGTAAGATAACTTGTGGAGAAAGTAGTACTACAGAATTTTTACTTGAGGTGAAGAAATGAAACGCATTGGTATTTTGACAAGTGGTGGCGATTCACAAGGTATGAACGCAGCTGTTCGTGCAATCGCCCGTTCTGCAATGCATGCAGGCCTTGAAGCATACGGTGTAAACTATGGTTATAAGGGTTTAGTTGAAGGCGATGTCTTCAAAATGGACTCTTTAAATGATTTAGACGGCATTATCAACCGTGGGGGTACTATTCTTCGTTCAGCACGTTTCCCAGAATTTGCTGAAGAAGAAACTCAGTTAAAAGCAATTGAACAATTGAAGAAGCTTGGAATTGATGCTTTAGTAGTTATCGGGGGCGATGGTTCTTACCATGGTGCCATGAAGCTTACTAAACATGGCTTCAACTCAATTGGGGTTCCAGGGACTATTGATAACGATATTCCAGGAACTGACTTTACAATTGGTTTTGATACTGCGGTTGGGGTTGCAACCGAAGCCTTAGACCGGATTATTGATACAGCCCGTTCACACCAACGGATTTTTGTTGTAGAAGTAATGGGTCGTGGCGCCGGCGATATCGCTTTATGGTCAGGAATTTCTGCAGGCGCAGATGCAATCGTTATTCCTGAACGTGAATTTGATGCCAAAGAAATCGCAGCTAAGTTGACTGACAACAAGAAGCGCGGCAAGGACTATGGTATCGTTGTTGTTGCTGAAGGTGTAATGTCAGCACAAGAATTAAAAGACCAAATTGACCAATACGGTGACTTTGATAGCCGGGCAGTTACATTGGCTCACGTACAACGTGGGGGCATGCCAACTGCTAAGGACCGTGTCTTAGCAAGTCGTTTTGGTGATTATGCCGTTCAATTATTACTTGAAGGCAAGGGTGGTTTAGCAGTTGGTATCCGCGATAACCAACTTGTTGCTAAGGATATCATTGATACCTTGGAAAACCACAAGCACAAGACAGATGTTTCCTTGGCCGATTTAAACGATCGGATTCGTTTCTAAACATTGCTTGTTAAAAGCGTAATTATTATTTATCACTGGTAATAACAGACATAAACGTCAGTTTTACATGTACTATTTTTAAAGGAGAGACTTTACTCATGAAAAAGACCAAGATTGTAAGTACACTTGGACCAGCTAGTTCAGACTTAGACACAATCGTTAAATTGATTGAAGCAGGTGCTAACGTATTCCGCTTCAACTTCTCACACGGTGACCATGAAGAACACCTTGGCCGGATGAACTTAGTTCGTCAAGCTGAAAAAGTTACTGGTAAGATGGTAGGTATCATGCTTGATACTAAGGGTGCCGAAATTCGGACAACTGTTCAAAAAGAAGGTAAGATTCACTTCAACATTGGTGACGAAGTGCGGATTTCAATGGATGCTTCTATTGAAGGTACAAAGGAAAAGATTGCTGTTACTTACCCAGGTTTATACGATGATGTTCACGAAGGTGGCCACGTATTATTCGATGATGGTTTGATCGACATGCAAATCGAAAAGAAAGATGAAGCTACTAAGGAATTAGTATGTAAAGTCTTGAATGAAGGTACACTTGGTTCACGTAAAGGTGTTAACGCTCCTGGCGTTTCTATCAACTTGCCTGGTATTACTGAAAAAGACTCAGATGACATTCGTTTCGGTTTAGACAACGAAATCAACTTCATCGCTGCTTCTTTCGTTCGTAAGCCACAAGACGTTTTAGATATTCGTGAACTTTTAGAAGAAAAGCACATGGAACACGTGCAAATCTTCCCTAAGATTGAATCACAAGAAGGTATCGACAACTTTGATGAAATCATCAAGGTTTCTGATGGTTTGATGATTGCCCGTGGTGACATGGGGGTTGAAATCCCAGCAGAAAACGTGCCTTTGGTACAAAAGAGCTTAATCAAGAAGTGTAACGCACTTGGTAAGCCAGTTATCACTGCTACTCAAATGCTTGACTCAATGCAAGAAAACCCACGTCCTACACGTGCCGAAGCTTCTGACGTTGCTAACGCTGTGTTTGACGGTACAGATGCAACTATGTTATCTGGTGAATCTGCAAACGGTGACTACCCTGTAGAAGCTGTTGCAACTATGGCTCGGATTAATGTTAAGGCTGAAAATGCTTTACGTCAACACCGTGAATTCTCATTAAACCGTTTCGACAAGACTGATGTTACTGAAGCTATCGGTCGTGCCGTTGCTGAAGCAGCTAACAACTTGAACATCAAAGTTATCGTTGCTGCTACTAAGTCTGGTCACACAGCTCGTATGATTTCTAAGTACCGTCCAGATGCTGATATCTTAGCTGTGACATTTGATGACCGTACTCGTCGCGGTTTAGCTATCAACTGGGGTGTTTACCCTGTGATGGCTGAAGCTCCTGCTTCAACTGATGAAATGTTTGCCTTAGCAACTGAAGAAGCTAAGAAGGCTGGCTTTGCTAAGGAAGGTGACTTAATCTTGATCACTGCTGGTGTACCAGTTGGTGAAAAGGGTACAACTAACGTTATGAAGATTCAATTGATTGGTTCTAAGTTAGTTGAAGGTCAAGGTGTTGGTGACGAAACAGTTATCGGTAAGGCTGTTGTTGCTACATCTGCTAAGGAAGCTGTTGAAAAGGCTGAAGAAGGTGGCGTTTTAGTTGTGAAGACAACTGATAAGGACTACTTACCAGCTATCGAAAAATCAGCTGCTTTAGTTGTTGAAAACGGTGGTTTAACATCACACGCTGCTGTTGTTGGTATCTCAATGGGTATCCCTGTTGTTGTTGGTGCCGCTAACGCAACTGAATTAGTAGCTGACGGTGAAGTTATCACAGTTGACTCACGTCGTGGGATTGTTTACCACGGTGCATCTAACGCACTTTAATTCCCAGGTATTAGGAAAGACTAACAATCGTTAGGTTAAGCCCTCCGCTTATGGTGGAGGGCTTTTTTATCGTAATTTGAGTAAGAAAGGTACGGCGATAAGCATATTGAAAGGCGGAGTGCTAAAGGGATAGGGTAATAAAAAAGAAAAAATTCATCGTTTGAAAACCTTTACCTACTTGACAGCTGGTCAAAAAACGATTATCCTATCTTTGTTTAATAAATGAAGCGTTGATGAAAGAGGGCTATCTTTCAAAAAGGTAAGCGAGCCTGGGATGGTGAAAGCAGGTACTTTTAAAAGGTAGTTGGCGCTTTTGGAGCTTTACGTAATGAAGTTGCTAGGCAAAACTAGAAGTAGGGTGGAACCGCGATTTGGAAAAGTCGTCCCTATGTGACCATTATTGGCGTCACATGGGGACGACTTTTTGTGATGCTAAGAGGTTTTTTCCGAATAAAGACAAAGGAGTTTTTTGCATGACGAAGAAATTAGCAATGCAAGATATTATTTTGACCTTGCAACAATTTTGGGCTAAGCAAGGTTGCATGTTAATGCAGGCATACGATACAGAAAAAGGTGCCGGCACAATGAGCCCTTATACATTTTTACGGGCAGTGGGACCAGAACCATGGAACGTGGCTTACGTTGAACCATCTCGCCGTCCTGCCGATGGCCGTTACGGTGACAACCCTAACCGTTTGTTCCAACACCACCAATTCCAAGTAATCATGAAGCCATCCCCAAGCAATATTCAAGAATTATACCTTGATAGTTTGCGGGCCTTAGGGATTGTTCCAGAAGAACACGATATCCGTTTTGTGGAAGATAACTGGGAAAACCCATCAATGGGTTGTGCCGGTGTTGGTTGGGAAATTTGGTTAGACGGGATGGAAATTACCCAGTTTACTTATTTCCAACAAGTTGGGGGGCTGGAAGTTAAGCCAGTTGCCGCCGAAGTTACCTACGGGTTAGAACGGCTATCATCTTACATTCAAGACGTCAATTCCGTCTTTGACCTGGAATGGGCTGATGGGGTTAAATATGGCGATATCTTCAAAGAACCTGAATACGAACACTCTAAGTATGCTTTTGAAGAAAGTAACCAAGAAATGCTCTTTAAGGCATTTGATGTTTACGAAACTGAGGCTAAGAAGCAAATCACTAACGGTTTGGTTCACCCAGCATACGATTACATTTTGAAGTGTAGCCATACCTTTAACTTATTAGATGCACGGGGGGCTGTTTCCGTTACTGAACGGGCAGGTTATTTAGCCCGGATTAGAAACATGGCTAAGGCAGTGGCTAAAGTGTTTGTGGCTGAACGTAAGAAATTAGGTTATCCATTGATTAAGGATGAAAAATTACGCCAAGAACTTTTAAAGGAGGACAAGTAAGATGGCACATACTTTTCTTTTAGAAATTGGTTTAGAAGAGATTCCTGCCCATGTAGTGACTCCTAGTGTAGAACAGTTAGTAACTAAGGTTAAGAATTTCTTGAAGGAAGAACGATTGGAGTTTGAAGCAGTTAAGGCCTACTCGACTCCAAGACGGTTAGCCGTTAAAGTTCTAGGTTTAGCAGATAAGCAAGCAGATATCAAGGAAGAAGCAAAGGGACCTGCTAAAAAAATTGCTTTAGATGCTGATGGCAACTGGACTAAGGCCGCCCAAGGATTTGTCCGGGGGCAAGGAATGACAACTGATGATATCTTCTTCAAGGAAATCAAAGGAGTTGAATATGTTCACGTTGAAAAGTTCATTGCAGGTAAGCAAGCCGCTGAGATTTTGCCTAAGCTTAAAGAAGTAGCAATGTCACTTAAGTTCCCAACTATGATGCGTTGGGGTAGCAATGATTTTGAATACGTTCGGCCAATTAAGTGGTTAGTGGCTTTGTTAGACCAAGAGGTTGTTCCATTCGCAATCTTGGATGTGAAAACTGACCGCCTTAGCCAAGGGCACCGCTTCTTAGGCAAGCCGGTTAGCTTTGCTAGCGCTGATGACTATCCTGAAGCGTTGGTTAAAGAGATGGTTATCGCTGATGCAGCTGAACGTAAGAATATGATTCGCAACCAAATTGCTACTTTAGCTAAGGAAAATGACTGGGTAGTCGATGTTGATGAAGATTTACTAGAAGAAGTTAATAACTTGGTTGAATATCCAACTGTTTTTGCAGGTAAATTCGCTGACAAGTATCTAGAAGTACCTGACGTGGTATTGATTACCTCAATGAAGGATAACCAACGCTATTTCTACGTTAGAAATCAAGCTGGTAAATTATTACCATTCTTTATTGCTGTTAGAAACGGGAATAAAGCTTACCTTGAAAATGTCGTGGCAGGGAATGAAAAAGTTTTAACTGCCCGGCTAGAAGATGCCAAGTTCTTCTATCAAGAAGATCAAAAGCAAACAATTGCTCAATACGTTGAACGTTTGAAGACGGTCATGTTTCACGATAAGATTGGGACGATTTACCAAAAGATGCAACGGGTTCAACTTCTAGCTGCTAACCTGGGTCAAAAACTAGGCTTTACCGAAGAACAATTAGCCGACTTGAAGCGAGCAGCAATGATTTACAAGTTTGACTTGGTAACCGGAATGGTCGGTGAATTTTCTGAATTGCAAGGAATTATGGGGGAAATCTATGCCCGCATGCAAGGCGAAAAAGAAACTGTTGCTAAGGCTATGAGTGAAGAGTATATGCCAACTAGCGCCGAAGGTAAATTGCCAGCCAGTCCGGTTGGGGCCTTGCTTTCAATTGCCGATAAGTTAGACAGTATCTATGCTTTCTTTGCTGCGGGGATGATTCCATCTGGTTCCAATGATCCTTACGCCTTAAGACGGCAAGCTTTAGGAATTGTTCGGATTGCTTTGGATCAAAACTGGAATCTAGCGGTAACAGATTTAAGTCAAGCAATCAAGGCTGCTTATAAGGCTGATGCTAGTTTGTTTGAAAAGATTGTCCCAACTGACAGTCAAGCTGAAATGGAAAGCTTTATCTTAGATCGCTTGCACCAAGTTTTAGCTGCAGACAAATACAGCCACGACACATTAGATACAGTAGTTGCTGTTAAGGCTAATAGCTTTGTAACGAGTCAAAAGGCTGCGGCTGTTTTAACGAAGCACCGGGCAGATGCTGACTTTAAGGAAACAATCGAAGCCTTAACCCGGGTAGTTCGCTTGGCTAAGAAGGCTCCTGACTTCGCAGCTGATGCCAAGGTAGACGCTAGCTTGTTTGAAAATGAGTCGGAAGTTGCCTTACAAGCAGCGGTAGCCCAAGTTAAGGAGCAATTCTCTGCTGATGTAGCTGCGGATTATGAACTCTTACGTAAGTTACGGCAACCAATTTCCACTTACTTTGACCAAACGATGGTAATGGCTAAAGACGAAGCAATTAAGAACAACCGCTTATTACAACTAAGTCAATTAGCTGACCTAACTACAATCTTTGGTCAACTAGATAAACTTAACGTTAAGTAGTAAAAATAGCTTATTAGTGATGGTGTTAATCCCACGGATTAACACCATTTTTTTGTCTAAGTTAAATGCTTGCTAATAAGGTGAAATTAAGCTAAAATAGATTATGATTATTCAAAATGGGTGTAGCAGGCATTTGTGTCTGTTAAGTTCATTTGAGGGGGGATTCACAGTTGAGTTTAATTCCCGCGGAAGTTATTGACCGGGTGAGAACGTCAGTCAATATCTTAGATGTGGTTGGTCAATCGGTTCAAATGCATAAGTCTGGTAAGAACTGGTTTGGCTTATGTCCCTTCCATCCCGAGAAGACGCCCTCATTTTCGGTTAACGAGGAAAAGCAAATTTTTACCTGTTTTTCCTGTCACCGGGGGGGAAATGTCTTCAAGTTTTTAATGGAACTAAACGGGGTTACTTTTCCTGAAGCGGTTAAGCAAGTTGCCCAGATAGCGGGAATCGAAATTGCAACCGATGTAGGTCAAACGGCCGCTGAAAAAAACTCCCCTAGGCAAAAGTTGTACCAACTGTATAACCGGGCAGCAGATTTATACCACCATGTCTTAATCAATACTAAGCTGGGCCAAGAGGCTTTTGCTTACCTGCAAGACCGCGGGCTAAGTTTAGAGTTGATTAAGGAGTTTCGGATTGGATTTGCGCCTGAACAACCGTTGTTAGAGGAGTTATTTAAAAAAGAAGAGGCTAGCGATTATCAGTTGGTACGGAAGTCAGGGCTGTTTTTAGAATGGCAAGACGGGAGTTTGCACGAACGGTTTGTAGATCGGATTATGTTTCCCATTAACAATCAAGCCGGGCAGGTAGTGGCTTTTTCGGGCCGCTTGCTACATGTTAACCCACAAGCGCCCAAGTACCTCAATTCGCCGGAAACAGCAATTTTCAATAAAAGCAAGGTGCTTTTTAACTTCGACAAAGCCAAGGGTGAAATTCGCTTAAAGCAACGTGTTATCCTCTTTGAAGGGTTTATGGATGTTTTGGCAGCTTACCGGTCGGGGGTAAAAAATGGGGTTGCTTCGATGGGGACAAGCCTAACTGATGAACAAGTTTACCAGTTAAAGCGCCTAACTAATCAGGTTTGTATCTGTTATGATGGTGATGACCCAGGGCAGCTGGCAACCAAGCGGGCCTTGGAATTATTTGAAAGCCAGGGAAGTTTTAATTTAAGTGTTATTAATTTACCGGAAAACTTGGATCCTGATGAATACGTAAAGAAATACGGTGAAGAGAAATTTGCGCAGGCGGTAGCTGCTAATCAGGTGGGGGCGCTAGACTTTTACCTACAATATTTTGAGCGGGGAAAGAATTTAGCGACCGAAAACGACCAGTTGCTTTACTTAAGACAAGTCTTAGAGGTACTAGCACCTTTAAAGGACAAAATTCAACAAGACTTGTACTTAAATCGTCTGAGTAAACGGTTCAAGCTTGAAAAACTTAACTTAGAAGCGCAGTTGCGGGATTTACAGACTAAGTTAAAGGTACAAACTAAGCCACTGACTGATTTAAAGACAAGTGCGGTTGTACCACCAGCTGAAAAACAAGTAAAGGTTTCGCAAGTAATCACGGCTCAAAGACTACTACTTTATCGACTCTTACATGAGCAAGGGGTCTTTTTGAGGTTAATGGCCGACGCACAGTTTCATTTTTTTACCGAAATTTATCAACGAGGTTACTTGGTTGCGCAAGCTTACTTTGCCCAACATGAAGATTATAATAGTGCTGAATTTTTGGATTTTATTAAGGAAGAGCCGATAAGACAGTTAGTGGTTTCCTTGGAAATGACCGAGTTTCCACCCCAGGCTCAGCCTGAAGAGATTGATGATTGTATCATCATTATTACTAAATTAGCGCCGCTGTTGGCTAAATTAGACCAAAACGACCAGGAGTTTGAGCGGGCAATGTCTTTAGGAAACACAGAGGAAGCCCAACGGCTATTGGTTGAAAAGATTAAGCTAAAACAGCAAATAGCACAAGTTAAACAAGCATTACATTAAGGAGGCCTTCACTTTGGCAGAAGAGAAGAAGAACAATAATTTTGATGAAGTTGCATACAACAAACGACTCCGGGAAGTAATTCGGGCCTATAAGCCTAAAAAGGAGATTTCTTATACAGAATTGACCAATCAATTAGTTAAGCCATTCGGTCTTGACGCTGACCAAATGGATAAATTGATTGGCCGGATTGAGGATGCCGGTATTTCTGTTGTAGACGAAAATGGTAATCCAAGTGAAGCTAGTTTGATGGCTGCTGATAAAGAGGCTAAGGAAGCTAAAGAGGATGCCGAAAAAGAAGAGGAAGAAACTGCTTCAACTGTTAAGATTAATGACCCAGTTCGGATGTATTTAAAAGAAATTGGGCGGGTTAACTTGTTAACCGCTGATGAAGAGGTTCAATTAGCCTTACGAATTGAAGAAGGCGATGAGGAAGCTAAGCAACGCTTGGCTGAAGCCAACTTGCGGTTAGTAGTTTCGATTGCTAAACGCTATGTAGGCCGGGGCATGTCATTTCTTGATTTAATTCAAGAAGGAAACATGGGCTTGATGAAGGCGGTCGAGAAGTTTGACTACCGGAAAGGGTTTAAATTCTCAACTTATGCTACTTGGTGGATTAGACAAGCGATTACCCGTGCGATTGCTGATCAAGCACGGACAATCCGGATTCCAGTTCACATGGTAGAAACAATTAACAAGTTAATTAGGATTCAACGCCAAATGCTACAAGACTTAGGCCGGGAACCAACGCCTGAAGAAATTGGGGCAGAAATGGATATGCCGACAGAAAAAGTTCGTGAGATTCTTAAAATTGCGCAAGAACCCGTTTCCTTGGAAACACCAATTGGTGAAGAAGACGATTCCCACTTAGGCGATTTTATCGAAGATCAAGATGCGACTAGTCCAGCTGAACATGCTGCTTATGAGTTGTTAAAAGAACAATTAGAAAGTGTCTTGGATACTTTAACCGACCGGGAAGAAAACGTCTTACGTCTCCGCTTTGGGTTGGATGATGGTGGCCGGACCCGGACCCTTGAAGAGGTTGGTAAGGTCTTTGGGGTTACGCGTGAACGAATTCGCCAGATTGAAGCTAAGGCTTTAAGAAAGTTACGGCATCCATCACGTTCTAAGCAATTAAAGGACTTTTTAGAGTAAAAATACTAGGCGGGTTATCAGCTTCGGTGACCCGCTTTTTTAGTAAGTTTGTATCAAGTGAGAGGTTTTTATGGACGCAAGAAAGTTATCTAACCGCTTATTAACTGCGGCAAAATATGTTAAAGCAGGGGCGGTCTTAGCAGATATCGGCTCAGACCACGCTTATTTACCTGCTTACCTGGCTTTAAACAAGCAAATTAAGTTTGGAATAGCTGGTGAAGTGGTGAAAGGGCCGTTTGAAAATGCCCAACATGAAATTAAAAAAGAGGGTTTGGTTGGTAAGGTGGAGGCCCGCCTAGCAGATGGTTTAGCTGCTATCGAACTAACCGACCAAGTTGACACCATTACCATTTGTGGGATGGGCGGACCTTTAATTGCTTCAATTCTTGAAAAAGGTAAAGCTAAGCTAGCTAACCACCCACGTTTAATCTTACAACCTAACGTAGGTGAAAAAGAAGTGCGAAAATGGTTAATGCAGGCAGGGTATGCCATTGTGGCTGAAGAAATTTTAGCAGAAGATGGTCACACCTATGAGTTAATCGTGGCCGACTATGCACCTACTGAGGCTCACTTAGATGAACAGGCGTTAATGTTTGGCCCACTTTTAATGCAGACAAAAAATCCTGTCTTTATATCTAAGTGGCGCCAAGAGATTCTTAAGCAAGAAGAGATTTTGACTCACTTAGAACAAGCTAAGGTGGTGCCACTTGCCAAAAAGGCCCAAATCTTAGCGACAATTAAGGAAATTGAAGGTGTTTTAAATGGTATTAGTTAAAGAATTGGTGACTGAATTTGAACGCTTTGCGCCTAAGGAATTGGCAATGCCTAAAGATCCGGTTGGCTTACAACTGGGTTTTCTTGAACAAGAGGTTACAAAAATGATGGTCACCCTAGATGTTCGGCCAGAAACGGTTGCCGAAGCAATTGCTAATGGTTGTGATTTCATCTTCGCCCACCATCCGGCTGTTTTTCGGCCAATTCAACCCTTTGATTTGGCTCAGCCTCAAAATCAAATGTACGCAGAGATACTTAAGCATAATATTACCGTCTACGCAGCGCATACTAACTTAGATTGCGCCGCGGGTGGAATGAATGATTGGCTAGCAATGGCTTTGGACTTACAGGCGGTTAAGCCTTTAAGAGAAGATGGCTTGGGCCGGATTGGAAATCTAGCCACTGAAATGACGGTAGCAGACTTTGCGGCTTACTGTAAGCAAGTTTTTAAGCTACAGGGGTTACGGGTGATTAGCGCCGATTTAAATGCTAAGGTTAAGCGGGTAGCTGTTTTAGGTGGAGCTGGTGGAAGCTTTTACGAAGCAGCCCTAGCTCAAGGAGCCGAGGCCTATGTGACCGGAGATATTTCTTACCATACGGGCCATGACGTCTTGGCGGCTGGGTTGAATGTCTTTGATGTGGGGCACCACGTTGAAAGTATTTGTAAGCCGCACTTAAAATCGCTCTTTGAACAAATTATTAGGCAAAAAGGCTGGAATTTACCTGTAATTGAGTCTAAACTAAATACAGATCCATTTATCTTTTGTTAAGGAGTGATTTTTGTGTCTAATTATCCAGGATTAACCGACCGCTTTTTAAAGTATGTTAAGGTTGAAACTCGTTCGGATGAAAACTCAACCACAATTCCATCTACTGAAAGTCAGGTTGAATTTGCCAAGCAGTTAGCGGCAGAACTTAAGGAACTTGGATTAAGTAACGTCCGCATCCACCCAACTAACGGCTACGTGTTAGCAACTTTACCAAGTAACTTAGAAGCAGGTAAGAGTGCTAAGAAGGTGGGCTTTATCTCTCATATGGATACTGCTGACTTCAACGCTAAAAATGTTAACCCCCAAATTGTAGATAATTATGATGGTCAAAGCGTGATTAAGTTAGATGAAGCTGGGGAATATGTTTTGGATCCAGCTGAATTTCCAAACTTAAAGAACTATCAAGGCCACACCCTAATTACAACTGACGGGACGACTTTATTAGGGGCCGATGATAAGGCGGGGGTAGCCGAAATCATTACTGCCTTTGCTTACTTGCTCAAGCATCCAGAAATTAAGCATGGCACCTTACAATTAGGAATCGGACCGGATGAAGAAATCGGGACCGGTGCTGACCACTTTGACGTGGCTGACTTCGATGCTGATTTAGCTTACACGGTTGATGGTGGTCCTTTAGGTGAACTAGAATATGAAACCTTTAACGCTGCCCAAGCAGAGATTAGCTTTACCGGTAAAAATGTTCACCCTGGTACGGCTAAGGGCGTGATGGTTAACGCTAGTCTGTTAGCAATGGACTTCCAAAGTCGCTTGCCGCAAGATCAAGTACCTGAATTAACTGCTGGTCGGGAAGGTTTCTTCTTGTTACTAAGCGTTGAAGGAAATGTAGAAGAGGCCAAGTTAACTTACATTATCCGTGATCACGACCGGCAAAAGTTTGAGGCTAAGAAGGCGTTGCTTAACGAAATTGTGGCCAAAATGAACCAAGAACTAGGCCAAAAACGGGTAAAAGCAGAAGTTAAGGACCAATATTACAATATGCGCGAAGTAATTGAAAAGGATATGACGGTGGTAGATTTAGCTAAAGAAGCAATGGAAAATCTAGATATTAAGCCACTAATCTTCCCAGTTCGGGGTGGGACTGATGGCTCCAAGATTTCCTTTATGGGTTTACCTACTCCTAACTTATTTGCTGGGGGCGAAAACATGCACGGACGTTACGAGTATGTTTCAGTTCAAGTTATGGAAAAGGCCGTCGATTTAATCATTGAAATTGCTAAGCTAGCAGCTAAGTAAAGACTAAAAAAGCAGGGCGAGTTGGTCCTGCTTTTTACTTGGTCAATTTTTTAAGTCCTTGTAAAGCCAGTTGGTGAGCGCCCTTATTGTCTTTTTCAGGGACCCACTGCCAAACGACTAGCTTGAAGGAGTCAATCAAACTGTTTAACTCTGCTAACAATTCTTGATAATGCTTACTGTAATTTTTATTAAGACTGTCGATTACGAGCTGGCTATCACTGTAAAAAAAGACGGTTTCCTCATTGGCAAACTGACTTAGTGCTTGTTTAAAACCAGCGATTGCCGCTTGAAATTCTGCTTGGTGATTATCACCGGCAGCCAGGGGTTGGCTTAGCTGAATTTGTTTTTTATCATGCACCAGTAAGATTCCGGCACTACTTAGGTTGTTTTTACTAGCTGCATCAGTATAAAGTTTAATCATAAAGGCCTCCGAAGATTTTCTTAAGCTAATTATAACTTAGGCTAAGCTAAAATTTAAGGGGGCTTATGTTATAATAAATGGGCAAGTGAGGTGCAGTAGTAGTGAAATTTTTTTATCAACCTGAGTGGACAACCAGCATAACAAGTTGGTCTTACACACTAATTATTTTGCTGAGTGCAATCATTACCTGGTTAGAATTTACTTACTTTCAGATTTGGTCGGCACTCTTATTTGGCCTTTTCTTCTTAACGGCCTTCCTGCAAGTTTTTAGACGGCAGGTGTTTTTAAAGGCGGATGGGTTAGTTTTACGGGCGGTAGTTCCCTTTAATAATAAAAAGCTATCCTACCAAGAGATTATAGGGGTGCGTAAGTTTAAAAATGGGTTGGAAATAAAGACTAAGTTTCGGACTTACCAGGTGTTGATGCCGCTAGCAAGGAGGGAACTTTGCTATCAAAAACTTAATTCTTTATTATAAAGTTCGTTTTTAACGTTTGTAAAAACGCTTTTTTGAAATATTTAGCGAATTAACGCTGACAAAAGCGAAAATTAAGGTTATACTAAGCTTAACTTAACAGGGAGGGATTTTTCCGTGAAAGATATTGAAATTGCACAACAAAGTGAGATGGAACCAATTGTTAAGGTGGCAAAAAGAGCGGGGCTAAGTGAAGATGAGATTGAACAATATGGTAACTACAAGGCTAAGATTAAGTTACCTCTAGCAGCCCGTCCCCAAACCAAGGGTAAATTGATTTTAGTAACGGCTATTAACCCTACTCCAGCCGGAGAAGGGAAATCAACCGTAACAGTTGGGTTGGGTGATGCCTTAAACCTTCTAGATAAGAAAGTAATGATTGCTTTACGTGAACCTTCATTAGGTCCAGTGATGGGGATGAAGGGTGGTGCCACTGGTGGTGGTTACTCACAGGTGGTACCGATGGAAGACATCAACCTCCACTTTACAGGGGATATGCATGCCTTAACAGCCGCTAATAACACTTTAGCTGCCTTAATTGATAATCATATCTATCAAGGAAATAAACTCAATTTAGACCCTCGTCGGGTTATTTGGAAGCGGGTCTTAGATATCAATGACCGGGCTTTGCGCCACGTTGTTGTTGGGCTTGGTGGCCTGACGCAAGGAGTACCACGTGAGGACGGTTTTGATATCACGGTTGCTTCTGAAATGATGGCGGTACTTTGCTTAGCTAAGGATATCGCCGATTTAAAGAAACGTTTAGGCCAAATTGTAGTGGGCTACACTTACGACAAGGAACCAGTGACCGTCAACGATTTAGGGGTGACCGGGGCCCTTGCCTTGCTCTTGAAGGATGCAATTAAGCCCAACTTGGTGCAAACTTTGGCCCACACACCTGCAATCGTTCACGGGGGCCCATTTGCAAACATTGCCCACGGCTGTAACAGTGTCTTAGCTACGCAAACTGCTTTGAAATTGGCCGATTATACAATTACTGAAGCGGGTTTTGGGGCTGACCTAGGAGCAGAAAAATTCCTCGATATTAAAACACCGGTTTTAGGTAAGACACCAGATACCATCGTGATTGTGGCTACTGCCCGGGCATTGAAGATGAACGGGGGCGTCTTGAAGACCGACTTAGATCAAGAAAACGTGACAGCTGTGGCTGAAGGGTATAAGAACTTACAAAAACACATTAAGAATATGCAATCTTATAACGTGCCGGTAGTCGTGGCTATTAACCGCTTTACTGCCGATACGGATGCAGAGTTGGCTAAGATTCAAGAACTTTGCCAAGCAGATGGCGTGAAGGCAATTATTGCAAACGTTTGGGCTGAAGGTGGCAAAGGGGCAGTCGAATTAGCTACTGAAGTGTTAGCCCGGGTAGAAGAAGAACACGAATTCAGTCCCCTTTACGCTAGTGATGATGAATTAACCGTTAAGATTGATAAAATTGTCAAAAATATTTATGGTGGCGCTAAGGTTGAATATGGTCCTAAGGCTAAGCGGCAACTGAAAGAATTTGCTAAGTACGGTTGGGATAAGTTGCCTGTATGTATGGCTAAGACCCAATATTCGCTTTCTGATAACGCTAAGTTGTTGGGGGCACCACAAGGTTTTACGATTCATGTGCGTGAATTTGTCCCTAAGCTAGGGTCGCAATTTGTGGTGGCTTTAACTGGAAATGTAATGACAATGCCTGGTCTGCCTAAGGTGCCAGCCGCCGATGGGATGGATTTGGCCGATGATGGCACCATTTCAGGTCTTTACTAAGTAGCTGCTTAAGCTAAAAATAAGTCCAAACTTCTTAGTCTGTAAGAAGTCTGGGCTTATTTTTTTGGTTTAGCTTGAAATTTTGTAAAATATTCTTGAAGGAAGTGAGATTTTTGCAAAACGCAGCTTATTTAATCAGAAGCCAACGTGCCTATGAACGCGTGCTTAATCAATTAGCGGCCCAAGGCTATCGTTATGCTGACGGGCAGCCTCTAGAAACTAAGCCTGTTTTTACTAACCGGATCGTTTTAGTAACCGAAAATGGCTTAGTTACCAAACGGAGCATTGAAAAATACAATGGCGATGCAATGTATCGCCTCACCAGCCATCACTTATACGTTGTGGACTAGTCTAAAATAGAGTACAATTAAATAATTGGAAAAAATTAGGTGAGGTGTGAATAGTGCAAACTTGGCTCTTTTTAGCTTTAATTATGTTGATAGCGTACCTAGGTAAAAATATGTCCCTTATGATTGCAACTGGCTTTGTGATGTTGGTGAAACTTTTACCTTTTGCCGATAAGCTCTTTGATTTTATCCACGCTAAGGAAATTAACTGGGGGGTTATCATTATTACAATCGCCGTCTTGGTGCCAATTGCTACGGGTGAGATTGGATTTAAGGACTTGCTAGCTGCCTTTAGAAGCCCAGCTGGTTGGATTGCGGTTTTATGCGGGGTGCTGGTCGCTGTCTTATCGCGTAACGGGGTTAACCTGTTAGCGAGCTCACCGCAGGTTACCGTTGCCTTGGTACTCGGAACTATTATGGGGGTAGTCTTCTTAAAAGGGGTCGCTGCTGGACCGGTGATTGCCGCTGGGATTACCTATTGTATTATTAGTGCCTTTAATTTGAATTTTTAAGAAATGAGGAAAAAATGTTAGCAGATTTAATTGGAAAGCAAATTTCCGCTCAAGTAATCGATGAAAACGAACACTATGTCTTTGCCCAAACGGAAGGGTTGACCTTTCGCTTAGCAAAGGCTGAGTTGAAGAAGTTGCCAAAAATGGGGGCAACTATCTCTGGCTTTGCCTATGAAAACGAAGAACATGAGTTACAGTTGACAAAAATACTCCCTAAGAGTGGCATAGGACGTTATGCCTGGGGCAAGGTGGTCAAGGTCAATAAGAGCCTCGGAGTCTTCGTTGATGTTGGCTTGCCTAACAAGGATGTTGTTTTATCCTTAGATGAATTGCCAACTTTAACCCAGTTATGGCCTAAAGTTGGTGACGAATTAATGGTTGCTTTAAAGGTAGATGTTAAGGGGCGTTTATGGGCAACCTTAGCAACCGAAGAAATGTTTAAGCAGATTAGTCTTAGGGCGACTAAGAAGTTACAGAATCGGGATGTTTCTGCCCGGGTTTACCGCTTAAAATTAGTGGGAACTTATGTAATCACGACTGATTATCAGCTAGGTTTTATCCACCCAAGCGAGCGGGTTGACGAGCCACGCTTAGGCCAAGTGCTCTCTGCAAGGGTGATTGGAGTTAGAGACGATGGCAGTTTAAATCTGTCCCTACGCCCTAGAGCTTATGAGGCAATTTCTGACGACGCCCAAATGATTTTAGCCGCCTTAAGTCATTCACTAGATAATAGCTTGCCGTTTACAGATAAGTCGAGCCCCGCAGAAATTAAGGCTTACTTTGGGATTAGCAAGGGCCAATTTAAGCGGGCCGTCGGTCATTTGATGAAGGCGGGCTTAGTTAAACAAAGTGAGGGTAAGCTACTTTTAAATCAGACTGAAGGTGACATCCATTAACAATTTAGTCGCTGATTATTTGCATTACCTAGTTGTTGAACGGGGGTTAGCGGCTAACAGTGTTGCTAGTTATCAAAATGACCTTAAGAAGTTTAGTGCTTTTTTAGCTGAGCAAAAGGTGGAGTTAACCGCAATCGATAAGAAGGTGGTTTTAGACTTCTTAGAAGCGCAGACTAAGGCGAAACTAGCTAATGCTAGCATCTTACGCCTAGTGACGAGTTTGCGCAAATTTTTCCAGTATCTGGTTGAAGAAGGTAAAGTAGAGGTTGATCCGATGCTATTAATTGACACCCCTAAGAAAAAGGTAAGCTTACCGGAGGTTTTATCGCCTAAAGAAGTAGAAGCCCTCTTAAAGACACCCAAGACTGGGGAGGCTTTAGGGTTACGTGACCGGGCTATTTTAGAGGTAATGTACGCAACTGGCTTACGGGTTAGCGAGCTGGTTAATTTAAAATTGGCTGATTTACACCTAGAATTAGGGATTATTCAGACGATTGGTAAGGGCCAAAAGGAGCGCTTAGTTCCTATCGGTGACGTGGCTTCTAAGTGGGTCAAGTTATATTTAAAGCAGAGTCGGCCTAAATTAGTTAAGCAAAAACGCAATCCCTATCTATTTGTTAACTTCCATGGTAACCAATTAACCCGCCAAGGGATTTGGAAAAACCTTAAGGCCCTGGTTAAGCAGGCTGGAATTGAAAAAAACGTGACGCCGCATACCTTACGCCACTCCTTTGCAACCCACATCTTAGAAAATGGGGCTGACCTCCGGATTGTTCAAGAGCTTTTGGGTCATGCTGATATTTCTACCACCCAACTTTACACGCACTTGTCTAAAAAACGACTTAGTGCAGTTTACAAGCAGAATCATCCCCGGGCTTAAGTTGTGCTTCAAGTTAAAGTGTGTTATCTTTTAGAAGAATGTAAATTATTTTTAGGGGGGCTTTTATGCTCTATAAATATAAAGATAGTTATAAAAAAATTGCAATGGGACTGCTGTCATTCATCCCTGATTTAAAGGACATCTCTCACCTGCAAACAGAGTTAGATTGGTATCAAAAAGATGCTAGTCGCTTTTTATACCTCTGGAAAAATGAAAATGGTGATTTTTCGGGCGTGGTCGGCTTTGAATTAGTCAATAAGCAAGTCATCGTCCGCCATATTGCCCTTTCGCCGGCTGAACGTAATGAAGGGGTTACTTATAAAATCCTAGACGAGTTGGCGACCCTTTACCCTGAAGCTAAGATGATGGGCAGCTTGGAGATTGCCGCAATTATTACGAAGTGGGAACAAAGAAAAGATGGCGAATGAAAGTGAACAAACGAAGTTAACCTTCAAATTAGCTAGCTTTGAAGGGCCACTGGACTTATTGCTTCATTTGATCAAGCAAAACGAGATGGATATTTATGACATTCCGATGGTGACTATTACCTCGCAATACCTAGCGTACCTGCACCAAATGCAAACCCTGGAGCTAGACATTGCCGGTGAGTATTTAGTAATGGCTGCTACCTTATTAAACATCAAAAGTAAGATGCTCTTGCCTAACCAACCAGTTGAGGTGGAAGCAGATTACGAGGATCCACGGGAAGATTTAGTCCAGCAATTAGTTTTACACCAAACCTTCCAGTTAGCAGCTGAAAAGCTAAAGGACTTTGCGACCGAACGGCAAAAAAGTGTTGGCCGTGAGCAAGCTCAGGTTCCGTCAGATGCTAAGTTAGGGCAATTAAAGGCGGGGGCGACTACAGTTGCAAACTTGCAACAGGCCTTTGCCCGCCTCTTGGCTAAGAAGCAATTAGTTAAACCAGTTAAGCGTCAAGTCTACCAGGAACGCTATAACCTTAAGGATACCTTGGTGGTCTTAAAGCAAAAAATTCGGCAGGCTAAGGCCCCAATCTACTTCGACAGTCTATTTGCGGACCAAACTGATTTAGAGCAAGTGGTGACGACTTTTTTAGCCCTCTTAGAGTTAGTTAAGCAAGGAACAGTCGTTGCTAAGCAAGAAGTAACTTTGGGGCCAATCTTAATGATAAGTGGGGAAAAAGATGCTTTCTAATCAAGCTAAAATTGAAAGTTTACTCTTTGTCAGTGGGACAGAGGGGATTAGTTTAAGTGAGTTATCCCAGTTGACGGGACTATTAAAGCCAGCAATCGTGGAACAGTTAGGTAAACTACAAGCCAAGTATCAGGCAGATAAAACTTGTAGTTTTGAATTACTTAAGGCAGACGAGCGCTACCGCTTGGCGACTAAGAAGGGCTTTGCTAGTTTAGTGAAACGTTACTTTGAATCGCCAACCATGACCGAGTTATCGGGGGCGGCCTTAGAGACCTTGGCAATCATCGCCTACAAGCAACCGGTAACGCGGTTAGACATTGATGAAATCCGGGGGGTTCAGTCCAGCGGGATGCTGCAAAAACTCCTCTTATTAGGGTTGATTGAAGAGGGGGGTCGCTTAGAGCTTCCGGGGCGGCCGATTGTTTATAAAACAACCGAGGCCTTTTTAGACTACTTTGGGTTAGAATCACTGGCCGCTCTGCCAGCCCTTCCTAAGGTAGAAGATGAGGAGACCCGCACAGATGGAACTGACTTTTTAGAATTATTCCAACAAACTTTAAATAAGGATGAAGGTGAACAGTAGTGGCAGAACGGTTACAAAAAGTAATGGCTAACGCCGGGGTAGCTTCACGCCGGGCCAGTGAGAAATTAATCTTGGCTGGTAAGGTAATGGTCAACGGCCAGGTAGTTACTGAGTTAGGTACCAAGGTAACAGGAGCCGACGTTATTTTAGTCAACGGTCAAGCGATTGATCAAGAAAAAAAGGCTTACTATCTCTTTTATAAACCCCGCGGAGTCATTTCCGCAGTGAGTGATGATAAGGGGCGGAAAGTAGTTACTGATTATTTTGAAGAGATTCCTGAGCGCTTATATCCAGTGGGCCGCTTAGATTATGATACTTCCGGCTTACTGCTTATGACCAATGACGGTCAGTTAGCTAACGCCTTGATGCACCCGCGCTTTAAGGTGGATAAGGTCTATGTGGCTAAAGTTAAGGGCTTGGTTCAATCTGAAGATTTAAAGCGCCTGCGGCAAGGGCTAGTAGTAGATGGTAAAAAGACGGCTAAAGCTAAGGCCAAGCTCTTAAAACAGGATAAAGCTAAGGAAATTTCCTTAGTGCAATTAACTATCCACGAAGGTCGTTATCACCAGGTTAAAAAAATGTTTGAAGCCCTAGGCTACAGGGTTAACAAGTTAAAGCGGGAACGTTACGCTTTCTTGGATTTAAGCGGGCTAACTTCAGGGGACTACCGCAAGCTGACGGCTGCAGAGGTCAAAGGATTAAAGCAGTTAGTGCAAGGATAATTACTTATCAAAAGTTAGTAAAAATACTTGCGGTTCATAACTAGCTATGCTAGAATATAGGTGTTAAAAATTAATGGTTTATCTTCAGGGCAGGGTGAAAATCCCGACCGGCGGTAAAAGTCCGCGACCCTTGTTTAAGGTTGATTCGGTGCAATTCCGAAACCGACAGTGATAGTCTGGATGGAAGAAGATAGTATTTTATTTAAGTAAAGACTAGCTGAAACCACTTGCCCTAACTAGGTGTAAGTGGTTTCTTCTTTTACTTAGGTGAAAACTGGAAGCATGAAGATAATCCGCTAGGGAGGATTCTTTTATGAACCATTTTTCAACGAAAAAGTATGTCTTAGTTGCATGCTTAGCCGCAATTTCTTATTTGTTAATGTTCTTTTCCTTTGCCATTATTCCAATGGTACCGTGGATGAAGATTGATTTTGCCGACGTGCCAATCTTAGTAGGTTTCTTCACCTTAGGACCAGCCGGTGGTAGCCTGGTAGCCGTTGTGCGCTCCTTACTTTACCTTTTAGTAGAAGGAGTTTCTGTGGCAAGTCTTATCGGGGTTTCCACTAACCTCTTAGCTAGCTTTGCTTTTTGCTTACCGCTTTACTTTACCCTAAGAAAGCAAGAGACTAAGTTTGTTGCTTACGTCAAAGCAATTAGTTTAGCTACGGTCAGTTTGACTTTCTTCTTATCACTAGCTAATTGGTTAGTTATTACCCCGCTATACATTGCGGTCTTAGGTCTTAAAATAAATGTGCCACTAGCAACTATGGTCTTGGCTGGGGTCGTACCTTTCAACCTAATTAAGGGGGCCTTAGTGGGTACCATCTTTTCGTTAGTCTATGCTAAGCTTCACGCTTGGTTAGGTCAAAAAGCTAGTCAGTTAAGTCATTAAAATCAAAGCAGTGCTTGCCTTTAGGCGGGCACTTTTTTAATGGGTAAATTTTGGTTGAGAATCTGAGCAAAAGCTAAAAAATTTGGTTAGGATTTTTTGATTATAGACAAATCCTGTCTAGCTTTTGATTTATCTTTTAGTCAGGAAGTAAAATTTATAATCAAAACTAATAAAAATGCAAAGACTAATTATGGTGGATAATCTTTAGCTAAATTGTGTAAAATATCCTTGGAGGTGGTTATATGGCTTCGTTTGTTGCTGAAGTAAACAATGATTTCTCACCAGATATTGACAAAAATGAAAACGTGCTCAAGGACGTTTGGGAGCAGTACGAAAATGTAATCGTCCAGAGTCTAATTACATCTTTTGGCTTGGATTTTATTCAAGACCAACATGGGGGAGATGTTGATACTATCCATAATGTTAGACAAATAGGCAAAGACCCCAAGATGCACTACAAAAATGCTCAAAATGCAGCGGATTATGCTAATCGGGGGGCGTACGATTCAAGAAAGTATCACCAAGATCCACGTTATATCACTATCAATAGAAAGATGAGTGAAAACAAGAAGAACGGCACCCTAACAGATGCGTATACAGGTAAGGGGGTGGCCCGTAATGCCAAGATGGATTTAGACCATGTTATTTCTGCTAAAGAGATTCATGACGATCCAGGGCGCATCTTAGCTGGAGCAAAGGGAACGGACCTTGCAAATACTAAAGATAACCTCAAGCCTACGGATAGGAGCATCAATCGCTCCATGCAAGCTAAGGATAAAGAAGAATACTTGCAAACTTGGGCGGAGAAAGGTCCCCAAAGGCAGGCTAGGATTAATGAATTACAAGCCAAATCTTCTCTATCCGATAAAGAACGCAAGGAATTGAATAAACTAGAGAAGCAAGAAGAAATTAATCCGAATAAGGTGCGGGCTGAAGAACAACACGCAAGAAAAGCCTATGATAGACAAGTTGCATTGGATTATTATACGAGTTCAAAATTTTTAACGGCTACAGTTAAAGGTGCCGGTAGTCTCGGTGCAAAAATGGGGCTGCGTCAGGCAGCAGGATTGGTACTTTATGAAGTATGGGCTGCGGCTAAAGCAGAACTGCAATCGCTGGCACCTGGCAAAAACTTAAAAGAGATGTTGGAAGCAGTTGCTAATGGAATTAAAAAGGGGGTTACAAACGCCAAGGAAAAGTACCGGGAAATCCTGGCTAAATTTGGCGAAGGTTTCTTAGCGGGGGCCTTGTCAAGCCTGACAACCACTATCTGTAATATCTTTTTTACCACGGCCAAAAATGTTGTTAAGTCGATTCGGCAAATTTATGCATCGGTTGTGCAAGCAGGAAAGGTCTTATTATTCAATCCCGATAACCTTGAGCTAGGAGAGCGGATAAAAACTGCGACAGTAATTTTAGCTACGGGGGCGAGTGTCCTTGTCGGGTCAGCCGTTGGTGAATTAATTGCTACGACGCCTATAGCTGCTACTCCAATAGGACCAACTGTGATTACATTTTGTTCATCATTAGTAAGTGGACTGCTTTCCTGCACGCTACTTATTTTCTTGGACAGGAGCGATTTTATCAATAAACTGATAGATAAATTTTACCTGGGGCTTCAAGGAGTAGTAGCTGATTATAAAGTAGCTGCCGATGCCTTTGAAGAATTGGCCGCCAAATTGAGCCAGATTGATATTGCCAGCTTCCGGGCTGAGACGGCAAAATACCAGCAACTAGCTTTAAAGATTGAAACTGCCAAGTCAGAAGCAGAACTTAACACAATCTTGCTTGCTGCTTACGAGACCTTTGACATTAAAATTCCTTGGAAAGGTGATTTTGACAGCTTTATGGGCGATCGGTCAAATCATTTGGTATTTGAATGATGTTTAAATGTAGTTCTTGTGGCGAGTGTTGTCGCAATCTTGATAAATCGCCCTTATATAAGGATTTAGATAGAGGGGATGGCACTTGTAAATATCTGGTAGGAAATAAGTGTTCCATTTATGATGAACGTCCCTTGTTTTGCAGGGTTGACAAGTGTTATGAGCTTTTTTTTAAGGATCTTTACACCAAAGAAGAATATTATGAGATGAATTATAAGGTATGTAGGCAATTACAAGCCAAGGCATTAAAAAATAAAAAACAGGGAGGAAATTAAGATGCCATTACCACTTATTATTGGCGGGTTAGCCGCCGTTGCGGGTGTTGCTAGAATTCGTTCAGGGGGGATTACGGCAGGATTAGCCCCTGGAATTTATGGTGGTATTAAAATGAAGGAAGCAAATGACACCATGAATCTTGCTAAGCAAAAGCATGAACAAGCCATTAACCGCTGTGAAGAACAGAACAAGGAAACAACAGCCTTGATGGACTCCATTGTTAAACGTGAATTGAAAATAAGGGCTAGCTTTGAAACTTTTTCGAATATAATTGAACAGATTCAAGACCGGCCTGATTTTAAGAATATGAAATTTGGGCGGATAGATCTCCCACAATTTCAAGCCGATGAGTTAAGGGAAATCTCGAGTGGAGTAGCTATGGTATGTAGTGGGATAGCACTTGAATCTATCCTTTTAGGAGGTACTGGTCTAGCTGTCGGAAGCGTTATTTTAAGCATAACCGGTTCAAGGTTATCCAAACAAGCTGATGAAGCTTATAGGCAGGCTTTAAGGACTGAAGAAAAGGTCGAAGAAATCGTTGGTTATCTTAAAGAGTTAACTACTGTGGCCAAAAACTTTGAGCGAGCCTTAATGGAAGTTGAAACTCAATATAGAAGACGGTTGGATAGGTTGGATGAAATTGTTAATTATTATGGAAAGAAAAATTGGAACGATTTCACTAGAGATGAGAAGGAAACGATAGAAAATACCGTTTTGCTTGTAGGAATACTGTATAAAATGCTTAAGACTAAGTTAAAGATTGAAAATCATGCTGAGGATGGTATCGATATTGTAAATAAATACGAAGTACGTTCCGTTGTTTTAAAAGCAGATCAAGTTTTGGACAAAGTTCGGGCTGAGTTCTAGTAAAAGTTAAGTATCTAGGAGGAATGGTTAATGTTTTTAGGAAAGTTATCTGGAAAAGAAAAAGAAGCTTTTATTAGTTTAAGTGTTCATGCGTCAAAGTCAAATGATGTCTTTGCCCAAGAAGAAAAAATGATGATTCATGAATACTGTAAGGAAATGGACATTCCTACTTGGAATGAAGAAGACATCCTTTCAATTGATGAAATTGTTGCGGTGTTTAAGAGCTCGGAGCTACCTATTAAAAAGATTGTTCTATTAGAAACACTCGGGCTACTATATTCAGATGGGACTGTTGATGGAACCGAAAAGGAATTTATCAAGGAATACGCAGAAAAAATTGGCTTAACGGAAGATATTATTGAAAAACAAACAGTTGCAATCAAAGAATATCTAGATGCTCTAAAGAAAGTTACTGAAGCTATCGCATAGTTTAAAAGCTAAATAAAAAACGAGGTTGGAAAAATTTTTTCCAGCCTCGTTTTTTGCTAGTCTTCATAATTAGCCAGCATCCTTTGAATGGTGGCTTTCATCTTGTCACGAAACTCAGGTGGACTAACGATGGTCACCATGTCTTTTTGACTCAAAAACCACATTAAGGCCCCAGTATCATAAGTGGTTACTTCCAGTAAGAAGGTTTGCTCGTCAATTTTTTTAATGGTTTTTGAGATGGGAAACTTGTCCAAAGCAGCTTCCACAATCCCGGTGTATTTAAATTGGACAGTAATTGGTGTACCGGGATACATGAGCTGAATCTTCTTTTTTTCGTCCCCTAAGTCAAAAGGAATTCGCTGATCGTCAGGAATCTTTTGGTCAGAATACTTCCAATTTAAAATTCGGTCTAACCGGTAGATGATGTTCTTTTTAAATTGGGGGTTGTAGGACACGATATAAAAATAATAATCCGAAAAGGTCAAGGCCACCGGGGCGATGGTGCGAGTAATATACTTATGCCTTTGGGTGAGGTATTCAATTGTGATAGTTTCTTTTTGCAAGATTAACTTGGAAAAAAGTATAGATTGCCGCCAAAAGTTGCTTGTCCTTAAGGTGTTTTTGTTCAACGTAGCTAGCCAGTTCACTGCGGATGATGGGTTTGATGTCTTTTTGGTCTTGGGGGGTAAGTAAGGCCACTAAGGAAGCGACTAAAGGTTCTAACTCCTTTTTCGCTAGGCTGCGGCTTGCTAGTAAGACCTTGATTAAGACCAAGCACTGGGCCTTACTTAAGCCAAGGCCATTGCTATTTAGGTAATAGTTATGTTCTTTGGCGTCATATTCTAGGTTATACTTATTAAAATAGTCGCTTAAAAAATTTCGGATACTAGCAAAGTCTCGTTGGGCGGTGCGGGCGTCAATTTTAAACTTATCTTGGTGGTCCTTTTTAGCCAGGCGCTCCCCCGAAGCTAAAAGCCGGTAGAGATAAAGCTGTCTAGTAGCAGCGTTTGCTTTTTCGATAGTTATCAGTCCTTTCAATAAAGTCACTTTTATTTTAAGGACTCTAGTTAGCTGTGTCCACTAAATTAAGCAGAAAAGTTGCTAACAGGTCAAATAATGTCTAATCTTAGCAACTACTTGCATAGTTACTGGGTAAATGCAATGAAAATGATCATAGATAAACACCTAGCTTTAGATTGTCTTGGTATAGACAACTACCTGAAAGTGAGGTTTTTTTATGAAAACACTAGTAGCCCTCTGTCCATACGTGGCTTATAGAAACGAACAACTTTTAAAAGACTGTGTCTTAATCTCCTATAGCTTCACCAACCTGGGTTACCAAGTTAAACTAGTCACAGCTAAAAAAGAGGAGCTCACCTACTTAAAATACCTCCCCAAACTTGAGGTTGACTACGCTCCCTTGTTACCACGTGAGCAATGGGCTGACTACCTGGTCGATTATCTTAAAAATTATCAAGGCAAAATTGACCGGCTCTTTTGCTTTGGGCTTTATCCCGACTATGGGAAGGCGATTAACTATTTTAAACAACACTTTGATGGTCAGGTAATTTTAAAACTTGATGCTAATCCATACTGGATGGATATTATTAACTACCAAGAGTCACCTCAACAAGATATGATTAAGGCTTGTGACCTAATTAGCTGTGAGGGGCGGACGATGCAAAGTTATCTGGCTAAGAAGTGGAAGCGGCCGATTGACTTGATTAGAAATGGTTTTCCAATTAAAACATTTAACCTGGAGCTTAGCTTTGACATAAAAGAAAATATCATCTTAAACGTGGTCCGCCAAGATGAAAATAAAAATACGAAGGTATTAGTTTCAACCTTTGCTAAACTAGCAGCTAGTTTTAGTCGGTAGCTATGATTCTAACTTTGAGTTCTTGGTAAAGTCTTACCAGCACAAAAATCCCCACTTAAAAAACAAATCCAGTTAGTCGGTCCAGTTGCCGATAAAGCTAAACTAGAAAACTACTATGCTAGAGCCAAAGTTTTTGCGCTGAGTTCTTATTCAGAAGGCAGTCCCAATGTCATCGGCGAAGCGTTACGCAATGGTTGTTACATCATCACGTCTAAAATTTCTGTTTGCAAGATACTTTTGCTAAGGGTGCAGGGGCTAGTTTTGATCACGGCGATTTGGCAGCCTTCGAAGCTAACATGCGTCAGGTAATGTCAGAGCCCCAATTAAGTCAGTGTGCCTTTGAGTTAAACCGAGCCTACGCCTTAGCCGAACTCCCTTACGAAAAACAAGTCTTACACCTAGAAAGTTTATTGAAAGTTAGGGGGCAAATCAATGGAAAATAATTTAGACATTTATCGCTTTGAATATTTTAGCAAATCTTACTCCCCCTTGGGACGGATAGGACAAGAGAAGTTGAGAAAACAAGTCATGCATAACCTAGTCATTCAGCTAAGTAATCCAGCCGAGCTATCCTTTGCTAAGAAGCTCATCGACCAATATTTTAGCTACCTGCGTTTATCGGCTCAACCGCAAATCATTGTTTCAAATAGCACTAAGTATGATGAGCTTTTAAGCCAAATCGCCCATATTTTTAATAAACGCAACCTCTTTTTCCACCTGGCTGCTGATTCCACCCAAGTCATTTCTACTAATGACGACAAGACCCACAACCTCTTACCCGAGCAGTTTGTCATTCTAGGCGATTTACCTTACATTTCTTGTGTAATTTTCGGGCCGGCATTTACTGTCAGCGACCAAGACTTAACTAGCCTGTTGACCAAACTTAACCGGGATGGGCACTTTTTTAGCATCGCAGAAAACACTTTGTCAATTAAGCGTTTAGGCTAAGCAAAAAGTATCCTGGGTAGCAGTGAACAAGCTCAAGCGCTTGAGGCTGATTTTAAGGCCGGACTAAGTGAGCTAGCCAGCTTGGAGCCAGAAGCTAAGCTAGCAGCCATTCTGACCTTAGAAGCTGATTATTTCCGCCAAAGCGACTACCTCAATAAGGCCGAACATGATTTGATTGTCGAAATTAACCAGGTGAAAAACCAGACTCTTAGCGACCTAACTCAAGAAGTTGGGCTTGACGTCTAGGGTAGCAAAGTTAGGAATGTTAAAATTCAAATTTAAAACAAAGGCGGTGGTTTGATGGACCCAGAAGTTATTGGAGCAATAATTGGTGCATTTGCTACATTAGGTGGAGTCATACTGGCCTTTTATTTGACAAATAGATTAACATTAAATGACAGCATGGATTCTAAGTCTGGTTGGCGTAAGGAACTCATGGATATTGCTTCTAAAGATGAAATCACTCTAGCAGATATTTACAGGATTAGAGCATCTGTGAGGTACTATCCTTACGAATATTGTGAAACAAATAAGCTCTCATTTCGTTGGATGAGTAGTCTAATAATTAATTTGTGTGATAGGTATTTTGTTGAGGTTTATAAGGATAAAAAAGCTGGCACTAATAACGGTGGACAGAATATTATAATTATTCAATCTGCTATAAATAGCAGTAGGCAATTTCGTCGACGTCTGACAAATTCTACAGTAGCTGTCTTACCGGAAAACGATGAAATCGTCCGCATTATTTGCCGTTACCTTCTGAAATATCACTGGGAAGCTCGGTAGAAAATGAGAATTTTCAGAAGGGAACGCGACCTAATGAACATTGATGATGAGCCTAGTGAGGAAGTAGCGCGAACAATTCAATTAATATTAGAGCAGGTGGATAAAATTAACAGCAGTAGTCCCCAAAATATTTTTCAAATATCCGCTGCCAATCAACTTAAGGATATTTTGAATACAGCTTTCAAAAAAGCTAACAATTATAACAAGAAGATATCTTTCAAAATGATAATTAAAGCAATAACTAGTTTTAAGGGTTTAATTGATGTCCCTACCTTATTGGTGCTATTTTTGTTAACTGAAACTTGAAAGCATGAAATAGTGGATACTTCCCGCTACTTCATGCTTT
>NZ_AYYP01000030.1:0-59728 GCF_001436215.1 Ligilactobacillus agilis DSM 20509
ACTGACCCTACACATTTGGTTTGTCTAAAACTTTGTTCAGTTTTCAAAGATCTACTTCTTTGTCGTAGCGACAACTTTTACATATTATCATTTCAAAAATATAAAAGCAAGTAAAAATTATAATTTCTTAGTAAAATCAAATTTTATACTTTTCATACGACATTTAAAATTTTAACTGACCTTGTCATAATTGTCAACAACCAATTAAAATTTTCTTTCAAGCAAATACTTTCGTATCAGCAACGAATATTATCTTACCAACTATTTCTTGGCCGGTCAATCTTTTTTTACAAGTTTTTTAAAAATATTTTAAAGCCCGAATTATATTTAAAATCAGATTAAAAAGTTCGTATTATTCCAATCTAATAACTTAAATTCATTAAAATCATTCGTTTCTAATACCGTAACACTCGTATTAGCCACTAACCCAGTAGCTCTAATTTCTTCAAAACTCTTTCCCAATAAGCTCTTAACAGCAAAAGAAATCACCAAAGCGTGGGCTGCCACCAAGACGTTTTCCTCAGCTTTAAATCCTTCTTCAAAAATCGACTTCAACCCAGCTTGCACCCGATGGGTAAATTGATAATAATTCTCTCCGCCTAGTTTTTCGCCTTCAAACTGACTAGGATACTTTAAAAATTGCTCAAATAATTCTTCTCCTTGATGGGCTGCTACTAAATCACCATCCCACTTTCCAAAGTTCATCTCCCTTAGGTCCGCTATTTTCTTAATCTTAGGAGCCACCTCCCACTGATCAACTATATTTTGGGCTGTAACTACCGCCCGTTCTTGTGGACTAGCAAAAGCCCCCGCAAACTTAAGATCAGCTAAATAACTACCGACCTTTTGGGCATTAATAATACTTTCAGGAAGTAATGGTGAGTCAACCGCCCCACCCTGAAACCTTTTTGCCAAGTTAAATTCCGTCTTACCATGTCTCACTAAATAAAATCTCATCTGCCTACCCCTTCATTTAAAGATAACTTTATAGTAGCAATAGTAACTAGCACTAGCAAATTTTGCAAATAAAAATGCCCACCGCCCCTAAAAACGGTAGACATTTTTCCTACTATACTAATAACTAACAAATTAAACCTTTTGACCAAAAATCTGCATTTTAATCTTTTGCCCGGTAGGTGTTCCGGCTAGCCCACCAATTCCAGTTTCTCTCAATGACTCAGGAAGGTTCCGGCCAACTTTATCCATCGCAGAAATAACTTCGTCTGCCGGAATTTTGCTTACGCAACCTGCTAAGGCCATATCGGCTGAAATAAGCGCATTACCTGCCCCAATCGCATTTCTTTTGACACATGGTAACTCTACCAAGCCTGCGATGGGATCACAAACCAAGCCCAACAAGTTACTGATAGCCATTGCCAAAGCCTGGGCACTCTGTTCAGCGTTACCACCAGCGGCTTCAACTGCGGCGGCAGCTCCCATTGCGGAGGCACTACCGACTTCGGCTTGGCAACCACCACTAGCTCCAGCAATGCAAGCCTGGTTGGCAATAATCATCCCAAAACCACCAGCTGTAAACAAGAACCTTATCATTTGTTCTTCACTTAAGTTTAGTCTTTCTTCCAACATAAACAATATCCCAGGTAAAGTTCCGGCAGAACCAGCTGTCGGGGTGGCACACACAACCCCCATTGCAGCGTTAACTTCGTTAGTAGAAATAGCTGCTTGGACCGCACTCATAACGGCGTCACCCGAGAGCGATTTGTGCTCTTGGCGATACTTCTTAATTAAGACAGCTTCCCCACCGGTCAAACCCGTCTTAGAGTAAACACCATCACCCGTTAACCCTCGTTTTACAGCGGCCCGCATCGTTTCGAGGTTATTTTTCATCTTATCCCATACTTCTTGTCTAGAAGCACCAGATGTTGCGCATTCCTCCTGAATCATCAGTTCAGAAATAGGAATATTTTGTGACATTGATTTTTCAACTAATTCTTTGACACTTTCCATTTTAAAAATCTCCCAACCTTATAGACAAATTATTCCATCGTACTTAGAGGCTAAGCTCTTCTTAGTCTTATCGCGCATATAGTTTTTGATATTGAACTCATAGATATTGCACTCTTTTCCTTGTAGAACTTGCCGATTTTCAAAGGGTGCTACTCTTTCGATTTCTTTTGTTAAGGCTAATTCTTTTTCCTTATTCTTATCGCTATCTATATAAAGAATAATTGGCAGTGGTCCGGCCGGTCTGATTTCCATACCCCGTAGCATTATTTCTCTGATTTCGATTGCCCCACCACCAATAGAGCAACCTGATACCCGCATCTTTTTATCACGACCTACCATATCTAAAACAGCTGTGTTAGGGTGATTAATCGGACTATCGCCCGGTTCTTCAATAAATTCAATCTCTAAGCCCATCTTCTTGGCTATCTCTTGAGAATTAGGAACACGAGGATCATCCGTTTCAAACCCCATTACCCCAGCGGTAATTGCATAATCTGTACCGTGACCCTTGTGGGTTTGTGCAAAGGAACCATAATAATGAACTGTTACTTCATCAGGAATTCCGCCAAATAATTTGTTAGCGGCTTACCCAATTGCAACCGCCCCCGCTGTATGAGAACTAGAAGGACCAATCATAACGGGACCGATAATGTCAAATACACTTCTGTAATTTCCACTCATCTTTCTTATCTCCTTTACTTGATTATGCTAGTAATTAAACAGCTGCGTGTCCATGAACTACATGGCCAGCTTCTTTTTCATCTTTAGCTTCGCGAATTTCATCAATGGTGTGAATCTTAATGTCGGCATGGTTGAAGAAGTAAGCCCCAACGTATGCCCAAATCGTACTATTGATAAATATCAAAATAACTGCTATTAAAGTTTTTACGAGCGGATTCATTCCGAAAACAACGATCAATCCGGCCCAAGGAGTAGCCATCCCTGTAACTCTCACTACCAAGCCAAACATGGTTACAATAATACCATTGATTGCCCCGGCTACCAAGTTAGTTACAAAAATCGGAATTGGGTTAGCTGAAATAATGTCTAATTGAGTTAGCGGTTCGATTGTGACCGCAATTGTGGTGGCGTCGTCTCCAAACTTCATCTTTCTAAAGAAGGAGAAGTTTAAGAAGGAGTTCCCTGTACAACCTAAGGCCCCGATAGCCATTGGTGTACCAACTAAGCCAATTAAACTCGTCAATACCATTGATGATAGTGGAGTCATTCCTACTAGCGGAATAATTGCCCCTAAAACGGCCCCCATCACGTAAGGGTTGCCTTTAGTTGCCGCTGTAATTGTACCACCAATTACAGTTAAAATTCCCATTACTCCTGGTTGGATTAAGGTTGCCACTAAATTAGTTAAGAGCGGAGCAACTAAAACCACGACGATTAAATCCAAACCACCGGTAACTCTTTTTTCGATTTCCTTAATTAAGAAGGAAATTAGGTAGGCAGCAATAAAAGCTGGTAATAATTTGAACTTCATCAAAGAAATTCCGACAATCATTGAAAAGACTGGGCTGATTCCAAACGCAAGTGGTACTAAAGCACCAGCTGCTAAACCACCCATTGAACCCATGACATCCCCGATTTGGCGTGCAATCTCAACGTGGAACACTTCACCAATCGCATAACTTAAAAATGCTTGTGGTAAGAAGGTAGCACAAGCTGCACCGGATAAAGCACTAACTGATTTACGACCATAAGGGGCTTTAAAAGTGAATAAACTCATAAGCGCAATTACTGCAAACAACATCAAAACGCCTAAAACAATAGACATAATTACTCGCCTCTTTTTTGTTATTTTGATAATTAATTATCTTTATGATAAAAGAGTATCACTTAGATAATATTTTTGCAAGCGCTCTCTTGTGGTTTTTTTCACTTATTAAAACTTTTATTATTTTAGTCCGCGATTTACCGGCTTTTTCCACAAAAAATCACCAATTATTAAACTTAAATTAGTTTTAGTTGCATAAACATATGTATCTTTAATCATATTTGTAGTAAAATGTTATATATAAGTATTATCAATCTGATAATAAACTATCATCTTATGGAGGGATAGCTATGGAAAGTAATGAAATTCGAACCTATATCGAATCTTTTATCCCGCTTGTTAAATTCATCGCAAGTATCTTGGGCCCTAATAGCGAAGTGGTCCTTAATGATGTTACAGACTTAGAACATTCTGTCATTCACATTGAAAACGCTAACATTACCCACCGTAAAATCGGTGACCCCGCTTCTAACCTAGCTTTGCGCACTATTAAGGCGGGTAAGAAAGAAAACCGCGATTTCATCGCTAATTACCGGGGCCGGGCTGGCAACACCAACCTTCGCTCCTCCACCTACTTCATCCGCTACCAAGGTCAAATTGTAGCCATGATTTGCGTCAACACTGACCAGTCCAGCTTAAATAATTTAACTAAACAACTAGAACTTGTCAACCAAGCCTTCAACCTACCGACCCATTCTTTGGAAGGCTATGATGACCCTAACCAATCACAAGAACCGGTGGAACACTTTAACCAATCAAATGACTCCTTTTTAAAGAACGTTGTTGCCGATAAGTGCCAGGAGTTAAATGTGTCCGTCAAGTACCTACGTAAAAAGGATAAACTAGCCATTATCCAGACTCTTTATAATGATGGCTACTTCTTATTAAAGGACTCCGTTGCCCATGTGGCTGCCGAACTAAGCACTTCGATTCCAACCGTTTACCGCTACTTAAACCAGGTTAAAAAATTAGATAACTAAGCAAAAACTGCCCCCACTTTAAAAGCGGAGGCAGTTTTTGTCTACCAACTAAGAAGCGCCGCTACTTTATCAGTAGCGGCGCTTCTTGCTTTATTAGTCTTGTTTAGTAATAACTTCTAACCCGTGTAAGTAAGGTCTTAATGCTTCAGGCACAGTAACCGTACCATCTTCGTTTTGGTAGTTTTCTAAAATAGCAGCTACCGTTCTACCAACGGCTAAACCAGAACCGTTTAGGGTGTGAACATATTGGAGCTTACCATTTTCATCCCGGTATTGAATCCGCGCCCGTCGTGCTTGGAAGGCTTCACAGTTAGAACATGAAGAAATTTCCCGGTAAGTATCTTGGGCTGGCATCCAAACTTCAAGGTCATGAGTCATAGCAGCACTAAAGCCCATGTCCCCAGTTGAAAGGGTAATTACGTGGTAAGGCAAGCCTAATTTTTCCATGATGTTACCGGCATTCTTAGTCATCTTTTCCAATTCAGCGTATGAGTCTTCTGGCTTAGTGTACTTAACCATTTCGACCTTGTTAAATTGGTGCATCCGAATTAACCCACGGGTATCGCGACCAGCACTACCAGCTTCAGATCTAAATGATGGTGTTAAGGCCGTGAAGTAAACTGGTAATTTTTCAGTTGGGATAACTTCTTCACGGTAGTAGTTAGTCAATGGTACTTCGGCAGTTGGAACCAAGGTCATATCTTCACCGTTTACTTGGTAAACTTGGTCCTTGAACTTAGGGAATTGACCAGTCCCAAACATTGCCTTGGCTTTAACAATGTATGGAGGTAAGACTTCTGTATAACCTTCTTTAGCGTGTTCATCTAACATAAAGTTGTAAACGGCCCGTTCTAATTTGGCACCTAAACCTTTGTAAAAGACAAACCGTGCTCCAGAAACCTTAGCAGCCCGATCAAAATCGAGAATACCTAAGTCTTCCCCAATGTCCCAGTGAGCTTTAGGTTCAAAGTCAAACTTGCGTGGAGTTCCTACCTTGTACAATTCTACGTTGGCATCTTCATCAGGTCCAACTGGAATGGTTGGGTTAGGCATATTTGGTAGGCGGGCAGCCATATCATTAACACGTTCTTCAACGGCTGCTAACTTTTCATCAAGTTGCTTGATTTGTTCCCCAACTTCGCGCATTGCTACGATTTGTTCTTCGGCACTTTCACCATTACGTTTAGCGTTAGCGATAGCTTCTGAAACTTCGTTACGATGCTTCTTCAAATTTTCTGCTTCAACCAACAATTCCCGCCGCTTCTTATCTTCAGCTAGTAAATCATCGATTTCTTTTTCTTCAACCCCACGGGTTGCTAAACGACGCTTATATTCTTCTACGTTATTACGCATGTCCTTCATATCTAACATAATAAAAACCTCCCTAGAGTTATATCACATCAAGGTTTACCTACCGTAGCTCAACTTTTTGCAAAAAATAAAAAGCCCTCTCATCCCCAACATTGGGACGAAAGGACTTCTTACGCGGTACCACCCAAGTTCAATGACAACTGTCATCACACTTAATTGAGTTAACGATCTCCCGTGCAGCATTACCTGCCCATACAACGAACGCTGGAGTTTCGGCTCATGATTCTCACCAACCATCATGTCTCTGGACTGCCTACTTATGGCGTACTCTGATGTTTCTTATAACTTACCTACATGGTAAATCATCTATTTTTAAAATTCAAGTCTTATTTTTATTTTTTGGTAATTTTTTATCTAAAAACTGATAATTATTTATCAGTTTGCTCATGTTCCAGTTCGTGCCGGGTTAAATCAATCTCGGTCAACGGAATTAACTTCGTCTTGTAACGGAGCTTGTAGTATAAATACAAAATAATAAATAACGGTACTGACATGTAGGTTACCGAAATGGCTTGCCAATCTAAGTTAGCAAAGGACTTAATATCCTGCCCAACGATGACCAATAAGCAAATGATTAAAGCTAGTAAGGGCCCGACTGGGAACCACTTAGCCTTGTAGCGCAACTGGGATAAATCTTTCCCCTGCGCTTTAAAAGCCCGCCGGAAGCGGTAGTGAGCTAAGGCAATTCCAACCCAAGCGATGAATCCAGTCAACCCACTAGCACTAACCAAGAAGGAATAAATTTGTTCGCCAAAAATACTGGAAAGAAATGTTAATAACCCAACTAAGGTCGTCCCTAATAAGGCTGGCATTGGAATTCCACGCCCGTTTACCTTACCGAAAATCTTAGGAGCATCCCCACTCACTCCAAGCGCAAATAACATCCGGGTGGAAGCGTACATACCTGAGTTAGCTGCGGAAACAACCGAAGTTAAAATAACGGCATTCATGACAGAAGCGGCCGAGGCCAGTCCTGCCCGTTTAAAGACTAGGGTAAAGGGACTAATGGTAATATCACTTGCATCAGACCCTAATAGGTTAGGACTAGTGTAAGGAATTAAGCACGCAATTACAAAAATAGCTAGAATATAAAATAATAAAATTCGCCAGAAGACTTGCTTAATAGCCTTAGGGATACTTTTAGCCGGATCTTTTGACTCACCAGCCGTAATCCCAATTAATTCCGTTCCTTGGAAAGAAAAACCTGCCACTACAAAGACCGTCAAAATGGAGGGAACTCCCCCTACAAAGGGCGCCTTTTTATAAGCAAAATTTTCCAAATAGGTCGCATGACCACCCATAATTCCCACGATTGTCAAAAAGCCGACTACCAAGAAGATCAAGACGGTCACCACCTTAATTAGCGACATCCAATACTCTGTTTCCCCAAAAGAAGCGACTGATAAAGCGTTAATTAAGAAGATGATAATTAATGCCCCTAAACTAAAGACCCAACTAGGTACATGGGGAAACCAGTAGCGTAAAACAATCGCCGCCGTTGAGATATCTACCGCCAGCGTAATCGCCCAGTTAAACCAATAGTTCCAACCCATTGCAAAACCTAGGGCTGGATCTACAAACCGCCGCGAGTAAGTCGCAAACGAACCGGTCACAGGAAGGTAGGTCGCCATTTCCCCTAGTGAAGTCATCAAGAAATAAACCATTAAGCCAATCCCGATGTAAGCCACTAAGGCTCCACCTGGTCCGGCAGTTGAAATTGCTGACCCACTGGCAACAAATAACCCCGTACCGATACTCCCACCGAGGGCAATCATCGAAAGGTGCCGTGTCTTCAAAGCACGCTTCACATTATTTTTTTCCGCCATTGCGAAAAAACCTCCTAAAAAATAATTTACTAGAGGTTAGGCACAATTAAGAAATAATAATTAATAAATAAAAGAGCGGACCTAAAGAAAAGGTCCGCTCTTACTAACAGTCATTAATCATCAGTGTCTGAATAGCGCTCCGCAGTCATAGGCTGCGACAGTCCCTAACTTATTCAGTTAGGGCCCAGCAAGTAAGCTTAAGGAACTCACTTGCTTCGGCATTCTCTCCTTTAGCCCAGCTTCTTTGCTACCTTACTAGCTCAGCTCGGTTACTCATATCGAATGCGACCTCTTTTCAATACTGACTATTGTATAAAATTTACTTGCAAAAAACAAGTTTTTCTTAATCGGCTTCTTCGGCACTCTTAATCTGTTGCCCCATACTTTCTAAATCGGCTTGATGTTCCATGAATTCCTGGTTATCAACCGGTAAGTGTTGCTCGATTGTCGCAAATGGTTGGAGGTAAACCTGAGCTTGGTCAATTTCAAAGCCCAAAATGTGGCCCCCCATCTTCTTAGCGTTGTTCAAGTAATGAAGGTGATAGCCGGCAGCTGCCATTCCTTGGAACAATTCTGGGGCAAAGTAGCCCACCACCGTTCCTTGACTATCCGCTTCTTCAAAAACAGCTTGCTTATTAGCCACTTCCACTAAGGTTGGGTAAGGTTTTACTTGCCCTTCTACCGCCCTAGTTTGCATGTGCTTGAACTTACCTACAATCTTAACGGCAAAGAAGATATTGTGGTAAGGATACTTGGCTAAAATCTGCTTACCCAGTGCTTGCATGGATAATCCTTGTGCAGCAAATTCAACCTGTGGCTGGTCAAAGTGAACGGTGGCAAAGGGAATCATCGTTTCCGCACTTAGGGTCTTAACTTGGCCGTTGGCTTGGACCAAATAAGGAGTGCCATCTAAAACAATCATTTCCCCATTTAAGCCCGTGGCCGTTCCAATCCCCGTATCACCATGCGCAAGTAGCTCGGCTAGCTTCATGGTTCCATCGAATAAACCTGGAACTAAGAGCGCAAGCGTGCCATGTTGGTAAACTTTTTGTCCATCTTTTGTCATTGTAAAGACCTTCTTTTAAAAAAATTAGTGTAATTGGTCGTCTAAGATTTGCTTACCTAATTCTTGGTTGTCGCTGTAATCAACCGGAACGTCAACGATGACTGGTCCATCGATTGCAAAGGCTTCGTCTAAGACCTTTTCTAAGTCAGCAGCCTTGTTGACCCGTAGCCCCTTGGCTCCAAAACTTTCTGCATACTTAACGAAGTCAACCGGTCCAAATTTAACCGCAGCTGATTGGCCGTACTTCATTTCTTCTTGGAACTTAACCATGTCATAGTTACCATCATTCCAAATAATGTGGACGATGTTAAGGTTCAAGCGGACTGCTGTTTCTAAGTCTTGGGCAGAGAATAAGAAGCCACCATCACCAGAAACTGAAACGATTTGGGTATTAGGACGAACTAAAGCAGCAGAAATAGCCCATGGTAAAGCTACCCCTAGCGTTTGCATCCCGTTACTAAAGAGCAAGTGCCGTGGTTCATAACTCTTGAAGTGGCGTGCCATCCAAATATAGAAACTACCAACGTCAACAGTCACAGTCATGTCGTCAGTCACGCGGTCTTGCAATGCTTGGATGATGCTTAGTGGGTGGCTCCGTACTTGTCCTTCTTCTAAGGCAGGCGGTTCATCCCGCAAAGCTTCTTCTTTTCTGATTGAATCCAAGTATGCTTGGGAATCTTCCGGTAGCTTGTAACCCTTCATGTATGGTAATAAGAAGTCTAAGGTTTGAGCAATGTCCCCAACCAATTCCTTTTCAGGTTGGAAGTTCTTATCAATTTCTGAACGCATTGAATCGATAACCACGATGTGAGTCTTACCATCTTGGTTCCAGTTACGTGGTTCGTATTCGATTGGATCATAACCAATGGCAATTACCAAATCACTTCGCTTAAGCAACTTATCACCGGGTTGGTTTCTAAAGAGCCCTACCCGGCCAAAGAAGTCGGCTTCCATATTGCGTGGGATAATCCCAGCCCCTTGGAAGGTTTCAACAACTGGTAAGTGGGTAGCAGCAATCAAGTTCCGGATAGCGGCAGTTGTATCCGGATCAGAAGCCCGCATCCCTAGTAATAAGACCGGCAACCGTGCTTCTTTAATCCGTTGGGAAAGCAAGGTTGATTCGATTGGACTAGCAGGTCCCAACTTAGGTGGAATCCGTGGTGCAATTACTTCAGTCTTAACTTCTGAATCAGTCACGTCTTGTGGAACTGATACAAAACTTGCCCCTTGCTTGGATGACTCTGCTTCTTGGTAAGCATTAGCGATAACTTCGGAAATGTTTTCTGGTTCTTGAACTTCGGCGCTGTACTTAGTAATTGGCGCAAACAAGGCAGCGTTATCCATGCTTTGGTGAGTTAAACGAAGTAAGTCGGTTCTTTGAACCTGACCTGCAATTGCTAAAACAGGGTCCCCTTCAGCAGTTGCTGTCACCAAACCAGTTGCTAAGTTAGACGCCCCTGGACCGGAAGTTGCAATTACAACCCCTGGCTTACCGGTAATTCGTCCAATCCCAGCGGCCATGAAAGCGGCGTTTTGTTCGTGGCGAGTAACAATTAACTTAGGTGCCTTAGGATTAACAGGATGTTCTAAACGTTCAAACACCCGGTCAATCTTTGCTCCTGGAATCCCAAAAACATATTCAACATCATGATTGGCTAAACTATCAACGATAGCATCAGCGCCAAAACGTTTCTTTTCTTCTGACATTTCATCCTCCTATTTTTTGCCCTTAACTACTTGTTTTCTTACCAATCTTAGCACCTTAAAAATAATAATTCCAACCTTAAGAATTATTGTGAAATCCTTAATTTTAACTAGATACTAAAAGCTTTTATAATCGACTCTAAACCCCTCTCAAAACTTTGTGAATTTGTGTAATTTTTCGCTTTTAAATGGTAACGCTTACCCGGTATATTTAAATAACTGTGCCCCCTTGCGCCAACTTCCTTGCGCTTCAAAGTTACACTTTTACAACAACCTCAGTGAGGCCTCATTATTAGGATACACGTAGGCCAGTACTTCCTTATCGCCCAAATTCTTACAAAGAGCTTGCAACGCTTCGGTCATATATCCACGCTGCCAGTAGTTACTATTTAGAGCGTAACCTAACTCAAATTTGCTACTAGCAAAGCTAGGGTAAAAGCTAATGTTGCCGATTACCTTTTGGTGTAAGTGACTGTAAATCGCTAGTGCCCCCTGATTTTGCAAGACTTCTAAAAATAATAACGCCCCCCGGATATCGCTAACGGCTGCCTGGGCAACCTTTTTTTGGCTGGCATACTCATAGACATCAGTCAAATCGTCAATCACATAGGGTCTAAGTAGTAATCGTTTCGTCTTAATTTCCATTACTTTTTCCTGGCTTTCCGCCGTTTTTTGGCCTCCCTAACAGGGTCGATAAAAGTATAGTCGTTGTTAGTAACCACTTGCTTTTTAGTCGCTAATATATAAGCTGCTATTTCGCCAACAACTGGGATAAAGACCATTACAATTGCAATGACTGGAATCTCCGCATCCCTAAAGCGTCTGATTAGGGCACTCATATTAGCAATCAAGATGAAGCCAATAAATACCCTCACCATAAAGTTCAAAAAGAAGTTGGCAAAATTAGGCTCAACGCTCCTAAGTCCCGTCACGACTACGGATAAGACTAGTGAAAATATAAAAGTCAAACCAATCATCCCTACAAAGCTCCACCAAAAATCGGCCCGGCCCATTCGTTTATTAATATTGAACCAGTCTTTTAGGTATAATTTTGTCGACGGGATTAACCCAGGCTTTTCATTTTCATTTGCCCGCGTTACTTTGCCCTTAAGCTTTTGCAACTCTGAGCGCTGTTCTTCTTCGGCTTTCAAGATGCGCTGGTAGCTTGCATTTAAATCGTCATAATCGCCTTCAAAAATCTGTTTGAAGATATTATCTTGGTCTGGTTGCTCCTCTTTTTCTACCTGGGGCGTCTCCTTTTTTAAGGGTTCACTTTGATAGTAATACTGAGCTTGGTCCGCCCCACAATGATAGCAATAATTAGAGTTTACCGGAATTTCTTGCTGGCACTTCTTGCAAGCTTTTTGCTCCTCATCATCCTTAAAACGATCCTGGCTAACCCCACAAGCCGGACAAACCCGCTCTGCCTCACCAATAATGCGACCACAACGTTGACAATAATAATCCATTACTTCCATCCTTCCTTAATAACACTAATAAATTCTTTCAAAATCGGCCGTAATTCCTTGCCCTTAAGCCAAATTAGCGCCATCTGTGTTTCCCAAGCTGGATAATCAACCGGAATAATGCGACAATTACGGGCTAATTTAGCAATCGATTCAGGTACAAGCGCCAGGCCTAGTTTCATCTCCGCCCAGTAAAGTGCGGTTCGAGCGTCATCACATTCCATCAACACATTGGGCTTAATCCCATAATGTTCAAATGAATCGGTGAAGATATTCTTAAACCGCCGATAGATAATGAGGGGATGTTCTTCCAAATTCGTTAAAGTAAAACTGGTTGGTAGCTGGGGGGAATAGCTATTAGCACTAACTACCACCATCTTTTCTTTAGTGAGGTAGTTTAATTTTAACCCCCGCTGATTAAAGGGCGTCCGCACAATGGCCAAATCCAGCTGGCCTTGGTGAAGCTTCTCGATAATTCCATAGGTATTGTCTTCGTAAATTTCATAACTAACATCCGGATAGCGTGCTTGAAAATCGGCTAAGGCTACAGAAGCCATAAACCCACCCGATGAAGAAATTAGGCCTAACGAAATTGTCCCAAGCTGTCCTTGATTAGCCTTACGGACTTTTTCTTCAGTCACCTGGGTTAAATCCACTATTTGGCGGGCGTAGTCCGTTAGCATCTTCCCTGCCTCAGTTAAAATTACCCCCTTAGCGGTTCGTTTAAACAACTTGACGTCTAAATCCTTTTCTAACTCCTTTAACTGATAGCTTAATGGCGGCTGGGCAATGTGCAGCCGCTTAGCCGCTGCCGTTACCTGCTTTTCTTCTGCCACGGCTAAAAAATACTTTAGTTGCTTTAGATTCAAAGCTCCACCCCCTAATATACTTTTTTTATATATCATCAAGTATAAATTAGTATTTTTCATATATCAATATTAGTGCTATCATTTAACAGAAGCTTTATAAAAAGGAGTTTTTTTGTTATGCTTACAACAGCTTTGACCATGTTACTAGTCGGCATCTTTGCCGGGACCATGGGTGCCATTTTAGGAATCGGGGGCGGAATGATTATCACCCCGATTGTTACCTTAGCACTAGGGTTAGACATTAAATACGCTATTGGCGCTAGTATTATCGCCGTAATTGCCACCAGTTCAGGGGCAACCATCGCCTACCTTAAAGATGATGTTTTGAACTTACGGGTGGCAATGTTTTTGGAAATTGCCACCACCATTGGTGCCATCGTTGGTGCCTTACTAACGGGCTATTTCAATGGCAACATCTTATACTTCTTGTTTGGCGCCTTACTGGTCTTTTCTAGTTGGAATATGTACCGTAAGTTGCGCTTGGGTAAGGAAGTCTTAAAACGAGCTAACCCTGATAAGCTTGCGACTAAATTTAAGTTAAATAGCTCTTATTATGATAAAAACCTCAACCAACAAATTGATTACCAAGTAGAAAATATCCCCTTAGGGCTATCAATTATGTTTGGCGCCGGCCTAGCTTCCGGAATGCTTGGAATCGGTTCGGGAGCCTTTAAGGTTATGGCCATGGATAACGCTATGAAGATGCCTTTAAAACCTTCTAGCGCCACCAGTAACCTCATGATGGGGGTGACCGCCGCTGCTTCTGCTACCGTTTACTTCTTTAACGGAGCCATCAAACCCGAAATAGCTGTCCCCTTAGCCTTGGGAATTTTAGGAGGGGCTGCCTTAGGAAGCAGAATTATGCCACACCTGCCCGCTAAAGTTATTCGGATGATCTTTATTCCCATCCTCCTTTACCTGGGCTTACAAATGATTCTTAAAGCATGTGGGGTGATGATTTAATGACTAAACACGATTTACAAACTGAAATGAATCAAGTTGAGCTCTTAATCGGGAAAATTATGCGGATTGGGGTTTTAATTGCCGCCTTCGTTATGATTATCGGTCTTGGTTTACTACTAGTCACCGGTAAAAGTGGTTACCCCGGTACCCTCTACCCAACAACTCTGCAAGCCATTATCGCCGGTGTCTGCGCTTTTAAGGCCGCTGCTTGGATGATGCTTGGCATTTTCCTACTAATCTTGACCCCAGTCTTGCGCGTTGTTATTTCAATTTACGCCTTCGCTAAGGAAAAAGATCACCTCTATGTTTGGATTACCTCCATCGTCTTAGTGATTCTCGTTATCAGCTTTATCATCGGTCATCACTAGGAGGGAGTTTAATGGAGAATAGTAATGAAAACTTACGGCGAAAAAAAGAATTAAGACGTCCTCGGCCGCAAAAGAAACAAGGCTGCTTTACCCTCGGTTTATTAATTTTTGTTGTACTGGCTTTGGTTGCTGGCAGCTACCTAAAAAAGCATCTAGCAACGGCTAAGCAAACGGCCGCCGATATTTACCAGTCTACCGACACGAAAAAAGCCCGCAACGTTGACGCAATCTTAAAACAAAATAAACCTGTCTCTATCCTGTTACTGGGAACGGACACCGGAGCCTTAGGAAGAACCTTTCAAGGGCGGACCGATACAATGATTTTAGCCGTCCTTAATCCCAAACAAAAGACGATGACAGTCGTCAGCATTCCGCGCGATACTGAGGTGGCTGTTTTTGGCTACGAACAGTATTTCCCAAGTAAAATTAACGCTGCCTATGCCTATGGTGGAGCTAAAACCGCACTCAAGACGGTACAAAAATACCTCAACATTCCCATCGACTACTACGCTACCATCAACATGGGCGGACTTGAGAACTTAATCAATGCAGTTGGTGGCTTAGATATTAAGCCTTTAATCACCTTTAGCTACGACAACCAAAGCTTTACCAAGGATCAGACTACCCACATGAACGGCAAGCGGGCCTTAGCCTACGTGCGGATGCGCGACGACGACCCCCTAGGGGATTATGGCCGCCAAGCACGGCAACGGCAGGTCCTAACTAAGCTCGCCTTCAAGAGCAGTAAGTTAATCAACCTCCTAGATGACGGTTTCTTAAAGACAATTAAAAGTCAAATAAGCACTGACCTCACCTTTGATGACCTAATCTACTTAGGAACTGATTACAGAGTAGCTACCCACCACATGAAGTCCTACTCAATGCAAAGTTCCACCGAGGTCATTGACGGGCAGGATTTCGAGGTGGTTGATACTAAAAACAAACAAGCTATTACCGATATCCTTAGGGCGGCCCTTGACTTAGAACCCGCTACTACCGGTAGCACGCTCGCTAGTGACAATACAATTGATACTCAAGCTAAAGACTAAAAAAGGCCTTGTAACTTACTAATTCGAAGTTACAAGGTCTTTTCTTACGATTTCATCCGGTAATAAGCTTGTCCTAATAATTCGGCTAGAAAAAAGCCCATTGCGATTGCACCAGCAATCATCGCCACCTGAACAACATAGCGTAAGGCGACGGTATTATCGTTTAGGGCAAAATACCTAACCGCCTGGTAGGCCTGGCCTCCTGGCACCAAGGGAACTAGGCTGGGAATGTTAAATAAAATCGTGGGTATCTTTTGCCAACGGGCCATAAAAATTGAACATAAGCCAATCGCTAGCGCAGCCCCTAAGTTGGCAAGCATTGCCCCTGCTTCCAAATTCTTGATGACTAAGTAGGTCAACCAGCCCAACATTCCGATAAAGCCACAGGCATTCAAGGCCCGGCGGGGAACGTTGATAATCACGCCAAAGCCCAGCGAAGATAAATAACTAAAAGCAGCATGCATAATCCATTCCATTTCCAGGCCCCCTACATAAATTTCAAAATAAAGGCAATCCCTAATCCTAAGGCACAGGCAGTTAAGATTGCCTCCATAGCGCGAGCCATCCCACTTAAAATGTGCCCCGCCAAGAGGTCGCGGACTGCATTGGTTAACGGTACCCCAGGAACTAAGGGCATCAAAGCGCCAATGATAATTCGGTCAACGCTATATCCCAGGTTAAACCGAACCAACATTACCGCACTAAAGCCTATCAATAAGGCCGCCAAGAATTCACTAACAAACCTAATTTTATACCGACTGTTGATGAAGTAAAAACAAGTATAGCCTAAAGCCCCAACTAAAGCTGTCGGTAAAAAATCACGCCAGGAAGCTCCGTACATGATAACCAGGGTTGCACTGACCAAGGCAGCAGCCATTAGTTGCCAGTAAAAGGCAAAAAACGGGGCACTCACATCAATGGCTATCAGTTTGAGATAAAAATTTGGTAAGCTAAGTTGCTTATTTTGAAAGGCTCGCGAGGCATCATTTACCCGGGCAACTTTTTCTAAATCAATCGTCCGCTTGTTGATTGGTTCTACCTGGGCTTCATGCCGGTCAGGAATTGACATGGTAATACCTGTGGTTGTCTCAAAAATCTTAGGATCTTTAATCCCTGCATTTCTAGCGATTCTTTTTAAAGTATCGTCTACCCGGGCCATATCAGCCCCACTTTCTATCATGATTCTGCCCGCCAACATGACCGTTTTGATAATTAACCCGTCAGTTTTTTGACTCATCTCAATCACCTATCTTCGCTTTTAGCCTGCGACAAAGAATTAGCCACCCTTCACTCATAAAGACCCCTAACGCCATTAACGTAAATAAAATTCCATATGAGTAATGTTCAATCACCACGCCACCAAATAAAGGCCCGATTGCATGCCCTAAAGAGGCCGCAATTCCGATTTGCCCTTGGTACTTACCTTTTTCACTAGCACTACTTAACTTATCCACAACCGTGGGAATCGCTGGAAATAAACACACTTCCCCAACTGTAACAATCACCATTGACATAATAAACATCCAGTAAGCATGAGCCACGATTAACGAGCTGTATGCCACCACAAATAAACCGATTCCCAGGTAAACTTTCTTAAAAATATCCACATTATAGTGTTCATCTATCCAAGAAATGATTGGCTGTAGGCACACAATAATCACACCGTTAATTGTCCACAGCAAGCTGTACTTGCTTAAAGATATCCCCAGTTTTTCCATGTACACCGATAAATTACTTTGCCACTGGGCATAACCTAGTTGGATGACGAAGTAAGCAATTAAGACCGCCGTAATAATATAGACCGCATAACGCCTAGTCTTCATTCCTCCTTGCTTAGCTTGCTTTAAGTGGTGCTTATCATTTTTTGGTACCTTATAAAAGAGACTAGCAATTACAAAGAAGACTGCAAACATGACAAAGTTAATTATAAAAATCAAGCGGACACTAATATTAATCACAAAGCCTACGCCCAGTGTTCCTAAAACCACCCCGACATTTGCCATGAAGTACATTAAATTAAAGACGTAACGTGAATCATAGCGCTTGATGGTGGTCGCTAACGAGTTGACAATTGTTCCTGAAACCCCAATTGCAAAGTTATTTAGGATAATCATTAGTGGATAGTAAGGCCAGCCACTTTCAAAAACTAAAAAGCCAGTCGCAAATAAACTCAGTGTTAAAGCAAGTAACAAGTAGTGACGGGCATCCTTATGATCATAGAGGTAGCCCCCAGTATAGTTACCAGCAATCATTGCCATTGAGCCAATAAATAAGACAACCCCCGCAACCGTCAAACTTTTACCTAGATAATCATGCATATAGATAGTCGTCAACGGCCAGATGAAACTCATCCCGGTCGATTCGACTAAGTTCCCAATTAATAACCAAATTAATGGTAACTCTTTGACTTGCTTTTCCATCGCCATCCCCCTTCTTTTTGCTTGCAATTATAACAAAAAGGCTGAGAAAGTAAAACTTTCTCAGCCTTGTTTTAATCTACTAAATTCAGCTTACGCTTTAACAACGTTAACTGCTTGTGGTCCACGTTGACCTTCTTCAACGTCGAAAGTAACACTTTGACCTTCGTCTAAACTCTTGAAACCTTCACCTTGAATAGCTGAGAAGTGAACAAATACGTCACTACCATCTTGACGAGTGATAAAGCCAAAACCTTTATCTGCGTTAAACCACTTTACTGTTCCTTGTTTCATTAGAAAAATCCTCCTATGCGCCAACCGGCACGTAATTATTTGTAGTTCTGAATTGGTGCAATGGAGAAAGTTAATTGAAACATCCTTACCATGTAACCTATACAAAAGTACAATACTCAGTATACCACGAAAACATTAAAAAAGATAGGTTATCAGCGAACAAAAATATAATGAGCCGCTTTGTAACCAATACTCATCTTTTCGCCAGAGGCCAACAATACCAACTCGATTGGGCCTTCAAACGGCGTATGTTTTGTCACCTTAATCTTATCACCAATGTTTAGCTTAACATCAGCTAGGTATTCTAAGAGGTCGTGGTTATCAATAAAGCGATCTACTACCGCTTCTTGACCATCTAAGACGCTTGCTAAGACTTTATGGCTATCTTCTTCGTATTGGCCATCTTGACGTGGAATCACCCCACCATGAGGGCAACGCTTAGGGTTACCTAAAAATTCTTCCAAATGATTCATCAAGTTGTTACTAGTAATGTGTTCTAAGACCTCGGCGTCGGTGTGGACGTCCTGGAGCTTATAGTTTAACTTATTCACTAAAAAGGTTTCCCAAAGCCGGTGACGTCTTACTAGGTCTTCAGCTGCCTTAGCACCTTCCGTCGTAAGTGAAATGCCTGCATAAGGTTCATGTTCAACCAAATGACTAGCAACTAATTTCTTCACCATTTCCGTCACGGACCCAGCCGCCACGTTTAAACTCAAGGCGATTTGCTTATTAGAGATTTTCTTTTTCTTACCACCTAATTCAAAAATGATTTTGAGGTAGTCTTCTTTTTTTGGTGTCATTTCTTCACCCCATCTTTAGTCTACTTTCAGTTTGGCAAGCACTGACTTCATATCACTTGGAAGTGGTGCTTCAACCACTAAGCGCTTATTAGTAAAGGGATCATTAAAGGCTAAGTGGTAGGCATGAAGCGCCTGCCGCTCAATCCCCATATCTAAAGGTCCCCCATATAACTCATCTCCCAAAAGTGGATGCCCCTTAGACTGAAAGTGCACCCTAATTTGGTGGGTTCTTCCCGTATGGAGCTTTACTTCCACTAAGCTTCCACCGGCTAGGTTGGCCTTTAACCAGTACTCAGTTACAGCCTGCCTGCCGTCGGGACTAACGATTTGAAAATTTTCGCCCTCTTTCCGCTTCAGCGGCGCTTCAATCAAGCCATGTTGCTTGGTAACTTGCCCGGCCACTATCGCATAGTAACGCTTATCAAATTCGTGGTTACTTACCTGTTTATCAATCAATCCCTGAGCAAAACTGTGTTTAGCCAGTAAGACTACCCCACTCGTGTAGCGGTCTAAGCGGGTAATAATATGGGGCACCACATTTTTGCGACCATTGCGTTCCAAATAATACTTAACTCGGTTCACCAATGTATCCTCCCGATTACTTGGGCCTGGAACACTGGTCAATCCGGCCGGTTTAGCCACTAGTAGCCAGTTAGCATCCTCATAGAGGACCTCAATTGGCTTGGGACTAGCTGCAATTTTGATGACTGGCTTTTCCTCAGGTAAAACCAGGGTCACTTGTTCGTTTTGGTGTAAGACCGTCCCAAAGGGGACCTTTTTGCCATCAACGAGCACGGCTCCCTTCTGCCGTCTAATCTTTCCCATCAAACGATGACTGACACCTCTAGCAGCCAAAAACTTTTTTAAGGTTTGTTGCTTACCTTCGTTTTGCCATGTGAATTCCATAATGTCCTACTTTCTGCTGAAATCTCATCCCAATTATTCCTAAAATTAACAAACCTAACGCTACGATTACCCCGGCAAAGACAGTGGCCTGTAAACTAGCAGTCACTGCCACCGCAATTTTTTCTAAAGGAATTGCGATTGTCCGCGCTGAATAAGGGATAAAACTTGAGTAAATTTGATATTTAGCTAGTAGCCATAACAATAGGTAAAAAGGAACCGTCGCCCAACAACCAGCTAAGCCTAGATAATAAGCCCAGTTAAATGGTCGCAACCCCTGTAAGAGCACTAGTATTACCGCCAAAATGATACTAAGCGTTAAGCCCACCTTAAACAACGTATCAACTATTTGCTTAGCTTTCATAAACTCGGTTTGAACATCATTAATATTAGCATTTTGCCCTAGGTTCCAGGCCAACTTTTCCTGGATGCCAGTCGTCACCGTACTTTTAAGGGCCAGGTATCTTTCAGAATTTGCATTTAAACCTAGTCCTAACTCACCGGTCTGCAGGTAGTTATCCATGTTAGTCGCCACCTGCTCTGCAATTTTCTTAGTGTCTAAGATGGTTTCCTTGCCCGCATAAAAGTTCTCTACCGCCAAAATTATATCTTCATTTATCTGCTGTTTAGTCAATAACTTACCTGGCTCAATTCCAAGGTCGCTCCGATAACTATCCAGTGCTAACATTAAATCAGTAGCTAATTCCTTATTTAAGCCACTGGTTTGTACTTCTTGTTTAGCAAAGTTAACGTTAAAGGCAGTGGTCTTCAACCCCCACCCTAGAAAGGTTATCGCTAACGAAAAAACCATAATAAAGGTTACCACCCAGCTCAACAGTGGCCACCTTTTTACCGTTTGCTTTGGTTTACTTCTTCTTGTTTCCATCTTGTTCCTTCTTATCAATCATGAACGCCAATACGACATCACAGCAACATCCAATAACATCACTGCTAGTAGTAACAGCCCCATTACTTGCATGTATAAACTTTCTGAAATACCTAAGGCTTGCTTAAGGTCGGCGGGACAAAGACTGTATAAAATTGTCACTAACAAAATTATCAGCATCTCTGCATAGTTTCGCTTAGGTAGTAGTTGCATTCTTTACACCTCGTGTTATTCCAATAAAAAAACTTAACAGATGTTAAGCATTTTCATATTCAATTATACCTTATTTTAGATTTACAACAAGCAATTTAATTCTTAAGGCTTATCTAAGTTTTCTTCGGAGTAGCACTAACTTAAAGTAAATATGCTAAAATTTGAAGGATTGATTTATTAAAAAGGAGTTCCTTAAATTGGCAAGCAAAAATAAAGCACACTTGTTAAAAGCCAGCTGTTTTTTAACCGGCTTTTTAATCCTGGCCGTCTTAGTTCATACTAACAACGTGCTCGTCACCAATTTTGATACGGCCATTCAAACCTTACTCAAACCACTGACCAATCCTACTAATACCAGGATTGTTGAGTTCATTACTAACCTGGGCGGGCCGGTAATGGCAACCATCTTTTCGTTACTGGTTATTATCTGCGTTTACCTTAAGTACTCTACCCGCGATGCCATTTGGGCGCTAGTAACCCTGGCTAGTGGTAACTTACTAGTCTTTTTGGTTAAAAACCTGATGCAACGTCCCCGCCCCAGCGATAAACTGGTTGCAATCGGTGGCTTTAGCTTTCCAAGTGGACACACCTTTGGAACGACTATCTTCATCCTCTTTATCGTCTACCTATTGATAGTCCACTTCCAAAGCCGCAACGTCCGCTTAAGCCTAACTTGCCTGGCAGCTATTTGGGCTTTACTAATCGCTTTAAGCCGGATTTACCTACACGTCCACTATCCCAGCGACGTTTTGGCTAGTTTTCTTTTAGCCGGTTTTACCTGGCAGGTTGCAAGAATGTTTCAACCTAAATCATCCTGGCACACACAAAGCTAACTAGTAATCCTAGGCCAATAAGGGTCTAGGTTTTTTTGTAAGCAAAAAGGCCCTAAGTAACCCTTAGTGACCTTTAGCCAGCTTATTTTTCTTTTAACACTTTCACAACGGACTTGTGCTCCTTGTCAGCCTTAATAATTAGGCGCTTCAATTCAGTGGGACTGAGTTTTTTGGTATTCACCCCCGCACGAGCTAACTCCTTTTTAGCTTGAGCTAGGCGTTCAGGACTAATAGCCTTATCGTTTTTAGGGGCCACCTTAGTTTCCGCGCTATCATCATCAACTTCGACGGTGTAGCCAAGACTACGTAAAACATAGTTATTATAGCCTTGTAATTTCTTAGCCTTTTGGCGAATCGTGCGGTAGTAATCTTGGTCAATGCTACCATAACCCAAAATTACGGCTAACTTCGTGTTAGAAGCACTGTACTGGTACCTACTAGAAAGTTTGTAGGCTTTATCATAAGCAGTTTCAAAGATTTTTAGTTCCTTGATTACTTCCTTCAATTCGGTCTGAAGGTTGGCTGACCGTCTAACCAACGTACTAGAACCACCATCCGTGGCGGCAACCATTTGAAAATTAAGTCTAGCCGCTTGATATTGCTTCTGCTTTAGCAACTTTAAGCCAGCTTGATAGGTAGCAATTTGCTTTAGGTAAATTTGAGCCGGCTTATCATTTTGCTTTTTCTTCAACGCATCTTGAAAATTAATCTTGGCCTGCTTATAATCGGCACGGTCAATATTAGCTTGGCCGCGTGCGACCAACTGTTCATAATCTTTTTGTGTCGCTACCTTTTTAGTGTAGCCAAAGCCGATAAAAATTACGGCCGTTATCACGGCCACTAACGACCACCAAACCCAACGCTTCACACTCTCTCCCCCTTATCACTTCTAATTGGACTGCCAGCTTTACTAAAAAAGGAACAAACTAAAAGCACAAATCACTTTTACTTCATTCCCCAAAAATTCTCTTAGACTGGAACTACCATCGCTAGTAAAGCAACTGCAATTAAACCAAAGACTACTGACAGCCCCATAGATCTAGTCTTATAAGCAATCGCCATTACAATAATGGCAGCTAAAATCTTAGCTACATTATCTAAACCTACAAAAGTGTAAGTTTTGGTATTAATAAAAATATCCTTTACCACCAAGGCAGTAAAAAGTGATACCGGTACATACTTCATCCACTCGTTGAACCAGTTAGGAATCTTTCTGGTTGCAAAAATGTGCAACGGCACTACCCGTGGAATAAAAGCTGCTATCATTGAAAAAACGACCAACAAGACGTGGTCAAGCGTTGAATATCCCATACTACTCTCCTTCTGAATCACTTTCAGGTACAGCTACCGGGCGTTTCTTGCGCCGCTTAATCTTACTTAACAAGTAACCCCGTTCACGCCCATGCTTAACAAGGTAATCTTCCATGGCAAAACCGATCAAAGATGCAGCTAAGGTAGCTACAATCAAGCCCATGGTACTCTTCAACAGGCACATAGCAATAATTGCAAAGCAAGCTGATACAAAGCTAATTAAAATCGTCAAGCGATTCTTAAGTTGCATCACAATCATGTACAAGAACATGGCCGTCAAAGCAAAATCAACGATTTCCAAGTTAATATGGATAAAGCCACCAATGATGCTACCAATTAGGTTGGCAACCGACCAAAACAGTAAGGTATAGTGCTCAACCATCAAGGCATCACCGGGACGCCACTCTTTATCTGTCGCAAATTTCAAATAATTGACAGCGTAATTTTCATCGTTCATGTGTAGGGCAAAAACATATAAAAAGCGCTTGCTAGTCCCACGTAAATACTGGGATAAACTAGAGCCAAGCAATGCATACCTTAATTCTAGGAAAAAGAGCATTAAAACAATCGTATGGATTGGCGCGTTAGTTACCAGCATTGATGCAATCAAAAATTGAGCTCCACCTGAAAAAACCATCAGTGAAACCAAAAGGGTCAAAATTGCATTAAAACCAGCTTTATTTAACAAAATCCCACAGGCCAACCCAATGGGAACATAACTAAGGCATAGAGGTAATGCCACGCGCAAAACCTCTAACCAGCGTGGTTCTTCTTTTTTCACAAAAAATAACCTCCATCAATAAATAAAAAAGTCCCTTTGCTGTTAATTATAACATATTACTTGAGAAAAATAATTCTTTTCCAAGCTATAAGAAGAATTTCGCCTAGAAGAAACAAGCTTAGACTATTTAGCTGGGAGTAACTGCATCTTTGAATACGAAATCACGATTAACTGCTTCATATCCATGGCTGTTGTTGTCTTAGCAAACTCCTGGTCAAATTTAAGAATGGCCGAGTTGCGTAGTTGCTTTTCAACTACCCCCGAAAAATGATGCCGGTGAAAAGTAAAGCTGACGTGGCTCCCCTTAACAAATGGCTTACCTAAGCTACTAACTTCAATTTCTTTACCATCCGTCCGGTTCTTTTCACTCATGATTAAATCCCCCATTCAAATTTTGAAACTAATTTAATTATAGCTCAATTATCTTAAGTAAGTAAAAAATCTGCTTGTGATAAAAAAAAGAGCACGGCCCATAAAAAGCCATGCTCTTTAAACTAACTATTAGTTTTGCTTAGTGTAGTTATTGATATCTACTTCTTCGACGTATTCAACGTTAGGACGAACCACAACCATTGCTACGTATAACAAGCCTAGTGAAATTACTAAGAAGAGTAGTGAAACAGAGTAAGAAGTAATCATTTGACTAGCACCTAACCCTGATGTCAAGGCTTGTCTGAACCCATAAATTGAGTAAGTCATTGGTAAGTATGGGTTAACAGCTTGGAAGAAGCCACCTAAGCCCTTGGTAATTTCAATTGGGAAGGAACCACCACTAGCCCCTAATTGGACAACCAATAAAATCATACATAAGAAACGACCAGGGTTTTGGAAGGCCACTGAGAAGAACATGATGAGGAACATCATTGCTAATGAGAAGAGGATTCCGTTAGCAAGCATTGCTCCCAAATGATCTGGGTGTAAACCAGCAGCTATCATCAATAATGCTTCCACTAAGGCATTACCAATTGCCACAATCGAACCGATTGTTACCTTAGCCATAAACCATTCAAAGGCTGTTTCATCTTCTGATTCCAGGCGTCTGATTGGGTAAACTAAGTTAAAGACCATTGCCCCAACAAAGAGTGCCACTGACAACATGTACGGTGCCAAGGCGTAACCATAGTTAGGTACGTAACTGTAGTGTTTTTCCACCAAGTTAGATGGAGCAGCAAACATCTTCGCATTATCCTTACCAGTCTTAACCTTCTTAATGGTGTTAGCCCCTTGCTTCATGCTCTTAGCTAACTTCTTGTTACCCTTGTAAATCTTGTCAGAACCATCAGTTAAGGCAGAACTATTAGCCGCCAACTGACCAGTCCCACTTGCTAATTGGTTAACCCCGTTAGTCATAGTTGGAATTTGCGCATTCAATGTACCCAAACCACCAGCTAATTGACTTGCACCCGAGTTAAGTTGACCATTATTAGCTACTAATTGACTAGTACCACTTGCTAACTGGCTAACCCCACTTGTAAGTGCTGGTACGTTAGCATTTAACGTACCAAGTCCACCGGCAAGTTGGCTTGCACCGGAGTTTAACTCAGCGTTCTTAGAAGCTAATTGGTTGGTTCCGTTAGCTAACTTAGTTACCCCGTTAGTTAATGCTGGAATACTATCGTTTAACGTACCCAAACCAGTTGCGATTTGATTAGAACCAGCAAGAAGGACCCCGTTATTAGCTGATAATTCCTTTACGCCGCTACTTAACTCAGCTAAACCAGCCACTAAAGTTGTGAACTTCTCTGTCGAAGGTCCAGCTAACTTAGCAGTATTTTGGGCAACTAATGCAGTTGTAGCATCGGAGCTTACTTGAGCTGTTTGCTCAAGTTTAGCTAGGTCACTACTACTCAAGTCTTGAACATTAATATCACTATTAAGCTTTTGAGCAATACTACTTGCCTTAGCAGCTGCTGTTTGTAATTGTTGTAATTGACCTAAAGCAGTTTGTAATTTATCTAACTTATCCTTGTCTAAGGCACCTTGCATCTTTGTCAAAAGGGCAAGTTGTGATTGCAAACCTTTAACGTCTAAACTACTTACTTGCTTTTGTAAGTCAGCCATTTGGGTCTTTAACTCACCTAAACTAGCCAGTGTTTTATCTAATGTACCTTTTAGCTGTGTAAGATTATTACCAACAACACCAACCTCGGTTAAACTATTAGTCGAATTAGTTTTAATAGTTGCAGTGTTCTTTATAGTATCTTGAAGTTTGGCCTTATCCGCTTCACTTAAGGTACTATTAGAACTAGCCAAAACGGCGTTAACATCACCGGTCACAACGTCAGCAAGTTTTTGGTTAGTCCCATTGTAAGTGGCAATTTTGCCTAGACTATCTGCTATCGCCTGTTGATTTTTGCTGATTGCTTGTTCCATAGCGGGTAGCCCACTTTGCATTTGGTTTGCCGTCGTTTGCAAGCTTTCCATTTGGCCCATTAGGTTATTCATTACCGTTAGACTTGTAGCTAATTTCTGGGTGTCAACTTGACCGACACCTGTTAATAAATCATTCAAAGATTGTTGATCAATTTGCTTTAGGCCATTATCAATGCTAGCAGACATAATGTAGTTTAATTGGTACAAAGCAGCTGCGGCTGCTGGTAATTGTTTTAGCGAAGTCAACTTTTCAGCTGGAATTTGACTTAAACCAGCATTTAATTTATCAACCCCGTTAGTGTATTGTGCAAGCTTGGTGTTAAATTCTTTAGAACCAGCTGCTAACTTACCAACTCCGTTAGCTAAGGTTGGTGTCTTGGCTTGCAATTCACCTACCCCAGCGTTAACTTGACCAACCCCAGCAGTATATTGGCCAATCCCATCCTTAAGGGAGTTTGAACCTGTTGCTAAGGCATTAACACCGGTTGCTAAAGTACCTGTGCTTGAATTTAAAGTTTGAACACCGTCATTGACTTGGCTAACCCCAGCCGTGTAGGTCTTAAGCCCGGTAGCTAAGGCCGTTGAGCCTGCAGTTAGTTTTTGGACCCCGTCACTTAGGGGTACAACGCCGGCTGCTAGTTGGATAACCCCGTTGTTAACTTGACCAACCCCGGCGGTGTAGGTATTTAGGCCATCGTTTAAAACCTTGGAGCCATCGGCTAATTGCTTAGAACCACTGGCTGCTTTGTTGAAGCCCTTGCCAACCTTTTTTACGACCTTGAACATTGTGTCGGCATAAGCAGTTGAGACGGATTCTCTAATTTCTGAGTTGACTTGCTTAGCCCCGGTTTCGGAAATAACCTTCCCAATGTAGTTTAAAGAGTCGTTGGTCTTGTATGTCAAATTCATTTTGTGGGGATGGCGATTCAAAACGGTTGTTGCATTCTTAGAAAAGTTCTTAGGAATGGTAATAACCATATAATATTTCTTATGGCTTAAACCGTCATTAGCTTCCTTTTCGGAAACGAAGTGCCATTCCAAATCATCATTATCTTTTAGTTTGGACACTAGGTCATGTCCAACTTGGAATTTCTTACCTTGATAGTAAGTAGCTTGGTCCTTATTAACCACGGCTACGGGTAAGTAGCTCGTGCTTCCATAAGGGTCCCAAACAGACTTTAAGAAGAATAGTGAATATAAGAATGGTAAACTCATAATCCCTAAAATGGTTGCGATTAAGATCTTATGCCGTTTAAGGTTCTTAAATTCTTCAATAATCATTCTCAAAAGCTTTTCCCCCTTATTCATAATTTTTTCGTCAAAAATTCACTTTAACATAGAATAATATACTCTTTTGCTTTCAAAAATACAAAGAACAAACTGCGACATGTGTTTTATTTTTCAGAAAAATTAGTCCCTTATTTGATTTAGCGTGAAAATTTTCAGTTTAAAAAGAAAAAACTGAGCCAATTTCCACCTAGTTTGAGTGGAGATTGACTCAGTCGTTAAAGAAAGCTGTTATTTAAATAAGCCGGTTAAAGCACGCCAACCAATCACAAAGATGTTAGCCTTATCAACTGCCACCTTAGTTTGGGCAGGAACCTTAAGCGCGTTAGCCCCATCTAGGAAGTAGAGCTCTTGGCCCTTGAGTTTCAAGTTGTAAGTTCCCACTGTTTGGCCCTTCTTAAGTGGTGCTTGCAAGCCACCCTTTTCATAAAGGCTCTTCTTGCCACTAACACTAGCAGTTACCTTAGCATCAGTGTCAGTATTCTTAACCCATAAGTGGGTTTCCTTGGCAGTTACAACCTTAGTAGTTAAATCTTTACCATTGTGCACTGGTAAAGTTTGCTTGTAATCAGATTGGGCTTTGATGGTCTTGTAAGTAAAGCCATTGTAAACATATGACATTAACTTTTGTGTTTGTTCAAACCGTGATAGGTCGGTATCACTGGAATGAGGTGCACCTAAGATGACGGTAATAATGCGGTGCCCATCCTTGTGAACAGTTGCAACGAAGCAAGCCCCGGCTGTATCAGAGGTCCCGGTCTTCAAACCATCGACTGGTAAGGCTGTGTAAGCTTTAGCTAAACCCTTTAACATCCAGTTCCAGTTTTCCATCATAGTCTTATCTGTGCCGTTGTTAAATTCTTTTTTAGTGATCGAAGTTGTTTGCAAAACTTCTGGGTAGTCGGTCAAAATCTTTTGAGCAATGATGGCCATATCTTGGGCGGAGAACTTGTTTTCATCGTCTTTAGTAGCACCCGGATATGCTGCTGAGCCAACTTCACCATTAGTTAAACCGTTAGCAGTGTAGATGCTAGCATCGTTGATGCCAAATTCCTTAGCTTGCTTTCTCATCATGTTGATGAAGTTTTGATGGGAACCACCCACCTTATAAGCCAAAGCCATTGTGGCCCCGTTAGCAGAATAGATTAACATTGCTTCATATAATGACTTAACAGTGTAGCTGTGGTCTGCTTTTAACGGTACGTTGGAAAGGGTCGTGTTTTGACTAACCTTTTGTGAGGCTTCATCAGGGGTAATCTTGTCGTTCCAAGATAACTTCCCTGAATGAATGGCCTTTAAAACTAAGTAAGTTGTCAATAATTTTGACATTGAAGCAACTGGCAAGGCTTCTTGGGCATTCTTAGAATACATTACCTGACCAGTAGTCGCATCGACTGCGATGGCAGCCTTAGCATCCAAATTTAGCGAACTGTCGCTATTAGCTGGTAGTGAAGCTGCAGAAACGGTAGTTAAGTTACCCAATCCTGCTGCGGTTGTTGCAAACAAGGTGACCCCTGCTAGCAAACCGACTAATGTTTTTTTCAAACCTTTGAAAAATTCCATGACTTTCGGTCCCTCTCAAATTAATAATTTCATGTATTAGCATAACTAAAAAAGCCTATTCATTCAAGCCCTAATTGCCGTATTAGACAATCTTAAGAACTTGTAAATAGACTTTACTGTGGTTACTTTTCTTCTTTTGGATGCTTGAGGGGTAGCCGCATTACAAATGAGGTCAATTTATCGTTAGAGGTAACGTTAATGCTACCATGATGCAAGTCGATAATTCCCTGGGCAATCGCTAAACCCAACCCGGTCCCCCCGGTTTTGCGCGAGCGTGATTCTTCCACCCGGTAAAAGCGTTCAAACACCTGGCCTAAAGCCTCGGTTGGAATCTTAGCGCCGTCATTAGCAATGGTGATTTCAGCCTCTGTTTCAGAAATTTGGGTCAAGTTAATGAAAATATTTTTACCGTCGCTACCGTACTTCAAGGCATTTGTTAACAAGTTATTGAAAACCCTGGCTAGTAACTCTGGGTCGGCTTCAATCATCAGCGGGGTTGTGGGTTCATCTAAGTGAATCACCATCCCCTTTTTCTGAGCTTCAAGTTCAAAGGAGGCCCCCAATTGTTCAAGCATTGCCCCCATATCGACACTCACGATGTTTAACGGCCGGTCTATCTGTCTAACCTTAGTATATTCAAAGAGGTCGTCTACTAAAGCTTTCATTTGCACAGCCTTAATGTAGGCCGTGTGCGTATACTTCAGCATTTCTTCTTCATTATGGTACTGCCGATTTTCAATCAAGCCTAAATAGCCAATAATCGATGTTAACGGCGTCCTAATGTCATGGCTGACGTTAGTAATCAATTCATCTTTAGAGCGTTCAATCCGCCTTTCTTCTTCCATCGAGTTGATGGTTGAATCAACCAAGGCGTTAACACTGGCAATAATTCGTTGGGTCTGCCCCTTAAGGGTAAAGGGAATCCGGTGATCAAAGTGGCCAGCCGCAATATAGTGTAGCTCCGCGATAATGTGGCGGACTTGCATTTGGCTGTACCTTCTCATCAAGCGCCAGTAGACGATGAAGCAGTCAATAATTGCCATCAAGACTACAAATAGCCAACCCCAACTCCAAATTTGAAAGTCACTCGGTCCAAATTTCAAGGACATCTTAATTTGAAAAATCCCGTTTTTCAAACCCGGATTGGTCGCAATCAGTTGACTTAAAATCACATAAATCGACATATTAAGCAAAATTAACAGGATGATGGTTACAATTCCTTCACCAAAAAGTTCACTCTTCTCGCGGCCTGTTAGCTTAAACTTTGCTGATTTCACCATTTAACCTCTCTTCTTAACGGGCTTCAATCTTGTAACCAACACCCCAAACAGTTTGAATCACCTTTTCACCATCCGTTGCTTCTTCAATCTTATCGCGCAAGTGACTCACGTGTACCATCACGGTCTTAGCAGAAACAACCGATTCTTGTTGCCAAACCCTCTCAAAGATTTCATCCGCTGAAAAGACCCGGTTAGGGTGGCTAGCAAGTAAGTGCAAGATTCCAAACTCAAGGGCGGTTAGCTGGATTGAATTCCCTCTAACGGTCGTCACTTCGTGCGAGTCCTTCTTAATAATCAACGGCCCAACTTCAATTTGATCTGGCTCATCGTTTTTAACTTCGTGTTGGGAACGGCGTAATAAGGACCGGACTCGCGCCATCACTTCTAAGGGGTTAAATGGCTTAGTTACATAATCATCTGCCCCTTGGATTAAACCTTGAATTTTGTCCAAATCATCCGTCTTGGCAGATAGCATCAAGACTGGAATTTGTGAATCCTTTCTAACTTCCCTAACAACTGACAAGCCATCCATTTGTGGCATCATTACGTCTAAAATCATGAGGGCAATGTCGGGATTAGTATTTAATTTAGTAATTGCCTCTTTACCATTGTAGGCTTTTTCAACTTCATAACCTTCATTTTTAATGTAAATAGATAATAATTCAACGATGTCTTTATCATCGTCAACAACTAAAATTTTCATATATCGATGTCTCCTTATCGGTCTCTTGCCTAGATTATAGCAAATCTCAATTCAATCGTACCTAAAGAAAGTTTTAAATTCAAGCATTTAGGTAACCCTTTCCAAAAATGTCTCTTTTTCTTCATAGAAAGGTTACACTTTCTTAGGCAAAACTTAAAAAAGTGTGTTCCTTGAAAAGATTTACTTCTCCAAAGAACACACTTAGTGAGTAGTTATTTTTGTTCGTAGGCAGCCGCCTTTTGCTTGTACATCTCAATTTCATCTTCAGCACAACGAACAAAGTGGTTCGGTGTGATTTCGTGTAATTTACGTGGCCGGCCTTCCTTATCTTCTTCAATTGAAGGATCGTAATCAATTTGCTTCCGATTACGTTCAAATTCAGGATCTGGCACCGGCACAGCTGAGATTAGGCTGGCTGTGTAATCATGTAGGGGCTTGAAGTATACGTCGTCGGCTGGACCAACTTCAAGTAGGCGCCCATAGTGCATAACCCCGATACGATCAGAGATATACTTAACCATTGATAAGTCGTGAGCAACAAAGAGGTAAGTTAAGCCCCGTTCCTTTTGCAAGTCCTTAAGCAAGTTAACCACTTGGGCTTGGATAGAAACGTCCAAGGCTGAAATAGGTTCATCGGCAATGATGAACTTAGGTTCAACCGCTAAGGCCCGGGCAATCCCAATTCTTTGACGCTGACCACCCGAAAATTCGTGTGGGTAACGACTAGCGTGGTCCTTATTAAGCCCAACCGTTTCTAGTAATTCTTCGACCCGGGCCCGTCGTTCTTCCTTATTCTTAACCAAATGGTGAATGTCTAACCCTTCGGCAATAATATCTTCAATGGTCATCCGGGGATTTAAAGAAGCGTATGGATCTTGGAAAATCATCTGCATTTCCCGAGCAAAGGCTAGCTTGTCAGCCTTAGTATGCAACTTACTTACATCCTTGCCATCGAAAATAATTTGGCCATCAGTTGGATCGTAAAGGTGAATAATCGAACGCCCTGTAGTCGTCTTACCTGACCCTGATTCACCTACGAGCCCAAAGGTTTCGCCTTCATAGATATCAAAGGTTACGTCATCGACAGCCTTGACCATATCAGGCTTGCCCACGCCGAAGTATTGTTTTAAGTGCTTTACTTCGAGAATTTTTTTAGGTTTTTCTGGCATGTGGTTTCCGTCCTTCCTTGGTCTAATCTACCTTTTTGGCTTGCATCTCTGCAAAAAGCTTCCGCCGTCTTACAATTTCATCTGGAGGAGTAATCTTTGGTGCATCTGGGTGTAATAACCAGGTAGCAGCATAATGCGTCTCAGAAACTTTGAAGAATGGTGGTTGTTTTTCCGCATCAATCTTCATAGCATAAGGATTTCTAGCCGCAAAGGCGTCACCCTTTGGTGGATCCAATAGATCTGGTGGGGTCCCTGGAATTGCTTCTAGTTTAGTAGAATCTAGGGTTGGCATCGAGTTTAGTAACCCCCAAGTATATGGGTGTTGTGGGTTATAGAAAATTTCGTCCACTGTCCCGTACTCGATAATCTGGCCAGCATACATAACTGCTACCCGGTCCGCCATCCCTGCAACAACCCCCAAGTCGTGAGTAATGAAAATGATTGAGGTTTCAATCTTAGCCTGCAATTCCTTCATCAAATCCAAGATTTGTGCTTGGATTGTTACGTCCAAGGCAGTCGTTGGTTCATCGGCAATCAAGATCTCTGGGTAGCAAACCAAAGCAATCGCAATCACAATTCTTTGCCGTTGTCCACCGGAAAATTGGTGCGGATAATCGTTAATTCGCTTTTCAGCATCCTTAATCCCAACTAACTTAAGAATTTCTAAGGCTTGTGCCAACGCCTTCTTCTTTTCCATGTGCTTGTGCTTGATTAATGGTTCAGCAATTTGCATCCCAATTTTCATGGTTGGATCTAGAGATGTCATCGGATCTTGGAAAATCATGGCAATATCCTTGCCCCGAACACTTTGCATCTCTTTTTCCGTCTTCTTTAATAAATCAGTTCCGTGAAAGAGGATTTCTCCTCCCTTAACCCGGGCATTGTTAGCCAATAAGCCCATTAAACTCTTAGTGGTAACTGACTTACCTGAGCCTGATTCCCCCACAATTGCTAGTGTTTCACCTTTATCAAGGTGGAAGCTGACATTACGAATCGCCTTAACCTCACCAGCATATGTGTGGAAGTCAATTTCTAAATTTTTAACATCTAAAATTCTTTCACCCATAATTCAGCCTACTTTCTTGTCTTTGGATCAAATGCATCACGAAGACCATCACCTAAGAGGTTAAAACTAATCATCAAGACACATAATACAATAGCAGGATACCACATTTGGTATGGTAAGAACTGGAAGTTCTTTTGCCCATCGTTAAGCAATACCCCTAATGAAGTTTCCGGTGCAGAAATCCCAATCCCAATGAAACTTAAGAAGGCTTCGAAGAAGATAGCCGTTGGAATAGTATACATCGTTTGGATAATGATGATACTTGAGAGGTTTGGTACCAAGTGCTTCCAAGCAATCTTGATTGGTGATTCCCCTAATGACTGGGCAGCCAATACATACTCTTGCGTCTTTAGCTGAAGTGTTTCCGCACGAATCATCCGCGCCATGGTTGTCCATGAAGAAATGGCAATCGCTGCGATGATTGAGGTCATCCCTGGCTTCATAACTAAGAGCATCAAAACAACAATTACTAAGTTTGGCACAGAGGAGATAATTTCGATAATCCGTTGCATAACGTTATCGACCCGGCCACCTTTCCAACCGGAGATAATCCCGTAGGTAACCCCGATGGTTAGGTCAAAGAAGGTCGCCACTAACGCAACGATTAAGGAAATCTTAGTCCCGTAAATAATTCTTTGGGCCAAAGAACGACCAAGGTAGTCAGTCCCTAAGTAGAAATACTTACCGCTCGCACCATTTTGGGCATATTGATCAACCCATTGGCCGCCAACCTTAAGCTTACCATTTAAACCGTTGATAAAGTCCAAGCCAGGTACCCGGGCAGGTAAGTTAGCATATTGGGGGGCAGACTTAACCAAAGTTGACTTATCAATAAATGGTGTTGACCCAAAGGCAATAATCACCATAATCAAGATGATAAACAGGGAGATTACCGCCCCTTTATTCTTTTTTAACCGCCGCCATGCATCCTGGGTAAAGGTTAGTGAAGGCGCCGCAATTTTTTCATTATCCAGTTCTTCTTCCTTGGGTAAAGGTTGAAAGCTGTCTGGACTTAATTTAATCTTTTCTTCCATAATCTAGTCCCCATTTCCTGTCAAGCGAATTCGTGGATCGATGATACCGTAAACAATGTCTGTAATCAAGATGATAACCACTAACCCAAAGGAGTATAACATTGTAACCCCCATGATAGTTGGGTAGTCATTAGTCAAGATTGACTTAACGAATTGTTCCCCAATCCCTGGAATTGAGAAGATATTTTCAATAACCATTGACCCTGTCATCAAAGCAACAGTATATGGTCCGATTAGAGTAACCAATGGAATCAAACTATTACGTAAAGCGTGGTGGAAGACAATCCCAAACTTGCTTAAACCTTTAGCCCGAGCAAGTTCGATATAATCAGAGTTCAAAACATCGACCATCCCGGTTCGAATAAACCGGGCCGTTTCCGCTAGGGGTCCTACCCCCAAAGCAATCATCGGCAAGATGGTGTATGAAAAACCACCCCAGTCGGCGATTGGGAACCAGCCTAACTTCAAGGCGATGTAGTATTGTAAAAGTACGGCCAAAACGAAGTTAGGTACTGATTTACCGATAATGGAAACAACTGTAGCCGTCGTATCAATCCAAGTATTGTGGTTGATGGCTGCGATAGAACCAATAATAATCCCAAATACCAAACCAAAAATCATTGCCTGTAACCCTAGCTGTGCAGAGGGTCCAATCCGGCTAAAAATCAAGTAGGTAACTGGTTGGTTACTGTATTGGAAGGAAGTTCCCAAATCACCATGGAGCATATCGGCAATATAAATTAAATATTGTTGCCAAACCGGCTTATTCAAACCGTACTGTTCGTTCATGATTTGAATTTGTGCCGCCGTCATTTTTTCTTGGTTAGAATATGGCGTCCCTGGCATTAACTTCATTAAAAAGAAGGTAATGGTTGCTACTAAAAAGAGGGTTAGCAGCATGTAGAACACCCTTTTTAAAAGGTATTTACGCATAAATTATTCCTCTCATTTCTCGGAATTTTTCTCTCAGAGAAAGCCCCGTATAAATTTATTTAAAATTATTGCTAATAATCAGAATAGGGAATTGACAATTCTATTACAAATTAGTCAATCCCCCACTGATTATAAGAATCTATGTCTTATTTAATATATGCTTCTTTGAAGTTGTAGTTAGCACCAGCTGAATTGTAAACGATGCCCTTAACTTTAGGGTTAACCATCCATGCTGTTGCTTGGTGGTAGATTGGTGAAATTCCGACGTCATTCATCAAAATCTTTTCAGCGTCAACCATATCATTCCAACGTTTGCCTGTGTTACCAGCATCTTCATTCCCAGCAGCTTCAATTAACTTGTCAAATTCGGCGTTCTTCCAAGCCCCATCGTTTTGTGGGTTATCGGATGTGAACAATTCCAAGAATGAAATTGGATCTGAGAAGTCAGCCCCCCAAGCAGAAAGAACGATGTCAAAGTCGCCACTTTCTGAGCGAGCAAGCCGAGTCTTGAATGGAACGTTAGTTGCAGTTACCTTAGCACCCTTCAAGTTAGATTCAATTGCACTTTGCAAGAATTCAGTTGATTGCTTTGCCTTATCTGAATCATCACTCATCACTGAGAAGGATAATTCTGATACCCCAAGTTCTTTCAAACCTTCAGCCCAAAGCTTCTTAGCCTTAGCAACGTTGTAGCTAACTGCAGCGGCTGTGTAAGCTTGGTCTGAGAAGTCTTTGCCATTGTAAGTTGCAAGTCCTGGTGAAACTAAGCCCTTAGCAACAGTTGAACCGTCCCCTAAAACCTTATCAACGAATTGCTTACGGTTAATTACAAGTGAGATTGCTTCGCGAATCTTAGCATTCTTGAAGTATAGATCTTTGTCTTGGTTGAATTGGAGATAGAAGGTAGAAGCTGCCCGGCGGATAGTGTAACCTTCCTTACCCTTCAATTGTTTTGCTTGTTGTGAAGAAAGTGGAGTTGCATCTAACTTACCAGATTGGTACAAGTTGTATGAAGTGGTGTTAGACTTGTTAACACTGAAGTTAATCTTAGCTAACTTAACATCCTTCTTATCCCAGTAATCATTGTTCTTAGCTAAAGTCCAGTTAAGGTCAGAACCAGTCCAGCCAGTTAACTTAAATGGACCATTGTAAACCATGTACTTAGATTGGGTCCCATACTTGCTACCGTACTTTTCAACCACTGCCTTGTCTTGAGGGAAGAAGGTTGGGAAACCCATCAATAACTTGAAGTATGGAATCTTCTTATCTAAGGTTACGACTAACTTGTAGTCACCATCGGCCTTTACCCCTAAAGTAGATACGTCGGCCTTACCATTCATAATGTCATCGGCGTTCTTAATCCCTGAGAAGAGGTAAGCATATTGTGAAGCTGTCTTAGGATCAACGGTTCTTTGCCATGAATAAACGAAGTCATTGGCTGTTACCTTGTCTCCGTTTGACCACTTAGAATCTTTACGCAATGTGAACGTATAAGTCAAACCGTCTTTGGAAACCTCTGTCTTAGTTGCCAAACCAGGTTCCAACTTAGAATCCTTGCCTAAACGATAGAGACCTTCCATCGTGTTATTCAAAGTATCAAAACTAACAACGTCTGTAGCTGTAGATAAATCCATGGTTGGTAGCTCAGCAGTCTCATCCCAATTTAAGACTTGTTGCGAGCTAGATGATGAGCTCTTTTGGCCACAGGCTACTAAGAAAGTAGCTGACAATGCAGCAACTGCACCGAGCTTAACAATCTTTGAAAGCTTCATTTCTAACAACTCCCTTAACAAAACATATATATTTTTACATAACGATTAACTCAATTCTATATGATAATGTTATTAAATACAAGTATATTTTTTAATTTTCTTCATAATTTTTACACAAAAAGCCCATATTTAGCCTTTTTCAGGTATTTTTAACCCCGGTTTTTTTTAATAATTCAGTAATTAAAAGGCTCACATTGCAAGCAATTTAATTCTTCCTAACATCAAAATGTGAGTTATTTGCTCATTATTTTGCAATCTAATTTCAAAAAACCTGTCCTTCCTTTCATTTTGGCTACTAATCCTCACTATGCTGGTTAATGGTATACTAGTTACGAGGTGAATTTTAATGAACACTATTATTGCAGGCATCGAAAACAATCAGGCTAATTTCGATTACACAATGGAAGAATTAGCCGCTTTAGCCAGCGCCGATAACTTAACGGTTGTTAAAGAAATCCGGCAAAAGCTAGAACAACCTGTAGCTGCCACTTACTTCGGTAAAGGTAAGGCGGAAGAAATTAAAACCGCTAGTGAGATTTATGACGCCCAGTTACTAGTCGTTAACGATGAACTCACGCCTACCCAAATCCGCAATTTAGAAACTATCACGAACCTAACCATTCTCGACCGGACCGCCCTTATTTTAGAAATCTTTGCTTCCCGTGCCCGCACCAAGGAAGCAAAACTCCAGGTCCAGATTGCCAAGCTCCAATACCAACTGCCGCGCTTACAGACCGGTAAAAAAGACCAGTTAGACCAACAAACAGCTGGAAATGCGGGTGGTGGTTATACCAACCGGGGGGCCGGTGAAACCAAGCTCGAGTTAAACCGCCGGGTCATTCAAAAGCGCATAAGCAATTTGCGCAAGGAGTTAAAAGAACTCACTAAAAATCACGCAGTCCAGCGGCAACAGCGGCAAAAAAATCAACTAAAAACCGTCGCTTTAGTTGGTTATACCAACGCAGGAAAGTCTACCACCATGAACCAGATTTTGGCTCTGACTGGCGCCAAGCAATCTAAGCAGGTCTTCGAAAAGGATATGCTCTTTGCCACCTTAGATACTGCTGTTAGAAAAATTAGCTTAGATGACAAGAAGGAATTCCTACTTAGCGATACCGTCGGGTTCGTGTCTAAACTCCCCCACCAGTTAGTCAAATCCTTTAGGGCTACCTTGGAAGAAGCTGCCCAGGCCGACTTGTTGATTCAAGTTATCGATGGGGCAGATGAACATGCTAAAGAGATGATTGCCACGACTGAGGCTACCCTAAAAGAAATCGGTGTGACTGACATCCCCATGATTTATGCCTATAACAAGGCCGACAAAAGTCAGCTAACCTATCCAGTGGCTGAAGGAAATCAAATCACTTACAGCGCCCGCCAAGTCGAATCAATCGAACTGTTACTGGAACTGATTAAAAAAGAGTTATTCAAAGACTACGAAGAACACACCTACTTAATTCCTTATGATCAAGGTCGCTATTTAGACCTGCTTAATCAACAAGCTAGCATCTCTAAGCAAGACTACCTAGAAACAGGCTATTTAGTTAAGGCAGAAGTTGCGCCTAAATTAGCTGGTCAATTGGCACAGTTTTTAAGTGAATAAAAGTAAAAAGCGGACGCAACTGGTCCGCTTTTTGTTAGCTTTTTAACTACCTCGCCCTTCGATCAACGAAGTATGTCTCCAATCCCTGTTCAACTCCAGCACTAAAGCCCAATTGGCGGTAAAACTTGGCATCCGCTTTGATTAGGGGAGAAATTACTACCTGTTCAATTGTTCCAAAGTAGTTCAATAAGTGGTGCATGAGGGTTTTATTAACGCGCAAATGTTGATAACTTGGTAACACTAGTAAATCTTGAATGTATACTAGCGTTGCGTAGTCGCTAACGGCTTTGACAAAACCAATTAGCTTTTTATCCTCATAAGCGGCTATTACATAAGATTTCTTTAACCCTTTTTTAAAACTCGCCACTTCCTCGGCATCAGCTTGCTGCTCCATTTCGGTAAAGAAACGACTGAGTTCCGACTTATTGATTTTCGGATTAACCACAATGTCCATGCTTTCATCCCCTATCTACATAAAAATAAAATTAGAAAAAAATTATAAAAAGACATTTTAATTATATTGTAAAAAATTATCTTTTTCAAGAATTTATCCGCATTTTTATGCAAATTTACTCATTTTTTCTTAAAAAAACTTGCATAGCTTGTAATTTCAATTAAAATTAACCTTAAGCAATTTTTAAATTCTTATTCAAAAAACTATAGAAAGCAGGAACTTAAAATGAAACAATCAGAAGAGCAGATTGGTCTTAACCGTTCTTTAGGACTAATCTCCTCCCTCTCCTTAGTTATCGGGACCGTTATTGGTTCGGGAATCTTTTTCAAACAAGCGGCGGTTTTAGACTACGCTCATTCAACCAACCTTGCTTTAGTCGCCTGGTTAGTCGGCGGCCTAATCACCATGGCTTCTGGCTTAACGATTGCCGAGATTGGTTCTCAGATGCCCCATACAGGCGGACTGTACGTTTACCTAGAAAAGATTTATGGCAAATTCTGGGGCTTTTTAGCTGGGTGGATGCAAATTATCGTCTACGGTCCTACCTTAATTGCGGCCTTAGGCTCCTACTTAGCAACACTTCTAGTGGCCTTCTTTGACCTTCCCAAGACAAGTACGCCCCTCTTGGCGGTCATTGTGATTGCTTTAATTGCAGCCTTTAACTTGCTCTCTAACCGTTATGGGGCAGCCTTTCAGGTAATCACTACCATCGGTAAACTCTTGCCAATCGCAGCGATTATCATCTTTGGGCTGCTATTTGGTAAAGCCAACGCTTTTAACCAGGTAGCCACTACCAGTGGCTCCGTCAGTTTCAATGGTTTTGGGATGGCGATTCTTGCCACCCTCTTCGCCTATGACGGCTGGGTCTTAATCGCCAATATGGGGGGCGAGATTAAAAATCCCCAAAAACTGTTGCCTAAAGCTATCGTCTTTGGAATTGGGCTGGTCTTAATCATCTATATGCTAGTTACCGCCGGTATCTTCCGGGTAGTACCAGCCAGTCTCATTCACAGGCTAGGTGACCAAGCCGCCGCCCACTTTGCAACCATCGCCTTTGGACAAGTCGGTGGCAAGTTACTTAATATCGGAATCATCATCTCCATTGCCGGTTGTATTAACGGTAAGGTGATGACTTTCCCCCGGATTATGTACGCCATGGCTAAAAATGACGAGCTACCTTTTTCTAAGCAGTTAGCCTACCTTAATAAAAGGATGCGCACACCGATGGTGGCAACCTTAACCGTCTGCTCAATTGCTGCTCTTATGGCCGTAACCGTCGATGCCGACCGCCTATCGGAATTATGTATTTTTACAATTTACTTATTCTACGTCCTGGCCTTCTTTGGTCTCTTCAAATTACGGCGCCTAAAGACAGCTAGTCCTTTCCGGGTACCCCTTTATCCCTTCACCCCGATTGTCGCTATTTTAGGCGGGGTCTTTGTCTTAGTAAGTGAACTAAATTCCGATTTAACGGGAGTGTTAGCCTCCATTTTCTTTGTGGCTTTAGGCATTCCCGTCTACCTGATTAAGTGTAAAAAATAATCCATAAGAAGGTCTAATAAATAACCAAGCCCTAGATAAAGCAGTTAGCTTCACCTAGGGCTTGGTTATTATACTTTTAGACAGACCTAAATTAGGCCAACCTTTTTTCTAAATAGCGTGCTACTAACGATAAGAGGTAACACACTACAAAGTACATGATTGCAATCATTAAGTACATCGGTAACATATAAGTCGTATTTTGACTATAAATAATTTGGGCGTGGTAAAGTAGGTCCGGTAAGACGATAATCGTCGCCAAGGAAGTATCCTTAATTAAGGAAATAAACTGGGATACTAGTGGCGGAATCATCTTGGTTAAGGCCTGCGGTAAGATAATGTGTTGCATTGCCTGCCAATAAGTTAAACCGTTGGCCCGGGCTCCTTCCATTTGACCGGGGTCAACTGCCAAAATCCCACTTCTCACAATTTCAGCCAGCATCATCGATTCAAAAATCACTAGGGCCATAATTGAAGCAGACACCGGATTTACCCGCAAACCCAACTCTGGTACTCCAAAGTAGGTAAAAAAGAAAATCAACAACAGGGGTAGATTTCTAATAATATCAATTATAAAGCCAACGATCTTTGACAAGTAAGGAAACTGAACGTACCGAATAATCCCGAAAATTAGGCCAAAAATAAAGCTTAAGATAATCGAAATTAGTGAGACTTTGATTGTTACCCACAATCCTTGGAACAAAAAGTTAATATTTTCAGCCGAATAAGCATGTGCTAGTAATGTCATCAAAATCCCCCCCTTAAGCTAATTTCTTTTCTAGGTAGCGCATGTAGTAGCTTAACGGCAAGGTCAAAACCAAGTAAAAGAAGCCAACGATAAAGTAGGCCGAGAAGGTTTTAAAGGTCGCTGAAGCCACCGTTTGCGCTTGATACATTAAGTCAAAGCCAGCCAAAAAGGCTAAGACAGACGAATTTTTAATCAAATTAATGAATTGGTTTCCTAGCGGTGGAATCACAATCTTATAGGCTTGGGGCAAAACAATGTATCTCATAGCTTGCCAGTAAGTTAAGCCGTTGGCTCTTGCCCCTTCCATTTGCCCTGGGTCAACCGCTAAAATCCCAGCGCGAACAGTTTCTGCGATAAAAGAAGACGTATATAGGGTTAACCCAATCGTCCCCGCCGTAAAGCCATCTAGCTTGACCACGTATTGGGGAACCACAATGTAAAAGAACATCGCCACTACCAAGAGCGGGATATTTCTAAAAACTTCAATGTATATGTGAGCTATTACTCGTAATAGCCGACTTGGCAACAGTTCCATAATCGCAAACGCCGAGCCGATTATTAAACTAAAGACTAACGCTATTATGCTGGCCAAAATGGTGTTGCCAAAGCCGGTCAAATAAGTTTGCCAATTATCTAAAAATAAAGTTATCATTCTCCCTTGGCCCCCTTCAAATCAAAACCAGCAACGTCGCCAAACCACTTGGTGGCAATGCGGTCATAGGTTCCATCAGCCTTCAATTCGCTTAGGGCTTTATTGATTGCCGCAAGCAACTGCTTTTGGCCCTTATTAACCGCAATTCCATAAGGTTCATTGGTAAAGGTACCACCTACCACCGCGTAACCAGGGTTTTCCTTAGCAATTCCATATAAAATCCCGTTATCGGTAGTCATGGCGTCACCTTGCCCGGATTTCAGGGCGGTAAACGTTTGGCCGTAATCGTCATACTCTAATACTTTAGCCTTAGGAGCGTACTTCTTAACGTTTGCAACCGCGACAGAGCCTTTAACCGCTAAGACCACCCGCCCTTTTTGATTGAGGTCCGCAATGCTTTTTACAGGGCTGCCCTCCTTGACCAACAAGGATTGCCCGGCGTTAAAGTAAGGCTTAGAAAAGTCAACGTATTTCTGCCTTTCCGGTGTGATTGTCATCGCCGCGATTACCGCATCGATGTTGCCATTTTTTAATAGCGGAATCTTCGTGGTGATGGTAGTGGTCTCAAATTTAGCCTGGGCATCTTGACCGTAGATTTTCTTAGTTAAAGCCTTGGCTAAGTCAATATCAAACCCTTCAGACTTACCGTTCTTAATGTTCATCAAGCCAAATAACCTAGTATCACTCTTTATCCCCCACGTAATCGTTTTGGTCTGTTGATCCGCTTGGTAAAGGTTCTTTTGGCTACTTTTGGAACAGGCGCTGGTTGCAAACAGACAGACCAACCCTACCGCCATTAAAGCTAGCTTTTTAAAATTAACTCTCAATTTGCTCACCCCGCTTACTTATGGGTAATGATCTTACTCAAGAATTGCCGTGCCCGTTCTTCTTTAGGATGCTTAAAGAAATCTTCAGTACTATCATCTTCAACGACTTGCCCTTGATCAAAGAAAATCACTCGGTCTGCCACTTCCCGGGCAAAACCCATTTCGTGCGTGACAACCACCATGGTCATATCACCTTTCTTGGCAATCTCTTGCATAACATTTAACACATCATCAATCATTTCCGGGTCTAAGGCTGAAGTGGGTTCATCAAATAAGAGCACCTTTGGTTTCATAGCCAACGAACGGGCAATTGCCACCCGTTGTTTTTGCCCCCCAGATAACTGCCGGGGATATGAATTTGCCTTTTCAGCCAAACCAACCGTTTCCAACAGCTCCATCGCTAGGCGCTTATTTTCTGCTTCATCCCGCTTAAGTACCAATCTTGGAGCCAACATAATATTTTCCAACACGGTCTTGTTAGCATAGAGGTTAAAGTGTTGAAATACCATCCCCACGTTACGCCGTAATTCATTTAGATTAGTCTTCTTATCAGCAAGGTTAAGGCCATTGACAACTAGGCGACCAGACTCGATTTCCTCTAACCCGTTGATTGTCCTAATCAAAGTACTTTTACCCGAACCAGAAGGTCCGATAATAACGACAACTTCGCCCTGGGAAATCTCCAAGTTAATATCCTTTAACGCCTGGAATTTGCCATAGTATTTGTCAACATGACTAAATTCAATCATTGCCATCTTCATCCCTGCTTTCTTAAAATTAAGTTACTTTTTAAGTATAATTTCTAATTCTAATTTTAGCAAGAATTTTTTGCGATTTAATGTAATGTTTTATCACGTGACTTCTTTGCTTTCAGCCATCAAAAAAGCCCGCGCAAGGAATTTGCGCGGGCTAAAACCAACCCGATGTTAAAAGATATTACTTGTTTTTTAATGACGCCGCCGTCTGTAGGTCGGGGTCGCTTGGGCAGATACATTCACCGAATTCTTAGGCTGAGCTTGGCTTCGCTTTCTATAAGCCACTTGAATCTCTAAGCGGTATGGTTCCACCTTTTCAATCACATCAACCCGGCCAGCTACTTTTACCGGTCCCCCAGTAATCATCGCCGTCGCTAAGTAGAGGTGGTAAGTCTTATAAGCCTCTAAGGCCGGCATTAAACCTACGGTGGTTATTTCTCCTAAGACCATTTTCTCCATCTGATTTAGCCCCCCATAGATTAGCAGCTTCTTTTCGCTAGCCACTAATTCAAAGTAAGGTAATGCCTTAGGCTGGCCGAGTGCTCGTTGAGCTTGGCCTTGCTTGGCTAATTTAAAGAGTACCTCGTCACTTTGACCATCATAATCCAGGCTTAAATAACCAACTTGCACTAAGGACTTAACCAATTTTTCTAGGTTTTCCTTAGCTTGCGTATCAAACTTCACTTCGGCTGGGAGGAAATCCTCATTTTTAAAAATTCCATTTGTTTGGACAAAACCAACTTGGCTGGCTTTCTTTTTAGCAGCCTCAGTTAGGGGATCCTTAGGTGTTAGATGGAATGTCTTCTCAATCCATGGTGAAATATCATACCGTGACTTTTTGTCCTTTGTAAAGTAATACAAGATATTCAGGTAGGCGAAGTAAGCTATTAGCAAAAAGGCTAAGATAAATAATAAGCCCCGCACAATAAAGCCATTCACAAAGAAACGGTAAGAAACGTAGAGTAAATAAAAATTCCCAATCGTCGCTAAGGTCGTATAGACTTGATTTTTAATTTTAACATTTAAGTTGATATAAGATAGGTAACTGTTAATCATGCTTAAAATACTAACCACTCTATTTTCCCCCTAACTTATTGATTATTGGTAGTTGTATTATCATTAGTCGTCGTCCCACCGTCATTGGTGTTAGTCGTGTCCGTAGTTTGATTGGAACTAGCAGTTTGGTCAGTGGCCTGGCTTGAAGAACTAGCCTTAGCTGTACTTGAAGAAGAGCTGACCTTGTCTGCGCTGGAACTAGCTGCGTCATCATCAGTCGTTGTTGGCGTGTCATCATCGACCTGGGAAGTAGTCGTTTTGCTACTACTTGACCGCAACTGCTCCTCACTGGAGGTCATACTAGACTTACTTGCGCGTTCGTCTTCCGGCTTAGATTTTTCAGAAACCATTGAACTGCTTGCTTGGCTAACACTACTAACCGCAGAACTACGAACCTTTCCTTCCGAAGTATGTGTAACTGTGTTAACAGCCACGTTAGTTGCACCTAAAGCTAAAACGGCTGACATAATTGCAAATGGTGTTATGAAAGGTGCAGTACGATATGCCATTAAAATTCCCTCGTTTCTAACTGATTTCTAGCTAATTGTACGTCAAAAAAACCTAGATAGCTAGCTTATTCATTAATAATTTACGAATTCTTAGCCTGCTTGTTAGCACAGTCAGCGCACAAGCCGTGAAGTTCAAAGCGGTGTTCTTCTATTTGACAACCCGGCAACTGACTTTCAAAGACTGTCATTGGGCACATTTGTACCTCCTTGACTAGCCCGCACTTCCGACAGATGAAATGGTGGTGATGCAAATTACTAAAATCACACTGATACTTGACGCAAGCACCGCTAGCCTTAGTTTTCATTTCAATAATACCAATTTGAGCAAACTCGCGCATGTTACGGTAGATGGTATTGTGGCTCATTCCCGGGTAAAGCTTGCGTAACTCGGCATCAATCTCGACTACGTCAACGTAATGGTGGCGACACTTACTATAAAGACATTCAAGCAGACTCTTTCTTTGTTTAGTTACTTTATAGTTGTGGGACTTTAATAAGTACAGGGCTTCATCTAACATAAACTCACCTCTAAATAGTAATTATTACCCTTAAAAGATTTTAACATAGACCGTTTCCAATTGCGACCACCTTAATCTTAAGTTAATATTGTAAAAAAAATCACATTTCTCATTGACATCTAATCTTAACTTAAGTAAGATAAGTCTATCCTATTAATATATCTAAGGAGGAAAAATCATGGGGATTAGAGAGCGGATTTTTCAAAAAGAAAGTTTATCACGCTATCTCGACAAAGATAAAAAATTAGTCAAAACCCTTAACGCCCGCGACTTGATTGGGATGGGAATTGGGGCCGTTATCGGGACGGGGATCTTTATCCTGCCCGGGACAGTAGCCGCCGTCCATAGTGGGCCAGCCATCATGCTCTCCTTTGTCTTGGCAGCTTTAGTCTGTTCTACCGTAGCGATGTGTTACGCTGAATTTTCATCTGCCTTGCCAATTGCTGGGAGTGCTTATTCATTTGGAAATATCATTTTCGGTGAAGTTGTCGGCTGGTTTTTAGGTTGGGCTTTAATTTTGGAATATATGTTAGCCGTGGCGGCTGTATCTACTAGTTGGGCCGCCTATTTCAACTCACTGTTAGCAGGCTTTGGCATTCACATGCCTAAAGCATTAACAGCCAACTTTGATCCAACTCATGGAACCTACGTTAACCTTGTTGCTATTTTAATCATTTTGTTTATTGCCTTTATTTCCAGCCGCGGGGTTAGTTCGTCCATTAGGCTTAACAATATCATGGTTTTAGTTAAGATTGCGGTCATCGTCCTCTTCTTACTAGTCGGGGTCTTTTACGTTAAGCCAGCCAACTGGTCACCATTTATGCCTTTCGGTGCTAGCGGGATTTTCAAGGGGGCTTCCTTAGTCTTCTTTGCCTACCTTGGTTTTGACGTAGTTGCCGCTTCTGCTGCCGAAGTTAAGGAACCTAAGAAAAACATGCCCCGCGGGATTTTAGGAACCCTAATTATTTGTACCGTCCTTTATATCCTGGTGTCCATGGTCTTAACCGGAATGGTATCTTACACTAAGCTAGATGTCGGTGATCCTGTTGCCTTTGCCTTAAACGTAGTTAACCAAAACTGGGTGGCTGGTATCATTTCCTTAGGGGCTTTAGCCGGGATGTTTACCATGATGTTTTCCATGATTTTTTCATCATCCCGTTTAATCTACTCAATTGGACGCGATGGCTTGTTACCTAAGTTCTTAGGGCAAGTTAATGAAAAAACTCATACCCCTGAACACAGTATGACGGTGGTCGTCATCATCGTGGCTTTGATGGGGGGCTTTGTTTCCCTAACACAGTTAATCAACCTGGTTAACATTGGGACTTTAATCGCCTTCACCTTCGTTTCATTAGGGGTCATTCCTTTAAGAAAGCGGACTGACATCCCTAACGAGGGTGGTTACAAGGTACCATTTTATCCAGTTTTGCCTTTGATTTCCGTGTTCTTATGCCTCTTCATGTTAAACCAACTTTCACTAGAAACATGGATTGCTTCCCTTATCTGGTTTGCAATCGGGGCGGTAATTTACTTTACTTACGGAATTAAACACAGTCTCTTAAATAAAGACTAAAAAATAACGACTTTCCCACTTACGAGAAAGTTGTTATTTTTTAGTTAGCTTCCAATTTACGTTGGCGGTTAATTGCCCCTTTAAGCATAAAGGGTGCAATCACCGTCGTTAAGATAATTACGATAATCACGCCTGAATAGTATTTGCTACTCAAAAGGTGGGCCTCATAACCGACTTGAGCGATAATTAATGCCATTTCTCCGCGCGAAACCATCCCCGAGCCGATAATATTTCCGGATGAAAAGTCCATCCCGAGTAACTTTGCACCTAACCCACAACCGACCCACTTGGTTAGTAAGGCCAAAATGGTTAGGCCGATGATAAAGACTAAATCATCAAAGAAGCCTTTAAAGGTCATATTTAAGCCGATGCTAATAAAGAAGACGGGAATAAAGACCGCATAACCAATCGGCTCAATGTTTTCATCAATCTTGTTTTTAGCTGGGGTTTGGGCAACAGCCACCCCCGCAAAGAAGGAACCGACAATTCCACTTAAACCAACCATTTCTGCTAAGTAGGCCATGCCTAAGCAGATTACCAATGAAACCAAAATGACAGCAGAGGGGATAGTCATCTTCTCGGCCACCTTAATCAAGAGGGGCGCAATCCACTTGAAGAGTAGGTAAATTACCCCAAAGAAGAGCACTTGGTAGATTAACCCCGCCCAAAGATTGGTTTGAACGTGGCCCCCTTCAGCTTGAGCCACATCGCTGAAGACACTGACTAAAGCACCTAGGATAAGCACGGCTAAAATATCGTCGATTACCGCCGCCCCCAGGATAGTTGTTCCTTCTTTCGAGTCCAACTTGTGAAGCTCCTTAAGCACTTCGACCGAGATGCTAACGGAAGTCGCCGCAAAGGTTACACCTAAAAAGATAGCCTCTTCGTTGTTAAAGTCAAACAAGCGCCCGAAACCATAAACTAAGATTACCGGAACAATCACGCCCATCACGGCTACCGACGTCGCGGGTTTAACATATTTTTTCAATAAACCGAGGTCACTTTCCAACCCCGCCATAAACATTAAGATAATTACCCCAATCTCTGCAAAAATTTCTACAAAATCATTGGTTTTGATTAAGCCTAAGACAGCTGGACCTAAGATAATCCCGACTAATAATTGTCCAATGACGGCGGGGATCCCAAACCTACGACAGAGCTGGCCGGCTAATGCTGTCGTAATTAAAATTAAACTTAGGGTCCCTAAATATGCCATATTTCCTTCATCCTTCCTTTCAATTTACATACATAAAAAAACTTTCCCTTTAATTATACAAAAAAGCCCTAGCCTAGGCCAATTTTTTGCCACCTAGGCTCTAACCGTCCTTCTTCATATTTAATATACGCAAAGAAAGTGGCAATTAATTTCAGCTTTAGAAAAATTTAATAATTAACTTCTGCTACTAAAAAAGAAGTCAAGCTCCTAATAAGTAGCTTAACTTCTCGATTATAACTTATTACTTGATGGTTACGTCACGATAGAAGAGCATCGTCCCGTATGGTGAGATATTTAATCCATGAACCTTGTCTTTCAATAGGTAAGCCATTGCCCCTTGGTAAACCGGTGCGGTAAAGGCATCGTCTTTAATTAACTGCTTTTCAGCCTTGATTAACGTTGCCCACCGTTTGTTAGTATCGGTCGCATAGGTTGTGGCCGCTTGGTTCAACAAGTTTCTGTAGTTGGCATTGTGGTAATCATCATCCAAGTGGTATTGACCCCCGTCGCTGATGAAGTTAACTGGGTCGGCGTAATCCGGTTGCCAAGTTCCGTAGACAATATCGAAGTCATAGTTAGTTGTGGCCTGTAAGCGGGACTTAAGCGGAATAGATCTAACCGTCACTGTTAAACCTTTGAGGTTAGCCTCCAACTGGCTTTGGAGGTATTCGCCGACTTGCTTAGACTCAGTCGTATCTGAGGTTAAAATTTCAACGCTTAACTTATCCTTACCCAGTTCCTTTTTAGCTAAGGCCCACTGCTTGCGCGCCGCCTTTAGATTGTAGGTTAACATGTCACCGGCATCTTTGCGGTAATCCGTGTCCGTTTGGCTATTAAAGGCAAAGTTAGCTGGCACAATTCCGTTTAATGGTGAACCAGCGTGAAGCACCTTTTTCACCAATAACTGCTTATCGTAAGCCTGTGCAATCGCCTTTCTAAAGTGAACGTTGGCGGTATCTGGCCGGTGAACATTAAAGGCCATGTAACCAATTAAAGGAATACTCTTAGTGTGATAACCCGGGGTGCTCTTGTATTGTCTAATATAATCAGTGCTTAAAGCGGTGTAGTCGAGCTTACCGGTTTGGTAAAGCTTGGCTGCCGTTGAAGTATCTTTAACCACTTGCACGTTAACTTGCTTCAAGCTAACCGCCTTTTTATCCCAGTAATCCTTATTCTTGACATAATTCCACTTGAGGTTTGTTCCCGTCCAGTTCTTTACGACAAAGGGACCATTAAAGACGGTCTTAGCCGCGCTAGTTCCGTAAGCAGAACCGGTTTTTTCAACAAATTTTTGGTCTTGCGGATAAAATGGCGCCCCGGTTAGTAATTCTGGTAAATATGAGATAGGAGCTTCTAATTGAACTTCCAGTTGGTACTTGCTAAGTGCCTTAACCCCCAATTGGTCAACCGGTAACTCACCAGTAGCTGTTTTCAAGCCATTTTTAATTGGTAAAAAGCGTTGGGAGTTAGGGGAAGCTTGCTTAGGATCAACCATGTTGCGCCAAGCGTAAACATAGTCGCTAGCCACAACCGGATCACCATTAGACCACTTGGCATCTTTTCTTAAAGTAAATGTATAAGTTTTCTTATCTGCACTAACCTTGACACTTTGGGCCCCGGCTAAGACTGGCTTACTCTTAGTGTTGAAGCGATACAAACCTTCAAAGGTATTTTGTAAGGCTTCTAGACTAGAAGTATCGCTATACTTCACGGTGTTTAACGTAGCCATTTCCGCCGTGGTCGCAACGTTTAATTCTTGCTTATTACTAGCCTGTTGGCTTTTTGTCTGACCGCAAGCGGCCAAAAAAAGTGTCCCCACTAAAGCCGTACTAACTAAGGCTAGCCACCCTTTCTTAATCATAACATTAACCCCTCTCTTATCTTTGCTAAATTTACCTACTAATTGTAAGTTATTTTTTCTGAAATTGCACGCAATAACCCTCGTCTACCCCAAGAAATTTTTTAGTTGTAAGTGGTATAATAATGCTAATTAATCTTACGGAGGGTTGTTTATGCGTTTTAATCAATTTGGAAAAGTAACCGTTTCTTACCCCCAAGCTTTAAAAGAGCTTCAAACTATTCGCTTTTTAACTGGGGTAGAGCTTAATAAAATTACCCCTAATGCCTTATGGCTCCACTTCTTGGCCCAAGCATCGCCCTTAGCCCACAGTCAAAGCGCGAAGAAGGCCCGGCTTAATAGTCTGTTAGCTAACGAATACCAAACGGTCCTAGAATATACCACCACTAATACCGTTAACGCCGCAAGTTTCTACGCGGTGGCCTTACAATTGCTAGGCTTTGAAGTCGACGAAGACTTTGACTTAGCGGACGTTTTTACAGCTTTAAAACGGCTAAACCTCGCTTACCACCCTACTATTAATAGCAAGGAAGACTTGCTACTGGCTTGGTATGATTTGCTAGAAACCGTTGGTAAAAATGGGCGTACCCTCTTAGATAACCTGGCTAGTGCCGGCTACTTCACCTCGTTTTATGAATTAGCTGCCACACAAAAGCCCCTCTTTTTCAACGGCAAATCCCTGCCGATTTTTGATACCAGTAAGCTCATTTCCGAAGTTGTTTACGTCGAATCGGACCTCGACAGTGACCATGACGGCCGCGCAGACTTGCTTAAAGTTGAAATCATTCGGCCACTAGATACTAACAACGGTTTGAAGGTGCCCGCTTTATACACAGCTAGTCCCTATAACCAGGGAACTAACGATCAGCTTGGTAAAAAGCTAACCCATAAGGTCGACGTTAAGCTAGCTACCAAGTCGGTCACAAACACTAGCTACGAAGAGATTGCCTACCATGCTCCTAAAGTTGGGCCAATCGAAAAAAGACCGGTTGCTGGCCACGCCCAATTTGCAGAGGAAAGCTTGGAGCGTGAGCTATCATACACATTTAATGATTACATGCTCGCTCGGGGCTTCGCTGCCGTTTACGCCGCCGGAATTGGTACTAAGGACTCAGATGGCCTAAGAACCTGCGGGTCTCCGGCAGAAACAGCCTCAACGGTTGCAGTTATCGAGTGGCTCGCCGGAAGTCGTAAGGCCTTTACTAATAAAACCGATAATATCGAAATTAAAGCCTGGTGGTGTAATGGCGCGGTAGCAATGACCGGTAAATCCTACTTGGGAACACTTGCAACTGCAGCAGCTACTAGCGGGACCCCTGGACTTAAGACCATCATTTCCGAAGCCGCTATTTCCAACTGGTATGACTACTACCGGGATGGTGGGCTAGTAGTCGCTCCCGGGGGCTTTCCTGGCGAAGATGCCGACGTTTTAATTGCCGAATGTTTTAGCCGGAAAAAAGAGGCAGCCGATTACCTGCAAATCAAGGCCAAATTTGAAGCTGACCTCAAGCAGGTAACAACCGACCAAGACCGGACCTCGGGAAACTATAACCGCTTTTGGGATGCCCGTAATTACCTCAAGGATTTGCACAATATTAAGTGCGGCATCGTCATGGTTCACGGTCTAAATGACTGGAACGTTAAGCTCAGAAACGTCTTTAACCTCTACAAACAAACTGAAAACCTCAAGCTCAAGCGCAAACTCATCTTACACCAGGGCCAACACATTTATATCAATAATTTCCAATCTTTGGATTTCTCAGATATGATGAACCTGTGGTTGAGCCATAAACTCTACGGCCTGGATAACCAGGCTCCAGAAATCTTGCCAGATGTTTTAGTGCAAGATAATACGTTAGAAGGAACTTGGCATCAATTTGCTGATTGGGATGGCGCTGAAACCGAGCTTCATAGCTTGCACTTTGATCAGCATCAACTAGTCGCTAAGCCTAATCCGGCCGCTGGCCCGGCTAGTTTTACTGACCACCTACCAGCCGAGGCTTTCAAGCGCTACAGTCAAAATTACCACCAATGGCAAGCCGACCTCCTAGCTAGGAAGGCCCCGCTAACAACTAGCTCCCTTCTATTCGAGAGTCAACCGTTAACTACCGCTATTTACCTACAAGGGACTCCCCGCTTAAAACTTAGGGTCGCAGCTAGCCAAGACCACGGGTTATTAAGCTTTATGCTCGTCGACTACGGTCAAGCTAAACGTTTAGGCAAGACCCCGGACCTCCTTTTAAGCAAGGGCTTAAATGCCGGCTATCGTTTCCGGGAAGATAACCTGGTTGAATTTAAGTTAAAAAAGGCTAGCCCTTACCAACTGATTACCAAGGGCCACATCAACCTCCAAAACCGGACCAGCCTTTGGCAAAATGATGAACTGAAGCCTGATACCTTCTACGATTTGAATGTGGTCTTGCAGCCAATGTTTTATAAACTACCAGCCGGCCATAAACTAGGCTTAATTGTTTACAGTAGCGACATGGAAATGACTGTCCACGCTAACGAAGAGCTTAATTACAGCTTAGACTTAGCCGCTTGTCGTTTAGATTTTGATGCCAGCAGGATTGCTGACTAACTAAAAATGGTCGAAGATAACGTTTTAAGTAACGCTATCTTCGACCATTTTTAATCTGCACCAAACTCTGGGTGCGAGTGCTTTCGCGCCTGGAGTTTGAGACAGAATCTATAAGTCATGTATTAGCCTTCATAGCCTGCAAATAGGTCGGTTGAAAGGTAACGGTCACCACCATCGGGAGCAAGCGTTACAACCTTCTTACCCTTACCTAACTTCTTCGCCACTTCAATGGCCCCATAAATATTGGCACCGGCAGAAATTCCTGGTAAGAACCCTTCCTTGTAGGCAACTTGACGGGCCATGTTAATGGCATCGTCACTAGCCACTTCAAGGACGTCATCGTAGATTTCTCTGTCTAAAACTTCTGGGATAAAGCCAGCAGAAATCCCTTGAATCTTGTGCTTACCACCCTTACCTTCTTTTAGGAGGGGGGATTCAGCTGGTTCCAGGGCATAAACTTGAATATTCTTGTCGGCTACCTTTAAGGCGTGCCCTACCCCGGTCAAGGTTCCCCCAGTTCCAACCCCTGCTACAAAGGCGTCTAACTTACCGTCAAAGGCTGCTAAAATCTCTTGACCAGTTGTTTCTTCATGGACAGTCGGGTTAGCTGGATTTTCAAACTGCATGGGCATAAAGTAGCCATTATCTTTAGCCAACTGGCTAGCCTTAGCAATTGACCCCTTCATTCCATCAGCTCCTGGAGTCAAGATTAGCTTGGCCCCGTAGCCTTGCATTAACTTCCGCCGTTCCAAGCTCATGGTTTCTGGCATCACAATAATTACTTGGTAGCCCTTAGCTGCCCCAACTGCAGCTAACCCAATCCCAGTGTTACCTGAGGTTGGTTCGATAATCGTGCCACCAGGAGTCAACTTACCAGCCTTTTCAGCATCTTCAATCATTGCCAAAGCAATCCGATCCTTAACGGAACCAGCCGGATTGAAGAATTCTAACTTAACGTAGACATCAGCCGCATCTTCAGGGACTAAGTTATTTAATTTTACAATCGGAGTGTGTCCAATTAATTCTGTTACTGAATCATAGATTTTATCCATAGTATAGCCTTCTTTCACTTTTTACTTATTCGTTACACTTACTCTAACATGCCGCGCCACTAATTGAAGCCAGTTGGCGAAAAAGGCTTGCTGCGCTTCTTGCCACTTAAACAAGGGCCCTTGCATGCTTGCGGGCTGTGCGAAGTAATTTTGCGGCCGGGCCAAGGTTTGGGCCTGGTCTGGATAAGCCGCTAGCTCCCGCTGATACTCTTTTAGTAAGGCGTCACCTTCATATTCAAGGTGGGAGAAAAGATACGCCTGTAGGCCATCCCTACTCTCCATTGCAAAAAGCTCGTCTTTTGCCGTCGTTGCAAGCAACCTTAACTCAGGGGTTTGCTTAATCTGAGCTAGACTTAATTCCGCATAGCGCGCATGTGGTGCCAAAAAGCCAGGAGTTAATCCGGCAAGCAAAGGCGAGTCATTAACGATGACTTGGGGATAGATTCCAAATAGCTTTTGGGCTAGGAGGTGCTTTTCTATTCCATAAAAGTAGTTGGCAGCCGCCATCGCCCCGAAGCAAACATACAGCTGACAAATCTGCTTAGCTTCTAAAAAAGCGAACAGCTCATGTAACTCAGCCATATAGGTTACTTCACTAAAAGCTATTTTTTCAATCGGAGCCCCAGTCACAATGAAAGCATCTAACTTGGCAACTTCCTCCAATTCTAGCGGGGCCGCCATTGCGCTTACTTCCGACGGAACCGGCCTACCTTGATAGTGATCCTTAGGATAGAAATACTTTAATTCCACCGGCATTTGCGCCCTGGTTAGCACGTAGTCAAACCTCTTTTTGGTATCAACCTTATCGTGCATAATATTAAGAATTCCAATTTTAAGTGGACTACTGCTTGCCATGAAAAAAACTAACTCCTTAATGTTAAAATTAATCTGCTTACTTTTTGTACACGGCTTTTATTATACAAGACCTCTCCCTGTCTACGCAAGCGTTTACCTTTGGACTGACTTGCTTAATTAAAAAAACTATTTCCTAAAAATTTTCTCTTTAAGAAATAGTTTTCCAAGCTTTATTCCGTTAAGAACTCTTGCCAGCGCGGACCCCAACTAACTAAAATACTGTTTAGACCAAAGGTAAGCGCCGTTGCTACCCCCATTTGGGCGAACTCTAACTTAGCTTTGGGGAAATCTTGTCTTAAATTAGGCACCCAGTGGTCACGAAAGGCTTCGTTGTCGTAATCACCCACAATGGTAATCTGCATCCGGTCTTCAAGCGCATCGTAGTTAGCATAAATCCAACTTTGAAGCTCCGCATAGGCATTCTTGGCCCGGCGCTTGGTATTGAACACTTCAAATTGTCCCTGTTCGTTAATCTCACCTAGAGTCTGTAACGGTAAGATTTTCTTACTTAAAAATGACTTGCCATTTGAAACGTAGCCCTGTTTTTGAAGGCTCTTCAAGTCGGTGAGAGCTATAAATGTTTGTAGCTGACGGCGCATCCGGCCCAGCTTTCTCAAGATAGTCTGTATATCATCACCCCTGGCAATCATTTCCGCACTTGCTTCAACAAACTGCCCTTGTAGGCGGCCAATGGTTTGCGTGTCAAAAGCATGAATAGTTAGCCCGGCAATTTGACCGCTACAAGCCTGGAGGTGGGTGGCAAGTGTGCTTAGGCCGCCGGCAGGACATATTCCTAGGACGGTATCATATCCTTGTGCCACCAGTTGCTCTAAGTTCTTTACAAGTTCAGCCACCCGAACCTGAGCGATACTTCCTACTAGCTTATCTGCAAGCATGTCCCGGTATTGTTCTAAGTTCAAGTCCCGGTCCTCATAATACCGGACGCCATTGATTTCTAGTGGTACCGGGATTACCTTGACCTGATATTTCTTAAGCAGCTGCGGTTCTAATCCAGCCGCACTATCCGTTAAAAGTGCTATCTGCATCCCTGCTTACCTTCACTTTCTATTAGTCTACTATGCTATTTTAACACGTTTTTCCCAAAAACAAGCCGGCTAAGGCTAAAGCCAGCCCCCCAAGGTAACTAATAACCAGGTACAGCACGGCTAAAGTTTTTAGTCCCCCATCACCTAGGGCAAAGACCTCGGTATTAAAGGTAGAAAAAGTAGTAAATCCCCCCATAAATCCTGCCCCTAAAAAGGGGTTAACCATCTGACTTCCAGTCAAGAAGCCTAAGCAAAAAGCCCCGCTTAGGTTAATCAATAGCGTTGCCCAGGGAAAGTTAAAGTGTGAGTGCCTTTTAATTAAGGTTGTTACTAGGTACCTTAGACATGCCCCTAAGGCAGCCCCCGTTCCGACTAGCATCATCTGTTTAGCCCCCTTAATCTTTGGGCTAAGAGGTAGCCTAGCCAAACTGAGGTTAAGCCCCCAACACTAGAAAGCAAAAAGTAAGCGCTAGCTGCACCCCATGCGTGGGCCAAAAGTAACTTGCTTAGCTCTAAGCTAAAAGTCGAAAAGGTGGTAAAGGCCCCAATTAAGCCGGTGCCTAGTCCGGTTGTTAGCCAGCTTGGAACGTGGCGTCTGTCAAATAGATAGTAGGTCAAAAAGGACAACAAAAAGCAGCCACCTAGGTTAACACTAAGTGTGCCGACTAAGCCTAACGCTTGCCCAATTAAGTAACGTAAATTACCACCAATAAAGGCGAAGAAAGCGACACTGAGTAGGTTAGTTAGTTTCATTATTTTTCTGCCAACTTACTGTCTAAATACTTTTCCATTGCCTCTTGAGGCTTATAACCCACTACTTTTTCCTTGGCCACTCCGTCTTTGAATAAAATTAGCGCAGGGATACTCATAATTTGATAACTTTGGGCCAAAGCTTGGTTAGTATCAACGTTAACCTTGGCAAACTTGATTTGCCCCTGGTACTTCTTTTCTAACGCCTCTAACACGGGATTCATCATGCGGCAAGGCCCACACCATTCTGCCCAAAAATCTACCAAGGTCAAGCCTGATTGTGTTTCTGCTTCGATGTTACTTGCGGATAAATTTTTTGCCATTTTAATCAAACCCTTCTCACGTAATATTGATAACTACCCTAACTTACCATAGTTTTTACAATCTTACCAACTAAAAAACCCGTCCCCCTTGCTTAACAAGAAATACGGGTTGTTCACACTTAGTCTGCTGGGTTTAAAATAAATTTTTCAATGACCTCTGCTACCCCATCGTGATTATTATCATTTTGGGTAACGTATTGAGCCTTGGCCTTTAAGAAGTCACGTCCATTAGCCATACTTACTCCTAAGCCACAAGCTTCAATCATGGATAAATCGTTGCCGTTATCCCCAATCGCAATAATTTCCTCGCGCTTAATTCCGAGCATTTCCCCTAGTTTCAAAACGGCTGCCCCCTTTGTGGCCGCTTGATCGTTAAATTCGACATAGCGGTCAGATGAGAAGGTAATATTTAGGCTAGCATCAATTTCAGCGTTTACAGTTACTTTTACCTCAAGCCGTTTTTGTTCATCTAGGACTTCATAAAGCACCTTAACGATTGGAGTGGTTGCTAAGATGTCAATGGCTTCCTGCGGCAATTCCCAACCGGCAACCCGGCCAGTTAAATAGGCTGCATCAGTTTGGGATGGATTCCAAATATAAAGCTTATCAACCGTGTAGACATGCACGCAGTACCCCCGGTCCATTCCAAGTTGCCACAATTTCTTAGCAATTTCAAAGTCTAAAGCCTGGGTTGTTAAAACTTTAGGGCCCGCATTTTCAACAATTGCCCCCCCGTTAAAGGAAATAACGTATTGGCCTTTTTGTTGCTTAAGTCCTAGGGTGGCTAGGTTATCTTGAATCGTGAGAAAATTCCGGCCTGTATTAGGAACAAAGTAAACTCCTTGTGCACTGGCTGCCTTAATGGCCGCAACCGTTTTAGGAGTGATGATCCGGTCATCACTTAGTAAAGTTTCATCCATATCACAGGTAACTAATTTATACATACTAACCCACTCTTTCTAAATCGTTTTCACAAAAACCAATATAGCATACTTGTACCAACAAATCAACGGAAAACAACTAGACTTACAGTCTAAATAACTTGGATTTCCAAACTAGCGGGTTTATAATATACTTGATTATGAAATTTATGAATTTAAGGAGCCATTTTTATGACAGCGACGCTCAAACTCTTAACTGACTCATCTATCCAATTAACCGCTGAAGAAATTGAAAAATACCACATCACCATCGTCCCCCTTTCAGTCGAAGTTGATGGTAAAAGTTACGTTGATGGTGAAGATATCAGCCGCCAAGAATTGGTTGAACACTTACGCCAAGGAAATATTCCCAAAACTAGCCAACCAGCTATGGGCCGCTTCGTTGAAGCCTATAACGAATTAGGTAAAGACGGTAGTGAAGTCTTGGCAATTATGATGTCAGATGTTCTCAGTGGGACCTATGAAACTGCTAAAACGGCAGCCACAATGACCGATACTAAGGTAACGGTTATCAACAGTAAGTCTACTGACCGCGGGCTCGCCTTCCAAGTCTTAGCTGCTGCCAAAGATATTCAAGCCGGTAAGTCGCTCGAAGAAATCATCGCCCACTGCCAAGATATTCATAAGCGGACTACCATCGACGTTTTAATTGATAACCTTGATTGCTTAGTAGCAGGTGGACGCGTCAGCAAAATGGCGGGCATGTTAACTAAGTTGATTAACCTAAAAATCATCGTCCGCTTACGCGATAACAGCCTAGACGTTTACTCAAAGGGGCGCAGCAAGAAGTTGTTCTTAAAACACGCTAAAGAAATTGCCGAACACCACCTTAATAATCCAATTAAGGCGCTCGGTTTATCCAATGTTGGAACTGACGCTGACTTCTTACAAAAGTTAAATGACCTTATCTTACCAGCAGATGCGGCCTTTAGTGGCTTACGTGAATTAACCAGCCCCGTGATTATGACCCATACCGGGCTTAACGCAGTCGGTGTTATCACCCTCGCTAGCAAGGAAGAACCTGCTGACAATCAATAACTAATAACTGATTTTTTCATCCAAGCTTTTGGGCTTGGATGTTTTTTTATTACAGTTTTGTTAAGAAAAAAACAAATCCGCCTTTTTTTGCGTATATCTATAATGAAAGGTCATTTTGATGCCATCTCAGATGGCTTTCTTATATAATAACTAAAGGAGATGTTTCCATGAAACATTACAAAAATAGACGGCGCCAGTTCTTAGAGGAGTGGGAGCAGTCAGATATCAGTAATGACTACATCTTTAGTAAGGTAATGGCCCAACCACAGTTGTGTTTACAACTGATTAAGGCTGCTTTACCCCGGCTAAAGATTAAACGAGTCTACGTTCACTCTCAGGATGGGCTTAGTGCCAATCTCGATGCCAAGGACATTCGCTTAGATATTTCCGCCTACGGTGAAGGCGGCGAGATGTTTGATATTGAGATGCAAACCATCCGGCCGAAGCATCTGATGCAGCGCATCTTGTATTACCACTCCACCATGATTACGGAGCGCCTCTACCCCCGAGAAAGTTACGGTGAGATTCCCAAAACCTATATGATTTTCATCTGCTTATTTGATTGGTACCGGCTAGGCAATTCATTTTACGAGGTCAACTTGGTGCCAAACGGGGTCAATGAGCTTAAGTTTAAGGATGGGTTTGTCTCCTTAATTCTTAACCCCTACGGGGACATGACCGGTTGTAGCGAGGAATTACAAGACTTCTTCGACCTGGTTGCTGGTCGGCCCGCAGGGAGAACGAATTTTGTCAGGGAAGTTAAGTACGCAGTAAAGTTAGCTAAAAGAAGAAACGACTGG
>NZ_AYYP01000030.1:59738-81337 GCF_001436215.1 Ligilactobacillus agilis DSM 20509
TCAAGACCGAGTAGACTATGCAGTGGAACAAAACACGATTGCAGTGACAGATAGGGTAACAGCAACCATGCAAGAAAAATTTGCACAGCAGTTAATCAAAAAAGCCATATCTACTGAGCAAGACTATGACTCATTAAGAGCAGATTTAATTGACTTCTTTGACGCAGACTTTGCTGATAAGATGTTAACCAAATACTACAAGTAAAGTTACCAGCGTGACTAAATTTTAGTCACACCTTTTTATTCCTTTGTAAAAAATACTATTATTCCAAAACAAGAATAAAAACCACAAATCATTCTAATTATTATTTTGTAATTTTTCTAATTTAAAACAATTATACCCAGTGTTATAATAAATATGAAAGATATCAATAATCTTTAAGGGGGTTCTTACCATGAGACATTTAACCAAACTATGGACCATCCTAGGGATTGGCCTGGTCGCCTTAATCCTTCAGTATGGTTTAAATTTACAACTTTACGCCCAAATTTTAGTAACCGTCGTAGGGGCTGTTATTGCCCTCCAGATGTTTATTGAAATGATTGGCACCCTAAAATCCGGAAGCTATGGCGTGGACCTGTTGGCAATCACTGCGGTCGTTGCCACCCTAGCCGTCAGTGAATACTGGGCTGCCATGGTCATCTTAGTCATGTTAGTTGGTGGTGACTCACTTGAAGACTACGCAGCGAAAAAAGCCAACTCGGAGTTAAAGGCCCTACTTGATAACTCCCCACAAATTGCCCATAAGTTAGTAGAAGATGACGTAATAGACCTAGACGTCGACGAAGTTTTAGTTGGTGACAAACTGCTTGTTCGCCCTGGTGAATTGGTTCCTGTTGATAGCCACATCGTCAAAGGAGAAAGTTTCTTCGACGAATCCTCACTGACCGGGGAGTCCCGCCCACTTAATAAGCGGGTTGGCGATAGCTTGATGTCCGGTTCATTAAACGGGGATGCTTCGGTTACCATTCAAGTCGACAAACTAGCCATTGATAGCCAGTACCAACAATTAGTTAAATTGGTTAAGGAGGCCAAAAAAACACCGTCTAAGTTCGTGCGCCTAGCCGACCGCTACGCGGTACCTTTCACCCTGGCTGCCTACGTTATTGCCGGTATCGCCTGGTACTTATCCAAAGATCCAGTTCGTTTTGCTGAGGTGCTAGTTGTAGCTTCACCATGTCCTTTAATCTTGGCTGCTCCTGTTGCCATGGTTTCTGGTATGAGTCGCGCTTCCAGAAACGGGATTGTGGTTAAAACCGGGGACGTCCTAGAAAAGTTGGCCCGTGCTAAAACCGGCGCCTTCGATAAAACCGGAACAATCACTAGTGGTCAACTCTCCGTTGATAAGGTCGTAACCTTAGCTGGTGTTAAGGAAGAAGATTTACTTGCCATTATAGCTGGTGTTGAAACCGAGTCAAACCACATTTTAGCCCGATCCATTGTGGCCTACGCAGATGATCACGGTATTGATGGGGTTGCCACCGACAGCCTTTCCGAGGTAACCGGTAAGGGTGTTAGCGCCATGGTCGCTGGCCAAAAAGTATTGGTTGGTAAACTAAGTTTCGTGGCCCCTGACAGCAAGATTGACAAACCACAACAAACAGCCATTTACTTATCTGTTGCAGGTAAGCTTTGGGGCTACGTCCTCTTCATCGACCATATTAGGCCCGAAGCAGCTGAAACAATGACTACCCTCCAAAAGCTTGGAGTTAGTCACCTCATGATGTTAACCGGCGATCAAAAAGCAATTGCAACTAAAGTGGCTAACCAAACTGGCTTAACCGACGTTCAAGCCGACCTCCTACCGCAAGATAAAATCGCGGCCCTAAAGGCGGTCCCTCATAGCGACCACCCTGTCTTTATGGTGGGTGACGGGGTTAACGACGCCCCTTCCTTAGCCACAGCCGACGTTGGGATTGCCATGGGGGCCCATGGTTCTAGTGCCGCTAGTGAGTCAGCTGACGTTGTCATTTTAAAAGACGACCTCTCCAAGGTTGCCAAGGCTGTTATTATCTCCCAAGACACCATGCGTATTGCCCGCCAATCTGTCTTAATCGGGATTTTCATCTGCCTAGGCCTAATGTTAATCGCTTCTAGTGGACTTATTCCCGCCTTCATTGGGGCCATGTTCCAAGAAGTTGTTGACACGGTTTCAATCCTTTGGGCCCTTAAGGCACGTTACTCGCACGAACAATAAGTGGATGTTACCAAAAAGCATCACTACAAAGCCAAGTTAAGCTAGCTTAAATAACTAATAGTTTAAATAATGTTTTACTAACTTATAATTTTCTTAACTTGATTTTCACCTAAAGAAACGATATATTGTAAGAGTACCTAGTAAAACAACTTTTTCATTTACTCCCCCTATAAGTAAATGAAAAGGCAACTATTATCCCCTAGTTAATAGTTGTACCTATTCCTTTTTGCCCCGTGGTTTCCACGGGGTTTTTTGTTTATTATAAATTTCATGTTAACTTCATTATTGTTTGTCCAGCTTACTGCCCCCTTTTAAAATACTCATCTTCCACCATTTCTTTTTGCCCTTCCCACCATTGATAATGTTCTTGATACCAAGCAATTGTCTTACTCAAATTACGTTTAAAATCTGTAAATTGGGGCTTCCAACCCAATTCGGTTTGCAACTTACTACTATCAAGTGCATAACGTAAATCATGTCCCGGCCGATCCTTAACCTGCTCAAAACTATCTAACGGCTGGTCTAATAACTTTAAAATCATTTTCAAGACAGTTAAGTTGCTTAACTCACAATTAGCACTAATTAGGTAAGTTTCCCCTATCCTGCCAGCCGTTAAAATTTTCCACACCGCCCGTGAATGATCCTCAACGTAAAGCCAATCGCGAATATTAGCCCCATCACCATACAATTTAGGGGTCCGGCCACATAGTATATTAGTTATCTGGCGGGGAATAAACTTCTCAATATGCTGATATGGTCCGTAATTATTAGAGCAATTTGAAATAGTCGCTTGCAGTCCAAAAGAGCGGACCCACGCCCTAACTAACATATCCGCACTAGCTTTTGAGGCAGAGTATGGACTACTAGGGTTATAAGGACTATTCAAAGTAAAGCGCTCGCTTGTGACTAGCGGTAAATCACCGTAAACCTCATCGGTCGAAATCTGGTGAAACCTCACCTTAAATTTCGCACAGGCCGCTATCAAATTAAAAGTTCCTACAATATTGGTCTGAATAAAAGGTTCCGGGTCAGCTAAAGAATTGTCGTTGTGACTTTCAGCAGCGTAGTGGACAACGGCCTCAGCATTAGCAACCAATCTGTCAACCAAATCTTTATCGCAAATATCACCGACCACTAACTTGACCCGTTCCCCCAATAAGTCGGCTATGTTTTCCTTGTTACCCGCATAGGTCAGCTTATCTAAAACCGTCACTCGTACTCCTGGATGATTATTAACCACATACCGAACAAAGTTTGACCCAATAAAACCCGCACCCCCGGTTACTAGTAACTCGCGCATTATAATCAGTCCTTTCTATATAATTAATGAGGCTACATGCAATTAGATGTAACCTCATTATAAATCTTATTTACTAAAATCCTTATTCTTCAACAAATATTGTTTCCCGGCAGTCATATCATACTGTACTAACTGGTAGTCATGGTACAGCTCCTGTTGCTGTTTAGTTAACTGCTCAGGTTTTAAAATCTTTCCCTGCTTAGTCACAAAACTAACCATCGTATTATAGTTGTTAGTTGCATTCATCTTGGGATTGGTCGACATGGCTGGTAACTCATCTTTAACCTTGGTTAACAGTGCTAAGTAACCGTTAACTTTCGAGTTGGTTTGTTCAGCCACCATCGCTGGAAAATCATTTGGAGCCACTAACCCGGTAGCCTTAACTAACTTAGTCTTAGCTCCTTGTTTTCTAGCATACTTATTCGAGTAAATGAAGTAGTCAGTTTCGTGCAAGACCACCCCATCTTTTTTCATGTTGTTCCCACTATAAATTCCTGGCAGGTGATCACCATAGAAAACAATCGTTACCGGTCGGTTTAACTTATCGATTTGCTTAATAAAATTAGCCACTGCTTTATCTGTATAACTCAAGCCGGTTGCAAAATCCGCAATCATGTCGGCCGTAGTCTCATCTGTGACCGCTGAACCAGTAGCACGATATTTCTTGGTCCCATCATAATATCCCTTATCATACGGAAAATGATTTTGCATCGAAACTAGGTTGATAAACTGGCCGTTACCCCGCTCCTTTAGGACCCGCAAGGTGTTAGCAAAAGCCGTCTTATCGTCTAAGTAGGGACTGCGATCAATCGTTTCTTGGTCCGTAATCTTATACTTGCTGCCAAGGTGATAGAAGCGTTCAAAACCAAACTTCTTATAGGTCGTTGGTCGACTATAAAAGACCCCCTCATAGGGATGAATCGCAGCTGACTTGGCAAAGAGCTGGTTAAAACTCCAAGCCTGCTTTTGAAAAGGTACCAGCTGGGTATACGGGGTCGGTAAGGTCGCCGAAAAGTTAGCCACCGTTAGTCCAGTCAAACTCATATACTCAATATTGGCGGTCCCCCCACCGTAACCAGAACTAAGCATCAACCCCGAGGTATTCTTAGCCATTATGCCTTGAATTTGCTTAATCGGATTATGGGCTAAACTTACTCCCGGAACGCGGTTAGGGTCAGCAAAGCTTTCACTTAGGCTAAAGATAATGCTTTGGTCTTGCCAATTATTCGTCCTAGTCTGGTTAAGCTTTTGCGCTAAAGCGTTATACTTATTAGCAAGCTCTGCCATCTTAGCTTGAGAATAATCCGCCGGCTTTTCCATCACCTGAGTGTCAACATTATCTAGGAACTGCAGAAGCGGTCCATTCTGTTGGGCACCTAAAAGCTGGTTATAAAAAGTTGGGTCGTTACCCAAGGCTAGGGAAACGATATGCATCTTTCCCTTACTATGGTTTAAGAAGAGGCTGGAACTAAAGAAGAGACAAGAAACAGCCACTAAAATTAACCGCGTCATCCATTTAATTATCGGTTGAGGGTACTTGCGCTCCATATAAACAATTAAGCTAATTCCCAAACCTAACCCAACGGCGCCTCCAACCAATACCGGGGTCGTTGCCATATGCAAAAGTTCATTAATTGCCTTAAGCATCACAATTTCAGACGGTAAGATTGGTTCATTCCTAATTCCCACCTTAATATTTTCCGTCACAAAGAGCACCAGCATACTAATCGCTACTCCCAATGTCGATACCCAGTAGCGATTAGTCAAGCCAAAAATGATACCCCACAAGGCAATGATGATTAAGACGTTGAGCCAAATCATCATTGGACGAGCAAATAAAATATACTCCCCTATATCATGAGTCGTTTTTCCAATCGTTAACTCTAAATTAGGGGTTACAAAAAAGAAGGACGAATAAGAAAGTACAACGGCCCCTAAAATCCCTAATAGATAACGTTTATTTTCTAAAACCTTGCTTTTCAGTGAGTCTAAAACGTCTATCAAGTCATAGCCTAACCATTGTTCCTCAAGACGCTTATTAACCGCTGTCCGCGCTAAAACTGCTAGCATTAAAGTTCCTAATGCTAAGCCACCTAATTCAGCAATAATTAACAACATTACTTGAGGAGCTGTACTATTTTTTTCAAAATGACGCTTTAGTATAGGTAAGAGACTACTGCTATTGGTAGCACATATTAAACCTAAATAGGCAAAATCTGCTAACCTTAACTTCCAAGTCCTTGCTAAACTGCCTAAAAATGGTAAGATGCCCATCCCCATAAAAACGGCAAATAATACTGCTGGTAAGGCCCCACTATTTAGAAACCGCCCTGCCGTAGAATAATTACCGTGTACATCATATGAAATATATGGCATCCAGTAATTTATGAGTAAATAGCTAGCACCCATTATGGTTGCCAAAATTAAGCACCGCTTCGTTTGTAGCCATACTTTCTTCCTGGCCACTATTGCGCCAAATAAAAACATTACTAACCCAAAGGTCAATCCATTACCATCATTCATCGCGAATGGGTCTTGTCCAAAAATTGATGGCAATCCGGTTGCAACTATAAGCACTATGATTAGCTGCCGCCAACTTAATTTTAACAAATACTCGTCGACTTTCTTAAGACAACAAAGTCCGACCACCACTCCCGATGCCAAAGGATAGGTATTTCTTAAGAGGGGTAAAAGTGAGTTGTACAGTTCACTGATACTAAAATCATTATTGAGGTATAACGCCACCACTTGCAAAACGGCACTCGTAATAATTGTTAGCCCCCATAATTTAACAGCCTTTGCATAGCGTAACTTTGACTCATTTCCCAGTAAGAATCCCAAAACTACCAAAAAGAGGGTTTTCCCTAAGAGGGTCACCCCTTTAAATAGTGCTAGTTGCTTGTATTCAGTTGTTACATGTTTTGTTAAATTCAAATCTGCCAAATCTAACTGCCAGTATTGCTGACTAAACAGAAGTAATCCTGTTAACAAGACTACTACTCCAGTTAATAAGGCTAACTTTATTTTTTGTGACATTACAACTCCTAATGTTTCTTAAAAAATGGGTATTGCCTATTTAAGTAAAAAGATTTAACTACTGGTATTTTAGGAATAACTACTACTGCTAAAATAGTTATTAAAAGTCGATAAAGTACAACTGCATACGTTACGGCTAAATCACTATTAGTAGCAGTAAAAACATGTTGAGCTATGAAACTATTCACTTTTAATGAATTCATTTCCACTAAGTGAATCGATAAAACTATCAATGACAGCTTTCCATAATAATCAATATATTTAGTAGTGATACTCTCTGTAATAACTTTAGCGACAACCATCATAAAATAACTACCACCGATACCGCCCAGTACTGCCAGTAATCTATTATCAGCAAACGCTGTATTTAGGTAGAAGAAACCACTTTGTGCCGAAATCATCCACAAAACTAGTCCTATACTTGCTAATGATAAGTTAGTTTTTTCAACTAAATCATACTTTCTAAACATGTAACCGGCATAATAAAAACTTTGACTAACCAGAGCGGCGTTTAAAGACCATGGTAGTTGGACATACTTACTCGTCCAAAAGCCCGCAATCACCATTATTATTACCAAAAATTCTAAAGTACCCTGTTTATTCATTCTGTTGGATAACTTAAATGCCAAAGTAAATAAAATATTTCCACAAAACATCGCTAGCAAGAACCAAATTGCACCAATCGCTGGAATTGCTAATTTATTCGGTAATACTGTAGAAGTACCTATACCGTAAAATGCTCCTTTAACAAAATCTTTAGATGAAAATTCATTAACCCAGCTAGGAAATATGCTATAAGCTTGCTCTATTAGCGCAATCAGTATTGCCGAAAATACATATGGCAAGATTAAGTTAAAGAATCCGCCCTTTATTACTTGTGACAGCTTCTTTTCCTTAAATAAATACCCAGACAGAACAAAAAAGACTGGTACATTAACAGCAAATAACACTTTGCCTAAAAAACTTGGTCCATATACTCCAGCCAGTGAGTGGACCATTATTATCATTACCATTCCACTAGCTCGGACAAAATCAATCCATGCTATTCTCTTCATTTTTAAAAAGTCCTCCTTAAAACTTATCAGAATAAATATCTTCTTCAATAGTAAAACGAGGCCGTTGCTTAACTTCTGTAAAAATTTTACCTATATATTCACCAATCACACTCAAACAGACTAACTGAATTCCGCCGATTAACCACATTGAAGCCATTAACGATGTCCATCCTGCTTCCACTTGGCCTTCTACCTTGCGGATGATTGCATAGATAAATAAACAGATTCCTACAAAAACAATCAGCAACCCTAAATTCGTAATCAGCTTAATTGGAACCGTTGAGAATGACGTTATCCCATCCAAGGCAAACTTTATCATCTTTTTCAGAGGATACTTCGATTCACCTGCAAATCTTTCTTTCCTTGCATAGTAAACCTTAACCGATGGATACCCAACTAATGGGACCATTCCCCTTAAGAAAAGATTTCTTTCTTTAAAAGAAAGTAAACTTTCCACAGCTCTTTTACTCATTAAGCGATAATCCACAGAATTAGGCACCATATCTACCCCGAGCTTAGACATTAATCCATAAAAGGCTAATGCTGTTTGTCTCTTAAACGCTGTATCCGTCTCACGACTATTTCTCACACCATACACTACGTCAATACCCTCATGATATTTAGAAACCATTTCATAAATTGCGTTAACATCATCCTGTAAGTCAGCATCAATGGTTATAATCATATCTGAATGTTGAACTGCCGTAGTCATCCCTGCTAGTAATGCATTTTGATGACCATAGTTTCTACTAAACTTAATTCCAGCTACTAACTTATTATCTTTACTATAATGTTGAATTAAATTCCAGGTTTTGTCCTTGCTACCATCATCAACAAATAGCATTTTACTCTGAAAATCAATCTGATTATCGTTAATTAATTTCGTTATAATTTGACTGAGCTCTTTAACTGTTTCAGGTAAAACTTCTTCTTCGTTATAACAAGGTACTACTATGGTTAATAACTCTTTTTTACCCATAAAAACTATTCCCTTCACTTTTTATTTCATGACTCCAACCTACATAAAATTATATTTACTTTTTCTATTATCAAACATAAATATATAGCCACTAGTCAATATGATTGCCATTAACGATAAACAGAAGGTTATCTTTTGAATTGTTGTTGGCTTAGAGGTTATTGAAATAGTATTAGTTCCCTTTTTTAAGGTTGCTACAAGCATCTTGCCTTGCTTCACTTTATTAACTTTTCCGTTTATCTTTATTGTATAATCTATTCCATTGTACACAGGAATTCTAAATCTGACCTTTTCCGTCTTCTGAGAGTCACACTTTATGACTATATTATTATATGTCTGTTTAGTCTTATTGACACTGTATTCTTTTAAAGGTAAGTTGGTGTGCTTATTAGCATCCTTTAATTGATAATCAAATGTCGAAAACTTATCATACGCTACTTCATCAAAATCCTGACTTGTATGCGGATAAAAGCGAATTGGGTCATCATTTCTAGATACATGATAATTGTATGTTGCACTCATCCCCAAGACTAACAGCGGAACTGTCAACAATAATAAATTATGTAAGTCAAAATTATACTGTTTATTTTCCTCCAAGAAAAGAATTACAGAAATTGCTAAAAATAAGACAACATATGTTAGTAATCTTCCTAGAAATTGAATTGAACCTAACGGAGAATCAACTAAGAATTGTTTGTCCCACGGGAACCAATTCAGTGTTAAGATACCAATTCCCATTGCTCCTATCCACCATAATTTCCAGTTAGCATACTTAGATAATAATGCTGGGACTGTTAATCCTATTAATATCAATGTTTCAATCAAACCAATGTTGAAAATAGTTCCTGTATCCTTAATACTATTGTTCAACATTGTATTCCATACATCTGTTGCAATTATTGCCTGTAATAAACGAAAAGGTGCATCTATTTCATTAGTAAAGTATACTTTTATAAAACTTATCAAAGTGTAGCCAGATACAACAGCTGCAAGTCCTGCAGAATATATGTAACAACGTAGTTCAGCCATTGAAACTTTTCTTAAAAGCAACCTTGCACCAATTATTACTACTAAAATTAGTCCAGTTATCAATGTTGAAAGAATATGAGAATTAAAGATTAATCCTCCGCCTAAGCCTAAAAATAGAATTCCGTTTTTTTGACCATTCCATATCCGTAAAAGACCAGTGAATACTAATGGTAAGAAAGCGTATGCCAAAGCTTCACCCAGTGCCATTCTTGAATACATCAATGTAAAGTGATAAGCACTCAATTGATATATCATTACTCCCAATATCCTTAAATAAAATTTATCAGTTAACTCCCTTGTAAGGATATACATATTGGCCATAGTTATAAAATTTAGAAAGAAGAACCCTATTGCCCATGCTAAAAGCCGACTGCTTACTAAAAATCTAGGAACTACAAAAAGTAAACCTGACACCCAGGGATAAAGGCTATTGTAAACTGCGACTAATCCATTAAATCCTATAAAATTAACACTTGAAGGTACCTTACCAGCTCTCAACGCTCTATAAATACTTTCGAATCTAGACAAATGCACATTACCATCATATGTAACCTTCAGGTACCCACCATAAAAAGCAGGTATCACAGATAAAGCTGCTACAATGCTAAATAGTATCACTAACAGTAGTAATTTCCTCGTATCATACTTTTTCATTTTCAGTTTCATATCCGCTCTCCCTTATCTTTAGATATCATCCCAGTATCATACAATACGTAATTAGGTTATTTATCTATAACTACAAAAAAATTCTAAGATAGTATCAATCTTAGAATTCCTTGCTAATAAGCATCATTAGGTTTAAACACTACCTTTACAGTTTTTAACAAAATTATAAAATCAAACCATAAACTTGCCCTTTGAATATACTCTAAATCAAGTTCCACCATTTCATGAAAACCTACTGAGTTTCTAACTGTTGCTTGCCATAAGCCTGTAATACCAGGAATAACCCACAATCGTTGCTTATCATATTCTGTATATTCAAGGACTTCACTAGGTAGCGGTGGCCGTGGACCCACTAGACTCATATTACCAAGTAGCACGTTAAATAATTGTGGTAGTTCATCTAGACTAGTTTTTCGTAAGAAATGTCCCACTCTTGTTACCCTTGGATCATTTTTCATTTTAAACATGGGACCATCAACTTCATTTTGAGCCTTTAACTCTGCTAATTTCTTATCGGCATCAACATGCATTGATCTGAATTTGAAAATTTTAAAACTTTTCCCATTAAGTCCAACCCGTTCTTGCCTGTAAAAGACTGGACCCCCATCGTTTAGCTTAATTACGACAGCAATAACTAGAAAAAAAGGGCTTAAAAGAATAATACCAATTAAACTTAACAGCAAATCACATATCCATTTAAAAAAGTGATATGTATGCCTTTTAGCAATTTCTTCCCGATTTAAAACAAACCGTTGCTTGGTATCCACTTCTCATAACCTCCATTAAAAGCTACCCTTATAGCGTTTATGTAAAAATTTAGCTGCCAAAAATGCCTGGCCTTTTTTAAACCAGTTTACTGGTTCAACATAAACAATTGGTACCTCTTGGATTCTACCTTTAGATATATTTCCCTGTTTTATCTGATATTGTAACCAAACATTGAATATAATCTCGCTGACCCGTCCATAAAAACGACCTTGAAACTTAGATAAGTTCTGCTTTCCCATGCGCTTTTCTAGTTCAAATAGAATACTAAATAGCCAAGAACAATATTTGTCTAATAAATCCCGACGCATGATTACCATATTAAACATATAACCTGATCTTTGATTTAAAACCACATCATACATTTCTAAGTAATCAGGGTATAAATCCGCAATAACTTCCCTAGTCTCATCTAATTGATTAGCGTAGTGAGTATGCTCATAGTGAGAATATAGTGTCTCAATATAATAGTGTCGTTTTCTAGGTAGAATAATATCATTATTTTCAATTAATTTATCTAATTCAGTACCAGTAATGGCCCACTTTACCCTATCTTTGCCAACCCGCTTACTTCCACCAAATAAACGCCGGTAATGTGCTAGTCCAATGTAATCAGTATCTAGATTCTTCCAGGCCCAATATAAGCCTGTTAATTCACTGTAACTATCATTCTTTGTTGAAATATTATCCCCTGTATTATCTTTAGTATATCCTAAAGATAGTGGCTTACCTTGTGAATCTACCTTTCCTTCTGCACCCACATGTACCGGCATATAGATATCATCTTCCGGCATTTCATACTTTTTATGGGTTGCTATTACTATTTTCACGGTTTTTTTCACGAAACTTCTCCTCTGTAAACATCCTAAAGATTATCTATAGCGGATGCTACTGCACTTAATTAAAGTGTCTATCTTCTTCTACGAAAGAAGATAGTTGTAAAATACACAACCATTTCATAGTCTAACATTATTTTACCTTGAAAACAATTGCGCCTATATATAAAACAGTTAAAATATCCTAAATTATCTTTAAACTATTATCTTTTTCTTCGCTTAGCTATTATTTCTTTAGCACTAGCTAAGACTGGTGGTTTTAAGATAAATATCATCAGTACATAAATCAAAATTCCACTTATTACTTCTAAAATTAACCTTGGCCAAGTTGTAGTAACAGTTATATTTACCCAGTATATGGGTACGAATATCACAATCCCTGCAATTAAATACTTGATTGTCCCTTTAAATAACTCTTTAAAGTCCAATAACTTCCTAACTACCCAGAGTTGATAGGTAGTTACGGCAACCTCTGAAATTACAGTTGACCACATCGCCCCATTTAAACCTCCAAAATAGATTAAGGGGATGTTCATAATAATGTTCACAACCGCACCAATTGTAACTGAAATGGTAAATTCTTTAACTTTATTTATTGGTAATAAATATTGTGTCCCGATTACGTTACTCCACCCTATCATTAGGATTACTATCGATTCAATCATCATAGCGGGTCCAACCGGTCCATACCCCGGGCCAAAATAGTATGGACCTAAAGTTGTCGCCACCGCTGCTAACCCAAATGTCATTGGAAAGGCCAAAGCCGATACAAAGTCAAACGACTTATAAAGCATACTGTTTACTTTGTCCATATCCCCTTTAGAAAATGCGTTAGACACATGGGGTAACATTACCGTTCCAGTCGCTGTCACAAACGCTAATACCAACTTCACTAAACTATCAGAGTATTGATAGAAACCTGCCGCTGTTTCAGAAATCATAATCCCTAGCATGGTTCTATTAAGTTGCACATATAGCTGAGTTGCTATTTGGGGTACAAACATTGCAATTGTTGGCTTAAAATGACGCCAAGGGTTTAGTTCACTTACTTTTACCCTCTCTAAAATAAAGCGAATATGAGGCCATAAAGTCAAATTACCTATGAAAGTTGAAACGGCAAGTAAAGAAATATAAAGGGTTACGTCCCCAGCATCCCTGATAAATACAAAGATTGCAATTGTCGATATTATCTTCACTAAAGTATTTCTAATAACTGTTCGTTTAAAATCTTCTATCCCCTGATATAGCCAAGAGATATCAAAAGCCGTTGCCACTAAATTGATAGACTGAGCCCACATATAAATAGGATTACCAGTGTAAAAATACATAAATATCAAAAAGGCAATGTAGGCAACAATTGTCATTACCGTTTTAACAACTTGTATTTCCCAAAAAGTTTGGGACATTTTCTTTAGGTTATCACGAACATAGGCAATCTCTCTGTTCCCATAATAACCAATTCCTATACTAGCTAGCAGTATAAAATACTGGATAATTGAGTTAGTGTATGCGTTGGCACCTGATCCTTCTGGTCGCAGTACCCTACTTACGTATGCCGATGTAATCAGCGGAACTATTACTGCTAAAATTTGGTAACCAGCATTATACAAATAATTACGTATAACTTTCATATTTTCACCTTATAAACACTAATTAGTTTCTTTTCTACTATTTTGCCAAACTCGGACATTAAATAATATTGGTGCTAAGAAACTTAATTTTAACTTAATTAATAGCGCAGGCAATAACCTTGGACTAGCTAACTCTCCGATAGTACTATTAGCAAGCGCATCTTTGATAACTTTCTCTTTTAGGACTTTTTTAAAAGTTATCCTCCGTTCACGATTAGTCTGGTTATTAGCGTTACTATAGACTTCCCTGACCATCATAATATTCAAATGAATCAGTATATATAGGTTATATGCCCTATTAAGCTCGCTCATCTCGTTATCTACAAACTTCTTTCCGCTTTCTAAGGCAGTAAGATATCCTCTGACCTTGGTTCCATCATAAGTTCTCATCGTAGAAGTCGTATTTAAACTGTAAATATAGGATGTATTGGGAAATACCGTCACTGAATTACAATATTTGAGGTATCTCAGCATAAAATCGCCATCTTCGGCAACATATAAGTCAGTTGCAAATCTCAACTTATTCTTCATAATGAGCTCCCTCTTAAAAAGCTTAGACCATACCGTCATCCACCTAGTCGGGTTAGCTAACATCTCTTTTTTCAGCTCTAGCACAGTCTCCTCGGTATAGCGGACTTTCTCCTTAGTTAATGAAATTTGATTAATTCCAACTATATAGCTGAATATATACAAATCGTTACTACTATCTTTTGTTACTTCCACCAAACTACCTAAGGCGCCCATGGCCAACTTATCATCTGCATCCAAGAAAAAGTAAAATTCCCCCTCTGCAATTTCCATACCAAGGTTACGTGAATTTGAAACACCTGGTGCAGATTGAGCTGTCTTTATAACGTTAGGATACTTTGCCTGTAATGTTTGCGCAACTTCAAAAGTATTATCCTGCGATGAATTTTCTACAATGACAACTTCAACATCAGCTTGATTTTTCATTTGTGAAACAACACTATCTACCGCTGCCTCTAACGTTTTAGCAGAGTTATGCGCTGGTATAATAATTGATATCATAAAAACAATCCTTTATTTATAGTAGCTATCTAATTCCTCAATTAACTTCATTGAGAACTCTTGCGTGAACTTTCTTGCAAAATGTGTATGTGATTTAACAACTACATCAAAATCTCTTTCATCTAACACAGCTGGCCAACTATTATTTTGCTGCTCCCACTTAACAAAGCGTTTATTATCAGCGACAATTCTAGCTTTATACGTATCATTGTTACACAGAATTGTTTGTAGCCAAAATTCGTCGGAAAAACAACCCGTTTCAAGCATTTTCCTAAACTTGGGATGGCTATCAAAATACTCGATACTGTATTCTAATGCATCACGTGGGATATCTACCCAGTTAGCTCCATGGTAGATTTCTAGCTCAATCCCCAATTTTTTTAGTTTATTTACCCTCAAAAGTAATTGTAAAGCTAAAATTACCCGGTGGTAAAGCTTACCAAATTTGGTGCGTCGCTTAATTTTATCGTAGTTATAATACAGTTGCTGCCACCAAACTATCTTCTCACCCGCAATTTTAACATCTTTAGCCAACTCATAAGTCATATAAATTTTATCGGTTTGTTCATAGAAATTATAGATATCCTGGACATTAGCACTTGGCCAGTCTTGTCCAGAGATTAGGTGAAAATAAGTATTATCCTCATTTAATAACGCTAACTTAAATAACCTTACTGCAACTTCACCGATACTCCAGCTACCCCAATTAACATCAACTTCAGATATCCACTCTATCTTGCTTGCAACCAATGATTTTGCTTGCTCATTCGTAAGCGGCATTTTTTTATCAAAGTGAATATATACGTTGAAGGTAGGTAATAACTTTTTAGCTAACCTATACACTTGCTCAAAGTCACGATGAGCAATTATTAATACAGCTTGCAAACTAGTCCTCCTGTTCTTTAAACGAATTCATATCCGCTAGTAATGCTAGCAAGAATATATTATATGAAATTTCTAAGATATGCTGATCAATTACCGAACTTAATAGCACTAAGATAAAGCATGCCAGTAAGCCATAGTGCTTTTCAGCTATGAACTTCTTTTCGACTAATAATAAGATTGTCATGAATGCTATAAATGCCACTAGTCCATACATTAAAAGTACCCTAACATACGAAGAATCTATGAAGAAGTAATTATTTATCTTAAAACCGCCGCCAAAGCCATTTTGATAAATATACTGACCTAAGAATTCAACGTTATAGTCCTTGAACGCAATGTGCTCATAAAATAACCGCCCAGACAAAAGGCTGTTAATCTTATCCAGGATGGCATTTCCTGGTCGATAAATATAACCTAAAAGAAGGGTAACAAATACTAACCCACCAGTTAATAAGTAAATGTAGCGCGGTTTTATTTTCTCTAAGGCACTCATAACTTGCTTATTAAATACTATCATTATAAATGCTAATAACATCAACAAGAAATCCAAGCGGGTATTTGTTATTAAGTAAGTTAAAATGATTAAAGCTAAGATACTAATATATTCTGGTAGTTTAAATCTATAATTTTTCAACCCAAAATAAGCTAGCATCATGAAGAAGATACGGGCAGCTAAGTCGGTAGGATAAACTGCACCTAATGAGTATCTAACAGCTGGACTATCCACCCGTGTAATTATCACATTTTTAATTAAATCTAACCCAGTTAAGCAACCAGTTATTAAGATTCCTGCAAAATTAACAATTAAAAATGTTTTCAAAATGTGCTTAAAGTCAATTCCCTTAGCACTTACAATGAAAATGAAGTAGTAGAATAAGTCAAAGTCCTTAGCTTGTTTACCAATTGAGTAAAACAGTATTATTAATACTAAGTAAGCTAGATACTTCCACTCCAAAAAATCATCATACAGTATTACCTTTAATAAAACAAAGAAGGTTCCTAGGTAAATTGCGTATGTCATCGTGACAATATTTATGCCAAAATTATTTACAATCATTGTGCCCCGTAAATAATTAGCTATTAGATAAATCACTAATCCCATTGTATATAAATACTTAGCTAGTTTCTCAGGCGTACTAATTTTTATATTGGTGAGAACCTCATCTCTTTTGTTAATCACTTGTTTCACATTCATTACGATATTCCTCTTCAAAACTTTTTCTTATAAATTAAAGGACACTACTAGTGCCCTTTAATTATTAATATTATCCCTCAAATTCCTTTTCCACAGTCACTAAGGCTGCCATGATTACTTGGTCCATGTTGTAGTAACGGTATTGACCTAAGCGCCCACCGAAAATTACGTTCTTAGCTTCCCTATCAGCTAATTCCTTGTAACTAGTATAAAGGGTATTGTTTTCCTTATTGTTAACTGGATAGTATGGTTCATCGCCTCGTTGCCAGTTAGCTGGGTATTCCCGGGTAATAACCGTCTTGCCCTTTTCGCCCTTACCAAATTCAAAGTGCTTGTGTTCAATAATTCGGGTAAATGGTGTTTCTGCATCCGTATAGTTAACCACCGCGTTACCTTGGTAGTTATCTTCATCTAAAACTTCCGTTTCAAAGCGGAGGCTCCGATATTCCAGTTCACCTAACTTGTAATCGAAGAATTGATCAATCATCCCCGTGAAGACCACTTTATCATAATCATTCAAGTACGCTTCTTTATTAGCGAAGAAATCAGTATTTAACTCTACCGAAATATTCTCATGGGCTAACATTTTTTCTACAATTTGGGTATAACCACCAACAGGAATTCCTTGGAAGTCATCATTGAAGTAGTTGTTGTCGTAAGTGAACCGCACTGGTAAGCGCCGAATGATAAAGGCTGGTAAATCAGTTGCTTTGTGTCCCCATTGCTTTTCGGTATAACCCTTGATTAACTTTTCATAAATATCCGTTCCAATCAAGGAAATCGCTTGTTCTTCTAAGTTTTCTGGGCGCTTGTCGCCTAGGATTGAGCGTTGTTCTTCAATCTTAGCTTGGGCTTCAGCTGGTGTTACCACACCCCAAAGCTTATTGAAGGTATTCATGTTAAATGGTAGATTGTAGATTTCACCATTGTAGTTAGCTACGGGTGAGTTAGTGTAGCGGTTGAAATCTGCAAATTGGTTCACATAATCCCAAATTTTCTTGTTAGAAGTGTGGAAGATGTGGGCACCATATTGATGAACTTGAATCCCATTAACTTCCTTCGTATAGATATTACCTGCGATGTGATTACGTTTTTCAATCACCTTAACTTCATGGCCACGTTTAGCCGCTTCATATGCAAAGGTCGCACCAAAGAGACCTGCACCTACTACTAAATATTTAGTCATTTATTTTTAATCCTCCAAAATTCCATATACTAATAAATTCCATATACTAATGAACGTAAGTATTATACCATACACAGATTAACTATTTTTAAACGCTCCGAAGCTATTCTTAGTTAATAACCTTGCTAACTGCCTTCTTAATATAGAACCCACTCCGCAGTTTTGCTGCCATTTTCATAACATTTTCTTTTTTCTGTCTATATTCTTCCAAACTTAATTTATTCAAAATTTCATCCACATCATTCAAAGAATCTATGGCTATTCCCAAATTGTTGCTTTCTATAAATTCAGCTAATGCCGCTTTTTTCCAAATAATAACCGGCAATCCAGAACTAAGATAAAGCGAAACTTTATGGGGGTTGTTATATTTCATGTACTCACCAAAAACACCTGTACAGGAAGTAGTAGTATCACCATCCCAAACTAAACCAAAATTTTGCTTTAATTCTCTAGGTAACTGTTCTGGAGTATATTGACCACCATATTCAATATTTTTAGGATAAACATTCTTATTGTTAGGGCCAAATACCTTTAAGAGGTGATTGATTTGCAATTTATCCAAAAATTCTGCCTTAGCTAAGTTTCCAGCAAAACAAACGCTGCCTTCATATCCACTGTTATTTACCAATGGTTCTGGGTTATCATAATCAAAAATCTCTAAAGATTCCATTGGCACCTTAACGCCTTGATTCAATAACCAAGTCTTCATCTTATCATTATGCACAACTAGACCGTCAGTTTTATTAAACATCTCTATTTCGGATTTTTTATAGCTATCATCGTTAACAAAGAGACGTAAACTCTCAATGTCATGAATTATAAAGTACAACTTAGCATTGGTTTTATTACGAATTTGCTCAATTAAACTTTCAGTTAAATAAGTCGAGTATAGGGGATATTGTATAAAAAAGGCATCAACATCTTTGTTTTTTCGCAAATACCTTGGAATTACACTAAATTTTACAAACAGCTTTTGAAACCTTGAAATCATCCCTGTTTCCAACTTAAAGTTAAGCTTCCACAATTTAAAACCATCTTCTAGCAAAAATTTTTCTATATCCCTTTTAGCTTTAGGACCTGCATCATTAGACTTCTTATCGCTTAATGATATCAAAACTTTATTCATTATCGTAAACCACCTACATCACTAATTCTTCGATTGCACTTTTTAACTTAGCATAATACCTTTCTGGATAAAATTCTTCGATACTCTCTGAAATTTTATTTTCATCTATTTCAGTTAATAACTTTACCTTTTCGGCTAACTCATCAATGTTTCCCGGTTCGTAACTAAAACCATTTATCCCTTCCTTGACAACATCAGAATAACCGTCAAATCTACTTGTAATTACTGGAATGCCTCTTGAAATGGCCTCTAACATTATCATCGGTAACCCTTCATACTTAGAAGTCATTATCAAAGCCTTAGGTCTCTTAGTAATTTCATTCCAAAGATTGCTTGTCCATCCATGGAATGCCACTTGGTGAGCAATATTCTTTTGAGAAACATATTTCTTAAACCCATCCTCATCACCAGCACCATAAAAATCCACTTTCTCATCAGGATTATCAGCAAGATAGTCCAACAATTCATGTAGATTTTTCTGACCTTCTAACATGATTCTACCAGCATATAATAAATTATTACTTTGAGTTCTAAAAGATTCATCTTGTCTCTCGATTGGATTAAAGACTAACTTAACTTTATGACTGTCTACACCTAGTTCTTGTAGCTCATTAACTATAACAGAGCTAATGGCAAGATGTCCGTCAGCTAGAGTCACTGTTCCTCTAGGATCAAACATATCGTTTTTCAACAAAGAGAAATGTATCCAAGAGATAATTTTGTATTTCTTAAGAAATATTTTTCTTAACATCCATGCCAGTTTTACCATTTTAGGACTGGTTGAAATAATATGAGTATCTTTAGGAGTATTAATGATGTTCTTTACAGCAAATACTTTTTTATTGCTCTTCCCAACTATTCGTACCCGCACTCTTTTATCAATTTTACCTAGCCAATCTCTATTTTGGGGATTATCTACTAAAATTAATTCTAACCTATTATCTTGCTTTGCGAATTCATTGAGAACTTTTATTAACACCGTCTCTGTTCCACCTAATCCAGATAGGTTAGTGCAAATAAATTTTAAATTCATTATTTATCCTTTCATACCAACTAGTCTATGGTAATTAATTATCTCTATAAAATTCCATTTTAAATAAACACCTAGCATTATATCACAATCACTCTACTAATGATATATTCCCTACAGTCACCCTTTGATTGCGCTTTCAAAAATTAAAACTTTATGCTAACCTTATGTTAATGTCTAACATACAAAGAAGGTTAATTTTATGGATGACAAGTTAAAGAATAAGAACTTCATTCAACTATACACTGATGGTTATGGTTTACCTGCACTGTGCACGCTCCTAAAAGAAAAGTCATTAGCTTTCAATATTTTAATGTACTTTTTATATCATATGGACCTCAAGAACACAGTCACTCACCCGCTTACTCAAGAAGATATCGGCAAGATTCTCCATGTGAAAAAGCAGTCTGTCTCTGTAGCACTGAAGTACCTATGTGACTGGCACTTTATTTGGTTATTCTCCTATAGTCGAAAAACTAACTACTATGTCATCAATCCCAACCTCTTTTTTAAGTCATACATGTTTAACAAAAAATCAATCCCGGTTTTAGTTGATCAAAGCTACCTACTCTCATTAAGTCCGTATCAAATGGTTAAACCTGACAATCTGGTTAGGAACTTATACTTTGAGAAAACTAAAGAATTATTCAGTATGAATAAAATTCAGTTAGATACATACAAACACTCAAAAGATATTTACTATAAGCCTCACACCGGTAGAGCGACCTACCAAAACTCGAATTTCACACAGCTTTATAAGCAAGCTTTACCCGCATTAGTGACCCTTACTCAAGAATCATCAGTCGCTACTAAGATTTTACTTTACCTAGTAACAAAAATGGATAACTATAATTCTACTGACGTTCTGACCTTGTCCGAAATTGGTTTAGCTTGCAGTAGTAACCTTAACCAGGTTAGCACTTCCCTAAAAATTTTACTTAAACATAACTTTATTTACAGATACGCTTATTCTAGTAAACTCAATTGCTACATCGTTAATCCACAAGTTTTCTTTAAGAGCACTGCACCTACTAAAGAAAAATTACTTACCGACTACCAAGAATTTTACTCACTTCCATATGAAGCACCATCTTCTCAAGAAGACAATTTGTACCTTCAAAACAAGAAATTATTTAAGCTCAATCTACTTGATTTGCATCATCTTTAATCAATATTTTTTCTGTATTACTGAAGATATCGTTCTTAGTAATACAGTTTTTTATAATATCATTTTCTTTAATAACCAAAAAATATACCTACAGTCATAAAAATTACTAGCTATTACTAACCATTTTACCAAACCACATAAAAGCTTTTATTTACCGATATATAAACATTCTCAGGTATTAATTTCTTCTAATTTATGTTCTAAATGCTACTTCAGCTGTTTTTATAATGAAAAGTTTTATCGATAGGGTTATTGCGAAAATTAAAGCAATTAGTAAGCAGGCGTTAATTTATAGTTTAGTTAACATCACTATTGTAATATGTAGACCCTTCTCACCACAGTGGGCGGTAGTCACACTCGAGTTATTTAAAATTTTCTTCTCACTACTGAGTGTCAAAGATTAACGAGTTAGTAAAAAAACCACCATGATGGGCACTATGTCCTGTCAAGTATACAGTTTAAATATATAAAATAGACTATGCGGT
>NZ_AYYP01000031.1 GCF_001436215.1 Ligilactobacillus agilis DSM 20509
CTGAAACTTGAAAGCATGAAATAGTGGATACTTCCCGCTACTTCATGCTTTTTTGCCAAAAAAATAGAAAAACGCAAGGATACCCGCGTTATAATTTAAATGCAAACCATAAAAAATAAAGGGGTCCTTACGCTATGTCTAGTATAAATCATTCTCAAGAAAATAACGAGTCATATTTTTCAATCGATACCTTCTTCAAGCAAATTGGTATAGGTGAAATTATTCATCAGGTCAATTTCAAACGACGTACTCCAATTAACCCGACAGAATTTATCAAGTGGTTGCTCACTACTATTTTTGTGCGTCAATCTTTATATCGGGCTAAAGAAGCTCCTGCTTTCACTACTAGAACTGTTCGTAATTTTTTGAATGACGGTCGCATTAATTGGCAAAAGTTTGTCTGCCTTTTGGCTAGTGCGGTAATTAAGTGCTTACGTCCCTTTATTGATTCAAGACGGCGGCTAGCTCTAATAATCGATGATAGTCTTTTTGCTCGTCCCTATTCAAAGAGAACCGAGCTACTCGCTCGTGTTTATGACCATGATAAACACGAATTTCTGCACGGTTATCGTGCACTTACACTTGGTTGGAGTGACGCTAATACTTTTTTACCAGTTAACTTTGCTTTGATGTCGAGTAAGGATCCTAAAAATATTCTGGGGCCATGTCATAATCTTGACCGCCGATCTTTGGCTGGTCGCAGGCGTTATCAAGCACAGTCTAAAATGAATCAAGTTGCTGTCGAGCTTGTTTCTCAAGCATTAAAACATAATATTCCGGCTCAATATGTTCTTTTTGATAGTTGGTATAGCTCGCCTAAGATGTTTGACCAAATTAAACAACTAGGATTAGATGGGATCGGTATGCTTAAAAGGTCTACCAAGGTATACTATCGTTATCGCGGACGTTTGTACTCTGTTAAAGCACTTTATGAACGGCTACGTTCTGAAAAACGGTCGCCCAAGGCGACTTATCAATACAGTTGTGTTGTAAAAAGTGATAGTGGGATTGAACTACGGCTAGTGTTTGTACGCAATCAACGCAAAGCCAACAATTACTTAGTTCTTGCAACTACTAAAGTATCACTCCATCCAGATGAAATTATTCAACTATATGGTAGAAGATGGCAGATAGAGACGTATTTCAAGGCTGCTAAACAGTATTTGCGCTTTGATAAGACTCAAGTTCAAAATTATGACGGCCTTTGTGGTCACTTAGCTATTGTGATGATGACCTATGATTTGTTAGCTTGGCAAGAACGCCAAGAAAAAGATGAACGTACTATCGGAGACCTGTTCTATATCATGGGCGAAGCAATGCCCGATTTGAGTCTGACTGATGTATTGGTATGGTTTATAAAACTACTAAATCAGCTTGTAGAAAGTGAACCAGTGGCACCAATAAAACAACTTAATGAGACAGTTGATAAATTTATCAGCAGCCTACCACAAAGCATAGCTTTCCAGCTTCAAAAGGCGTGAAAAAAACTAATTTAATGCAGTGATATCCCGCTTATATCAAGAGAATAGAGAATTTTTATGCTCTTTTTTGCTTTCAAGTTTCAG
>NZ_AYYP01000032.1 GCF_001436215.1 Ligilactobacillus agilis DSM 20509
ACCGCATAGTCTATTTTATATATTTAAACTGTATACTTGACAGGACATAGTGCCCAAGACGGTTTTTTAAGGCTTATGGCTAGCCAAGCCACCTTAAAAACAGACTAAAAACCAATAATCAAGATTACTCTGGGGCCCTATCAATCCCTCGCTGCCTACAGCTTTTCCAAGTAATTTTTCACATATTCCTATATATACATTCTAGCATAAAGTATAGTGCAAAACCAAAAATAACTAAACTATTTCTGAAAACAACCTATAAGTTCCATCAACTTATATATAAGTTTAGAATTATAAGAAACTTTATCTTAGTCGCATAGTTCTAACTATCTTTTGAACTTGTCTAACATGTATATACATTTTAAGCTAAAATATATTATACACTATTTTCATTATTTTACACAACCCTTTTTTGTTTTTTTAATCGCACTCCCATAAAAAAATCCGTTTTGCGGATAAATCATTTTCCCGCAAAACGGCCGCTTAAGTTTGCTAGCTTTTACCGAAAGACCCGTTGGAAACCTAGCTTGCCCTTTAAGTAGTAACGAACCCCAAAGCCGACTACCGCTAAGATAGCGTAGATAATTGGGCTCAAGACCACGTTAATTGAAGCTGGGATTAAGGCGACTAAATAGAAGATGACCATCCAAACCGCAATCAAAGCAATTGTAGATAAAATCATGTGCACCCACTTGTGCTTATGCTTGTTGAGGTTTTCCGGTAACATAGCCGTGTAGAAGTAGGCTAACCCAATCCCGGCAATTACTGAAGTGGTTAATAGCGTCAGCCACCCGCCACTTGCTTGGGTTTGAGCGTTGCCCCCGAAGAAGCCCATGAGTGAGTACATTGCACAAAAGAGGATAAACATAATTAAGCCGTTATCCAAGGCCACCACCCAAAACTTTTGATTTTGCGCTGGGGCTGCTTCTTTCTTAGCCGGACCATCGACTAATTCCTTAGCCTTTTCTTGAACCGGACCGTACAACTTGGTAGCCGTATACCCTTGTTTTTGAACCTTCTTTAATTCTTGATACATAGTCTCTAGGATGTCGTTTTTCTTTTCATAATCCATTCCTCGTTCATCCAAGGCCTTATCTAAATGAAAGAGGTAGTCTTCATTTCGCTTAGTCAAGCCATCGAACTTACCGCCCCTAACAGTCACTTCTTGTTCCCGCACTTGAGCTTGTTGTTGGCTGGCCGCTTGATTTTTTTCACGATTTGTTTGCTCTGCCACAATGGTTTCCTCCCTTACTTAGACGTTAAATCTAAATTCAATAATATCGCCATCTTGAACCTGGTATTCTTTTCCTTCAGACCGCAACCGACCGGCTTCACGGACCGCCTGCATACTACCGTATTTATCTAAGTCTTCAAAGGAAACTGTTTCTGCCCGGATAAAGCCTCGTTCAAAGTCTGAGTGAATTATCCCTGCCACTTGAGGAGCCTTCATCCCTTGCTTGAAGGTCCAAGCCCGGGTTTCTTTGCCACCGGCAGTAAAGAAGGTAGCTAACCCTAAGAGCTTGTATGAGGCCTTGATTAAGCAATCTAAACCTGATTCCTTAACCCCTAAGTCTTCCAAGAAGAATTGACGTTCATCGTCATCTAATTCGGCAATTTCTTCTTCCGTCCGGGCAGAAATAGCTAAGGCTTGTGCCCCTTCAGCTTCAGCAAATTGCTTTACTTCTTGGTAATACTTACTTTCCTCTGGATTAGCAATATAGTCATCAGAGATGTTTGCCACGTATAAAACCGGTTTAGAAGTCAATAAGAAGAGACCCTTAACAATCTTTTTTTCTTCATCATTGAATTCGATTGACCGCACGGCTTTACCGGCTTCTAGGACAGGCTTAATCTTCTTAAGTACTTCAAATTCAGCCACGGCAGCCTTATCCTTAGTCCGGGCCACCTTTTCCACCCGCGCATACCGCTTGTTGATGGAATCAAGGTCGGCTAAAACCAATTCTAAGTTGATGGTGTCGATATCTTCTAGGGGCGCCACCTTATTAGCAACGTGGGTAATGTTATCATCATCAAATGCCCGTACAACGTGCACGATAGCATCAACCTGCCGAATGTTTTCTAAGAACTTATTTCCTAGTCCTTCACCCTTACTTGCACCCTTAACAATCCCCGCAATATCGGTAAATTCAAAGGTGGTGTGAATAATCTTAGCGGCTGGAATTAGTTCATCGATGCGTGCCAACCGTTCGTCAGGAACTTCCACCATCCCCACATTAGGTTCAATTGTCGCAAAGGGATAGTTAGCCATTTCGGCCCCTGCCTTAGTAATCGCGTTAAATAAAGTTGACTTACCCACGTTAGGTAAGCCGACAATTCCTGCAGTTAATGCCATCTTTTCTGTCACTCTTTCTTAATTATTTTCTGCTGTCTCTAGAACTTTCTTCATTTTCTTTTCAAATTCCCGCCGGGGCAGCATGATGAGGCGGCCACAACCTGTGCACTTAATCTTAATGTCGGCCCCTAATCTGATAATTTCCCAGCGATTAAGGCCACACGGATGTGGTTTCTTCATTTCAACGATATCATGTAAATTATACATTAAAAAGCCCCCTTAATCTAAACTTATCTGCAAAATCTCTAAAATTCGGTTAAAATCCTCGGTGGAATAATAGTCTATCTCAATTTTACCCTGAGCCTTTTTCCCCTGGGGCTTAACCTCTACCTTGGTCCCTAATTTCTCTGCTAGTAGCTGAGCTGTTTCTTGATAATAAAGCGCGTATTGATTAGTTGCTTTAACTGGCTTAGGCTTTACCTTGTTAGTCCCGTTAAGCTTAGCCACTAGCTCCGTTAGCTGCCGGACCGTCAAGCCTTCACTCACCGTTTTTTGGGCCAGTTGCGCTAACTTGCTCTTATCGTTTAAGGACAGAAGGGTCCGGGCCTGGGCCATCGAGAGCTCACCGGCTCGCAGGGATTGTTTTACCTTGGGGGGTAAGCCTAACAAGCGGAGGTAATTAGCGATATAAGGCCTTGACTTACCCAAGCGCTTAGCTAGCTGGGTTTGGTTTAAGTGTAATTTTTCCATTAAAGTCGCGTATGCTTGTGCTTCTTCTAAAGGATTCAAATCTTCACGTTGCAAATTTTCCACGACCGCAATCTCCATCATTTCTTCATCACTGATGGTGCGGATAATAGCAGGAATCTGCTTTTGGCCGGCCATTATCGAGGCACGAAAACGTCGTTCGCCCGCAATTAGCTCGTAGCCCTTTACCTTGGAGGGCCTAACAATCACCGGTTGAAAAACCCCCGTCTTCTTAATTGAATTAGCCAGTTCCTCTAAAGCGCCTTGGTCAAATACTTTTCTAGGTTGATAGGGGTTAGGCCGCAAATCGTCAAGGCTTAGCTTAACGACTTGATCATCCTTACCATTGGCCAGTTGGGCTAGCCACTTACTATTGAGTGCTTGTTGCTCTACCACTTTGACCACCTACTTTTGGTCGGAGCCATCCAGGGGAATTTCAATGATAATCCGGTGAACCCCTGGAGCATCTTCTTCACTGGTCGTTACCTTTAAGCCCGTGTCAGTTACCATTTTAACCGACTGCCTAATGGTATTAAGGGCAATCTTGACGTCCTTAGAACTTCCCTTAGTCCTAGCCTTGGCCTTCTTTTTAGGTTGAGCCTTGACCTTAGGCGCAGTTATCTTGGCAACCAAAGCCTCAGTTTCCTTGACGGTTAAGTGGCCTTCTTCAATCTGCTTTAACAGCTCGACTTGTTGCTTATCGTCTAAACTCACCAAGGCCCGGCCGTGGCGTTCTGTCAATTTCCGGTTTAAAATTGCCCGTTGCACCCCCATGTTAAGCTTGAGCAAGCGCAACTTGTTAGCCACAAACGATTGACTCTTCCCGATTTCACGGGCTAGTTGTAACTGGGTTAACTGGTTTAACTCCATCAACTTTTGGTAGGACTGGGCCTCTTCGATGGCAGACAAACCTTCCCGCTGTAAGTTTTCGATTACCGCCATGGAGGCTGCCTGAGTATCATCCATCTTCTTGATTAAGGCCGGAATCTTTTCCCACTTAAGCCGGTTAACCGCCCGAAACCGCCGCTCACCCGCGATAATTTCATACTTTCCGGCTTCGTATTCGCGAACCACGATTGGTTGCAATAAGCCGTGCTCCGCAATGGTTGTAGCTAATTCGGCGATACTTTCATCGCTAAAGAGCTTGCGGGGCTGGTAGCGGTTAGGAATAATCTTTTGGACCTCTAACTCGACAACGTCATTAACCCCTGGTTTAGCACTGACCTCTTTTTTCGATTTAAAAAATGAAAAAGCCATCCTAACTCCCCCTTACTTTGCTACTAATGGCTGCTTAGCAGGCGTACCTGCCTTACGTGGATATTTCTTAGGTGTTTCCTTTTTCTTAGTAATCACGATAATATGCCGCTCATCCCCTAACTTAGGAAGGGTTAGCTCAATATCTTGACTGACCGTTCCTCCGAGCGTGGCGATGGCATAGGTTGCTTCTGCAAGCTCACTTTCGGCCTTTTGGGCTTTAAGGGCTACAAAGCGTCCGCCTTTTTTAACTAAAGGTAAGCACAATTCGGACAAGACCGTCATCCGCGCAACTGCCCGCGCCGTCACAATGTCAAAGCTTTCCCGGTAAGGACTCTTTTTGCCGGCAAATTCCTCTGCCCGGGCATGGAAGAAGGCCACCCCCGTTAAATCCAGCTTAGCAGCTAACTCATTCAAAAAGTTAATCCGCTTGTTTAGTGAGTCAACAATCGTTACTTTAAGCTGGGGGAAAGCAATCTTTAGCGGAATGGATGGGAAGCCGGCACCTGCCCCCACATCACACAGACTTAACTCCTCTTTTCTGAGGTCTGTCACCGCAATCCCTGCTAGAATCGAATCATAAAAATGCTTTAGGTAAACTTCCTTTTCTTCCGTAATGGCAGTCAAATTTAAGTGCTGGTTAGTTTCAACCAAGAATTGATAGTAAATGGCAAACTGTTCTAATTGCCTTGCTGTCAACTCAATTCCTTGAGCGGCCAATGCTTGGCGGAATTCTTCTGGCGTCATAATTTTCCTCCGTAATTTTGTGAAACAAAATACGTTTCACAGGCTAGTTCTAGTGTAAGTGATTTAGCCGGTAAAAACAAGCTCTTAGCGCAAGCAAAAAACGGTAGCACCCACACAGACGCTACCGTTTTCTCAATTTTTTCTAGCTTATTAGTGCTTAGCTAGCATTTCCTTTTGCAAGGTGTTTAACTTACTTGTAACGTAGACTGGGAAAATAGCCGGGTTCATCAAGCGCTTAGTTTCAGCTGGTAATTCTTTTAAGGCAGCCTGGCTATTTGCTTGAATCTTAAAGACGTCACCTTCGAGTTCTTCTACCCGCTTCGTTCCCCTAAGCACCGGCCGTAATAATGGCTTAGCAATAAAGTCTTGCAGTACATGTTCTTTTTTGGTTGCCAGTGGGTCGGCCTTAACTACCGATAATGAGTGCCCCAACTTTTCGTCACGAAGGGCAATCACATCGGCAAAGGCTTGGCCAGAGGTATTATATAGCCGGTAAACTTGCTTAATCCCTGGCAGAGTCACCTTGGTCTTACTTGCGCTGACCTTAATCTTAGGTTCCACCTGCCCATCTTCATGCTTAACCGCACAAAGCTTGTAGACCCCACTTAACACGGGGGAGGTAGAAGAAGTAATCATCTTTTCACCCACCCCAAAGTTATCAACCTGGGCCCCTTCGTCAAGAATGGATTCGATAATGTATTCATCTAGGGCATTAGAAATCGTAATCTTAGCTTCGGTAAAGCCGGCTTGATCTAACATCTTTCTAGCCTTCTTGGTTAATTCGGTCACATCTCCAGAATCAATTCTAATTCCAATGTTAGCGTCCACACCCTCAGTCTTTAGTTGTTCAAAGACCTTGATGGCATTAGGAATCCCCGAGTTCAAGATGTCATAGGTATCGACTAATAAAGAACAGTTGTGGGGATTTTGCCGGGCCCAGGCTTCAAAGGCTGCTAGTTCGGTTGGGAAAGACTCAATCCAACTGTGAGCCATTGTCCCGGCCACCGGAATGTTAAATTTCTTTCCGGCTAAGAGGTTAGAAGTCAACTTCGCCCCCCCAATAATCGTTGCCCGCGCCCCGTAAATCGAGGCATCTGGCCCTTGTGCCCGGCGGGACCCAAATTCCATCACGGCCCGGCCCTTGGCTGAAGCCACAATCCGGCGGGCCTTAGATGCAATTAAGGTCTGGTGGTTAATCAAGTTAAGCAACATTGTTTCATATAATTGGGCTTGGATTAATGGACCTTGTACCGTAACCACGGATTCACCGGAAAAGACCGGCGTCCCTTCTTCAATCGTCCAAACCTCACATTGATTTTGAAAATCTGCTAAGTACGCTAAAAATTCTTCACTAAATAAGTCTAACTCCCGTAGGTAATCTAACTCACTAGCAGACAAGTGGAATTTTTCAACGGCTTCGACCGCTTGTTTCACCCCGGCAAGAACCACAAAGCTGCCGTTGTCAGGCAGGTTTCTAAAGAAGATGTCAAATACACCCTCTTCTTTTGGCAACTCTTGGTAAAAGGCATTTGCCATTGTAAATTCGTATAAGTCTGTAAGTAAAGCCAGTTTCTCTGGATTCATAAAAATTCTCCTCGGTTTCGATTAAAAGTAAAAATTACTTTTTTGAAAATAACCTGTTAATTTAATATATTGCTATTAACATAACAAAAAAACACCTGCTTGACAAGCGTTTTCTTGCTATAATTTTAAGCGGTACAAGCGCGGAGGCCGCCCCGGCCGACCAGCCGTGGCCATGCCGACGTCTTTTAGGAGGTGGCCGTGGGTCTTTTTGAAGTTAGAGTTATCAATTTGCTTGAGGGTCGTCATCAAAAAGGGGGCGTAGACGCTTCTGGCTTCCTTTAGGGTAAAGGTATTGCCCAGGATTAATAAGATATTGGGCTGATAGTCCAGCTTATTTTTTATCCGGGTAGCTGCTACCTGAAAAATCCACTCGTGATCAAAGGCTAGGTGGGCTTGCCCACTAGCTAGTGGTTGGTCGTAGTAAGCCTGCTCCGTTTGTGCCTGGCTAGCCCAAAACAGCTTTTGGCCGCTGACTAGGCAGTATTTTTCTGCCTGGTAGCCAAACCGAAACCACCGGACTTCACTTGCGCCATAGCCAGCTCTAAGGGTTGGCATTTCCGGTAAAAAGGTCATGTAGGCCAAGGAAATAGCCCGTTCTTTTTTAGTCCGCTTAGGGTTGGTAAAGGTCGCCAACTGCTCCGTATGAAACGAGGCCAACTCTAGGCCGATTTTTTCCTTCACTAACCGCAAGGCCGCCTGGTCTGCACTCTCCTTGGTCCGCATAAAGGTTTCTGGCAGCGCCCACCGGTTCTTATAAGGAGCGCTAGCACGTTTGACCAATAGCAGGTAAACTTGTTCGCTAGCCCGGTCAAAACTCCAAATTAGGTTAACAATGTTGATTAAGGGCCGTTCTAATAATTCTACTCCTGCCATCGAATTTTCCTTCCTAACTTAAATTCTTACCTTAAGTATAACACAAGCTAACTTTAACCTAGCTAATGCTATAATTAATGAAACACTACCCTGATTAAGAAAGGATCAACTTTATGCCTAGTTTTACTTTAAATGAACCAACCTTACTCCAAAACCCCCGCCTCCACTTAAACCTCCCCTACGCATTCAAAAGCGAACGGGCCTTACGCTTGCACCTCATCGAACCAGCAACTAGCAAGGGTCACTACCCACTAATTATCTTCTCTGCGGGGACAAACTTTACTAATGACGACTTGAGTCACTACTTTTATCCACTCATGCAACTAGCCCAACAAGGTTTCGTCATTGCCTTAGTGGAAGTGCGCCCTAAAGATGTGGCCCCCTTTCCGGCCCAAACTAGCGACCTCCTCAGCGCTAGCCGTTACCTTCTTGGCCACGCCTACCAATATCAAATTGACCCTTACCGCTACTTTTTGTGGGGGCACGGTGCTAGTGCTAGCTACTCTAGCCTTTTAGCTAGTCTAACCGCCACCAACCAAGCCTTCAATGATGAAGATTGCCGCATGCAGGCTTTAAACTACCAAGCTTGCATCTGCTTTGGCTTAACTAGCCTCAAACCCACCAGTTCTTACTTTGCTAACCAGTCAGCTGACTTATTTTCTTACTGGGGGAAAAGGGACCTCAAAGATAACTTATATATACAAGTAGGTTCAGAAGCTGACAATTTATTTTTAAATTTAGATTTACTAGCTCACCCCAGTCAAAAAAAGAGTCTAGTTTACTATACCCCAGCTAAAAAAGCCCTTGATGACAGCTTTTTTAGTCCTTATCTAATAAATATTGTTCAAAACTTTCTTAAACAAAAAGTTAAGAAAAAATAACTTTTTGTTATTTTTCATATTTTGTTCACAAAAAATTCACATTTTCTTCACAACTTTATTTTATTGTATATACATACCTAATAACAAACAACAAACAAACTTTTCATTTACTCCCCCTAAACAGTAAGTGAACCCATCAAATCAGACATCCTAAACTGATTTGATATATATTCCTTTTTCTCCATGGCTTCCCGGTCATGGAGTTTTTTTGTGCTATAATTTTGGATAAGATTAACCAAGGGGGCCTTTCCATGAACTCACAAGCACAATTAACCACTATCAAAACCTTCGCTAAAAGTAAGTTAGCGGCTGATAAAACCGGCCACAACTTCGACCACATCCAGCGGGTAGTTAAACTAGCCAACCGCTTAGCTAAAGCGCAGACCAAACCAGTAGATTTAACCGTAATTTTAGCGGCCGCTTACCTTCATGACACAATTGACGATAAATTAGTCGCTAGCCCCAAGCAGGCTGTCAATGAAGTTAAGGAATTACTTACCTCCCTAGCCTTTAGTTCAGCTCAAAGTGACGAAATTATTCATATTATTACCCATATGTCCTATGCCAGCAATTTGAACGAAAAACAAGTCCTGTCTTTAGAGGGACAAATCGTCCAGGATGCCGACTGGCTAGATGCAATCGGGGCCATCGGTATTACCCGGGCCATCTACTACGGTGGAGCCCATGGCGAAAAGATTTACGACCCAGAAATTCTACCCCGAACCCAATTAGACAAAGCCAGTTACCGGAATTTAGCTGATGAAACCATCATCAACCATTTTTACGAAAAGCTCTTTAAACTGGCTGACATGTTAAATACCCCGCAAGCACGCGCCCTCGCCGCTAGCCGCCAACAGGTAATGAAGGACTTCGTGGCTACCTTTAAGGCAGAGTGGGACGCTGAGGCCTAGGGCAATAACCTTGCCTATTTATGCCTGTAAGTGCATAATGTAATTAGTTATTTTACAAGAAAGGGGCCAGCCTTATGCGCTCGTTTGAAAATGATCAACAATTTATCAAAATTCTCGAAACCATCATCGAGTACGGTAGTGTCAGCAAAGCAGCCGACTACCTTTTTATTTCCCAACCTTCTTTAAGTAAGAAGTTAAAACAATTAGAGCGTGACTTAGGCGTAACCTTGATTGACCGTAAGCATCACCCCCTTCGCTTAACCGAGGCCGGTGAATTCTATCTGACCAACCTCAAACGATTAACTAGCCAATACGAAGCCGTCTACCACGATTTAACCCGGATGGCTAGCTCTAACCACGGCCAGTTAACCTTAGGGGTCACCCAATCGTTAGGACAAAAGATTTTGCCCCTCATTTTGCCCCAGTACCACAAAGTTTATAACGACGTTAACATCCAGATAGTGGAAGATACCTCTGAACACAATGAAGAGCGATTGATTCACGCTAAAATCGACCTCTACTTGGGAATTTTGCCGATTTTCCGCTCTGATGTCCACTACGAACAACTGGCAAGCGAGCCAGCTTACCTCCTGGTACCGCAAAGCCATCCCCGCTACGTTGCCGACCAACCTAAGCAAAAGCTCGCCTCAGTCAAGGATATCCTCCCGTTTGTAACTGATTTTCCTTACATCAGCGCTTCTGAAAACGTCGGTTTCCAGCAGCTGATTACCAATACTTTAGCCGAAAACGGCATTACCCTCAAACACTTCTTACGTTGTAGCAACCTGTTGACGATTGCGCAATTAGCGGTTAGAAACCTCGGCTGTACAATTGTACCTAAATCAGTTGCCAATAAGGTTAAAAATATTCAACCAGCTAACTATTACGAGCTGCCGGTTGACGATTTAAGCTATAAGTTAGTCATCGCTCATAAAGAAAACGAAGAGCTTACTGCTCAGATGACCGCCTTTATCAAAATGGCTAAAGGCTTAGGTGACCGCTTATTAGCCTAATTTTTTTAAATAGTAATCGGGACACTCCTAGCGCTTAGTTAGTGACCTTTGCCAAACTAGCTAAATCGTAATCGCCTGTCAGGCCTACTCTTTAAGGCTTGACAGGCTTTTTGGTCTCCGTTACCATCTAAAAAGTAATCATTACACATAAGGAGAAAACGATGCTTAATTCAAAAATTTTTAAAATCGCCTTAGCCACTTTCGGCCTCTGCTTAACTTTAGCTTTGAGCGCCTGTGCTAAGAATCAAACCCAAACAAAAGCTGACCAACTAAAGGTTGTAACTACCACCGATTTTTACGGAGAAGTTGCCCGCGCGGTACTTGGCTCACACGGCAAGGTCACCCCGATTATCACTAGCCCTAGCGTTGACCCCCACGACTACGAGCCAACTACCAAAACGGCCAAACTAGTCGCTAAGGCAGATTTGGCGGTCTATAACGGGCTGGAGTACGATTCCTGGATTAAAAAACTTGGTGCTAAAAAATACCTGACCGTCGCTTCGGTTACCGGGGCAAAAATTGGGCAAAATGAACACTTGTGGTACCAACCGCAAACAATGTCCAAACTAGCCTTAGCTTTGGCCAAAGAGTACGGGCGCTTAGACCCTAAGCACAAGCAAGATTACCTAGCTAACGCTAAAAAATACCAGGCTAAATTAGCTCCCTTAACTAAAATGGTCGCCCAAATCAAGACTAAATCCCAGGGGCAAAAAGTAGCAGTTAGTGAACCTGTCTTTGACTACTCTTTAGAGGCGATGGGCTATCACATCACTAATAAGCACTTTGCTATGGCCGCCGAAGAAGAAACCGATCCCTCTTATACCGATATTAAGAAGTTGCAAACGGCCATCAAAAATAAGGAGATTGCCTTCTTTGTACTTAACACTCAGTCTGATAGCAAGGTGATTACTAACATGGTCAAATTATGCCAGGAGTACAAAATTCCGGTGGTGAAGGTGACTGAGACCCTCCCTGCCCACCAAAATTATGTTTCCTGGATGAAGAAGCAATACCAACAAGTTCTTACTTTACAAAAATAGTTTTTAAGCCAAAAGTCACCCACTTTTGGCTTTCACTTTTGCCTGCCTAACCAAGCTAGGCTATAATTAATAATATTATTTGGAAGAAAGGACAGGCATTTAGCCCGATAATTATGGATTCGATTTTAACAGTAACCAATTTAGACTTAGATATTCCCAAGCGCCGGCTGTTTAATCACCTTAGCTTTGAGCTACCAGCCCATAAGCTGACCTGTATCACCGGCGAAAACGGGGTGGGAAAAACTACCCTAGTTAAACACCTCCTGGACGATTTAGCCCGCAAAAATCAAAACCACGTTAGCTTTCAGATCACCAGGGAACAAGTCCAATACGTACCCCAGCTAAGAAACATTGATGACGAATATCCCCTTAGCATTTACGACTTCGTGGCCCTGGGATTTAAAAAGCGCATCCTGCCTTGGAACTCGCCCAAGATGAAAGCTACCTTAAATCAGATTTTAGCTGAAACCAACCTCACTAAAATCAAGTACCAGCCCTTAGGCCGCGCATCCGGTGGCGAAAAACAGCGGGCTTACTTAGCTCAAGCTTTGTGTGCTAACCCCGAGTTGTTGATTTTAGATGAAGCTACCGCCAGCTTAGACGTTGTCAGCAAGCACGAGTTGTTAAAACTACTAACCAACATCATGAAGAAGCGGGGCTTAACCATCCTCTTCATTACCCATGACCCAGAGCTAATTGAGCAATACGCTGACTACGAATTACACTTGGCCAATCAAACCGGTCACTTAATTAAAAGGGGGCAAGCTTAATGTTTTACTATGCTTTTATGCGTTATGCCTTCACGGCGGGGATTTTTATCGCCTTAATCTGTGCCTTCATGGGAGTCTTTGTCGTTGCCCGGCAAACCTCCTTTTTCACCCACACCCTCTCCGAAATCGGCTTTTCTGGTGCTTCTTTCGGGGTGTTCATGGGAATTTCACCCCTGTTGGGGATGTTAACCTTTACCTGTGCTAGTGCGATTTTGATTGGCTTTTCCGGAGAAAAGCTAGGTCGGCGCGAAGCGTCAATCAGCGTATTTTCTGGACTGTTCTTAGGGTTAGGAATTTTATTTTTATCCCTGTCAGACCAGCAATCCAGTTATGCCACCAGCATCCTCTTTGGAAGCATCGTTGGAATTGACGCCCATAACCTCCACACCCTAATCGGCTTGAGTTTAGTCCTGCTGGTGACAATCTTCTTCATGTTCAGACGCCTGGCCTATAACTCATTTGACGGGCAAGGGGCCGAATATAATCAGCGCTATAACCAGTTGGTTTCCATTGTGTTCTTAGTGCTCTTGGCCCTAACCATCAGTGTCACCGCCCAAATTGTCGGTTCACTTTTAATCTTTGTCTTACTAACGATTCCGGCTTCGGCAGCTAAATATTTCGCCCACTCGCTTAAAAAGATGATTGGGCTCACCTTCATCTTTGCCCTAACCGGCATTTGGCTAGGCCTTTACCTTAGTTACCTTACTGATTGGCCGGTCAGCTTCTTCATTACTGCCATCGAGGCCATCATTTACGGGGGCGCTATTTTTAAAGAACAGCTAGCCACTGCCCATAAATAAGTACTAAAAAAGAGTTTATTGCGAAAATTTCTTCGTAATAAACTCTTTTTTTGCTTATTTCAAGTAGGCACCCTTCCAGTTAAATTGGACCCCGGCCGTGTTATAAACCACGCCCTTAACATTCGTTTTAACTAGCGAAGCTTGGGCCAATTGGTAAAGTGGAGCCACCCCTTGGTCATTGTTCAAAAGGCGGCTGGCCTTAACTAAGTCATTCATCCGCGCCGACTTATCAGTAGCATCCTTGCCTTTAGCATCAGCGATTAATTGGTCATATTCCTTGTTTGACCACTTTCCGTTGTTGTAGCTAGCATCCGTGGTAAACATGTCTAAGAAGCTAACTGGGTCTGAGTAATCAGCGGCCCAACCGGATAAGACGAGGTCAAAGTCGCCACTTTCTGCCTTAGCAATCCGGGTCTTCTTAGGAACATTATTAACCGTTACCGTCAAGCCCTTTAAGTGTTGTTCAAGTTGACTTTGTAAGTATTCCGTTACGTTCTTGCTTACCCCGTCATCATCACCCAACAAGTTCAAAGATACTTTAGACACACCTTCTTCTTTGAGACCTTCTTGCCAAAGTTTCTTTGCCTTGGCTAAATTATAGTTAGCACCAGTCTTAGTATCTTGTAAAACTGAGAAGTCCTTACCATCAAATTGGGTCAAGCCTTTAGAAACAATCCCGGTTACGGTCAAAGAACCATTGCCTAAGACCTTATTGACCAGTTGTTTTCTATCAACGGCATAGGATAAAGCTTGGCGGACCTTGGTATTTTGGAGTACCTTCTTAGTTTGGTTAAATTCGAGGTAGTTAGTCCGCGCTTGTTTGTAAGAGACAAAGTCCGGTTTGCCCTTCAATTCCCGGGCTTGGGTTGCATCCAAGTAAGTTTGGTCTAACTTACCACTTTGATAGAGATTGTAAGAAGTGTTGGTACTCTTGGTTACCTGGAAGGTCATCTCTTGTAGCTTGACATCTTTTTTATCCCAGTAAGTTGGGTTCTTGACTAACTTCCAACTTAAGTTAGACCCGCTCCAACCAGTCATCTTAAACGGTCCGTTATAAACCATGTATTTTGACGTGGTCCCGTACTTCTTACCGTATTTTTCAACCGCATGTTGGTTTTGAGGATAAAAGACCGTAAACCCAAGCAGAAGTTTAAAGTAAGGCACCTTTTTATCCAAGGTTACGACCAACTTGTGCTTGCCTACCGCTTTAACACCCAAAGTCTTGTATGACTTCTTATTAGCGGCGATGTCGCTAGCATTTTTCACACCCTCAAACAAGTAAGCGTAAGCCAAAGCTGTTTTAGGATTGACAGTGCGCCGCCAAGAATAAACAAAGTCTTGGGCGGTTACCGGGTCACCATTTGACCACTTGGCATCCTTCCGCAAGGTAAAGGTGTACTTCAACCCACCGTCAGATACCTTAGTTGAAGTGGCTAAGGCATTTTCAACCTTCGAGTTTTTCCCTAACCGGTACAAACCTTCGTTACTGTTAGCAATCACGTCCGAGCTGACCTGGTCTTGAACCAAAGATGGGTCTAAGGTTTGCATTTCAGCCGGTTCACTCCAGCGAAGGGTCTGCTTGCTAGCAGCCTTGACCCCGGTCGTTGGAAAACAGGTTGCTAAACTTAACGCCCCCATCAATACTACACTTGTCTTTTTCAACTTCTTTTTCATCTCTGTTTGCATTCGAAATCCCTCATTTCCCGAACGCCTCATAACATTAAGCGTTCGTAGTTAATACTTGTGCTTGAATGTTAATAATGCCACTAGCTGACATTGTAACCACCTCGAATCCGCCTAAATTAAGCTAAACAAACAAAAAAGACGCCCCTTAACCGAAGTTAAAGGACGTCATCAACGTGGTACCACCTTTATTTACAGGAAAAATATCCTGCCTCAAGTAAGCAGCCCTAATACTTTAGGGCGATTTACCGGTGCGATAACGGGCACTGCCAACTTTGGTGATTTGCGACTGATTTCAACGTCTATATTCGGCTAACTTTCACCAACCGTTAGCTCTCTTAACCCTAGTCCACGTCTACTTGTTCCGCTCAAAGCTTTAATTGATTTAATTTGATGCTTATATCCTAACGCGCTTAAATTAAAATTTCAAGTGCTTTTTTTAATTTAATTAACCATTTCTAAATGCATCAGCAAAATAAGCCCGCCAAATCAATGATTTAGGCCGGCTTACTCTGTCTATATTTTAGGGGAATCTCTAAATCTTTAGAGAAAAAGTTATGAAAAAGTAGGTTTTGTTATTGGGTATGCTTACACTATAATGGGTAGATATGAAAAAAGTTTGAAATTTTTTTGAGTCTTCTCTTTCATTTTCATGATAATATGGTAAACTTAAGGCCTAAGGGGTAGGCTTAGTTGCGTTACGGGCCAAGGGAACGGAATGTGGACCTTGGCAGAAAGGCAACGCCGACGTTTCTAGGCCGCATTCACCATTTTTGGTGCTTGTTTTCCCAAAAATTTTAGGGAGATGTTTTAGCATGTTAAAACTCACATGGCACAGTCCAAAATTAGCAACTAAGATTTTGACACTAACTGCAATCTTAGTCGCTATTCATGTCGTCTTAGGTAAGATTTCCGTTGGTTCCGATAGTCTCTTCAAGATTAGCCTGGGCTTTATAGGTACTGCTCTAATTGGTTATTTTCTTGGCCCTTGGCTAGGAGGCTTAGCGATGGTTTTAAGCGATTTAATCGCTAATACCATCCTCGCAAGCAACGGAAACTTTTTTATTGGCTTCACATTTAGCGCCTTTTTATCAGGGGTTATTGCTGGTAGCCTGCTCCACAAGCAAGATTTAACTTGGTATCGGTTGGCCTTTTATGAATTTTGCCAACTAGTAATCACCAACGTCTTTTTCACCACCTTGTGGATTCATATCTTATATACGACGCCGTTTAAGACCTTATTACTGGCTCGTTTACCTAAGGAGATTATTTTTTGGCCGATTGAAACAATCGTTTTGATTGTTCTTTTCAAAGCCTTGTCCAAGCACAAACTTAACTTAGATTAATCAAAAATCAAAGCAGGATCTAACCATGTTGCCAGTTAGATCCTGCTCTTAATTTTAGGATAAAATTTTCCTCACCCTAGCTTGTAAGTCGGGGATCACCTCAGCTTCAAACCAAGGATTTTTCTTGAGCCAAATTTGATTACGGGGTGAAGGGTGCACCAAGGGAAAGTAAGTCGGTAAGTATTCCTGGTAGTTCTTAACGACCGTAGTCAACTTCGTGCTCGCCTTCAAATTGAGGTAATGCTTAGTCGCGTAAGCCCCCACTAAAATCGTTAACTGTATGTTAGGCATCGCCGCCAGTAAGCGGGGGTGCCATTTTTGTGCAAAGCCCTTACGAGGGGGTAAGTCCCCGCTCTTGCCACTGCCAGGAAAGTAAAAATCCATCGGTAACACGGCTACTTGCCCGGATTCGTAAAAAGTCTGCCGGTCAACAGCCAGCCAGCTACGGAGCCGGTCTCCGCTAGGATCGTTCCAAACAATCCGACTGTCTTGGGCTTTCTTACCCGGAGCCTGCCCGATAATCAGTAATTTTGCTTGCGGATTAGCATAGTAAAGCGGCTCTATCCCCGCTTGAGTGTAAGTTTCGTTTTGGGGATCAGCCATAATTTCAGCAAATATCTTCGTTAAGTTTTCAACCATTCTACTTCACCTCACTAATTCCAGTCTACCGCTAGTTTAACCGAAAAGTAATTCCATTTTGGTCATAAAAAAGAGTCGCCGGTAAGCGACCCTTTTGGGCAAATGCCCCTGCCAAGGTAATTACAGTTTAGCTCATGCCCGCGGATTTTTCAAAAAGCGGACCCGGATTACCTCGGGAATGTGGAGCAATTCTTTAGTCAGTTCGGCTTGTTGCTCCGCGCTGACAGTTGCCATATCAATTACCGTGTAGGCAATTTTTTCCCGTGACCGGTTAATCATGTTATCAATGTTTAAATTATAGTTGGCCAAAATGGTAGTAATCCGCCCCACCATGTTAGGCACATTTTGGTGGATTAAAGTTAGGCGCAATGGCGCTTCAAAGGCCATTTCTACCGTCGGAAAGTTAACTGAATTGACGATGTTGCCCGTTTCTAAATACTTACGCAAAGTCCTAGCTGCCATCTTAGCCCCGTTAACCTCGGCCTCAGCAGTTGTGCCACCTAAATGGGGGGTCACAATTACTTTTTTGTGGCTAACCAAAGCAGGGGTGCCAAAGTCACTGATGAATAGTCGCAACTTGCCGGCGGCTAAAGCTGCTAAAACAGCCGCGTCGTCTACAATTCCACTCCGGGAATAGTTTAATAACACCGCGTCTTGCTTCATGGCCTCCACCTGTTCTTTGCCAAGCAAATGGCGGTTCTTCTCGGTATAAGGAACGTGGACGGTCACAAAGTCGCTGACGGCTAATAAATCCTCTAGGCTTTCCGCCCGAGGAATGTCGTTTGATAGTTGCCAAGCGTGCTCTACCGAAATATAGGGATCATAACCGATGACCTTCATGCCAAGGTCGCTGGCCGCCTTAGCCACCCGGGACCCAACGGCTCCAAGCCCGATTACCCCAATAGACTTACCCAGTAGCTCACTGCCAGCAAAGTGATTCTTGCCGGCCTCGGTTTGTAAGGAAACATCCGCGCCCCCCAACTTATGCGCCCAGGGGATTGCATCAAGTACCGGCCGTGATGCCAATAACAACATGGTCAAGACCAGTTCTTTAACCGCGTTAGCGTTAGAGCCTGGAGTGTTAAAGACGACTGTCCCTGCCGAAGTAGCTTGAACCAAGGGAATATTATTAACCCCTGCCCCCGCCCGCGCAATCGCTAAAACGTTAGTGCCAAATGGGGTCTTATGCATATCTTGACTCCGGATTAAGAGGGCCTGAGGCTTTTGGCTTTGGTTAACAGTATATAAATCGGTTGGAAATTCGGCCAACCCTTCCTTGGCAATCACATTGTAAGTTTTAATATCCATCATAATTTATTTCTCCCCTACTGTCTTGGCAAATTTTTCCATAAAAGCAACTAAAGCTTCGACCCCTTCATAAGGAAAGGCGTTGTACAGACTAGCTCGCATTCCTCCAACCAAGCGGTGACCCTTCAAGTTAAGCAAGCCTTGGGCAGTAGCTTCTTCAATAAAGCGTGCATCCAAAGCCTCATCCCCAGTCATAAAGGGTACGTTAGTGGTGGACCGGTCACTTACCTTCGTTACGGCTGGTTTAAAGAGGGTCGAATTATCCAAATAGTCATAAAGTAAGGCAGCCTTTTTTTCGTTGCGCTTTTGCATCGCAGCCACGCCCCCTAAATCTAGTAGCCACTTAAAGACTAATCCAGCTGCATAAATTGCAAAGACGGGGGGCGTATTTAGAGCGGAGTCTTTCTTAGCTTGCTTGCTATAGTCAAGCATAGCTGGTAAAGCCTGAGCTTGGCCTAGCAAATCCTTTTTAACAATGACAATAGTTAAGCCCGCGGGGCCAATGTTTTTTTGCGCCCCCGCATAGATTAAACCAAAGTCGTTAACGTCATAGCTTTGGCCCAAAATATTTGAGGACATATCACCTACCAACAGGTTTCCTTCAGTCGCTGGTAACCGGCGGTACATAGTGCCTTCAATCGTGTTATTGGTTGTAATGTGAAGGTAATCATAAGCCCCGGTTAAATTCAACTGGTAAGGAAGTTCGGTGTAGCCACTGGCCTGCCCACTAGCAACCGGGTCAACTTCTACGCCCACAAGCTGTGCCTCTTGCCCGGCTCGCTGTGACCAGTGGCCGCTATCAATCAGCCCGATTCGTTTCTGTTTAGTTGCTAAGTTCAAAGCCGTAGCCGTAAATTGTAAGGTCGCTCCTCCTTGTTGGAATAAAATTTCGTAAGTATCCGGAATTTTCATTAACTTCCGTAAGTCTGACTTTGCTTGGTGAAACATTTCTTCGTAAAGAGAGGAGCGGTGACTAATCTCCAATACACTCATGCCACTGTCTTTAAAAGAAGGCTGTTCGGCTTGCATTTTCTTGATGACTGAAACTGGCAACACCGCCGGCCCAGCCGAAAAATTATAAACTTCTGTCACATTATCCACTTCTTTCTTTAAAAATTAATTTTCCAAGCTTATTTTTCTCATTTTAAGTTCTAAGCTCCACTTTAAATATAGCTTATTTAGGCATAGAGGGCAACTAATAAAATTAAAAACAGCTAATAATAAGTCTTATCTTTAATTAGTTTATGCACCGCTAAACAAGGTTAGCTGCTTGTAATCTTTAACTGACGCCTCTTAATCTTTTTGTAACATAAACGTCAAACTAAATTTTAAGGTCTCAGAACATTGCCCCACCTAAGCCGGCTAATTCCTAGCTAGTAGACCTTAAATCTTTCGTAACTTTTTTGTAACATTTGTGTTAGGATAAGAATTACAAGTCAACTTACCTTTCAGAAAAAACGGCTCAACCACGGGCTTTCTTTGCTTAAGAATTACTTAACAAATTCTTACAAAAGTTAGCAATCCCTTTATAATTAGCTTTTATCGGACTTTTGTTACAAAAAAATTAAGTTTTGTAACCTTTTTTGTACCCTAATGCAATATTAAAAGATTAAAATAGAATCACAGTCGTAAAATTAATATCCGGGAGTGAAAGATTTGAATAATACTACTAAGAAAATTTTATTCGGTACTGTTGGAGCAGCCGGTTTATTCCTAGCTTCCTCAGCTAGCGTTAACGCTGATACAACCCACTACGTTGTTAAGAACGATACCGTTTGGGATTTATCACAAAAATACGGCGTTTCAATTCAATCAATCGAACAATTAAACAAAATTAACACTGACACCCACTTAATTCGCGAAGGGCAAACTTTAACAATTCCTACTACTGGTAAGACTGCAGCTAAGACTGCTACTAAGACCAGCCAAGTAACTGTTAAAGCCGGCGATACTTTATGGGCTTTAGCTCAAAAGTACGGGACAACCGTTGAAAAGTTACGCCAACTAAACGGCCTTGCTAGCGACGCTTACTTAATTCATGTTGGCGACGTTATTAAGGTTGACGGTCAAGTAACGACAACAACTACAACCAATGCCCAAGCTACTTCAACTGTAAGTTCTGAAGCTAACCAAACTAGTCAAGCTGCTGCAACCGCAAGTTCTGAAGCTAACCAAACTAGTCAAGCTGCTGCAACTGCTAGTTCTGAAGCTAGCCAAACCAGTCAAGCTACTTCAACCGCAAGCTCTGAAGCTAGCCAAGCTGCAAGTACTAGTCAAGCAGCTACTCCATACGTAGCCGCTAACCACGTAACTTATACGGTTCAAGCCGGGGACTCACTTTACACTATCGCTCAAAAGTACGGTGTAACTGTTGACTCCTTACGTCAAGCTAATACTTTAGGGGCTACTTTACAAGTTGGTCAAAGCTTAACAGTTAACGACCCAACTAAGAACCCTCAAGCTAGCGTAGCTGCTAGTCAAGCTGAACAAACTCCAGCTCAAACTACAACCACTAGCCAAGCTACTCAAGCAACCCAAACAACTCAAGCTGCAACGACAACTAACCAAGTTGCCCAAACAACTAGTCAAACTACTAGCCAACCAGCAGCTCAAACTCAAACTAGCCAAGCTAGTCAAACAACCCAAACTAGCCAACAAACTCAAGCTAGCCAAGCTCAAGTTGCTACACCATCATCATACTCAGTTAGTGCGTTACTTTCATACGCACAAACATTCACTGGGGTACCTTATGTCTTAGGTGGAACAACTCCAGCTGGCTTTGACTGCTCCGGCTTTACCCAATATGTCTTCAACCACTTCGGCAAGAACATTGGTCGGACTACTTACCAACAACAATACGCTGGTACTAAGCTTGCAGTATCAAGTGCTCAACCAGGCGACTTACTCTTCTGGGGTGCATACGGTTCAGCTTACCACGTAGGTATCTACCTTGGTGGTTCTTCTTACATCGCTGCTCCAGAACCAGGTGAATCAGTAAGTGTTAAGAGCTTTACTTACTACCAACCATCATTTGCAGTTCACGTGAACTAAGCATTGATTTCAAACTAAAAGCACAGCTTCAAAAAATTGAGGCTGTGCTTTTTTATGCTTATTTAACTAATTGGTAAATCGATCCAGCTGACAGCAAGATTGCAAAGACAATGTTTACAATCAAATTTTGCTTCTTGCTCAACCGACCATCTAGGTAAACGTACAGGATGGCCTGACTGAAAATTACCATTAAAATATTGGCATAGTTACTAAAATCAGTGCTAATTAATTGTTTCTTGACTAAAGCGTAGCCAACTTCAACTAAGGAATAAAAAATTACTGGGTAGCGGCTAATTAAATAGGTAACGTAAGCATCCTTAAAGGACATCGACTCCCCTGTCAACCGCACTACTCCTTTAAGAATTAGAGCCACCAACAAACACCCAATAATCGTTGCAATCACAGCAGTTACCGTCCCTGCGACTTGCGCCGTTTTTAGTGCTTGAGCTGGCATCTTCATCTTACTGTGGGCTAAGGCTATGTTCCCAACAATTGCGGTTAATACAGCCATTATCACTAAGTTGACATGACTTAACCATAAGAGCTTCTTATCCGTCGCCATCAAATCTCCCCTTTCACTTGCATTAAACACCCTTTAATTGTAACACTAACTAGCAACTTACGGAGTGATTTGTCCTAAGTGGTCACTTTTTCGTCTTAAGCGTTTAAGCTTGTAACGATTCAAAAAAATCCTCTCATTTTTTTGAGAGGATTTCGATTTGCTGTTCAAGAGGATGATTAGCAAAATTATTTACTTAGGTCTAATAACTGGCGATACTGCTTTTTTGTCAACTTAACTTTCACCTTTAGTAACTTGACTTTGATAAGCGCTTCACGATTGCTGTAAATCTTAGCTTTTGAACGCTTTCCATTTTGGAACAAGACATAGGTTGCCTTTAACTTGGCGTGACGCGGGCGCTTGAATAAAAAGTTATCCTTTCCTTCTGCTTTGCCACCAGCATCCCCTAAAATATCACTCACTAATTCAACTTGCCGTGGCTGCTTTTTTGAGCTATAGACCTTAATAAGCTTGCCCTGGGGATTATAGACTTTCACCTTGGAATTATTGCTGGCCCAAACACTGCCAACCATCCCCAAAAAGACTAAGCAACTTACCCAAAATAAAACTACTTTTCTCATTAAATTACCCCTCCTTTAATTACGCTTCAATAATCACAAAGCCGTACTGGCCTAAGCGTGAATCGGTTTCGATCATGTTTTGGCTCATAATGAGCTTAGCATTGGCCGGGAGCACAAACTTGATGCTGGAATAGCCGAGGTTAAAGAGAGCAAAAATCCGCTGTTTACCCAAGCGACGGGTAAAACTGAGGTAATCATACTTGCTACTATATTGCCCCCATTCATAGCTTCCCTTCGTGATTAGGGGGTTGTAGGCCTTGCGAAAATCGGCCAGGACCTTGATAAAACGCAGCATGGTTTCATCTTGCTCGTCTGCTTTCCACTTCATGCAGGCCCGGTTGGCGGGAACACTGGCGCCGGTTAGGCCAAGCTCCGTCCCATAAAAGAGGACGGGACTGCCAATCTGCAGGAAACTGTAGGCTAGCAAGGCCCGCATTAGTTGCTTGTCTTGGTGACAGAGGTCTAGTAGGCGGGGACTATTAGGCCCATCTAGACTTAAAAGCATCCCCTGTAAGGTCGGGTTGGCATGGCGCATCAACTGGGTGTTGGTGGCTTCAATCAACCAACCCACCGCTGCTTTTTCGTCTAAGAAATAGTCCTTCATAATCTCAACTAAGGGGTAGTTAACTCCCCCATTAAAGAGGGGCCGCCCCTCGGTATTTATCCCCGTATCGTTATTTTCCCCCACGAGGTAGAAGTCCGGCTTAATCTTGTTAAGGTGGGCAACCAGCCGCCGGCTAAAACTAGGTGGAAATTCATCCGCGGTCCCAATCCGCCAGGCATCAATATCAAACTGTTGAACCCAGTAAGTTAGCACCTCTAACAAATAATCTTGCACGGCCTTTTCATGTAGGTTTAACTTAGGTAGGTGGGGATTATTAGCGAACATGGCGTAACTCGCATCCGGAGCGTAATTAGGATCTGCGCTGAGGGTATAACGAACCGGAAAGGCTTTGACCTTAAACCACTTGGCAAAGCGAGATTTAGCCCCGAGTTTGTGAACGTCTTGCCATTGTAGTGAAAAATCACTGAGGTGATCAAAAGTTCCCTCAAGCATGACTTTCATCTGGCGTCTGTGGGCCTCATCGACTAAGCGCTTGAGGTCTTCCTTATTGCCAAAGGCAGGGTCAACGCTCCAAAAGTCGGCCGTGTCGTATTTATGGTTGGAATAGGCGGTAAAAATCGGCGTCAAATCAAGTCCGTTGACCCCCAACTCCTGCAAATAATCAAGCTTATCAATAATCCCAGCCAAGTCACCTCCAAAAAAGTTGGTGGCGCTAGCTTCTTCACTGTCCCAGGCCACGGTGCCTTCCTTATCGTTAGTGGGCTGGCCGTTAGCAAACCGGTCCGGCATTAACTGATACCAAATTGTTTTCGCCACCCAGGCTGGCAGGCCAGTGATTTCAGCCGGATCCAGGTAAGGGGTCCGAAAAGCGACTAGGTCATGAAGACTGGTTTCGCTAAAGGGAGCCAGCTTGCGGTCGTCATACAAAAACTGTTCGCTTTCTTGGCTATAAATTCTAAAGGCATAGGCCAGGCGCCGGCTGGCGGGAATACTTAGTTTTACTTGCCAGTAATCGGCACTTACCCCCCGCAAATTTTTCACCAGTTCCTTAACTTGATAATTCCATTTGCTAGTATTGGCTTCGGTCAAGGTTTTATCGTAGGGGTCTCCGTATAAAATTTCTACTTTACTTAAATCATTATGTTTAGCCCGTAAGTTAATTACAAATTCGTCTGGAGTTGACATGTAGGCCCACTCACTATTAGGGCGATGATAGATAGCAGCTAGTTCCATGGCTACCAACTTCCCTTCTAAATTCAAGTTCTTAATTTAAGCCTATTAACTTTTAACCAAATTAGCAAGCCTTTTCTATTTAATTTTTGTGTAAGTTATCACCAAGTGGTGAGGTCCAATTTTTTAAAAACACGAGTCCATTTCTTGTAATCGTTTTCTAAGAGAATTATAATAACTATGTAAAAGTAAGTTTAGGAGGAATTTATTATGGCTTATAAAACAACTTATCCATACACTGATGAAGTTTTACACGAATTTCCTAACGCTACTGACGCTCAAGTCGAAGCTACGCTAGCCAAGGCCCACGCTTTATATAAGAAGTGGCGTAAGGAAGGGCTCGCCAAACGCCAAGCTACCCTCCACAAGGTAGCTGACCTCCTCCGAGCCGATAAAGATAAATACGCTGAAATCATGACTAAGGATATGGGGAAACTCTTTACTGAAGCCCAGGGTGAAGTAGAACTCTGTGCCGACATTGCCGACTACTATGCAGATAAGGCAGAAGAGTTCATGAAACCAACTCCGCTTGAAACACAAGCGGGGACGGCTTACTATCTCAAGCAAGCTACCGGTGTTATCATGGCGGTTGAACCATGGAACTTCCCCTTCTACCAAATTATGCGGGTCTTTGCCCCTAACTTTATGGTCGGTAACCCAATGATTTTAAAGCACGCTTCCATTTGTCCTGCGTCTGCCCAAGCCTTCGACGAGTTAGTTAAAGAAGCCGGTGGAGAAGAAGGAGCTTTCACCAACCTCTTTATCTCTTATGACAAAGTCTCGAAAATTATTGCTGATAAACGCGTTAGCGGGGTTTGCTTGACTGGTTCTGAACGCGGTGGTGCAAGTGTGGCTGAAGAAGCCGGAAAGAACCTAAAGAAGTCCTCCTTAGAACTGGGTGGTAACGATGCCTTCATCATCTTGGACGACGCTAACTGGGATCAACTAGCTAAGACCATTTTCTTTGCCCGCCTCTACAATACCGGCCAGGTCTGCACATCTTCCAAACGCTTCATCGTCATGGCAGATAAGTATGACGAATTTGTAGCCCTCGTTAAAGACGCCTTTGCCAAAGCTAAGTGGGGGGACCCAATGGATCCAGCTACTACCCTGGCTCCCCTTTCATCCAAGCGGGCTAAGAAAGACGTCTTAGCTCAAATCGATTTAGCCGTTAAAAATGGAGCTAAGGTTGTTTATGGTAACGAACTAATCGACCACCCAGGCTACTTCGTCATGCCAACCATCTTGACCAACATTACCAAGGACAACCCAATCTACAACCAAGAAATCTTCGGTCCAGTCGCTTCCATCTACAAGGTTGATAGCGAAGAAGAAGCGATCGAACTAGCCAATGACTCCTCATACGGACTCGGTGGGACTGTCTTTAGTAGCGACCCTGAGCACGCAGCCCGGGTAGCAGCCCAGATTGAAACTGGGATGTCCTTCATTAACTCTGGCTGGACCTCTCTGCCAGAGCTTCCATTCGGTGGGATTAAGAACTCTGGCTACGGCCGGGAATTGAGCCCACTTGGCTTTAATGCCTTCGTCAATGAACACCTAGTCTTTACCCCTAAAGGGTTAGAACACTAATTACTCGTCTAATTAAGCTGGGATAGTTAAGCTAAAAAAGCTAACTACCCCAGCTTTTTTAGCTCCCTTCATTTTTTTGAAATCCTTTACATAAACATGTTAGAATATAGGTAAATAACATGAAGGGGGAATTTACATGGCACTAAAGTATTATCAGCTAGATGCAACTCAGGTTTTGGCCCAGTTACACACCAAAAAAACAGGTCTTAGCCAAACCGAAGCGGCCACTCGTTTGCAAGCGACTGGTCCTAATAAATTAAGCGACCATAAGCAAACTAGTCTTTTAACCAAATTTATCCTGCAGTTTAAGGACTTAATGATTATTATCCTAATGATTGCAGCCTTCGTGGCCCTCCTAGCCGGGGAAGGCTCTGACGCAATTATCATTTTCTTGGTCATCATCCTTAACGCCGTTTTCGGGGTCTTCCAGGAAGCTAAGGCGGAAAATGCGATTGCCGCCCTCCAAAAGATGACCACCCCCAAGTCACGGGTGCTCAGAGACCAAACCGTGCAGGTCATTGACTCAGAAGACCTGGTCCCAGGCGATGTTGTCTTGCTTGAAGCCGGGGACATCATTCCGGCCGACGTCTACTTTTTGGAGGCAAACGCCCTTAAGGTCGAAGAAGCGGCCCTAACTGGTGAATCGGTGCCGGTTGAAAAACAAGCTAGCCCTCTGCCTGCTAAAAACATCCCCTTAGCAGAACAAACCAACCTGGGCTTTATGAACACTAACGTAACCTACGGTACCGCCCAGGCGGTCGTAGTTGAAACTGGAATGGCTACCCAGGTCGGCCAGATTGCCAAGATGCTAACGGAAGTTGACCAGACGGTCACTCCCCTCCAAAAAAATATTAGCCACCTCAGCAAGGTCCTATCGGTCCTAATTTTGGTGATTGCGGCCTTTATCTTTGCCTTTGGAACCCTAACCGGGCGCGAAAGTCCCTTAGATATGCTACTAACGGCCATTTCACTTGCAGTGGCAGCCATCCCTGAAGGCCTCCCGGCGATTGTTACTATTACCCTAGCCTTAGGGACCCAAAAAATGGCTAAAAAGCACGCCCTCATTCGCAAGCTGCCCGCAGTAGAAACCCTGGGGGCTACCCAAATTATTGCCTCCGATAAGACCGGGACTTTAACCCAAAATAAGATGACGGTCGAACAATTTTACACTGACGGCCAACTCAAGCCCGCCGCCCAGCTTAAATTTCAGGCTGATTCCAAGTTGGCCCTGGCCATGTTGTTAGCCAACGACAGCCAGCAAACCCCAACCGGCTTGGTGGGAGATCCAACCGAAACAGCCTTAATCCAGCATTTCTTAGGTCAGACTGGGTTTGATTGGGATAAGGTTTGCGCCGCCTATCCCCGCACAGCCAGCCTGCCTTTTGATTCCGACCGGAAACTAATGTCCGTCCAAACGGGTGAGTTACTCTTAACTAAGGGCGCACCAGACGAGCTATTGCGGCGGGCCAACTTTATCGAAGAAGCCGGGCAAGTAACGCCCCTCACCAAGGCTAAGCGACAAGAGCTAGCAAGGGTTAATAAGCAATTAGCCGACCAAGCCTTACGGGTTTTAGGTTTTGCTTATAAAAAGCTGGCCCCAGCTGACCAACTTAACCTTGAAGCGGAACAGGACCTAATCTTTGTCGGCTTGATTGGGATGATTGACCCCGAACGTCCCGAGGTCAAAGCGGCTGTGGCTGAGGCAAAGCAAGCCGGCATTAGACCATTAATGATTACTGGCGACCACATGGACACCGCCCGCGCCATCGCAATTCGTTTGGGAATAATTGCTCCCACTGATACTAAGGGAGTTATCAGTGGTGCTCAGCTAGACCAACTGAGCGACCAGGAATTAGTCCAACACGTCGGTGAATACTCGGTTTACGCCCGGGTAGCACCCGAGCACAAGGTGCGAATTGTTAAGGCTTGGCAATCTCACGGCAAAATTGTCGCCATGACCGGTGACGGGGTTAACGACGCCCCCGCCTTAAAAACAGCCGATATTGGGGTCGGTATGGGTATTACCGGGACCGAAGTTTCTAAAAATGCCGCCGACATTGTCCTAGCCGACGATAACTTTGCGACTATCATTTTGGCGGTCAAGGAAGGACGCAAGGTCTTTGCTAACATCCAAAAGGCCATTCAGTACCTCCTATCGGCTAACCTGGGCGAAGTCTTGACCCTCTTTTTGATGACCATCTTTAACTGGTCAATCTTCGCGCCGGTACAAATTCTTTGGATTAACCTGGTAACCGACACCTTCCCAGCTATTGCTTTGGGAGTAGAGCCAGGCGATAAGGGCTTAATGGACCAAGCTCCCCGGGGCTTAAAGTCTAACTTCTTATCAAATGGCGTTGGTTTCAACATCATTTACCAAGGGTTACTGGAAGGATTACTGACGCTAGGGGTGTATTTATATGCCATTTGCTGGCCGGTCCACCAAGACCCAACCTTAATTCACCAAGACGCCTTAACCATGGCCTACATCACCCTAGGTTTCTTACAGCTCGTTCACGCTTTTAACTGTAAGTCCCTTACCGCTAGCGTCTTTTCCAAGCAAATTTTTGCTAACAAGTTCTTTAACTGGGCGATTTTAACTTCGGCCTTGCTCCTAGCTGCCACCATCTTTATTCCCCAATTCAACGCCCTCTTCCACGTTAGCCCCCTTAACCTTAGTCAGTGGGGAGTTGTCCTTTTGGCGGGAGCCCTCTTAGTTATTATTGTCGAACTAGTTAAAGCCTACCAACGAACTAAAAAATAAGTAGCCGTAAAAAAGCAGGCAACCTCAGTTTAGGTTCCCTGCTTTTTTGTCGTCCTTGTTACCGGTAGTAATATTTAGTCAGTAACTCGTCAATGTGAGCCTGATCTTTAAAAATCGCCTTGAGGCTCGTAAGCAAACTATCTAGGTCCCGCTGGTTTTGCACCGCGTCTTCAATCAATAGCTTGGCTGCTTCTTCGCGACCTTCATCATAACCTTCTTGCCTAGCATAGCTTTCTGCCAGCGTAATTATTGATTCAATACTCATAAAGTACTCCCTTCTGGTATCATTTCCCTTAAGTCGTCTAAATTCTTGATCAACTGCGGCCGTGAAGTCGTCGCTAACCTGCCCCGTATTAAAATAGGTCAGCAAAGCGACATAATCAACCGGCAAACCTGCTAAGTCAGTGGCTTTTAAGTTAAATATAACATTGGTTTCCCCTCTGTCAACTAAAATATCTTCCTGGCCTTCAACCGTCGTTTTCAGCTTGTAGACTGGGCGGTTGCGACCATAAAGGTCAAAGTCACACAAAAAAGCAATTAAGGTTTGCTTGCGCTCATTAAAAGACTGACCGGCCGCCAAAGACCCAGTTGAAAATAATATTGTTTTTGATGGTTGCTTGCTGCCAGCGTTTTTGCTAAGACTGATCTTGTTAGCATATTTATCCCTCCTATATTAAGATACGCAAACAAAGCGGTAATTAATTTAAAAAAATTTGCTTAAAATCATTAAAACTATTTAATTTTACCTACTAAAAAAGCGTGTCACTCCATGAGTCACACGCTTAATGCTATAGTTATTTAGCTTCGACTGCCAAAGCCACTCCTTGGCCGCCACCCACACACAGGGTGGCTAGCCCCAGGTTAGCTTGCCGTCTTTTCAGTTCGTACAGGAGGGTTACCAAAATTCTGGCACCAGATGCGCCTAAAGGATGCCCTAGGGCCAACGAGCCCCCGTTAACGTTTACCTTGCTAGTATCCAATTGCAGTTGGTCTAACACCGCTAAAGCCTGGGCAGCAAAGGCTTCGTTAGCTTCAATTAAGTCAAAATCGGCTAACTGTAAGTCGCTTTGGGCCACCAGCTTCTTGACGGCCTCAATTGGCCCTAAGCCCATCACCTGTGGGTCAAGTCCCACGTTAGCGTAGGCCTTAATTTCCGCCAGGTAGTCTAGACCGCGCGCTTGGGCAGTTTCTTTAGCCATCAAAACCAAGGCGGCTGCCCCGTCGTTTAGGCCCGCGGCATTACCAGCTGTTACCGTGCCGTTGGCCTTAAAAACGGGCTTGAGCTTAGCTAGCTTTTCGAGGCTGGTATCATACCGAATCGTTTCATCGCTTGCTAGTTGCGCTAGGGGCACAATTTCTGCCTCAAATCGACCTGCCATCTGCGCCTTTTGGGCTTTGAGCTGGCTGGTCAGGGCAAACTCATCTTGAACTTGCCGACTGATTTTAAATTGGGCGGCCACCCGCTCAGCCGTCAGCCCCATGTGCTCACCACTAAAGGCGTCTTGTAAGCCGTCATGAATTAAGCTATCAATTACCTGACTATCATTTAAGCGGGCGCCAAACCGCATGCTAGGCAAGAGGTAGGGGGCAGCGCTCATATTCTCGCTCCCGCCACAAACAACCACCTGCGCATCCCCGGCCTTAATCATGCTAGCTCCTAGGCAGACAGCTTTTAGGCCCGAACCACAAACCATATTGATGGTGGTGGCCGCCACCTTTTGGGGCAGACCTGCTTTTAGGGCAATTTGCCGGGCTGGATTTTGCCCCAAGCCTGCCGCCAAGACGTTTCCAAAAATCACTTCGTCCACTAGCTGACCATCAATTTGTGCTCGAGCCAGCGCCTCTTTAACCACGCTTTGCCCCAGTTCCACGGCGCTAACATCTTTTAAGGCGCCCCCGAATTTTCCCAAGGGACTGCGACAAGCGGAGACAATTACCACGTCAGACATAAGGATTCCTACTTTCTTCTCAAAGCTTGACCTAAAGTTACAAAGAGTGACTTATTACTATAAGTTAAGGCATTACGTTGGTAAGCATTAACCGCTAGGAAGTATAGGCCAATCGCGGCTAAGGCTGAGATTCCAACTGCAATCCAACCAGCGCTTAGACTAGCTTCCCCTAAGGCTAGGCGCACAACCATCGGCCCGTTGATGATAAACGGAAGGTAAGACAAAACCTTAACGGCTAAAACGTTCGGAGCATACATTGCTATCAAAGCAAAAATGTATGGCACCATCACTAGCATCCCCACCATCGAAGAAAGCTGGCTGATGTCTTCTACCCGCGAAACAAATGAAGCCAGTAAGGCGGCTAAGAGGATGTAAAGAACCAGTGACAGGACAATAATCAGACAGATTAGTAGCCAAAATTGGGGGCCAAAACTAGTTAAATATTTCTCCAAGTGCAAATCATTCACCAGTTTGCCGTAACCAGCTACCTGTAAGCCAACGTAGAACAAGCCGCCCATCAGGAGGTAAGTTACCAGCTGGAAGCTAATCAAATAGGCAATCCCCAGCATCTTACCGCTAAAGTGTTCCCTGGCCGGAACCGAGGCTAATAAGGATTCGATTAAGTGGCTACTCTTTTCGTTTCCTAGCTCACTACCAACAATCCCGATGTAGCTAGAAACTACTAAAAATAAGATTACCACCACTACAAAGCTGATTCCCTTAGCAATCTGCTTATCGTCTTCCGATTTTTGATTACTTTGGCGGATAACTTCGGTTTTAAGGGGAACGGCCGCAGTGATTTCTTGCCACTGCTTGGGACTGAGGCCGGCTTTTTGGGCTGCCAGCGACGACTTGAGTTTACTCAAAATGGCCGTTAACACCTGGGTCGGCTGGTTCTTATCATTACCGGCTTGGTAGAGGTAGCGGGCCGACTTAAAATCACCCTTTATTACCAAGACCCCGTCGACCTTTTTTTGTGCTAGCGCTTGCTTAATTTGCTTTTGGTTCGTTAAGGTCAGCTTCTTATCCAGGCGGTACCCATCCGCAGGCAAACTCATCAGGGCAGCTTTGACTTGGGGGTTAGCCACAACCGCAATCTTGGGCTCACTTTTGGTGACCGACTTAGCCACGAAGTAGTTAATTCCACCGATTATGAGACACATTAGCAGCGGACCAAAGATCATCCAATAATAGCTGGCAGACCTTAGGCGCCGACTAAAGACCCCTAAGGCCACAATTTGCTTTTTACTCATGCTTACTTCCCCCTAACACCATTTTGAAAATATCGTCTAAGCTAGGCTCCAGCAACCGGTAGCCTTCTAAGTTAGGAGAATTTTTAACCTGCTCCAAACAGGCCCGAGCTTGCTGTTCGCTTTCAAAGGTCAAAATTTTACCAGGGTGGTCATCCTTGATGGCCTGATAGCCCGTGAAGTTTTGCCAGTCAAAGTCACCTTCTAAATACAGCTTTTGCCGCTCAAAACTAGCCCGGACCTGGTCTAAGCCCCCGTACAAGCGACGCTTACCGTTAACGAGCATCAAAACCTTATCCGAAACTTCGGTCACGTTTTGCATATTGTGGGAAGAAAAAATTACCGCCGCCCCTTTGCTCCGCGCCTCCTTAATAACTTCAATCAAAGCCGCCACGTTAACCGGGTCCAACCCAGAAAAGGGTTCGTCTAAGATTAACAGCTTCGGTTCATGGATCATGGTCGTGATTAGCTGCACCTTTTGCTGATTCCCCTTAGACAGCTCCTTAATCTTTGAGGTAACCTGACCTTTCACATGTAATTTATCCATCCAGTCACCTAACCTGGCCTTGGCTTCCTTAGTCGTTAACCCGTGTAGGCGGGCAAAATAGACTACCTGTTGTTCGATGGTCATATCCATATAAAGACCACGTTCTTCCGACATATAGCCAATCTCATTTAAATCATTCGGGCCAAGTTGGTGGCCTAAAAAACTTAGGCTCCCCGCGGTTGGCTCCAGAAAGTTCAAGATCATTTTAAAGGTCGTCGACTTACCGGCCCCGTTTTGACCAACTAAGCCTAAGACTTCCCCTGCTGCCAGCTCAAAACTTAGGTCACAAACTGCAGTCAAGTCGCCAAATTTCTTGGTGACATTTGTTACCGTCAGCATCTTACCCCTTCTTTCTGTGAAAACTTTTTCATTAAATTCAATTAATTATACCACATCGCTTAAGCCGATAAAAAAATAGGACCCCACTGAGGTCCTACTAACTTAAGTCCAAGGATCATAACGAAAGAAGGGTAAAATTGACCGTTCCCGTGACAAGGCCTCCATCTCCTTTAAAAGCTGAAAGGCCTCATCATTTACCTTCAGATGACTCAAACGACAAATCCGGTAACTATCTAACACCAACTGTTCCACAATGTTTTGGGGAGCAATTTGACGGGCCTCAAGCTCTGCTTGGGCCTGCTTGATTACCTCTTCCAAGTTAGGATTAGCCGGCGCCTGCTTGGCAAAAGCCGCCACTAATTCATTAGCCTTAGCCGCCAAGTACTTCTTACTCTTAATCATCCCATCTCACCTCAAAAATTACGCTTAACTTCCTTAATGATAACACATTTTTTAAGCGCTTTTAGCCCGGATTTCTCAGTATTTTCGCAGGCGCGTAAAGAGTTGCACCCAACTTTGCACCGTCTGTTTTCCCAACAGCTTCGCATACTTTGCCTGCAAGCCACTGTTGCGGTAATTATAATTGCGCTCTGCCTGTAAGTCCCCTAGCTTAGTTAAGGCAACCTGTGCCTTGTCAGAAGTCGTGGTTACTTGCCCGGTATTGGCCTTGGTTAGTAAATAGTTGACGGCCTGCTGACGGTCCTTGTAGTAACGACGCTTCTTGCGACTAGCCCGCAAATCCTTAAGTAACGCCAAGCCCTCGTGAGCCCGATAGTCCCCTAATTCAATGGTGTGCAGTAAGTCTTGTAAGACCGTCCCATCTTCTTGCGAAATCTTGGCAGTAATTTCATCTAACAGGTAAGGACTAGCCGCCAAGAACCGACTAACCCGCTCCAACTCGGCATAAAAGGCTTGATCCTTAGCCGCCAGTAGTTGGTGGGCGTACTCCCTTAGCTCCGTGTCTTTCTTAACGACTTGTTCTTGTTTGACCTGCTGTTTTAGCTTAGCTGTTTCTTCAATGGCTAGTTCTTGTGCGCCTGTTTTGTTAAGCTCAGCTAAAATCTCTTCAGCCCGATTCAAGGTATCCCACTTGCTCGCTAGCATTAAGTCTTTAGTAAAATTATTATCTTTCCGCCGGTAGTAACGTGCACCGGTTCCCTCATTCTTAACAATCACGTAGGTCATCTACTTGCCCCCTAAGTCCGTTACTTTGTTCCAAGTAACGCTTGAAATTATTTTTTAGTTGTGCATCCTTGAAATGGTAGGTCCGAGCGCTAGCAACCTTTAGGTAGTTCTGTAAGGCATCATTGCATTTATCAAGGTCGATGCTGTTATCTTCCGCTGGAATTAGGGGAGCAATAATCGCCAACAAATCCTTAGCCTTTCTACGCTTAATTCGACTTTGACTCAAGCAATTATAAATCTGCACCTTCCCCATAATCCCAGGCTGGCCTAACTCGGCTAAATGCAAGATATCTTGCAAAACCGCCCCATCAGCCTCAGAAATTTCCTTGCGTAATAACCCCGCAATCTCACCAAGGTGCCGTAAAAACAGCACTGTCTCTTTAACCTGTGCTAGCACTTCTTCCTGACTACGTCTGATAAATTTTTGGCTATAGTCGCTAACCACAGGTGCTTTTTGCGTCTGAAATTCATCAGTCAATGAATTTAGTAGATTCTCTTTTAAGGCTTGTTTCTCTTCTAACTTATGCAATGCTTCCCTAGCCGCCGAAATACTCGTCCACTTACTAGCATGGTTATCCGTAGGCAAAAATTTCTTAGTATTTTGGTTATAGTAAACATACTGACCTTGCTCAAGCTTAGCAATGACGTACATTTACTCTAACCGCGTGATGGCCGGTTGCCCCATAATCTGTTCCAACCCAGTTGCTAATTGCTGCATAATGACACCCTATTTTAATTATCAAATTTTAATTAACAGAACATATGACCTATTTTTGGTATATCACTATTTTGATAACCGTAAAGAAAAAACGTACAAAAGTTTGCTAGAAATCTTTTCACCATAAAAAAAGAGCAGTCACCAGCATGTATTTGAGTAAATACATCCTGACAACTGCTCTTTTTAAAATTTACTTTGTTAGCAATCCTCATTCTGTTGGGTGACGATCACCTAACTGAAAATCGGCTTGGTGTTGAAACATATACCTAACAGTTAATGGTTTTCTACCTGTTAATTTTGAAAAATCGCTTACTGGAACGTCAAGGTACCCAGCTCTAACAGTTGTTCCAAAGGTTACCATTCCTTCTGAAGTTGCTTGAATTGGACTCTTAGAAAAATCACCGTCAGTATTGCGAGGCACTCCAATGCTATCAAAATACTCGTACAATTCTTCATCTGTACGCTTAACATACTTAATTTCATTACCACTAACTTCATTAGCAATTTTCAAAAAATCTGTATACGTTAGTGGTTCAATTCCATTAATATTAAGAACTTCTCTGTGCAATAAATCATTATTTAATGCATTTGCTGCTGCTAAGGCTGCGTCTTGTCGTGAAATAAACCATACACGACCATCTCCCATATTTTTCTCAATCGTAGTCTCGCCATTATTTACTGCCCGATAATAATCAGTAATAAATGCTTCTGCAAATAAAGAGTTTCGCAGAAAAATATAGTCTAGCGACGTATTCTGAATGAGCGCTTCTGTGTACCCATGATCTCTATTCTCGATGCTAGGATTGAAAGGATTTCCAGCCGATAAAACTGATGTGTAAATTACTTGGCCTACATGTGCTTTTACACAGGCTTCAACAAAGTTTTTATGTGCTTGTCGTCTCTTTGCTCCCACAAATGGCATTGAAATCAATAAGACTTTATCAGCATCCTGATAGATTGCTTGTAAACTATCTGCTGAATTAAAATCTGCTACAGCTGTATTAATTCCTAATTTCTTGTATTCAGCGAGTTTTTCAGCTCTAGGCGCTGTAAAAAGTAGCTCTTCTTTAGGAATTAATTTTAAGACATTGTCAGCTACAACTTTACCAAAATTACCATCTACACCATTGATTACAATTTTTCTCATCACTGTGCCTCCCTAATTATCTTTAGAGTGACGATCACCAATCTGAAAATCTTCGTTATGCGCAAACATGTAAGCAACTGTTAAAGGCTTAGAACCCGTCAGTTTCTCAAAATCATCGGTATGTTCTGCCATCTTCCCTTCACGAATAGCCTGACCAAAGGTTACCATTCCCTCTGAAGAAAATGGCGCTTCGGATCCTTCTTTAAATTGACCATCCGTTGTCCGTGGTACACCCATTGCATCAAAGATTGCATAGTTTTCTTCATCAGATACTTCTTGATAACTTACATTATTACCTGTTTGTTCATTACCAATTCTTATAAAATCACTAATTGTCATTAGTTCGGGACCGTTAATATTTAAAATTTGGTGGTGCATATCAGTAGCTAACAAAGCATACGCTACTGCTTTAGCACAATCTTTCCTAGAAATATAGGCCATTTTACCTGCCCCTTGATTATTTGTTAGCACTCCACTTGTTTTTACATACGTAAAGTAATTAGTAATCATTGCTTCGGCATATTGCGAATTTCTCAAAAAAATATAGTCTAAGCCAGAATCTTTAATGTAGTTTTCCGTATAGATGTGATCTATTTTTTCTTTACTTGGATTAGTTGGATCATCTGCGTTAACCAAAGAAGTATAGATAATCTTTTTTACTCCAGCTTCTTTAGCAGCATCAATTACATTTTTATGGGCATTCTGTCGCTTACTACCGACAAATGGCATTGAAATTAATGCCAAAACGTCCCCACCTTGAAACTTTTCTGCTAATCCATCCGCATTATTAAAGTCAGTTTGGCGCACTGCTACTCCCATGCTCTTGTACTTATCTAAATTTTTTTGATCATATCCACAAAAAACTAAATCTTGAATTTGAGCTAATTCTAAGAGGTCCGCTGCTGCTTGCGCTCCAAGGTTGCCATCAACACCCGTTAAAATTAATTTAGTCATAAAATCACCCTCTATATTTATTTTCATTTTTAGTTTATGTGATTTTGTTAACAAATTCAAACATGAAATAACTATACAGGTATAGGTAATACCTATACCTCAATAAAGCGTTTTTGAATTTCTGTAAGCCCCACTTTCCTCCAAGCTAGAACAACACTATAAACATGGGGAGAATCAATGATTTTAACTAACTTTATTCCTTCTTCTTTAAGCGTTAACTCATATGTCTTAGGAAAAAATCCTAACAAATTTTCTTGTTTCATATAGAAGATTTCACTTTCTATATCATCAACAATTCTGTTAATTTTCAGTTTACCTTGTGACCTTTTTATCATGATATCATATGATTTTCCGATTATTTTGGGAGACAACATAACTAATGGGTAAGATTCGAGTTGAGTTAGCGTTACTTCGTTTACTGTTGCTAACGGATTATCTTGACTAATTCCTAGCCAATACTCCCCACTAGTCAATTCTTTAGTTTCAACTCCCGCCACACCTTGAAACTCAGAATCAAATGTAACTGCAAAATCATATTTACCACTTAATAAGTTACTAGCAATTTCGCCCAAATTAACCTTATGCAAAGTAAAGTTAGGTTGATTTTTACCTTTGAGCATTAAATTTAGCGACTGAATATCGACAATAGATGCATACTCTATATTAAGTTCCACTTGATTATTCTTCGCTTTTTCCATCTGTTCTTCAAGTAATGTAAATTGCTGTAAAACCTTCTTAGCATTTTGATATAAAACTTTACCAGCTTGCGTCATAACTACCGGTTGTTGCCGTTTTATCAATTCACACTGATAATATTGTTCTAGCTCCTTAATTTGTTGCGAAATACTTGTTTGCGCTATTCTATTTTTTAACGCCGCCTTAGAAAAAGTCCCCTCATCAACCACATCCACAAAATATTGTAATTTAACTAAACTTACATTCATCTCTACCACCTACTATGCATTATAACTTTAACTTTTAAATAAAAACGGATTCATACTATCTCAACCTGATTATAACTTAAATTCCAACAAGCGTGGATTTCTATTAAATGGTAATAATAGGCACCAATTCATCGTTTTGTTAATAAACATTTCCCATTTATCAATTACAAGTCGGGTATGATACAATAGTTTAATAAAGTATTCACAAATAATGATTTTTATTTTAGGTAGGTGTCAATTCTTGTCCTACATCCTTCAAAAACGAATCTCGCAAATATTTATAGAACAGGTTTCTAAACGAGGGTTCAACCACGTGAGCGTAGCTTCCCTCATGAAAAAAGGCAACATTCGCCGCCAAACTTTTTATGATAATTTTAAGGATAAATATGACTTGCTAGAATGGACTATTCGCTCAATGATGGAAGACGACATTATTAGCAATTTAGACTACTTATCTTGGGAAGAAATCATCCCCCTCGTTTTTTATGATATTGAGATCAATGCTAAATTCTTTCGTAGTGTAATTGCAGATCAAACCGAAGTTGATGTTGTTAAAGAAATATCACTATATATGACAACACTTCTTTTACATATACTTGAAACAAAAGGCTTAGTCAAAAATGACCAAGCCCGTGATTTCGTAGAAACTTATAGCTTAGGTATGACTTATACAATGACTAATAACCTCTATAAACCACACCCAAAAGAATATGATGAACTATCTAAAAAAGTTGTCAATGCAATCTACTTCACCTTCAAATACTATTAGGCCAAGCATAACAAGTGCTTGGTTGTTTTAAGTACTCTAGCCATTTATCCTGCAAGCGTAAAATTGATACGGAAATTCCTGACATATCATGTGAAGTCATAAAAGAACCAGTTTTTATGAATGGAATCTTTAGTCCCTCTAATTCCAAAAGTTCTGTGATATCTGCAGTAAAGGTTAATTCTTCCATTGGGGATATCTTTCCGATATTATTAACTAGGAGCGCCACGTTCTCTTTTTTTTGCCACCTAAAGTTTAAGCGCATCTTGTTAACAATCTCGCGCGCCATTAACTCTGATTTTTGCCAATGCTCTTTACGATAACCGGCTTCACCATGGATTCCAATTCCATAATAAATATCATCTTTTCCCAAAGATAGAGTGTGACAACTCTGTTTATATAAAACGGAATCACTAAAGGCCAGGCCAATCGTTTTGGTTTCCGGCAAGAGTTGCTCACAAACCATTTTTAAGTCTACTAGGCTCTTCCCCTTTTTCGCCAACGTACCAATAATTTTTTCAATTAAAATGGTTCCAGCTAACCCACGGCGATATTTTCTTAATGAACTTGCATCAACCGAAATATCATCATTTACAATCCCGTATTCTATCGACCAACCTATGTTTCTCAAATATTCAATTGCCTGCTTAAAAACCCGCACATCTTTTTCAAAATTTTTAATAATAAAAAAAGCGCGCTTCTTTTTAGTTACCGCCTTTGCTACTTTAATAATTTCTTCAGGCATAGGTGGTTCAAATAATTTTCCAGTGATTGACGCCGTTAGCATATTTCCACCTACAAAACCCCAATCGGAGGGCTCATGTCCAGCACCTCCACCTGAAATCACTGGAATATACGAATCATCAAAACTTGAATCAACATAACCGTAAACTCCTTCTACTTTTTTTAAATGTGGCGCAACTATCTCAATGCCTCTTTGTGTATCAGTTAGTAGGCTATCTTCAGAATTATATATTTTCATACCCCAAAAACCCCCTTTCTCCCTTTATTTTAAACTAACATAGCAATTCCTTTTAGCAATACGGACAACTTTTATTTTCTGTCCGTTACGAGCGATAGCGTTTTCACTTTATAATGGACTTGTCATTAAGATAAGTCAAGAAAGGATCTTTATTATGAAAAAAATTATCAACAATCCTAGCAACGTAGTTAGTGAAATGGTCAGTGGTCTTGTGCGGTCATATCCTCAATACCTCGAACAAATCCCTGGTACAGAAGCCGTTGTGCGTAGCAATAAAGCTAGTATGACTGGCAAAGTCGGAATTGTTTCTGGAGGTGGCAGTGGCCATGAGCCTTCACACGCAGGCTTTGTAGGTCAAGGAATGTTAACAGCAGCTGTTTGCGGTCAAGTATTTACTTCTCCAACTCCTAATCAAGTTTACGAAGCTATTAAAGCAGCAAATCAAGGTCAAGGTGTGTTCTTAGTTATAAAGAATTACTCCGGTGATGTAATGAACTTTGATATGGCAAAAGATATGGCTGAAATGGACGATATTCCTGTTAAATCGATTATCGTTGACGATGATATTGCCGTTGAAAATAGTCTCTATACCCAAGGAAAGCGGGGAGTTGCTGGTACTGTTTTAATGCATAAAATTGTCGGAGCAGCTGCTGATCAAGGTGCTTCTCTTGAGGAAATTGCCGCCCTAGCCGAAAAAGTTTTACCTCATATCAACACCATCGGGGTTGCTTTAAAAGCAGCTACTGTCCCAGAAGTTGGTAAACCTGGCTTTGAATTAGCTGATGATGAGATTGAATATGGTGTGGGAATTCATAGTGAACCAGGGTATAGAAGAGAAACAATTAAACCTTCTAAAGATTTAGTTGCTGAAATGCTAGCTAAAATTGATGCTAGTCTGAATTTAAAGAGTGATAAAAAATATGCAGTCCTCGTAAATGGGATGGGAGCAACTCCATTAATGGAGCAGTATATCTTCTCCAATGATGTTTTAAACTGGCTAGAAAATAAAAATATTGTTCCTGTCTTTACTAAAGTTGGAAACTACATGACTTCCATTGATATGGCCGGTATTTCACTTACAGTTTTTGAACTAGCTGAAACAAAATGGTTGGACTATTTAAATTATGAAGTTGACACAATTGCTTGGTAATGGGGAGTGATTAGATATGGAACTAACATTAGCTTTAACAAAACAATGGATGAAACTATTTGCTGAAAAAATCGAGGCAAACAAAGCATATTTAAGCGATTTAGATACCCCTATTGGCGATGGAGATCATGGTAACAATATGGCTCGTGGAATGGTCGCAGTCCAAGAGGCGTTTAAAAGTAAGAACCCAACTGATGTAACTTCTGCACTAAAGTTAGTCGCAATGTCTTTGATATCTAAAGTTGGTGGTGCTGCCGGTCCGCTGTACGGAACTGCTTTTCTAGAAATGGCTAAACTCAGTACATCTACAAACGATCTAGGTCTCTTGACCGAAGCAGCTGTTAATGGCATCAAGAAACGTGGTGGTGCAAATGCTGGTGATAAAACTATGGTAGATGTATGGTTGGTCGCTGTTCCTGCACTAAAGGAAAATAGCTTAACAGCAAAACAAATAGAAGAAGCTGTTCAATCAACTAAGGACATGGAAGCCAAGAAAGGAAGAGCCTCCTATCTAGGTGAACGTTCTATCGGTCATTTAGATCCTGGTTCAGTTTCTAGTGGCTATCTATTCCAAGCACTTTTGGAAGCCGGTGAATAATATGGCGTATGGTATTTTAATTTGTTCACACGTTCCAGAAATTGCCCAAGGATTACCCAAACTTTTAAAGCAAGTGGCAAAAGATATATCCATTACCTATGCCGGCGGTACTGATGAAAACGACATCGGCACAAGTATGGAAAAAATTTCTGAAGCTTTAACCACAAATACTGCTGATGAAATCTTGGCCTTCTATGATCTCGGCAGTGCACGTATGAATTTAGATATGGCCATTGAATTTTCTGATAAAACTATCCACGTTTACGATACTGCTTTAGTTGAAAGTTCTTACGTTGCAGCCTCATTACTTCAAGCAGGAGTTGAGCTATCCACTATTGAGCAACAATTAAAACCACTTAAAATAAAGGGGGATGACTAACATGTCCGGTTTTTTAGGCGAATTTTTAGGGACGCTGATTTTAATCGTATTTGGTACTGGCTGCGGTGCTGCTGTTAATTTAAAAAACAGTTATGCCAAAGGTTCAAACTGGTTATACATCTCATTAGCATGGGGAATGGCTGTAACATTTGGCGTTTATGTCGCCGGACAATTTGGCGCTCAAGGACATTTAAACCCAGCCGTCACTTTAGGCTTTGCTGTTTTTGGATTTTTCCCATGGTCACAAGTTCTACCTTACATCAGTGGGCAACTACTGGGTGCCTTTGTCGGAGCAATTTTTGTTATTATTCATTATTATCCTCATTTTAAAGAAACTGATAATAACAACGGTAACTCTGTAGGAATTTTTGCAACTGGACCTTCAATTCCAAATGGCTTATTTAACTTCTTAAGCGAAACAATCGCCACCTTCTTTTTTGTCTTTACTTTAATCAATTTAGGCGATTTTACTCAGGGATTAAAACCCTTAATAGTTGGCTTACTAATTATGGTTATTGGTCAAGCTTTGGGTGCTACAACTGGCTTTGCTTTAAACCCCGCCCGAGACTTAGCTCCACGATTTGCTTATAGTATTTTACCTATTCCAAATAAGGGTGGTGCTAACTGGTCTTACGCTTGGGTACCAATTTGTGGTCCAATTATTGGTGGAATCCTAGCTGCTGGATTGCAAGTAATTTTGAAATAATCTAACTTTATCCTTTTCGTAATAATGAGCAATTGGAAGACTACACTGAGCCAATCCAATTGCTCTTTTTATTATTTAGGCCCTAAGCGCCATCACTTGCTCATAATAACTTTCCGCCTGCGCTTGATCTATGTTGTACTTAGCTACCAAAGTGGTTATTATTTCTTCATGTCCTTTATTAGCTGCTATTAGCTTAGGAATATCACTTAATACTGCTAAAGCCAGGGTCATACCATCTCTACGGCCAATACTCAGCCCCTCTTCACGACCTTCTGCAAGGCTATCTGTTCGAACACGCGCTACTTCTCTTGCTACCCATTCTTTTGCTTCCATGTAGATTGCCCCCCTTTTCGAATCTTGCTTTAATGCTTGCACGGCTTGATCTATTTGCGCCGTAAATTCATCACTTACAATTTGCTTTGTAAAATACGTATTAAGTGCCTGTCTGGCGGTGTTTTCAGCACTTAGCTCACCTTTTTAATTTACTATAGCCTTTGTTTTTTTGTAAAGCTATTACTAGGAATTATACCCATTGTCACTAAAAATTCTACCCAAAATAATATCATCTGTAATTGTTACTTGCATTTAATTTCCTTCCAGGTGGAAAAATTTTTCCTGTCCTACCTGCGAAAATTTTTTCTAGCCTAACTAGTTCATTTTATTTAAAGAGTGGTTATTATTAATCGGCTTACGCCGATTGATTAGGAATTAAATTCTTAGTAGTTCTTAAATCACTTAGTTTATTTATATTTTTAATTATGTCGGCGAAGCCGACAATAATCTTATCCACTATTGAATTAATATTATCTAACTTAGACTGGAAATTATTTTCTACCCTAGAAGTATTCTTCTCCATGAAATTTTCTTCTACCTTAGTATTATCAGCATTTTCTAACCCCTGGAAATTATCTTCTTGCTGGAAGTTTGCTTCTACCCTAGAAGATTTCTTCTCCAGGGGGTAGAAATTTTCTTCCATAGAAATTTCCTTCCTAAACTCATCTTCGTGTAACCAATCATATTCCTTATTCGCCTGTTCTGTAATTTGCTTCATCATATATATTTGCTTTTCTAGTGGGGGTTCCGTTTCCTTAGACTTCAACTTGTTAAAAAATTCAGTTATCTTTTCTTCAGCATATAAAGCCTTGCCAAGTTGTGCTTCCTTGCGCAGCTTAGAATCATAACTATTTTTTGAGTGTAATTTGTTGTAGGCTAGCTTTCTAAACTCTCTTAACTCAGCTTTTTGTTCAGGAGTTAAATGGTCTGGAATGGGGCCAAAACGAGCTGTCATCTCTGCTTCAATCACTTCCGGGTCAACCTTAGTATCAACCGTGTAATCATACTTATCAGCTGATTCCGCTACGGCTTCAATTATTTCCTCATGACCTACTTCTTCATCATAAAGGTAGCCATCCCTATCCAACGGATCAACCCCTGGTATAAAGCTGATAATCCGCTCGTTTTTATCCAGCGAATTGGCAAGTTCAATGTAACCACACTTAGCCAACTTATTGAGCCAAGCTGAAATTGACCTCACCGTCACATGGTATAAAGCCGCTAAGCGTTGGTTAGAAACCGTAAAAATTCCTGCCATACCGCCAAACGTGTACAGCTCCCCATAAAATAATTTCTCATTAGCTGTTAAGCGCAAATCAAAGCGAACCTTGGCTGGAATTGTAATTGGATAATTAGCTTCTCGTTTTAAAATCTTAGTCATATCTAAATTCCTCGTTCTATTCTTGATTGTGGGTAAAGTTCCCCCTCTATATATATGATTCGCAAAAACTCACTCAATTAATTCTTTTTTTAGCTAAATTTTCAATTAAAAAATTATCATTATTTTTTAACCTAGCAAAAAAGGCCTTCGGAAAAGCACTCTTCCCCAAAAACCTTTAATTACTTATTAGTTATTTTCCTCAGTCAGCATCCGATAACGCATAAATGGTACAGGTACATCTAGCTTAAGGTCATAAGAAACAATCGGCTCATTTACTATTTTTCCCTTTTTTTCAAGCTCACGGTACTCTTGTTTTAAAGAATTACCATCTACCTTACCAGTACCTAAATAAACAAATTCATCATCATCCTCAGCATCAGATCTTTTTATGAACAGCAAGTATTCTAACTTAGGTGCTCCTTCAACAACCCCAGCAATTTCACCTTTACCTAGTCTTCTTCCTGACTTGGTATAACAGTGAATTTTACTATTAGATATAAACCTGTCTTCATACTTGATGGATTCATTTATATCTTCGCTCTTCATATAGGTTACAAAAATCGGGCAATAACCATTCTCGATAAAATATCCACCTATACTTTGAGCAGGGACGCGTCTTTGCCAATTTAAGAGTCGGTTAACATCTGAACGAGTGTATCTTTTTTCTAACGTGAATAACTCTCGCAAATTGTATTCCTTTGCGTTTAGCAAGCCGGATTCAACCACATCTTCAAATAATTCTCTAAATCCTGGTGTACTATCTAATAATTCAGAGACTGTATCATTAAACCGATAACCTTTTTCTTCATCAATTCGAATTAGTGGTCGTCCACCTAACTTTGCAAATTCTGTTTTAGTTTTGTCTTGCTCGCTCCTGTCGTCATATCCCTTAGGCTTGTAATAGTCTAAGGTTAAAATCCGTTCAACACTATCTAGCACGTCCTCGTTACAATAGCTACCCGTAGCTAAGACCAATTCCTCCAACTCTGCTCGCGAAGATTTACCATCACGTAAAATTTTTTGTAACAGCAATAATTCATGAACGCGCTTGCCATTTAATAACTCAGTGGTTACAAAAGTGAGCGTAGTATCTAAGTAACCTTTTTCCCATGAATAAGCAGCGTCCTTGTCAACTTTGCGGAGAAAATCATTGTAATTCCCCTTTTTATTTAAAACGGATAAAATAGCTTGTGAAGCAACCATATTATTCTTAATAAAATCAGCTATTAGCGGGATCCTATTCAAACGTCGCTTTAATTCTTGATAATCTTTCTTTATCTCTAAAGTAAATAAATTCTTGCTTCCTTTCAACTGATCCAAAATCCGTTTTTTCGCAACTAATTCAAAGTTAATTGTTGATAAGCCCTCAATCTTACCGGTTTCGACGTGTTCCCTAATCCCGTCGCGCGTCCGCGATTGGTCTCCCGTTAAAGCAACTGGAATTAAGTAATTATTCTTGTAATTGCCGATGAAGTCTATAACAGTTAGATACTCTTTACCTTGCGCCTTTCTCAAGCCTCGGCCCAACTGTTGAACAAAAACTATCACAGATTCTGTTTGTCTCATCATAATTACTTGATTTATGAAAGGAATGTCGACCCCTTCGTTAAATATGTCTACCGTAACCAGGTACGTTAGTTGGCCTAGGCGAAGTTTTTCGATTGCTTCTTCACGTTCTTCCTGGCTGTCTTCACCACTCAACATTTGGGCAGGATAACCATATTTAGTTAATAACGTCGCTATTTCGCGAGCTTCTTCCTTCCTGCTAACAAAGACCAAGCCATGTAATACATCGCCATCATAGCCATAGTACTCACTTTGCTTTACCACATACTTGACACGTTCTTCACTAACTAGGTATTTCAAATTAGTATTGTCGCTAATTACTTCACCGTTATACGTATAGTCAGACACTCCAATATAGTGAAACGGCACCAGCATTTCTTCTTCTAATGCTTCTTGGAGCCTAATCTCATAAGGAACATTGTAATCAAACAACTCATAGATATTCTTATCGTCGCTTCGTTCTGGGGTGGCAGTCATTCCTAATAAAAAATCGGGCTCAAAGTAATCTAAAACTTTGTTGTATATCTTACTTCCAACATGGTGCGCCTCATCAACCAAAATGTAGTCAAATTCGTCTTGCTTGAATTGTTTCAAATTCTCGTCTTTGCTTAATGTCTGCACCGTTGCAAAGAGGTACTTGGCGTCCATCACCTTGGAATTGCCGGATAATATTCCATAATTTGAATCCTTATCCCCGCCAAGTACTTTATGGAAGCTTTCCAAAGCCTTCTTCAATATTTGTTCCCTGTGGGCTATAAACAAAAAACGCTTAGGCTGATAATTTTTAACATCTAGGGCTGCTAAGTACGTTTTCCCTGTCCCAGTTGCAGAAATAACCAGCCCCTTTGTTTCCCTTAACAATCTTAAATTCTGCAAATTCTTTAAGGCTTCCGCTTGCATTTTATTAGGTTGAATCGAAGAATAGTTACCTTTATTTTCATCAACTTGCTCAGGAACAATATTTGAGGCTGATTTAACAAATTTTTGATTTAGGTGATAAACCTTCTCGTATTTTTCAATCCATTCAGCCGTTAAAGGGGTAGCTGCATCCCATTGATCTTCAATTTCTGCGGAGATGTCTTCTGTGAGCTGACCATCATTATAAGAAGTAAAGAGTAAGTTCCATTCTTTATTGACTTGCAAGGCGCCCGTAGTAAAGTTCGAACTGCCCACTAAAGCAGACTGATAACCTTCGTGCTGGAATAAATAACCTTTAGCATGAAATTTACCATGATTTTGTTCATAAATTCTGACCTCAACGTTAGGTAACTTCAATAGTTCCTTAAACATTTTTGGTTTATTAAAGTATAGATATGTCGATGTCAGTATTCTTCCTTGAACGGTCCTATTTTTCAAAGCAACTTTTAATGAGTTAAGAATCCCACTTTCAATAAAAGCCACGGCAAATGTAAAAAATTGGCAATGCTTAACTCCATCAAAAATTCGGTCGTACATCGTTTCGCCCTCAGTATTTGCAATCAACTTAGCTGCATACTCGTCATTTGCCTCGAACTTATTTTTATCAAGAAAAGAATTTAAGAGTGAGTCTTTTAATGCTTGCTTTTGACTAATGATCTTCATCAAATCTTACCTCACGCAAGTTTACTTTACTTATTGCTTGTGCTGCAGGTATGTCTGCCGGAGCCCAATTTAAATCTAATGCCTCAGCCGGGTCTATCCACTTAACCTTGCTGTGTGCAATCAAATCAAAATTCTTGGACAAGAATTTTGCATAGTAGACTGTTAAATGAACCGTACCAAATTCATACTCGTAACTCGCTGTTTCAGTTACTTTATCTCCCACAATAATTTCATCATTGAATTCTTCTTTTAATTCACGCTTCAAACTTTCTTGAGGTAATTCACCTTGTTCAATTTTTCCACCGGGAAATTCCCATAAATCTCCCAAGATACGGTCACTATTACGTTTAGTAACCAATAATTTACCATCTTCTATTAAAGCAGCACCAACAACGTAAATATTTTTCATCGCTTCTTCTCCTATAATCTAAATCTAACCTAAGAATAGCAGCTTTATTTTAAAAAGTTAATACCTAATTAATTTTCCCTATACTAAAAATCCCCCGCTGCCACAGACAGCGGGGGTTAAATTGTATCATAACGATTTAAAACTATTTACTAATATTACTGATTTAGCTTAGCTTTGAGACCGTCTAATGTGGCGGTATCGACATTAAGAATCTCTACTTCTTGTGGATGGGACATGGCATTATTAACAATGTCGTTAGGATCCCCGTCGGCAGACATCATAAAGCTGCCTGGAAGATAGTAGACCTTAGCCTTATTGTTACCAATTAATTGGAAGGCAATGTCATTGACGCCGGTAATTGATTGACCCACCATGTATGTATTGGCTGGGAACACGGCGTCAATCGTATCGTTATCGTAGACGTGGTGGTTAGAAACATCATGCATAAACAAGAAGGTAACGTTGTCTAAGCCCCAGTTGGCATCCTCGGCCTTTTTGGCGGACCAAAAGACCTGTAAGGCGAGGTCGGTCGTCATCTTGGTGTTGGCTTCGACCTTTTGTTTAGGCGAAGCATACTTGGCTGGGATGCCTTTGCCGGCTGCGATTTGCGCAAAGGCCGCTTTGACGTCAGGATTGGCTGTCTCCTTGAAAACCGCAGTTCCCTCACTATTACCTTCAGTCTGACCAGTTACTAATGCGACTGGCTTCCCATTGTAAAAGGCAAAGAGGTAGGCGTAAACGTCAATTGCCCCTAGATCGTTATGGTATATGTAACTGGCAACAATGTTATAGGTATTCTTAGGTCCCGCACCATCGTTAGACCAAGCCGCAGTTTGCTTGTTAGCTGGTTCGTTAATTGCAAGTGGAGTAGGACCATTGGGATAGACTCCAGTTGGGATTGTAATCCCCCTAAAGTGGCCTGGATTTTGCGGACTAAAAGCTTGGTAGCTCTGCTGCATGGTGTAGCCCCAGTTGGTCATAAAGGTGGTCAACTGTTGGGTCTTACTTTGGTCCCACTCACTGGCCTGTTGGTTCTTAGTTTCTGCCTGCTTCTTGGCCGACTGACTGCTGCTACTTTTTTGCTCAGCTTTCTTATGACTAGCTTTTTTAACCTGACTGGTCTTTTGGCTACTACTTGTCTTAGCTTGCTCATGCTTACCGCTAGAACAAGCCGCTAGCCCTAGTGTTAGTAGCGCCGTAGTTGCTAGATAAATTACCTGCTTTTTCATAGAAAAGTTCCCCCTTGGATTTTCTTTCCCTCTCACAGTAAATTATAGCAAATTTTAGCCCACCCTCTAGTAATCTTTTGTACCTAGCAACCTTCTTGCCCAATACTAGCTTTACCCACCCGTAGTTGCCTACGAGCGTTAGTCTAGCAAGTAGGCACGACAAAAAGTGTCTCCCCAGCTAGTAATTTTTCTTTCAAGCAATGTTCGGAAATTAATGTTTTTTCTAATCAAAAATTATCTTCTAAAAAAGTCCCGCTCTCTTTTTAGAGCGGGACTTTTTTGGCGAGAGATTAAGCGTGGGCCGCCATGGCGTTATCGTAGGCAGCTTGGGCTTCTTCTTCACTTAATTCCATATTAGTTTTCAAAAATTCTATTATTTGGGCCCGACTCATGTCTAGGGCGGCTAAACCGGTAATTGTTTTAATCCGCTCGGACTCTTTTCCAGCCTCTTCGCCTTGTTCCAAGCCTTCCTTTAAAGCCTGTTCCCGGGCGTAGGCACTCTTTAGCGCCGCATACTCTTCAATCGTCATGTAAATCCCTCCCCTGATTGCATCTGCTTTTACCGCCGCCACTGCGACCGCCAATTTCCGGCTAAAAGCTCCGCTCACGGTACCATCATTAAAATACGCTACCATTTCTCTTTGTGCTTGCGTAAGATGACTAACATCTGTTTTTAAGTTCACTATAACATTGGTTTCCTTGTTGTCAACTGAAAAGCTTGGACACCCGACTAACTCGACTTTCAAGGCGTAACTAGGCCAACCTAATCCGTAAGGGTCATGGTCGCAAATAAAAAAGACCACCGTGCGCTTGCGTTTCTTGAACGGTTGACCTGCATACAGGGCTTGCCTGCTCAAATTACCCTGGTAGATTGAGATTCGTTCGGCTAAATCATGTTGGTCCTCATTTTGCATCTCAAAATCATAGATAATCCCCTGGTCGTCTTCGGCATAAACGTCAAAGCGGGGCCCGTGAAAAATCGCATTCTTCTTAAAATTATCTTCCCGATTAACTTTGACAATTTTGCCTGACTTTTAGCCAGGGCACCCACAATTTTAGTAACTCTTCTAGCAGTTCCGGATGGTCGTTGAAAACCCAGCTAAAAACCAAGTGATCCTTAATTGTAGCTTGGCGCCATTTGCGGGCAAGTTTTTTTCTCAAATCCAAATTCGTCACCTCTTTGCGAATAAAAAAATTTCCCCCTCTACTATTAACATTCGCAATTTAGGCCGAAATTATTTTTTTCAAAAGCAGTCTTAACTAAAACTTAAGAATTAACAAAATAGCCTAGGAGTTGTTTTATCCACAAATCCTAGACTATTATTTTAAGCCCCAATTTTAACTTTATTCAAAAGCAAGGAGGAACCCACAACCGAAATAGACGATAATGCCATTGCTAGGCCGGCAAATTCGGGACTGAGAGTTAGCCCCAAGCCACTGAAGAGCCCGGCTGCCAGTGGAATCCCAATCACATTGTAGATTAAAGCCCAAAACAAGTTAAGCTTAATCCGCTTGAAGGTCTTTTGACTAATGTCAAAGGCGTTGACCACACCCATCAACTGGTTGTTGGTCAAGACAATCCCGCCGGCTTCTAAGGCAATATCTGTCCCAGAGCCCATGGTAATCCCCACAGTGGCGGTCGAAAGTGCAGGGGCATCGTTAATCCCATCCCCCACAAAGGCTACCTTGCCGGCGGCTTGCAGGTGTTCAATCGTCGCCGCCTTTTGATCTGGTAAGACTCCAGCAATCACTTCTTTAATCCCTACTTCGTCCGCAATCGCTTGGGCGACCACCTCATTATCACCAGTTAGCATAACTGGCTTTAAACCTCGCTTGACTAGGGCAGCCATAGCCTGTTTAGCATCTGCTTTAGGCCGGTCTTGAATTCCAATTAAGCCCAAGACTTGCCCGTCATAAACCACAATCACCACGGTTTTAGCTGCTTGCTTTAACTTTGTTAGGGTCGCTTGTAACCGAGGAGAGAGCTCATAAGCTTTAGTGAGCTGTTCATTGCCTAAGAGGGCTTCTTTGTTGGCTAATTTCGCCTTAACCCCCTGGCCCGCCACTACTTGGAAATCAGTTACCGGGCTTAAAGTTAAGTCAGCCTGCTTAGCAGCCGTTAAAATTGCTGCTGCCAGTGGGTGTTCCGAAGCAGCTTCTAGGCTGGCAGCCACACGTAAAAGATCTTTTTGTCCGACAACATCGGTCACCACCGGCTGGCCCTCCGTAATCGTACCGGTCTTATCAAAGACCACAGTTTGAACACCATCAATGGCTTCCAAAACAGTAGCGTCTTTAATTAACACCCCTAACTTGGCAGCCCGGCCGGTCCCCACCATAATTGCGGTTGGTGTCGCTAACCCTAAAGCACAAGGGCAGGCAATCACAACGACCGCCACGGCATAAAGCATGGCGTCTACCCCGCTAGCTCCTAGAAATACATACCAAACTAGATAAGTCAGCAGTGCGATTATTAACACGATGGGGACAAAAATATCGGCAATCTTATCCGTCAAACGTTGAATCGGGGCATGACTAGTTTGAGCCTTTTTGACTAGCTCCACAATCTGGGCTAGCATTGTATCTTGCCCGATTTTTTCCACCCGGAAGGTAAATGTCCCGGTCTTATTAAGCGTAGCACCTACAACTCTGTCTCCTACTTTTTTGGTTACCGGCATACTCTCACCAGTAACCATTGATTCATCTACACTTGAAACCCCTTCAGTGATAAGGCCATCTAGGGGCACCTTTTGTCCTGGTTTGACCCGCACTAAGTCCCCAACTTGAACCTGAGCTACAGGGACTAGCTGATAGTGACCGTCCCGCCAAACCTCTGCTTCCTTTGCTTGCAACTGTAATAATTTTTCTACCGCACTGGAAGCATTATTGCGCATCCGTTCCTCAAAAACTTGTCCTAACAAGACAAAGACCGTGACAAGGGCGGCAGTTTCAAAGTAAACCGCCCGTCCAGTTGCCATCGCATAGATGCTGTAAAAATAGGCTACCGCCGTGCCAATCGCAACTAAGGTATCCATGTTAGCGTGATGGTTTTTAAAGGCCGCCCAAGCACTTTGCCAAAATGGTAAGGCCGACAGCGCCATGATAATGGTGGTTGTTATTAAGGCAATCCAATTATAGGCAGGCATCATCCAGGAAAAAGCCATTCCCACCATTTGAATAATCAGTGGCACCGACAGTACCAGGGAAATCACAAAACGTTTAAAGTAAGACATTATTTAATGACAACCTTTCCGTGGAACATATCCATCCCACAAGCATAGGTATATTCGCCTGCCTTGCTGGTATCAATTTCAATAACCTTATCTTGCTTAATTGGCAATTCTTCACTAATCCCAAAGTCCTTGAAAACCACTTCTTTCAAGCAGTTAGATTTATCTAAGCGGTTAAAGACCAGCTTAGCCGGTACCCCTTGCTTCAACACTACCGTTTCTGGGCTATACCCCCCATTAACGGTAATCCGCGCTTCCTGACTATTACCCTTAACTTGAGCTTGGCTTTGGCCTTGATCATGCTTACCAAAGAACCACCAAGCGATAAAGGCAATCGCAGCTACAACAACAATCACAACTAAAATTTGCATTCTGACGCACCCCTTCATTAGTTCGTTTACATTTGTAATCTTACACCTTTAAGTATAGTCTCTCACCGCTTCCTGTCAAGGATTTTATTTTGTGTCCCATTTGCTAACGCACTTAACTTCTGTTACACTAAATTAAATTTTTTACACAGGAAGTGCTTTATGTCAGACGAACAACTATTAACTTTTATCTACAATCTCATTTTAGATCCTAGCCTTACTGAGGCCGAACGCAAGCTCCTTGTCGATTTCAAGAACCGACTTAAACCTAAGAGCGACTTAGAAGACGAACTACGCAACTTAGCAGATGACATGCGTCGCTTAGCCGTCAAAAATCTCGGCCATACTAGCTTTTCACCTAAGATGCAAACCATCTACAAGCTTATCTCCCAGTCCGGCCTGCTCAAGGAAAACCTGGCACGGGGATTAGCTGCAGTGGGGCCAATGTTGTAAGAACTAGAAAAATAACTGAGTACCCATTGCTTTTAGGGGTGAACAAATTCCAACTGTTCGCCCCTTATTTATGTCTATGCACAAAGGCCCATTTTCTTGAGCTAAGGTTGTCAACTACCCCTCACTAAAGTGAGAGGCTTGTAGCTCACGACCTTACGGTCAG
>NZ_AYYP01000033.1 GCF_001436215.1 Ligilactobacillus agilis DSM 20509
GGTAGTAAATAAAATTAGGAAAGGAAAACTATATTCTTTCTGATAATGTAGAAGAAACTACACGCTCTTCTATGTTGTTCTACATTTTGTATAGCAGAGTAAGGTCCTTGACCAAAGTCGATTGTAAAGTTAATTACCCCTTTACCTTCCTTGTAAGCTGCACCAGCAAAAGTGGCCGTCCCTAAACCGTCTTTATCAACAGTAACTGTTCCTTTAACCCCGTTTAAGCTGATTGCCTTAACCATGCTTGCATTTTGGCTAATTCCAAGCACTAACTTAGTGCAAAAAAATAAGCTCCTGGAAACAGGAGCTTATTTTCTACTTTCTAAAAGTCGCGGCAAAAGAGGCTGTCGACTGATTGGTTGTTGTAAATTAAGGAAATTGCCTTCGCGAAGACAGGTGCAATCGAAAGCACCTTCAAGTTAGCGAATTGCTTTTCTTCTGGAATCGTAATCGTATCCGTAACCACCACTTCTTTGTATGGTGAGTCTTTTAATTCTTCAACTGCATTACCAGAGAAGATGGGGTGGGTTGCGCAAGCATAGATGTCGGTTGCACCAGCTGCCTTTAAGGCTTCGGCAGCGTCGGCCATCTTCCCACCAGTATCGATCATATCGTCAAACACAATGCACTTGTGTCCCTTAACGTCACCAATAACGGTTGCTTCTTCCGGACGTTCTAGCCGGTTAGCATCCCGCTTGTCCACAATTGCGATTGGGGCCTTTAAGAATTGGGCCAAGTTGCGGGCCATCTTAACCCCGTTATGGTCGGGCGCAACAACCACTACATCTTCATCAATCTTGTTGTCGATGAAGTATTGAGCCTGGGTGAAAATGGCTTGTAAGTGGTCAACTGGAATGTTGAAAAAGCCTTGTAACTGACCTGCGTGTAAGTCCAAAGCCACTACCCGGTCAGCACCAGCTAATTGAATAAAGTTAGCGATTAACTTGGCGGTGATTGGTTCACGAGAACGGGCCTTGCGGTCAGAACGAGCATAACCATAGTAAGGGATAACTGCGTTAACTGAACCAGCTGATGACCGCCGTAAGGCATCCATCATGACCATTAATTCCATAAAGTTTTCGTTAACCGGATCAGAAATTGATTGAATGATGAAAACATCATCCCCCCGCACACTTTCGTTAATGTTGATTTGGATTTCACCATCACTAAAGTGTTTTACCGAAGCATCACAAAGTTTTACGCCCATTTCTGCAGCAATTTTTTGCGCTAATTCTGGGTTGGAATTGAGTGCAAAAAGCTTGATTCCAGCATTTCCTTGCATTTTTTCTTCATCCTCCATGCATTGTTTGACTTGTAACTTCTTTTATTATAATAAATTCTTTTCTAAAATACTATGCCTTTGGTCCTGAAAATCGTTTAACTCTTTCAAAAAAAGTTACAAGCGCTTTTAAGTTCGCCAGATTTTTTCTTTTCTTTTTAGACTTTAATAATCCAATTAGCTTAAATTCCATACTAGCAAAGCTTATTATATCAGCTCTAGAAAAAATAAGCATAATTAATAGTTATATCAAGTTCAACTTTTGACTATATCAATTTCTAGCTTTTATACTGACAGGGTAATGAGAGTTAGATTGATTAGAAGCTTAGGAGGACATATTCATGACAAAAGCTACTGATATTTTAAATAACCCCTTCTTAAATAAAGGGACAGCATTTACTAAAGAAGAAAGACAAGCACTAGGCTTAACCGGGACTTTACCAAGCAAGGTTCAAACCATCGAAGAACAAGCTACCCAAGCCTACGGTCAATACCAAAGCAAACCATCCCGGCTTGAAAAGCGAATTTTCTTAATGAACCTCTTCAACACTAACCGGACTTTATTCTACTACTTAATGGACCAACACTTGGTTGAATTCATGCCGGTAGTCTATGATCCAGTCGTAGCCGAATCCATCGAAAACTACAACGAACTCTTCTTAAAACCTCAAGACGCAGCCTTCATCTCGATTGACGACATGGATAACATCGAGGTGAGCCTAAAAAACGCCGCTGATGGCCGGGACATCAAGCTCTTGGTTATCACAGACGCTGAAGGAATCCTAGGTATCGGTGACTGGGGTGTCAACGGGGTAGATATTTCCATCGGAAAGCTGATGGTTTACACCGCCGCTGCGGGTATCAACCCTGCACAAGTTTTACCCGTTTCCATCGACGCCGGAACTAACAACGAAGCCCTACTCAACAACGACCTCTACCTTGGCAATAAGCACAAACGTGTCTACGGTGAAAAGTACCACCAATTAATCGATAAGTTTGTCGCAGCTGCTACCAAGCTATTTCCAGAAAGTCTCTTACACTTTGAAGACTTTGGCCGTTCTAACGCCGACGTTATCTTAAAGAAGTACCAAGACAAGATTTTGACTTTCAACGACGACATCCAAGGAACAGGGATTATCGCTTTAGCTGGGGTCTTAGGGGCTATGAACATCTCTAAAGAAAAGATTACCGACCAAACCTTCTTAACCTTCGGGGCAGGAACTGCCGGGTGCGGAATTGCCAAGATGCTCTTTGACGAATTAGTTCGCCAAGGTTTAAGCCCACAAGAAGCTAAACAACACTTCTACTTAGTCGATAAGCAAGGCTTGCTCTTTGAAGACACTGAAGACTTAACTGACGGCCAAAAGCAATTCACCCGCTCACGCTCTGAATTTGCTAACGCGGATGAATTAACTAATTTAGAAGCCGTTGTTAAGGCGGTGCACCCAACGGTAATGATTGGAACATCCACTCAACCTGGGGCCTTCACTGAAAGCATCGTTAAGGAAATGGCTGCCCACACAAGCCGGCCAGTTATTTTCGCACTCTCTAACCCAACTAAGCTACTAGAAGCTAGTGCTGAAGACCTTATTAAGTGGACAGACGGTCGGGCCTTAGTCGCAACCGGAGTGCCTTCTGATGACGTTGTTTATAACGGGGTAACTTACACCATCGGTCAAGCTAACAACGCCTTAGTTTACCCTGGGGTTGGTTTTGGGGCAATTGCTGCTCGCGCTAAAATCATTAACGAAGAAATGCTTTCCGCTGCTAGCCACGCTTTAGGCGGAATCGTTGACCCAACTAAGCCAGGGGCAGCCGTGCTCCCACCAGTTGCTAAGTTAACTGACTTCTCCCAAAAAGTGGCTGAAGTCGTAGCTCAATCAGCTATTGACCAAGGCTTAAGCAAAGAAAATATTACTGATGCCACCCAAGCGGTTGCCGCACTTAAGTGGGAACCAAAATACTAATAAAATAAAGGGGGACTTGCCGTGGCAGTCTTTTTAACTTCCGTTTCTAGCGTCTTAGTTATCGTGTTAATCATGGCCCTTGGTTACATCTTACGGGCTAATGGCTGGTTTGCCGATAGCTTCGCCGGTAACATTTCCAACTTAATTACTAAAATCGCCTTACCTGCTTCAATCTTTACGGCGGTAATGAAATTTCTAACCCGGGATAAATTAGTTTCCCTATCCCAAGGGATTTTATTCCCAGCCCTAGGTGTCATTATTGGTTACCTAATCGCCTGGTTAGTCGTTAAGGTCTTAAAAATCAAGCCTGGTCGCCGGGGCATCTTCATGAATGCCATCGTTAACGCCAACACGATTTTTATCGGGATGCCGTTAAATAACGCCCTTTTTGGCGAAAAGGCTATGTCCTACTTCTTGATTTACTACATTATCAACACGGTTTCCACCTGGGCCTTCGGGATTTTCTTGATTTCAAACGACGATCCTACAGTTGATAAAAGTAAGCAAACTAACAAGCAAAAGATTAACTGGAAAAAAGTCTTACCAATGCCTTTAGTCGGCTTTATCGTCGCTATTATCTGGATGCTACTAGGAATTCCAGTTCCAACCTTCTTAGGTAACACCCTTAATTACGTTGGGGCTTTGGTAACGCCACTTTCTCTAATCTACATTGGGATTGTCCTTCGCGATGCTGGCTTGAATAACTTCAAGTTTGAGCGCGATTCAATCCTGGCCTTATTAGGGCGCTTCGTCTTATCACCAGTCATCCTCATCTTGCTCATCAAGTTTGGGTTGCACACTGGTTTTGATCTCCCCGCCCTAATGCGCCAAACATTAGTCGTCCAATCAGCTACCCCAATGTTAGCTGTGCTCCCCATCCTCGCAGATGAAGCCCACGGCGACGTTGAATACGCCACTAACGTAGTCGTAATGAGTACTGTTCTTTTCATCATTGTTGTGCCAGTCTTAATGGCTATCCTCCAATTTATTTAATTTAAAAGCATCAAAAAAGTCGTTGCGAACGCAACGGCTTTTTTGGTACGTGAACTTTTATAAAGGCAACTGTGCTTGATTTAACGGCACGATACTATTGAAAATATTTTGTTTTTTTCTTCTTCTCTACGTAGCGAAATCTCAACTTGAATATTTAGGAAATATCTATCAGAGACTCCAAAATACCTTCCCAAACGAATAGAAGTATCTGGGGTTATCTGACGCCTACCGTGTAAAATATCTTGTACTCTTGAAGTAGGGACTTTTATTTCCTTGGCTAATTTATACGCACTTATTCCCATAGGTTTCATAAACTCTTCTTTTAGGATTTCACTAACTGTTGGTAATTCTATCACTTTAATCCCTCCTAATCATGATACATGCTTTTCACGTATATCGAAATAATTTAGCCCGACTATACAAAAAAATTCAAACCATTGTACAACGGTTTGAATTACTGGTAACTAGCTAATTATACGAATGTCCCTTACTTTTTTGCAACCTTGACTAGCCGGTAAATCTTAAGCAAATAAACGATTAGGCTAACTAAAAAACTTATCTTTAAACATCACAAACAGTATGCACCCAAGCCCTAACACTAAACATACCTTACCAACTATTCCATAATAAGGAATCTTATTAAGCATTGGAAATAATCTCGGTAAAAAATTAACAATTAAAAATACTAACCCAATTTTCATTATGGGATTACTTAACCACACAAAACGCATATTACATCCTTCTTTCTTCTACAGTACGAAAAAAACGCCAGAGCTACCCCCTAGCGCTTTTACAAATTAATGACGTGGAATTTCTTCAAAGATGCTGTAAAATTGGGACTTATCAGAGAAGTCTGCCATGTAAACTCCGTTTAACCCGGCTCTTTGCCCTAAAACACCAAGATCAATGATAAGTGCTTCTTCCTTCTTAGGAAAGTGAATGCGCCCAGCCAAAGCGACGCTACGAATATAGTTCACTAAGCGGTTAAGCACTGCTTCAGGATTTTTAGCTTCTGGCAACTTCCGATAAACTTGTGCCAAAACGTCAAGAATATCTAGCAGTTCAGTTAATTGATTTTCGAAATGATTGAGCAAGCCCAATAATTCCTTAATATCAGCTTGAGCTTGATTAATAAGTTTTGTTTTTTCCATAATACTGCACCTCATCTGTAATTAACTAATTAGCAGTTACCATGACCAAAGTTGGCAAGGCGGTTAACTCCGCAAGTCCAAGCTTGCCCCCAGTTAACTGTGCACTTATGTTTGCCACAAGTAATACCGTTACCATAATATCTACTTCCACCAGTAACCTTTGCTAAATCTGCTGTAGTTAATTTCTTCTTGTTTTCCATTTTATCACTCATAAAATTTTCTGCTATAAGCAAACAAGGAACAAAAAATAAATTGTATATACATTCAGTTATAACTCTTGTAACTCGTTTGCCTGCAAAGTTATTATATCTCTAAATTTTTGCTAAAAACCATTTTTTCCTAAGTGGTCCTTTTCTCTTCCTAATCGGTCCTCATTACCAGATTTTAGTATTTATACTTCGTTAATGTCTGTAAGGCAGCTAATGGTGTTTCTGACCCCACGTATGAATGAATCCTCTTGCCGTGTTTTAGCAAGACAACAGTTGGCGTTCCTTGAAAATCAATCTTGGTAAAAAAGTCTTTTAAGTCGTTATCTTGGTACACTTGCTGAGTGATTTGACTAATATCTAGATAATAAACCGGCACATTAGTCTCCGCCATAAATTCTGCTAAAGTTGGCGAAAATCTCCGACAATATGGACAATCCGGAAAACCTAGGTATAAAACAAATGTATCTCCTGCGTGTAATTTATTAACAACCTGGGTAGGCGTAACTGGAATTGTTTTAGCAATATTTTGTTGATATTGCGCCACGGTTATATTAGTTACTGTTTCACCATGACTGTCAGCCTTAATGGTTGTTCCCCCTATGAATAGTGACAGCATTACTGTTGCTAGTGTCAAGAATCTTTTCAACATGAATCTCACCTCCGCAATTAGCATACACCATTAAGAAACACTACAACGAAAATCAACAAATTAGATTCATTTAGCCAATTAATCGTCAACTTTAACCAAATTTGTTCAAAAAACAACCGAATTATTTTTTGAACTAGGCTGCATTTACTTTTGTGGTATATTATTATCGTAATTTATTTTAATTAGGAGGATTTTTATGCAACTCAAAGAAAATAAAACAACTACTAAGTTGACTAAGCAAGATTTACAAAAAATTGTTTGGGGAACAAATTTTATCAATTGTTCATATATTAACTCATTTTATCACAATAGAGATTTCCTTACTTCAATCGCCAACAAAATACGAGGTAGGAGATAATCTATTTTATGTTCTTAGCCTGGACTACTTTACTAAGCTTTATATTCTTATGTTGTTGTAATGTATTTTTTGAATTCTATACACTTTCAAAATTACTTAATAAGAGAAGTACGTTACTTATATTCTGGGGAACTCTTGGTGTAATCAATAACCTACTGTCTAGCTACTATAACTCCCTCATCTTTGTAATAACCGAGTTATCCTTGCTCTACCTAGTGTTTAAGCAAAAGAAAAGGGACTATCAAACTATGGGTGTAATTATGGTGATTTCGTTGCTGAGCTATATTCCAACGGCAGTCTTAACAATTTTTACTACTTTTGTAGAAAAAAGCATCTTTTTGATTATGAAATCCAAGTAATTCTCCCCGCTATCCTAGTGGTGACAACTGCATACATAATTTTTTATAAATTTCTTATGAAACATGACATCAAAAAATTTTTCTATCCACCTGATGGTTTAGTTAACCTCTTTTTGGTGACATATACTTACGGGGTAATTATCAGTTTTGACTATATTCATTTTGTATCGTATAAATCGGCTGTATTTATTATTCCTATCGTTTACTTAATTCAACTATTGTTTGCTTTTTTCATCTCTATGGTTAGTCATAGAATCAGAAAAGCCAGTGTTGATAAAAAGACCACCGAAACCTTGCTCTTTTACACCAAGCAACTTGAGGATAGTCAGCGTAGTCTCCGCCAGTTTAAGCACGATTATCAAAATATTTTAATCAGTATGGAGGCTGAGCTAAAGGATAACGATAATTTTAAAGAATTGCTGGCCTATTCGGCTTCGCACTTAGAGAAAAGTAAGGCCTGGCGCTTTAATGACTTGGATAACGTTAGTGATCCCGAAATCAAAAGCATTGTCATCTCTAAGCTAGATAATTGTTTTACTAACTCGCTACCGGTTAGCTTTGAATGTCGCCAACCTTTGCGCGAAATACAAGGAATCAATAAGTTCGACTTGATTCGCCTACTTGGGATTGCCTTTGATAACGCAATTGAAGCGAGCGAAAACTTCACTGCGCCGGAAATTAAAGTTTTATTACTTAATACTGACGTTGGCTTTGAATTTGAAATCAGAAATAAAGTTGCTGGCACCTTTGATACCACCAAGCTTCAACAAGCGGGGGTAACTACTAAGGAGGGCCACGCTGGCCTAGGGCTAGCCAGCGCCCAAGCTATCATTAGCAACTACAACAACGTCTTTTTAGCCCACGCAATTAAGGATAATTGGTTTACCTTTACACTATCCGTTAATAAGGAGGGGTAGCATGTTGCACCCAATTTTAGTTTGTGATGATAATGTTACACAAGCAAATAAACTAACAATGGCTGCTAGCCATGGAGCGATTATTACCAAGGAAGACAATAATGGTTTCGAACTAGCATTAACTGCTTACGGTTACAAGCAAGCACTTGACTGGGTTATTACCAACCAACCTAAAGCAGGAATTTACTTTTTAGACGTCGAGTTAGAAGGGGGTACCAAAAAGCACACTGGACTTGACTTAGCGCTCAAGATAAAAGAAGTCGATCAAGAGGCCATGATTGTCTTTGTTACGACCCACGAAGAAATGGCGATTCTAACCTTTGAGCGCCAAATCGGTCCCCTCGACTATATCACTAAGTCAACAAATGACGAGCAGTTCCAGCAACGAGTTACTAACTGTATGTACACTGCTTTACAAAGATACGAAAATGAGCAAGCAACTAGCGGATTAAAGTTTCGTTACCGGGTTGGCAGCAGAGAACACATTGAAAATTTCAATAATATTATTTGCATCGAAACTACTAGCAGGCCCCACGTCTTAGAGCTGATTACCACTACCGGTATCATGCAGTTTCCTGGAACAATTAAGGAACTCGCTAAGGCTTACCCTCAGTTCTGTAAACTCTCGCAATCATGCTTGGCTAACCTTGATAACATCAAGAGCGCCGACTTTAAGTTACGCCAAGTAACCTTTATCAACAATTCAGTGGAACCATTTTCTAGACGGCAAACCAAGGCCATTAAGAAAGCTCTTAATATCCTTTAGGAGTTTAACTCTGACCAAAGAAAGGAAGTCTCAAATGGAATTTTTACAAACAGTTATTAACACTTTAAAAAATAAGCTAACTGCAACAGCTGCTATCTGCATCCTCGTTTTCTTATTAGTTGTTCACCCTTCTTTTTGGGATTTGTTATTCACGGCCATTATCATGGTGCCGATTACCTTGATTTTGAACAGCAAGAAGGAAAAATAAGACCTTCACCCGTAAGCAAAATAAAGCGTCTGATTATTTTGATGAGCTTCAAAATAATCAGACGCTTTGTTATTTATTTCCTAACCTGGCCGGTACCACGAATTACATACTTCGTGCTAGTGAGCTCTCGCAAGCCCATTGGCCCCCGCGCATGGAGCTTTTGGGTAGAGATTCCAATTTCGGCCCCAAAGCCAAATTCGCCCCCATCGGTAAAGCGGGTTGAGGCGTTAACGTAAACAGCTGCGGCATCAATCCTATCCAAAAAGGCCTGGCTGTTATTGTAATCGTTGGTGATAATCGCCTCGGAGTGCTTGGTGTTATGGGCATTAATATGGTCGATTGCTTGATCTAAGGAAGAAACGACCTTAATTGCCAAAATGTAGTCGTTGTACTCTGTATCCCAGTCTGCGGCTGTAGCAGCCTTACAACTTGACCCTAAAATTTGACAAGCTTGCTCATCGCCCCGAAGTTCGACCGAAGCCTGGGCTAACTTAGCCGCAAGCAAAGGTAAAAATTCGGCGGCTACGTCCTGGTGAACCAATAGCTTTTCGGTTGCGTTGCAAACTGATGGCCGCTGAACCTTGGCATTATAAACAATCGCAGCAGCCATCTCTAAATCGGCGGTAGCGTCAACGTAAATGTGACAGTTGCCGGCCCCGGTTTCGATTACTGGCACCTTAGCATTGGCAACCACCGCCTTAATTAGGCGGGCAGAGCCACGGGGGATTAAAACATCCAAGTAACCGGTTAAGGCCATGAATTCGTTGGCCAATTCGTGCGAGGTCTCAGTCAAAATTTGAACTGCATCCGGGTTAATCCCCAGCTTAGTTAAGACACTGCGCAAAATTTCAACCAACTTAATGTTAGTCCGCAAGGCCTCTTTGCCCCCCCGTAACATGACGGCGTTACCAGCTTTAAAGCAGAGGCCAGTTGCATCTACGGTTACGTTAGGCCGGGCTTCATAAATAATACCAATTACACCTAAAGGTACCCGCCGTTGACTAATTTCTAAGCCAGCGTAATTGACCCAGGCCCTATCAACCTGCCCGATTGGGTCTTCTAAACCGGCAATTTGCCGCAATCCAGCTGCCATCCCTTCAATCCGGCCTTCATCAAGGACCAGCCGGTCGACAAAACTAGCTTTTAAGTCAGCCTTCTTAGCCTGGTCTAAATCTAAGGCATTAGCTTCCATAATCTCTGCTGCCTTATCCTGCAAAGCCTCTGCCATCTTAAGTAAAGCCTGGTTCTTTTCGTCGGTGCTTAGTTGGCCTAATTCATAGGAAGCCTTCTTAGCAGCTTGCCCCATTTTAACTAAATCAACAGTCATATTTTTACCCCTTTCTAAATAAGGTTCCGATTGCATCGCCATTTAAAATTCGAAAAACAATTGACGGGTTGACCCCGTTGGCCAGAATGGTTAACTTGTCAGCCTTCATCATGCGTTGAGCCGCCTTTAGCTTAGTCGTCATCCCACCGGTACCAAACTTGCTACCCTTACCACCAGCGTGTTGGTAGGTCTGCTCATTAATCTCGGTAATTTCGGGGATGAGCTTAGCGTCAGCGTATTTTTTAGGATTCTTATCAAAGAAACCATCGATATCCGAAAGCATAATCAAGAGGTCCGCGTCAATAATGGTTGCGACAATGGCGGATAATTGGTCATTATCACCAAACTTGGTCTTATGATCTAATTCGTCAGTCGCAACCGTATCGTTTTCGTTAACAATAGGAATAATGCCCCAAGCTAGCATCTTGTTGATGGCATTATTAACATTTTCCTTGCTTTGTGGATAATCCAGTACATCGTGCGTTAGCAGGACCTGGCTAATTTTTTGCCCATAGGTAGCAAACCGTTGTTGGTAAATCGTCATCAACATGCTTTGGCCTAAAGCTGCTAGCGCCTGCTGAGCGGGAATGTCTGTGGGTCGTTCTTGGAGGTTTAGCTGTCCCATCCCTACTCCAATCGCACCTGATGAAACCAAGACTACCTGTTTACCTTCATTCACTAACCCACTCAAGGTATAGCTCAATTGGTCAATTGCTTGTAAATTCATCTTGCCATTGGAGTGGGTCAAGCTACTGGTCCCCACCTTAACCACAATTCGTTTAATCTTGTCAAATTGGCGTTTATTAGCCATAAAAATTTCCTCCAGACATTCCCTAAGTTAATTACCATTTTACTATATTCTATTAGAATTCGGCTAGCTTTTTAAGCGTAATTTAAGTAAGGGGCAGTTGTTTCGTGCCAGGCCATTGCCCTAACAAAAAAGGATTCCTAGAAACACTAAGTCCCTAAGAATCCTATAACAAGCTGTAAGCCTACTTACGTTTTTGTTTGTTAAGATACATCCGCTGGTCGGCAAACCTTAACAGTTCTTCCCGGTCGTTAACCTCGGAATAGACTGCCCGGCCCATTGCCAACTCCAACTTGCAGGGGCGCTTTTGAATAAATTCAATCTCGGCGACTGCCTGGTGTAACTTATTTTCAGCGTCTTTGATATAGTTTTGGTTCCGGTCTTGGTGGATGATGACAAACTCATCGCCCCCGATGCGACAAGCGACCCCGGTATACCCAGTCACCCGTCTGATGCAGGCAGCCACGCGTCGTAAGACTTCGTCACCAAAGCTGTGGCCGTACGTATCGTTATACTTTTTAAAACCGTTAATGTCGATAAATAGCAAGGAAAAGTCAATCTGGTTGCGCTCGTACTCATCCTCGTAACGAGCAATCGTCCTCACAAAGGCCCGGCGATTATACAGCCCCGTCAACGAGTCCGTGTAAGCTAAAGTCTCTAGGTAATGTTGCTCGCGTCCTTCTTGGGTAATGTCCTTGAAGTAACCCAACAAACCTACGATTTTGTCTTCAACGTAGATTGGTTTTTCGTTAACCACAATCTTGCGCCACTGTCCCTTAGCATAGATTGACTTTTTATAGTTATGAACCGCAATTCCATCTGTCAGTAAGGCATTTTCAACCGCGATTTCTTCGCCTGAGCCTAAGCGCCAGTCAAATTCTTGGTCGGCCTTCCCACAAATCTCCTCAACCTCAGTTAAACCAAAATAGTGGAGAAAAGCTTGATTACAGCCCAAATAACGTCGCCGTTTATCCTTCCAAAAAATACATAAATCGGCCATTTCAATCAGGTTATCTAGGAGAACCTCGTCAGAGATAACGGGATCAAGCCCGGTCTTTAATTCCCCAGGTTGTTCATTTTTTTGACACCGCATCTCGCCTTCCCACTTTCTCACACCAACTTAAACTTCAAACATCTTGGTTAACCGACCGTGTCCGTGCTTGTCCATCTGCATCTTACGGTCGGCTTTTCTGAGTAATTGTTGGGTATTGTCCACTTCTGAGAAGAGGGCGGTCCCAACTGAAGCAGATACCTGGCAAGATTTATTACCAATTTGGTGAATGTCTGCCACCGTTGCCCGGATTAGTGCTTGTAACTGACTAGCATCGCCTAAATCCTTAACCCGCTTTAAGAGTACAAACTCATCGCTGCCAATCCGGCCGACAACACAGGACTTACCTAGGCGATTTCTAAGTGCGTAGGCAACTTCTGATAGCAGGCGGTCACCATAGCTGCGCCCGTTCTTATCGTTGAAGTCAGTAAAGTTATCAACGTCTACGTAAGCAATCACAAAGTCGGCCTTACGCTTAAGGTACATTTGCTCATACTCTAAGAGGGCATCCATTAAGCCCCGCCGGTTTAAGATTCCGGTTAAAAGATCGGTGAAGGCTAGGTTTAATAAGCCCTCGCTATCCCGACTCTCCATGGTAATGTCGATAATGTAACCCATCAAGCCGATAATCTTGCCCTCGGTATCATAAATTGGACTCTTAGAGGTAGCAATATTTCGCAGACTCCCATCAACAATCATGGTGCCTTCGCGGTTAACGACTTGTTCACCTTCGGTTAACACCTTTTCGTCTTCATCAATTCTAAAGTCAGGGTTTAATTCCCAACCTAGTTCTTCTTCCCGCTTACCAATTAATTCCTGCTCAGACTTTAGTGAGTTATAACTGAGGTAGGTTTGGTTAGCCCCAATAAAGCGCCGGTCGGTATCCTTCCAGTAAACTCCAAATTGAGACATGGCTAGTAAGTTAGCCCATAAGATTGCGCAGGAAATCTTACCGTCACTATCGCTTAGGACGTCTTTTTTAATAGCCGTTTGCTCAATTAACTTCAAACGCTTCTTAGCATCAACATCAAAGACACAGGACAAAAGCATCCGGTTATTGTTAAGCGGGAATGGCACTACACAGTAAAGTTTCCAACAGTAGTGACCATTTTCATCCTTAGTCCGCAAATACTCGGTGATATACTTCTTGCCCCCCTCTGCCTTAATCCGTTCTTCCATGGTATTTTCATCATAAAATTTTCTGAACTTGGCAATATCGTCAGGGTGAATGTTTTCTTGGGCGTAGTTGTCAACTACCTCTTTAATCGCACCACCCCGTAAAATTGAGGAAGTGTGCATGTTATTGCGGTAGAGGTTTTCAACCGTTCCTTCGCTTAGGTTAATTAACTCAACCCGATCAAAGAGTGAGTAGATAAAGCGCATGGCCTCTTCGCGTTTCTTACTGCGAGCCAGGCCCCTATTTTGGGAGAGGTTAGTGACTTCCAATAAGAAGGCAGTCGAATTAGCATCTTGGTCGATGTAACGCACGCTGATATTAGCGTAGTTACCATTCATCACAAAGTCGATTTCAGAAACTTCCCCCGTCTGGGTGGAATTTTCCAGCAAGCGATTAATCTGCTTATTAATGTTTGAGTTAGTGTCGTTAAAGAGCTCTTCACATTCCTTAACAGATTTAACGCCTAAAGTCCGTATTAGTTTAACAAACCCAGGGGTTGCCTTTAAGAAGCGGTAGCTACCATTACGCAGCTCGGCGATAGCTAACGGCAAGCCTTGGTCTAACTGCTTTCTACGTTCGTAAGAGAATGGATTGCTCCCCTTTAGGTCAATTTTGTCAATCGCATCGTAATAACTCCTGTTAGTGAGTTCTTCGTTACCCCGCCGCTTAGCGGTCATACTCTCCCAGATTTGTTCTAAAGGAGAGGAGCCGGCCGGTTAAAGAAGTAACCTTGACCCATGTCACAGCCGATACTCTTCAAAAATTCCCACTGTTCTTTGGTTTCGACCCCTTCAGTGACAGTCCGGACCCCAAGTTTTTTAGCCATCGACACGATTGAGGCAATGATAATATGGGCATTTTCATTCTTTTCAAAATCAGCTAAGAATTTCATATCTAGTTTTAAGACGTCAAAATCATAATCCTTTAAGACGTTAAAGGAAGAATACCCACTCCCAAAGTCATCCATCCAGACTTGGTAACCATTTTCTTGAAACTTAATAATTCCGTCCCGTAAGAAGTTACCCTCTTCATTTAAACCTGTTTCAGTAACTTCGATATGCAACATATCCTTAGGAACGTCATACTTTTTAATTAAGCGTTCAACTTCTTCATAAATATCACATAAGCTAAAATCAAGCCGGGATAAGTTAACCGAAACCGGCACCGTTGCCAGGTTAGAATCTACCAGGGAGTACTTGTAAGCCCGGCAAACTTCTTCAATCACAAAAATATCTAGCTTATGAACCAAGTGGGCTTGTTCTAAGACCGGAACAAATTGGCCCGGTGAAATAAAGCCATAGTCAGGGTCATTCCAACGCACTAACGCTTCTAGGCCACAAACATCATCAGTTAAGGCCCGAACGATTGGTTGGAAGTTCACCTTGATGTGCCCACTAGCTAAAGCGGTCGGGAATTGGTCGGGAATAAACCGGCGCAACCATAAATCCCGTCCCATCTCGTTAGTGTAAAAGCAGTAACCAGCATCATACTTATGCTTAATGCTGTCACAGGCAATCTTAGCTCGGTCACAGCAAACACTAATATCAATATCATCATCTGGTTGCAAGGTGTAAATGCCGGCTTTGACGTTGACACTCATCTGGCCAAACTTGGCATCTAAAGTTGCAATAATTGTTTTTGTTTTAACCAACGCTTCGCTATTACGCGCTAAAATTACAAAGTGATCGGAGCCAAAATAAGCCACATGGCGGCCATTGAACTCGTCGTCAATCGTTTTAGCCATGAACTGTAAAACTTCATCGCCAGCACTAAAACCCATGATTTCATTGTAATTTTTGAAATTTTCAATATCTAAGTAGATAAAAGAAACCCCTTGCGCCCGTAAATCAGTGTTCTCTAAGGCTTGGTGCGCCACTTCGCGAAAGCGTGAAATCGTTAATAATCCCGTTAACTCGTTAGTTTGATTATTCTTTGTCATATTAACACTTCCCATCAACACTTAAACTGTACACTTACAAAACAGTTTATCACTAAATTTATGATACTATACTTCTTTTCTCTTTTCAGCCTTAAGCCCTTGGTAAGGGATTTGCCTCATACCTAATAATTTCTGAAAAAGCATCTTTCCGAGAAATAACGTTCATTAAACTCAAAGCCAAATTGCGTCTAGAAGTAGTTCTTATCTTCCAGCGAGCGAATCAGGCTACGACCATGTTAGTCACAGCAACTGTTAATATTCTTCAATTTCGCGCTCAGAACCTAATTCGATAATTTCAAAAAACTCGTTCAACCCAACTCAGACTAGGCCTTAGCCTAAATTGAGTAATCTTTAAGTACTAACTTTATTATAGTAAATTGAAAGCGATTTGCTAGCGAAAATCTTGCTTTCAGAAAAAATTATCTAACTAACAACATTAGGAACAAATAAAATAGTAGAGCTATTACTCTGCCCCTAATTTTAAACTTCGATCTGTAAATACAAGTTGCAAACAACTTTATTTTGAAAGCGTTATTTTATAAAAAAGGCTGTCTAGCTAGTTTTTTCCTAACTAAACAGCCTCTTTTTTAAGACCAGTGCTAATTATTAAATTTTTCTAATCATCATCCAAAGCAAAGCCTTCAACTGCTAGGTGATTATCAGCCTGCTTGGTAATGTAAACACCTTGAATCTCTGGATCAAAACCGGCAAATTGCTCCATCGCTCCCACCAAGGCTTTGAAATAATCAATGTCTAACTGTTGCCAACGCTCGCCCGGTGCGACAATAAAGACCCCTGGTGGATAAGGAAGGGCCCCTTCCAAGGCGACCTTTCCCTTCAAATTATCTAAGGAAAAGAGGCGCCCCTTATTTTTCATGAACAGGGCATCTGCTTTTTGGGGCTTAGCGACAAATCCTGTTAAATCAGGCTTTAAAAAGAGGGCTTGTTGCAGGCGGTTAATCTTTAACTTCGCGTAATATTCGTGCATCTCTTGGCAAAGCTGGCGCAACCCATAGCCTTGGTACCTACCATTAGTTTGTTCAACCAAACGGGGTAGCACCTTTTCCAAAGGCGCATCCTCTAGGTAGAATTTTTCAAATTGAAGGTAAGCTTCTAACAGGGTCTGCATATTCAAGCGGCTTTCCCCTGGGGTTAACAAGAAGAGGTTAGAGTATAAGTCAGATTTGCCCGCAATTATCCGCCGCTCAGTTAGGTAGGCCCCAACAACCGGTCCGGGAATACCACTAGCCTCGTATTCACCCGTAGCCAGGTTAACCCCCGGCGTTTGAATTGTTAACTTCAAGGGACTCAAAATTGCTTCACCTAACGCAGCCTTATTAAACCCGTGCCAACTTTCCTTAGGATCTAACTGCCAGTACTTGCGGTTGCTTGCCAATACTTCGGTGGGAATCTCACTCCACTTTTGCCCTGCTACTAGCTCAGGCACCAGTGGCTTAAAGAGCTTAGAGCGTTTAAGTAGCTGCTTTCTAAATTCAATACCTAAGCGCAAGGTTTCTTCCCACCAAGCCTTATTTGCTTGGCCGTCAGCAAGGTAGGCATTCACCGTCAGGGAAGCATAAATTGGGTAAGAGTAACTAGTGGTTACATATTTGAGGTAAGCATTATTGAAATGTTTATGGTCCACATACCGCTTTTGTCCCCTAAGGTGGTGGTCCTTCTTTAAAATTTGGGAGGTCTGGGCTAGGCCGGCCTGTTGCTTATGAATTGACTGGGTGACCAAAATTCCCGGTGCGTCCGGGCCATATTCATAATTTAGGGGAGAGAGGTCCACCATCAAGTCGACAAATTGTTCATAGCCACCCCAGGCACAGTCAAAGAGGACGTAATCACATAGCGACCCCAATTTTTCTAACAGCCAGCGGGCATTATAAAAGACCCCGTCATAGGTTTCCAACTGCAAAACCGCCAAGCGAAATGGCCGGGGAGCCTTAGCTTTTTTTGGCGCCACCTTGGCAATTTGAGCGCGAATCTTGGCCTCATCCAAATCAGCCGCCACCAAGGGGCCAATCAAGCCTAAGGGGTTGCGGTCCGTGCGTAAGTAAACCGGGGTCGCACCCGTCATGACTAAGGCACTATTATAGAGGGACTTGTGGTTATTGCGATCAAATAAAACCAAGTCGTCTTCTGCTAATAAAGCACTGGCACAGATAGTGTTAGCACTTGTAGTACCGTTAGTACAAAAATAAACCTTGTCAGCGTGGAAAACTTGGGCGGCCTTTTGTTCCGCAGTTAGCGGGGTCCCCCCGTGAGTTAAGGTATCCCCCAGTTCAGGAACGGTGTCGCTAACATCGGCGGCTAACATCTTGTCCCCAAAGAAACGTTTAAAGACCATGCCGGCCGGGTGGCGGTCATAGAATTGCCCGTTGTGGTGGCCTGGCGTGGTAAAACTGGTTGGCTTTTCGTCCGCAAAGTTAATTAAGTCTGTTAAGAAAGCTGGCACCATTTCATTTTCATAAGCCTGGGCTTGCCTTAAAACTTCCTTAGCTAAAGTTGCTGCCGGAGTCTGCTTGTCTCCATAGATTACCGGGATATCCAAGTGTGCTTGTTGTTTAAGAAGTTTTGCTTGCGCCCGGGCCACCAAATCACTGGCCCCTACTACGATAGCGGCTAGGCCCGCCGGTGCCGTCACCTCTTCTAGCGCTACTCTTTTGTAAGGGGTCAAATCTAACTGGCTAAAGTCGGCGCTAACTGCTATTTCTAAGTATTTTTCCATTGCCATCTACCTTTTTACATTTTTTCTTTATTCTAGCACACTTTTTTCTGAAAAAATCCTAGTTTTTCACTAGCAATTTTCAGGCAAATCGTCTAAACTTAAAAAGTTGTTAACAATTTTAAGTTTTTCTTTAGGAGGGTCGGCCGTGTATTCGAATAAGCATCCTGGTCACATGGTTAACTACTAGCTTAAAAAGTTAACTATGAAAGGGATTTATTAAAGTGAATAATTTAAACGCAAACTCATTAGAGCCACAAAGAAAATATACACCTTGGCTCATCATTGCCCTCTTAGATTTTGTAACGATTATCAGTTTTGAAAACATCTTCTACCCGTTCCAAAATCAAGGGTTATCTGTTGTTGTTTCTTGGATTTTTATGTTCTTCGCCTACGTTATTCCCTACGAACTGATTACTAGTCAGTTAGGATTAACCTTCTCCAACCAAGAAGGGGGACTGGCCTCGTGGATTCGCCGGGGAACTAAAAGTGACCTCTTGGGTTACGTTACCTCATGGATGTACTGGGTGCAAACCATCCCCTACTTAGTGGACGTTTCTAACTCGGTCATCGTCTCCATCAGTTGGATTATCTTAGGGGATGCTTCCTTGGGCAAGCACATGTCAACTACAACTTTCGGCCTGTTAACCTTCGTCATTATTTTAGCCTTTATTCTGTTAGAAAATGCCTTTAGAAACTCACTTGAGATTCTGTCTCTTATCGGTGGGGGGGCAATGTTTATTATGTCCATGCTCTTTGTTTTAATGACAGGTTACGCCTTGACTCACGGTGCACACATCGCTACTCAACCGTTCAACCTTTCAGCTTTCAAGCCTAACTTTAGCTTGCACTACTTCTCTACCACCGGTTTATTGATTTTCGCCATGTCTGGAGCAGAGTTGGCAGCGCCATACATCATTCGCTTGAAGAATCCTAAGGTGGAATTTCCTAGGGCAATGTGGGCTTTAGCTATTATGACCGGGTGTATGACCATCTTCGGGACACTAGCTTTAGCGGTCTTCTTTGACGCTAACCACATTCCTCACGACTTTAAGATGAACGGTCCTTACTATGCCTTCAAGTTATTAGGCCAAGAACTAGGCTGGGGTAACGTCTTAATGTATGTCTTCGCCGTTGTTCAAGCCTTCTTCATGCTAGCTCAGTTGGCCATCTTAATCGACGCCGCTAGCCGGGTCTTTGCCGGAGATGTTCACGAAAAGTACATGCCAAGCTGGTTGCTTAAGAAAAACAAGCACGGCCGTCCAATTCACTCCTACACTTTGACAGCCGGAATTAGTTTGGTCCTCTTGCTTTTAAGTGGCACCTTGCCAAATATCAATTCCATTTACAACTGGTTATTAAACCTTAATGGGATTGTTTCTCCATATAAGACTTGTTGGGTCTTCGTTGCCTTCCTTGCTATCCGTTGGCAACAAAACTCCTTTAAGTCAGATTACATCTTCATTAAGAATAGAAGTTTTGCCTTGGCAGTTGGTTTCTGGTGCTTCCTCTTTACCTTTGTCTGCGCCACAATGGGCTTCATCCCTCAAGACTCAGCCGTAGGTTCAAAACAATTTGACCATGAATTGATGATGAACTTCTTCTTTGTCTTCTTACTCTTCGGAATGGGCTTTATCATGCCACTTCTTCGTAAGCTAGAAGATAAGAAAAAGCAAGCTTAATATAGCGTTAGCCCCTGCTTTGACGTAGGGGCTAATTTTTTAGCCAAAAATAGGCTGCGGCCTGAAGTCAACTAACTTCAAGTCACAGCCTTTAATTTTCATAACTAACTTCAATCCGGGCCCGGCCTAAGTTCTTAGCTTGGTAAAGGGCGTTATCAGCTTTTTTCATGGCACTGGAAATTCCAGCTGACTTACCTGTCGAGGCAATCCCACCAGAAAAGGTTAGCTCTACGGACCGTCCATCTTCTGTTTGATAGCGGGCCTTTTTTAATTCTGCTTGGAAGTTTAAAAAATACTCTTTAACTCGTTCCTGTTTCATCTTAGGCATAATCACACAGAACTCCTCACCACCAAAGCGGTAAACCAAGGCGCTATCATCAACCTTGGTGTGGGTATAGTTCCTCTAGACAAGTACCAAAGTATTGCAACACTCCGTTACCTTCCAAGTGACCGTAGGTATCATTAATCTGCTTAAAGTGATCGATGTCAAACATGATTATGTTGTAGTCTTGGCTTGAACTACTTAAGCGTTTAATTTCTTTCCCATAAGCTTCATAGTTGTATAAACCAGTTAAAGCGTCATGTTCTTCGTTGTAACGGGCCCGTTCAAAGTCGCGAGCTTGTTTTTCCTTAACCGACGAGTAGGTTGTCACCAAGAACTGCATCAGTAAGGAACCCATAGTCACAAACAAAATGTAATTATTTGTAATTGTTTGGATCATGAAGTAGCCGTAAAGCCAAATTCCCATCACGTTTACAATCACCGCAATAATGGTATAGCGGAGAAATTCATTGATTTCTGCCCACTCTAACAAACTATCAATCACAAATTGACCCACGGTGATTAGACAAGTTATAATCACCATTAAACTAAAGTTAGTCACTGCAAAATCTGCTAATCCGTTTGCGTAATAGTACAAAAAGTACACTAACGGTGTAGCCACACTTGTCGCCAAACTTAATTTACGGTTAATATAGTAATTGGTCATAGGCATCGAAAAGATGTAAAAACATGCACTTCCAATCGCGCTTTGGCCAAGCATCACTAAAATATACTGGAAGATTAACGATAATAAAAACGACACGCTAAACCTTGTTACCGGCCGTGTCCGTAATTCCACAATGTCTGTTAAGATTACAAATTCCGTATACACGAAACTAATCACTGCAACAGCAATAGGAACACGATAATCATAAAATCATGCACAACAAACCCTGCCCTTTCCTACTTTTATCGCAAAGCATCTCTATATATTGATTATGCTTAAAAAAGCACCCTAAACAAAACAAGGCTATAATACCTTCTAAGTATACAGATGAAATATACAAAATCATCTAGATACTT
>NZ_AYYP01000034.1 GCF_001436215.1 Ligilactobacillus agilis DSM 20509
AATTAAATTCTTAGTAGTTCTTAAATCACTTAGTTTATTTATATTTTTAATTATGTCGGCGAAGCCGACAATAATCTTATCCACTATTGAATTAATATTATCTAACTTAGACTGGAAATTATTTTCTACCCTAGAAGTATTCTTCCCCATGAAATTTTCTTCTACCCCAGTATTATCAACATTTTCTAACCCCTGGAAATTATCTTCTTGCTGGAAGTTTACTTCTACCCTAGAAGATTTCTTCTCTAGGGGGTAGAAATTTTCTTCCATAGAAGTTTCCTTCTCACAATTAATGCCATGTTCTT
>NZ_AYYP01000035.1 GCF_001436215.1 Ligilactobacillus agilis DSM 20509
CACTGACCGTAAGGTCGTGAACTACAAGCCTCTCACTTTAGTGAGGGGTAGTTGACGCAACGGGCTTATGACCAACTTTCGCATGACGTGGCCTTAAATGATTTGCCTGTGATTATAATGGTTAATGGGGGGATTAACGGTGGTTCTAAGACCCACTTAGGGATCTTTGATATTCCTTATCTAAACACGATCCCTAATATTAACTACCTACATCCAAGTAATCAAGCTGAATTACTGGCCATGTTACGGTGGGCACTAGCTAAGGCCAAACATCCGGTGGCAATTAGGATTCCTAGTCAACCCGTTGTTTTGGGGACAGCTTTACAGGAAGACTTCACCCCAAGTCACTATGACTTAGTTCGCGAAGGCAAGACAGTTGCCATATTAGGATTAGGCAAATTTGCTCAGTTGGCAGTAAAAACGGCTGAACTCTTAGCTAAGAAGGGGCAACAGGTTACGGTTGTCAAGCCGTATTCGGCGACAAGCTTGGATGAAGAGTGCTTGAGCGGGTTGGAAGCAAAGCATCAATTAGTAGTAACCTTAGAGGATGCAAGTATTGTCGGAGGTTTTGGTTCCTTAGTTAGCCAATTTTACGCTGATAAAGCGATGAAGGTGTTGAATTATGGGGCGGCCAAGGAATTTACGGATAATATTAGCCAAGCAGAGTTGTATAAGCAGTTCCACCTAACACCAGAATTATTGGCCCAAGATATCGAAGAAAATTTATAAAAGAGTTAATTTTAAAACTATTTGATTTTAACTAGTAAGTTTTCGCTAAGAATGTTAAAATAATATTTAAGAGAAGTTAAACATTCTCTTACCCTTACCTCAATTCCAAGGATTAAGTTTTGCCTCGTTGCAAGCCTTAATCCTTTTCTTTTTTAATAAAAATTAATTTATTATAAATAATTATGTTATAATGAAATTGGAATATAGTTTTAATGGTTAGAAGGAGGGAATTTTATGTTAGAAAAAATTCGGCTACGAAAGCCCTTAGACCAAAAAGTTGCTGTTGGCGATATGATTACTTATCAAACCACCTCCTTTATTATTATCAATATTTTAGATGTTGGGCTGGCTTCCTGGGGAAAGGAAAGTATTTTTGCTGTTTACACTTGCCTAGTCCAACAGTTAAACAGTCCTAATTTGTCGGAAAATTATACTACTACCCAAACAGAGTTAGCCTATGAACTAAATGAGCAACGCAACATCTCGCGGGTAGGAGATATCATTTATGATGAGAATACTGGCATTTGGGTGCAGGTCAATGCCATCTTGGCAATTAGATATGAAGATGAAAAAATCTATGTGAAATATGAGTTTGATCCGATTCCAGAATGGAGTCCAAAAGAAATTAGCAAACTTCAAGATAAGCGCAGGTTACAGTTAATGAAGCTAGTAAAGCATGAGCAAAAGCGGTGATGAGAACAATCACCGCTTTTTATTAAAATAAAATAAAAATAATTATTGAAATATTAGAAGTCACCGGTTATAATATGATAAACTCTAGGTGTGTAAGGAGGAAATTATTATGACAACTAACTGTATGAGTAATTATAGCTATGGCCCTAATTGTTTTGATGAATTACCCGCGATTCTAGCCGGATATGGTTTTACAAAGGTCGTCTTTATTGGGGGTAAACGGGCCCTCGCTAGTTCTCAAACTGAGGTTAAGCAGGTTCTTAGTCAAGCCAATGTAGAGGTAACGGCTAGTTTAGTCTATGGGGTTGAATCTACTCAGGCTAACATCGATAGACTAGTTGCAACTGAGGAAGTCGCTGCTGCGGACGTTATCTTTGGTTTTGGCGGAGGCAAGGCCTTAGATACAGCTAAAATGGTGGCAATGGAGTTGGCTAAACCAATCTTTACTTTTCCAACAATTTGTTCTAACTGTTCCGCCGGAACTGCTGTGGCCGTCATTTATCACGATGATGGCTCATTTGACCGCTATGGATTTCCTCCAGTCCCACTACATGTTTTTATTAATACCCAGGTAATTGCTAATGCACCTGCCAAGTATTTTTGGGCTGGGATTGGTGATGGGATTAGTAAAGCCCCTGAAGTAGCCCACTGTGTAGCTCACGCCAAGGAAACGGGCATGGAGCTTCCTCATACCGCTACGCTAGGAGCAGCGATTGCAGCCTCATCTAAGGGTGCCTTTTATCAATATGGTCCTCAGGGAATCGCAGATGTTAAAAATAACTTAGCGAGTCGGGCGGTTGAAGAAGTTGCTTTAGATATTGTTGTTTCTACTGGTTATGCCTCGAATTTAGTTAACCAAAAGGAATTTTATTTTAACTCCTGTCATGCCCACGCTTTTTATAATGCTACCACTGCTATTAAGCGTGAGGGAGAGTACCTCCACGGACAAATTGTTTCGTTTGGGGTCTTGGTGTTACATGCTTACTATCAGGAAGATGAGGAATTGCAAAGGGTGTTGGCTTTTAACCACCGCTTAGGCTTGCCTGTGACCTTGGCTCAGTTGGGATTAAGTCAGGCTGATATTCCGAAGGTGGTCGAGGTAGCAATGACCACTAACGAGTACAAGCACCTTCCATTTGAGCCAGACCAATTTGCGGCTGCAATTAAGCGGGCCGATGAGTTGGGACAGGCATTGAGTTAAACTTAGCAAATTAAGACTGGTTAGGGTTGCTAACCGGTTTTTTATTGGGCTTAAAACGTTAAAATTTTACTATCAAAGTTAGGATAAGTGGGTTAAACTAAGCTTAAAACTAATGCGAGGATGATTTGGATGGCAATTTTTTTGCAGGTAATGGTACCGGTGTTATTGATTTATTTGAGTGGTTTTTTGCTGCAAAAAGCACTCAAATTAGACATCAAACCAATTTCAACACTGGCAATGTATTTATTGTTACCCTTTTTAGTTTTTAAAACTTTTTATGAGCGCAAGTTGGATTCAAATTTTGGCCATATTTTAGTGATAACATTGGTTATTATGTTAGCCTTGCTAGGATTAGGTCTGATAATTGCGAAAATACTTCACTATAACCAAAAGAAACTTAACGCCTTTTTATTAACAACGATTTTTTCTAATAGTGGTAATTTTGGGGTGCCCCTTGCCTTATTTGCCTTTGGAAATAGTGCCATGAAGTACGCCATGCCCATTATGATTATTCATACCATTTATATGGGGGTAGTTGGAATTTATATTGCTGCCGGTGGTTCTGGCAAGCAGCAAACAATTGGCTATGCTTTGGGCAGCGTCTTTAAACAGCCGATGAACTATGTGATTGTTCCCGGAATTTTATTAAATCGGTGGGGAATTACACTTCCAGAAAATCTTATGAAGTGGATTGATATGATTAGTAAGACAGCCATTCCGATTATTATGTTGGCTTTGGGGATGCAGTTAGCCAATGTGGTCGCAAGTAAAATTGATTGGACCAGCGTTGGTTTTGCCAGCTTTGTTAAGCTAATTGTTGCACCATTACTGGCTTACCTAATCTGTCTAGCTTTTCCTATCAGCCCCTTATTGCGCAATATTATCGTGATTATGACTGCGATGCCTAGCGCGGCTAATACCACGATTTACGCAATTCAATACAATGCCGAGCCGGACTATGTCTCAGCTTGTACCTTTGTTTCAACTATCCTAAGTTTTATTAGCTTAACCTTTTTGCTCAATTTGGTAGTATGAATAATGAGGTCGGAACTCTCTTTAGTCAAGTAGTTTCCGACCTCATTTTTAATAGGCGTAATAGGTGATTGTACGTTGCTTTAAATCTTGGAGTTGGCGGTGATTGTCGGGGTAATCTTGGTGGATGACTTGATAATCACTGGGGTTGATGGTAGCCGGTTGGGCTAAGACCACCCAAGTTACATCCGGTAATAAGGGCGGGGTAGTTAGACTGCCTTGGTATTGATAGTAAGCTAGTTGTTTTTCAAAAAAATTGCAAAAAGCACTAGTAGTGGCCTGGCCTTTGTACAGGCTATCCCAATTACGTTTCGGAGCTTCTTCGCTAATATTAGCCAGTAAGGCTAGCACTAAGGTGTGTTTTTTGGCATCCTGGCAGACAAAATGTAGTTCACACTTTGATGGTTGCTGATTTAAATAGTGCTCACTGCCATCGTGAAAGTGCATTTTTTGTAAAAAATAAGTTTTCTTTCCTAATTGAATCGTGCCAGTGAGTAAAAATTGCGGCCCGTTTGCCTGGTCCTTCTTTTTAACCAGACCGCTGGTGAGGTTAACCGTTAGGGGTTGATCAGCAACTGATTTAAATTGGCAAGTAGGGGTAGCTATGTTAATGGGGGATTCTAAGTTACTTAGGCGGGGCCACTGATCTTGTAGCTGGTAATCTAATTTTGACATCAATAATCATTCCTTTGCTAATAATTGTATCAGTACGCTTAGCTTTTTTTGAAGTATTAGGCTACCAAATTATACTTACTCTTACTATAATTGACTTTAAATTAGAAAGCAATAAGAGTAGGTGGTTAAAATTAATAAAACATTTTTATTAGCAGCTGATTTGGCCGGAATTGGTAGCATGTCTTTGAGTAGTGCGGTAACTATTATGCAGCTGTTTGGGATTAACTTGGCGCTTAGCCCAACCGTCTTATTATCCACTCAAAGTGAAGGCTTTGGTAAGACTGCTAAACAAAGTACGACTGCTTTTTTACAGCACAGTTTTAGCCACTGGCACCAAATAGGACAAGAGTTTAGTGGGGCGCTAGTTGCCTATTATGAAGATGAACAAGTCGGAGCTTTGTTAAAACAGTGGTTAGTAACAACTAAACCGCCCTTAGTAATCTATGATCCTGCTTGTGCAGACCAGGGGGCACTTTACCCTAATATTTCTGTAGAGTTACTAAGTCAGAAAAAAGAATTACTCACCTTGGCTGACGTTATCTGTCCTAACCTAACGGAGGCGAGCTTACTGACGGGAATTAAATCAGCTGCAAGTAAGCCTGAACTGTACATGAAGCTATTACAGGCTTTAGCCACTAGTAATCCTAGGGCTGACATTGTTATTACGGGAATTAGTCTTGGTGAAAAAAGAGGGTGTGTCTGGTTAGACCAGGGTAAGTTACAATATGCACTAACACCAACTTTAGCGAGTCATTTTTATGGGGCAGGGGATGTCTTTAGCGCTTTGCTAAGTGGCTTTTTACTTAAGGGTCTTTCCTTTTCAAAAGCAATTAGGGTAACAACAAACCTGCTTTATTCTACCTTAGTAGCCAATTTAAACAGTGACCGGGCTGATAGCTATGGACTCGATTTAAGTTCCTTGCTGGCAGATTTTATTTTGAGAAAGGATGATTTTGATGACGTCATTAACTAAAAAAATTGCGTTACTTGGGATTATTACCGCTGCAAACGTGGTAATTGCCCGGACCTTTTTAATTCCAATTCCATTTACACACGGCAATATCAACCTCTGTGATGCAGGAATTGTCTTAGCGGCGCTTTTATTCGGTAGCCGGGCTGGCGGAGCCGTTGGGGCACTAAGTGGTTTATTACTTGACCTGATTTCGGGTTACCCTCAATATATGTTCTTTTCCTTACTGGCCCACGGAACTGAGGGCTACATTATTGGGCAGTTAGGTCAAAAAAAGCAGTGGTTGGGGCTCTTAGCGGGGACCTTAGTGATGGTTACAGTTTATTTCGGAGCTGATAGCTTCCTTTATACGGTTCCAACTGGCTTAGTGGGTATTCCCTTAAACTTGCTTCAAGGTGTGATTGGGGTAAGTGTTGGCTATTTATTAGTCGTAGGTTTGAATAAACGCCTGGCCTTCTGAATATAAAATTCACACTTTCTTCGCTGTTTTTAGTTATTTTAGTGGTAAACTAACAGTTGAGGTGAGAGTGATGAGAAGGTTGACGCGTGAATATAGTTTTTTATTGATATTGATTGTGTTAATTAGAGAAATTAGTCTACCATATTTCATGGGCTTTTTTAGTGCTAATAGTAAGATTCAGTTGCTAAGTGAATTGGGGAGTAATAAGTTTCCCTTCCACCAAGCCTTTGACCGTTGGGAATTTATTGATGGCATTTTGTTTATGCTAGGGGCTTATTACATTTACTTGTGGGCACAAAGACAGGCTGCAAGTAGGTATGCTAAACCATTAGCCTTATTAGTAGCCCTGTATGGATTAGGAGATTGTTTACTGACCTCGATGCTTGTGTACTCAGGTTCAACCTTTGCTAACTGGCACAGTTTCTTACACAGTATTGCTTCTGTATTAGGTTATTTAGGCCTTTATTTAGCTAACTTATTAATTGCTAAAATTAAGCATGATAATCGGTTCTTAGTAGCGGTTATCTGGGGTAGTCAGTTGTTGAGTCTAGGTTTAAATTTATTAATGGAATCGCCGTTAGTAACCAAGGCTAGCACCGTAGGGTTGTTACAGTGCGTAGCATTGGATTTGATGTATTTGCCTTTGCTAATCTTAGCTTGCTTGGAGTTACACCACAAGTTAGCCTTAATAAGGGTGCGTAATTAAAAGCTACTTAGCCAGTCTAAGTGGCTTTTTTAGTAGCGCTTGTTATTTTGGGCTGTTCATTTTATATTTAAGTGTAGACTTAATTAGTTAGAGGGATTTAGATGACGAGAAAAATTGGGATTTTTAGCGACGTTCACGGAAATTATACTGCACTAAAGGCAGTGTATGAGGATGCATTGGCGTTAGGGGTTGATGATTTTTGGTTTTTAGGTGACTTATTTTCACCTGGGCCAGGAGCTCAAGACTTGTGGGAACTGTTTACCCAAATGAATCCTAGCTATTGTTTGCGGGGAAATTGGGATGACCTGTTAGTCAATTCGATTGCAGGGCGGTTACCAACCGATAAGGAAAGTAAAATCTACTTTGCCAAGTTAGCCCAAACCCTGGCTAAACGACTAGCACCAGAGGTGGTAATGGAAATCGAGCGTTGGCCTTTGGCAAAGCAAGTAGAGCTAGCTGGGTTAAAAGTTGGCTTGTCCCATAATTTACCTACCTTTAACCACGGCCAGGCTTTATATCCGCTTGCTGACCAAGCTAACTTTGATCAGTTATTTGAGTTAAAACCAGATTTAGATTTGGCAGTTTATGCTCACGTGCACCATCCGCTTATGCGTTATAGTAGTCAAGAACAGCTGATTTTTAATCCAGGCTCAGTCGGCCAGCCGTTTAGTCAGCACCCTATCTTCCAGGCTGATTTACGGGCTAATTACTTAGTTTTGACCTTGGCAGAAAAAAAGCTAACTGAGGTTGATTTTCGAAAGGTAGACTATGACCACCAAGCAGAGCTTAAGCGGGCACAAGCAGTGGAACTTCCGTACTTAGACTTGTATGAAGAACAACTCGAAAGTGGGCGGATTCACAGTCATGATTATGAACTATTGGCCAAAATTAATACTGAGCGTGGTTACCGGCAAGACGTACTAGCTTATAACCAGGCAAAAAAACGTTTTAAAAATTAAAAAGACTGTTTAAATGAAAATAACATGCTATACTAATAGTAGCGTAGTTGCGAGCTTTTGAGGAAGTTAAGTCTCAAGAGCTCATTTTATTTTTGGAGGAATTTTTCATGAATGAGACAGTTTCGCGGAAAACCAATATTTCCGTAGCTTCTGTGGGGATTTTAACCTTTACGGGAATTTTGATTGAAACTTCCCTTAACGTAACCTTCCCCACTTTAATGTCAACTTTTAATGAGCCCTTAGCAGTAGTGCAATGGTTGACGACTGGCTACCTATTAATGGTGACTTTGATGATGGGAGCAACCGCCTTTTTACTAAAAAGGTTTAAGGCCCGGCGGTTATTTTTAGTAGCAAGCAGCCTAGCTATTATCGGCGGAATCTTATGTTTATTTGCTCCTGAGTTTTGGTTGTTAATGTTAGGTCGGTTACTACAAGCAGCTGCTACCGGAATTGCTACTCCGTTAATGTTTTCGGTCGTCTTTAATAAGGTTCCCGCCAAGAAATGGGGGACTTATACGGGAATTTGTGCAATGTTAATTTCACTTGCACCAGCTTTGGGCCCGACTTATGGGGGAATAATGAATCACTACCTAACTTGGCGTTACTGCTTTGTGTTTGTAGTAATCTTATTAGGTTTAGCTTTAGTGGCAGGCTTACTTAACTTTGAGGATAATGAAACCTATCCACAAACTAAGTTCAACCTCCTAAGTTTTATATACTTAATTTCTTTTCTAACTAGCCTGGAATTTGGGTTGCAACAACTCAGTTCCCGCCTAGGCTTAGCGGTGGGGTTAATTATTCTTAGTTTGGTGTGTTTGGCTCTGTTTATCTTTAGGTCGCTAACTAAGGCTAACCCTTTAATTGATTTAAGGATTTTAAAGGATTCTTATGTTAGTTGGCGACTTGTAGACTACTTTGGCTTGCAGTTTACCAATATTTCCTTATCTTTCATTATTCCGATTTTTGCCGAGAATTACCTGCACGTCAATTCTTTGGTGGCCGGGTTAATGTTACTACCAGGTTCATTAGCTGGTGCAATAATTGCTCCACTGTCTGGACGCTGGTACGATAAGAGTGGGGCTAATAAACCGATTCCACTGGGGAACTTTTTGATGCTATTAGGGGCAGTGTTATTTGCCGGTTTGACTAAGCAGCTAACGGTTGCTTTGATTGTAATCTTTTATATTTTCACCCGAGCTGGGTTTAACACCGCGTTTGGGAACGTTATGACTGATTCAGGTAAGGCTGTACCACTAGCTAAAAAAGCTGATCAAAATTCACTCTTTAGTATGTCACAACAGTATGCTGGTTCACTGGGAACTGCTATTATTTCGGGCATTTTGACTTTTGCCCAAAAGGGTAGCAATACGTCCTTACAGGCAATTAAAGTTGGAAGTCAGTTGAGTTTTGGTTTTTTAGCCATAATTTCATTTATCGGCCTGCTTAGTGTTATAATCCTGCATAAGAGACACGTGCCGGCCAAAAAACAATTTGATAAGTAGGACGTTTAAGCCTTCTTTCCCAACGTTTAGGGAAAGAAGGTTTTTTAGTACGGATTTAGGGTTAAATGCTGATGGAAAAATGGCTGGTTAGTAAGGTTAAGTAAATATAAAAACGTATTTCAAGTTAAAACGCTGATAAGTGCTGATTTGATTGGGGCAAATGCTGATTAATTAGGTTCAAAATAACGAAACCGTGCTAGAATATAGGTGTAGAAAATGATAAGGTTTTCACAAAGTTAGGAAGTGAACTAGATGCCTAAAGATACGGGAATTATTTTTAACATCCAACATTTCTCGATTCATGATGGTCCAGGAATCCGGACCACTGTTTTTCTAAAGGGCTGTCCGTTACATTGTCCCTGGTGCGCTAATCCCGAGTCACAAAAACGCCAACCAGAAGAAATGCTAGATAGTCAAACCAAGCGGCCAGTCATTATGGGCGAGGAAAAATCAGTCGCAGAGATTATGACCGAGGTCAAAAAAGACCAGCCTTTCTATGAAGAGTCTGGGGGAGGCTTAACCCTTTCTGGGGGTGAAATTTTTGCTCAGTATGAATTCGCTAAGGAAATCCTCAAAGCAGCTAAAGAGGCAGGAATTCATACCGCAATTGAAACAACCGCTTACGTTCAAACCAAAAAGTTCCTTGACTTAATCCAGTATGTTGATTTTATCTACACTGATTTAAAGCATTACGATTCAGCCAAGCATCAGCGGGTGGTTGGTGGTGGTAACGAACTAATTATTAGAAATATTACTGCCGCCTTTGCAGCTGGTAAGCAAATTGTGCTACGAATTCCGGTGATTCCAGATTTTAACGACTCGTTAGAGGATGCAGAGCAGTTTGCACAACTTTTTGACCAAATGAAAGTTAAGCGGGTGCAACTGTTACCGTTTCACCAATTTGGACAAAACAAATACCGGTTACTTAAGCGCCAGTACACAATGGCAACTTATCAAGCTTTGCATCCCGAGGATTTAAAAGCTTATCAAGCGGTTTTCTTACACCATGACATAGATTGTTATTTCTAAGGAGGAAAAAACGATGGAAACAGCACTTTTAACCCAAAAATATACGAACGATGTTCAAACAAACTCTCAGAAGCATTTTGGCTACTTAACTCCACGAATGTATGCTTATCGCGATAAAGTCCTTAATAAAAAACCGTATATTGATGCTCAACGAGCTTTACTTGCAACCGAAGCCTATCGTAAGTACCAAGCACAGCCGGTGGTTTTAAAACGGGCGTACATGCTAAAAAATATTTTGGCCAAAATGTCGCTATATATCGACGATGAAACTTTGATTGTCGGTAACCAAGCTTCGGGTGACAAGGATGCGCCGATTTTTCCTGAGTATACTTTGGAATTTGTTTTGGATGAACTAGACAAGTTTGAAAAACGCGATGGGGATGTCTTTTATATTACCGAAGAAACCAAGCAACAGCTTAAAAAAATTGCCCCGTTTTGGGAGCAAAATAATTTGCGGGCACATGCGGATACAATGCTTCCCAAAGAGGTACAAGTTTACATGCAAACCGGATTCTTTGGGATGGAAGGTAAGATGAACTCGGGGGATGCGCACCTAGCAGTTAACTACCAAAAGCTACTAAAGCTAGGCTTAGTCGGTTTTGAAGAGCAGACCAAAAAGGCTAAGGCTAACTTGGATTTGACTAAACCAGATAGCCTAGATAAGTATCATTTTTACGACGCAATCTTAATTGTGATTGAAGCGGTTAAAGATTATGCTCACCGATTTGCAAAGTTAGCGCGGGCCCAAGCGAAAACGGCTTCAAACCAGCGGCAAAAAGAGTTACTACAAATTGCAGCGACTTGCGACCGGGTGCCTTATTACCCAGCGCAAACCTTTGCGGAGGCAGTACAAGCGGTGTGGTTTATTCAATGTATTCTCCAAATTGAATCTAACGGCCACTCTCTGTCTTACGGACGCTTAGACCAGTATTTGTACCCATATATGAAAGCGGATTTAGATGCAGGAATTGAAACGGAAGCTAGTGTCGTAGAACGGCTTACTAACCTTTGGATTAAGACGTTAACTATTAACAAGGTTAGAAGCCAAGCCCATACTTTTTCTTCGGCCGGCTCACCCCTTTATCAAAACGTCACAATTGGTGGCCAAACTAGGGACAAGCAAGATGCAGTTAACCAATTATCGTTTTTAGTTTTAAAGTCGGTTGCGCAAGCGCACTTACCTCAACCTAACTTAACCGTCCGTTATCATGCTAATTTAAATCCCACCTTTATGAATGAGGCCATTGAAGTAATGAAGCTGGGATTTGGGATGCCTGCTTTTAATAACGATGAAGTCATCATTCCTTCCTTCATTAAGAAAGGGGTAAAGGAAGCAGATGCGTATGATTACTCAGCCATTGGTTGTGTTGAAACGGCGGTTCCTGGTAAATGGGGTTATCGGTGTACCGGGATGAGTTACATGAACTTCCCAAGAATTTTACTGATTGCAATGAATCGGGGAATTGACAAGACGTCTGGTGAGCGGTTTGCTCCTGACTATGGCTATTTCCCAGAGATGAAATCCTATGCCGAATTAAAAGAAGCCTGGGATGAAACGGTTCGCTACCTAACGAAGATGAGTGTCATCGTTGAAAATGCGGTTGACTTGACCTCTGAGCAGGAAGTGCCTGACATTTTATGTTCTGCTTTAACGGATGATTGTATCAAACGGGGTAAGCACATTAAGGCAGGCGGAGCTGTCTATGATTTTATTTCTGGTTTACAAGTGGGAATTGCCAACCTAGCAGACTCCCTAGCTGCAATCAAGAAGTTAGTCTTTGAAGAACATAGGATAAGCCCTAAGAAACTATGGGATGCTTTAGATAGCGATTTTGCCGGTGAACGCGGGGAAGAAATTCGCCAAATGTTAATTAACGATGCGCCTAAGTATGGTAACGATGATGACTACGCTGATCAATTAGTGAGAGCTTGTTATGACGTTTATGTCGACGAAATTGCCAAGTATCCGAATACTCGCTATGGTCGGGGACCGATTGGGGGGATTCGTTACTCCGGAACTTCCTCAATTTCAGCAAACGTTGGTCAAGGCTACGGGACAATGGCTACACCAGATGGGCGGCACGCTAAAGCCCCACTAGCTGAAGGGTGTTCGCCTGCCCACAACATGGATAAACAAGGACCAACTTCAGTTTTAAAGTCTGTGTCTAAATTACCAACCGAAGAAATTGTAGGTGGAGTATTACTCAATCAAAAGGTTAACCCACAAACACTGGCTAAACCGGAAGACAAGCAGAAATTGATTATGCTGTTGAAGACCTTCTTTAACAGATTACATGGCTACCATATTCAATATAACGTTGTGTCTAGGGAAACGCTGATTGATGCTCAAAAACATCCGGAAAAACACCGGGATTTAATTGTCAGAGTGGCAGGGTATTCGGCCTTTTTCAATGTTTTGTCTAAGGCGACTCAAGATGATATTATTGCGCGGACTGAACAAGCAGTCTAATTTAAATAAAGGTGGAAAAACTAATGGAATTTATGATTGACTCACTAAACATTGCTGAAATTAAGAAATGGGCACAAATCTTACCCCTAGCAGGAATTACTTCTAACCCAACGATTGCCAAAAAGGAAGGGGTAATTGACTTTTTTGCTCAAGTTAAAACGGTTCGACAAATTATTGGTCCCACTCCAAGTATCCATGTGCAAGTGGTTGCATCCGATTATGAGGGGATAATTGCGGATGCTCATAAGTTAAAAGAGCAGTTAGGTGGTAACCTCTACATTAAGGTACCGGTGACAACCGAAGGCTTAAAAGCCATCAAGCAGCTTAAGCAAGAAGGGTTCCAAATTACGGCGACAGCCATTTATACTAGCTTGCAAGGCCTGCTTGCACTAGAGGCGGGCGCGGATTATCTAGCTCCTTACCACAACCGGATGGAAAATCTCAACACTAATCCCTTAGAGGTTATTGATCAGTTAGCCTTAGCGATTGAAAGAAAGCACAGCCAAGCTAAGATTTTAGCTGCTAGTTTTAAGAATGTTGGCCAAGTAACGAGCGCTTTAGCCCACGGAGCCCAAGCTGTTACCGCAAGTCCAGCTATTTATGAAGCTGGGTTTGCAAATCCGGCTATTGCCAAGGCCGTAGCTGACTTTGCTAATGATTGGCAAGCAACTCAAGGCAGAAATAGGATTTAATTAATGAGGAATAACTTGTACTTTCTATGAGTTATTCCTCTTTGTGTTAAAATTATTAGTGAGGGGGGATTTTTTTGTACTCACAGACCCAACGCCTAGAAGAAATAAAACAGCTTTTAGCTAAAAAACACCAACTGACAACTAGACAGTTGGCCCACCATTTTGGGATTGCCTTTGATACTGCGCGCCGGGATGTCTTAAAGCTGACTTCGACTGGTCAAGCAGTACGAATTCATGGTGGCCTAATGGAAGCTAAGCTTAACAATGTACCAGGCTTTGTCACTAGAACCCACATCCAATCCCCAATTAAGGCCAAAATGGCTAAGCTTGCCAGTCAAGAAGTCCATCCAGGCGGTCTATATTTTATTGGGGCTTCGACTACGTTAATGCAAATGTGTGAACTTTTAGGGCAGGTTAATACTACCGTGGTCACCAATTCGATTGATAATGCCATTAGGTTAACTCTGCATGAATTACCTGCAGTTGAATTATTGGGAGGTAAAATTGATAAAGGGAACCGTTACACCTATTCGCTAGAAACGTTAGCTAAATTAGATAATTATACTTTTGACGCTGCTTTCTTGGGGACGTCAAAGATTCAGGCCGATGGGATTACGATTGTCGATGCTTACGATGCAACTATTATAAAAAAGGTCATCGCGCGCTCTAAGAAAGTGGTCCTTGTCGCCCAAAAATATAAATTTGAGGCCCAAAATTCTTCTCCGTATAAATCTGCTGACCTTAAGGATATCGACGTTTTAATCACGGATGAGCCTTTATCAGCTCGGTATCGTGCTTATTTTAAACCCGATTTAAAAGTGAAGTATGTCAAAGATTAGTAAGAAGGGAGTCTTTTTAATGACTACAGACTAATTATTAGACTGGATTATCGAATTACAAAGTATTGCCCAAGCGAGCCTGACTTATGGTAAAGATATTTATGACCGCGCACGTTACCAGCGCCTGGCGGAGATGATGGCCCAAAAGAGTGGTCTTTCTTTGGAGCAGGTGACAGGCTTGTTTTGTAACGATAGTGGCTACCAAACACCCAAGTTAGACACCCGGGCAGCCATCTTTAAGGATGATAAAATACTACTGGTTCGTCAACTACCCCTCACTAAAGTGAGAGGCTTGTAGCTCACGACCTTACGGTCAGTG
>NZ_AYYP01000036.1 GCF_001436215.1 Ligilactobacillus agilis DSM 20509
TCAGGCTGCATAAAGTTTATATTTTTTTAGTGTCTACTTGACAGGGCCCACACCAAAAATTGGGTGGAGGGCTTTTTAGCTAGTTATTAGTAGCGTCAACAATCGCAACAGAAGCGGTTAATTCACCGGAACTATTACCGCTAAGTTTGAGCAATTTGTTAACGGGATTAATCTGGAGTTTCATGTTGTTATCCATGAACATATCCGTATAGTCCTTGTAGCGTACCGGACCTAAATCGGAGTCTAGGGTTTCAGAGTAATCCTTGGCGTAGGTACCGGGCTTAACGGCGATAATCCTAAAACCACCGTCAAGGGTACATGAGCCGGTCTTGGATAGAGGACCAACCCCGTCGTCATAGTCTAAAAGGAGATCAAAATCTGCAAAGGGAGCTAGCTTTTCTTTGGCTTCAGTTGTAACTGTTAGATACATAGCACTCACTTCTTTCTTTCTATCTGTATCTATTATAACTAATAAGTTGTTAAAAGAGAAATATAGTGCTCACAATATTAATTAAAAAGCAGGCCTATAATTTAGATCTGCTTTTTTGATTAGTCTACCCAAGCTTTGACTTGCTTAGGGTGAGCTTTAATCCACTTTTGGGCAGCTTTTTGAGGGCTCATCCCATTATTGATATCAAGCATGACGCTTTCCATATCTTCCTCTGTCCACGTAAACTTGTTCAAAATCCGGTAGGCTTTAGGGTTATCTGTCTTGAGATTCTTTTTAACAATGGTATGGATATTTTCGCTCCGCCCCATTGTATGTTTAGGGTCTGTTAAGTATTTGAGTTTATACTTGGCAAACATCCAGTGAGGAGACCAACCCGTAATTACAATTTCTTGGTGTTGCTTGATGGCCTTATCTAAGGCAACAGTCATCGCACCGGAAGAGGAGGTAGAAAGTTGCCAGTCATTTAAATTGGAGTAGGCCTTGAGGGTTTTCTTAGCGGCTGCGGTAACACCAGCCCCTGGTTCAATCCCAGTGATGGTTTTATCAGCCTGGTCATTTAAGTCTGAGATTGAATTAACGTTCATGTAGGCAGGGACGGCTAAGCCAAGCTTAACGCCCTTAAGGTTAGGTCCTAAATCGACTAAGTTATTGTGGTATTGCTTATATAAATTACCGTGAGTTGTAGGTAACCAAGCTCCGACTTCGGCATCGACTGAGCCGTTGGCAACCGATTTCCATAAGACGGCGTTATCTAAACTAGTAAGTTCCACTTTAAAACCTTGGTCACGTAAAACTTGGGCGATAACGTTAGTCGAAGCAACTTCGGAATCCCAGTCAACGTAGCCTAGATTAACGGTGGGTTTAGCTTTTTGGGTCAAAGACTTAAAGTTACCGGCGCCTAAAACAAGGATAATGGCGGCCAAAATTCCTCCGACAATCACGCGGTGCTTGCGCTTTTGTTTAGGGGTCAATTTAGGCTTGGCTTGGATTGGTTGGTTAAATTTTTGGGTGAAGCGGTCGATGATAATCGCTAGGATAACCAAGGCTAATCCGGCCACAAACCCCGTCCCAATGTTAGCGTGTTGAAGGGCAGATAAGACGTCTTTTCCTAACCCAGGCGCCCCAATCATGGAAGCAGTAACTACCATTGAGAGGGCCAGCATGATGGTCTGGTTAATCCCCGCCCAGATGGTAGGTTTAGCCATAGGTAATTCTAGGGAGAAAAGTTTTTGCTTAGGAGTTGAACCAAAGGCATCAGTGGCTTCGACCAACTCCTTAGGAATCTGTCTAATCCCTAAGTTGGTAAAACGGACTGTTGGGGGTAAGGCGAATATAACTGAGGCAAAGACCCCGGGAACCATTCCGATGCCAAAGAAGGCTACCGCCGGAATCAAGTAAACAAAGGCGGGCATTGTCTGCATAAAGTCCAGAATAGGTTTAACCACAGCTTGGACCTTATCATTTTTAGCCATCCAAATCCCCAAAGGAATTCCAATGATGATGGAGACTAAACTGGCGATTAAGACCAAAGTGAAGGTGTTCATTAACCCGGTCCATAGCCCTTGGTTATAGACAAATAAGAGTCCCAGCAAGGTTAAAGCTGGTAATTTAAAGTGTCTGTTGCTGCCAAAGTACGCAGCGATAGTTAAGAGGACAATCAGCAGTAAGGGTGGTAGGAATAAGAGCCCGTTAGTGATGAAGTCCATCAAGGCTGACCCACCCTTAGTGATTAGGTTAAAGAAACCGGCACAGTTGGTGGTCAACCAATTAGTTAATTGGTCAATTAAGTGTGCAATAGGTAGTTTGTAACTAAAAATATCCACAAATTCCATCCTTTCAAGATAATTAAGCTTCCGAACTATTAACGGCTAAGGCTTCTAGCACCCGGCCCTTAATAATTACTCCCAGTAAGCGGCCGTTTTCATTGACCACTGCAAGGGGGGTAGGCGAATCATAAATTAAGTCAAAGATATCCGTGATTAGGGTATCTGGACTAACGGTTTTGACGTTTTTATCGATAACTTCCGTAAGCGGCAGCTTTTCTTTGCGGGCTTTAAGGGCGGCTTCGGCAGTTAGGCTCCCCTTAAGCTGACGTCTTTTATCGACAGCCAACAGCATGGAGACTTCTTCTACCCGCATCCGACTTAGGGCCACGTTAGGACCATCGTTTTCAATGTTAGTAGTAAACGGAGCCGTCATAATATTTTGCGCCGTCAAAACCTTGGAGCGGTCGACGTCTTCGACGAATTCCTTGATAAAGTCATTTTGAGGGTTGGTTAAAATCTCTTCCCCAGTCCCGATTTGTAAAATTTGGCCGTCGTTCATAATGGTGATGCGATTGCCAATGCGTAAGGCTTCGTTTAAATCGTGGGTGATAAAGATAATGGTTCGTTGTTTTTCTTCCTGTAAGTTTAGCAATTCATCTTGCATGTCCCGCCTAATCAAGGGGTCAAGCGCAGAAAAGGCCTCGTCCATTAAGAGGATATCTGGGTCGTTGGCTAAAGCCCGGGCTAAACCAACCCGCTGCTGCATCCCCCCAGATAATTGGTTAGGGTATTGGTCCTTAAAGGCTAAAAGGTTGGCACTCTCTAAAGCAGCTTCGGCCAATTGGCGGCGTTTTTCTTTAGCTACGCCCCTAACTTCGAGGCCGTATTCAGTGTTTTCTAAAATGGTTTTATGAGGAAAGAGGCCGAAATTTTGGAAGACCATGTTAATCTTTTCCCGCCGCACTTGGCGTAGCTCTTCTTCATTCATCTTAGCTACGTCTTTACCATCAATGTAGATTTGACCTGAGGTGGGGTTAATTAAGCGGTTGAGCATCCGGATTAAAGTTGATTTCCCCGAACCAGACAGCCCCATGATAACAAAGATTTCCCCGGCTTTAACTTTAAAGTTGGCATCGTAGACACCCACAGTGGCGTCGGTTTTCTTTAAGATTTCTGTTTTACTTACTTGTTGTTTAACTAGGTTTAAAGCGGCTTTTCTTTTCCGCCCGAAAATTTTGGTTAAGTTGTGAACTTCTAACTGTTCCACAGAAAAACTCCTTTCAAATTCGTTTAAGTGACAATACTATCGTAACTATAATGTTGTCACTTTGTCAAATAAGTTGTTTGAAATTTAATTTTCTAAAAGCGGTTACTTCTAGACGATTGTAGCGGTAAAAAAATCTAAAAAAAATAAAGTGCCAACCTAATTTTATAAAAAGGTTGGCACTTGTTTAGTTATTAAGTTGAATATTGAACAGATTGCAAACTCGTTCGTAGGATAGCTCTGAGCCGACAAAGTAAATCGTATCGCCAGCGGCTAACATAGCGTAAGGTCCGGGTGAAACCACGAGCTCGTCTGCATGCCTAATCGCAATCAGAGTCGCCCCGGTTGAATGCCAGAGATTCAATTCATTAAGCGAACGCTCAAGGTTAGTCGCCGTGGTTGGTAAAACTAACTCAAAGGGAGAAAAGGGAAATTTTTTATGGACTAACTGAGTTCGTTCAACCAGGTTAGTCACCATTTGGGCTAACTCTTCGAGGTCGGCTTTTTGCTTGCTTAAAGCCTGGCTAATCCCGGCTTCCATTTTGGCGAGGGAGGTTGTTTCTTGGTAATTAGCTAGAAATTCTTGGGCTTTTTCTTTAGAGGAGATATAAGCGCCACTGCCGTGCTTGACTTCCATAATATCGAGGTCAGCCAGCATATTGATAGCTTTGCGTGCCGTTTCGGGTGAAACTTTAAAGTTGCTAGCTAAAGTTGAACGGGCATGGAGCTTGCTACCGACCGGGTATTTACCGGCTACGATGCGTTCAGCTAATGCGACCGCGATTTGTTGGTAGCGGGGAAAAGTTATTTTTTTCTTATTATCACCTGACATATTTAACGACTACTTTCTTAGAGATTTTATTCACTCGCATTATAGTACGTTTTTTTTGAAATGAAAAGTCAACCCCAAAGCAGCTTGCGACAAAAAAGCTAATCTGTGCTAAACTTGAATAATAATTTGAATAAGAGGTTAGAGAAATGCAGAATAAATCAACAAAAATCGGCTTGTTTTCTGCGGTCATGCTAGCTTTGGGGTCGCTGATTGGCTCCGGCTGGCTCTTTGGTGCAGGGGAAGCCGCGCGGGTGGCGGGACCTGCTGCCATTATTTCCTGGATTTTAGGGGCGGTTATTATTATGGTGATTGCCTTTAACTACATTGAGTTAGGAGCGATGTTTCCTGAAAGTGGGGGGATGAGCCGCTATGCCCAGTATAGCCATGGGCCCTTGTTAGGCTTTATTGCCGCCTGGGCTAACTGGATCTCCCTAATTACCCTGATTCCGATTGAGGCGGTTGCGTCGGTTCAATACATGTCGACTTGGCCTTGGAAATGGGCTAACTGGACTAATCAGTTCATGGATCACGGTCAGGTGACGGGTTTAGGGATAGTTGTCGTCTTCTTTTTTATGCTCTTTTTTACCATGCTAAATTTTTGGTCGGTCAAGGTGTTAACCCACTTTACCAGCTTGATTTCAATCTTTAAAATTGGGATGCCAACCTTAACGATTATTATGCTAATCATTAGTGGCTTTCATACCGGTAACTTTGGTCATAGTTGGCAGAGTTTTGCCCCTTATGGGAGCCGAGCAATTTTTGAAGCCACGACCGTATCGGGAATCATTTTTTCATACGATGCTTTTCAAACGGTTATTAATATGGGGGGCGAACTAGAGCGGCCCCAGAAAAACATTTTGCGGGGAATTGTGATTTCGCTAAGTATTACCGCTGTCATTTATATTTTGTTACAAGTAGCCTTTATCGGGGCGGTTGCACCAAGCAGCCTCGCTAAAGGTTGGGCCGGGATTAACTTTGCTTCCCCCTTTGCGGACTTAGCAATTTTATTGGGACTACATTGGTTATCGGTGTTACTTTACATTGACGCCTTTGTTTCTCCTTTTGGAACGGGGGTTGCTTTTGTCGCCACTGCCGCTCGGACCTTAGCGTCCATGACTAAAAGTGGCCACATTCCGGCTTGGTTAGGACGCTTAGAACGAAGATACATGGTACCACGCTTTGCCTTGCTAGCGGACTTAGGGTTGGCAGTGATTTTGGTCTGTCTTTTTAGGGACTGGTCAACCTTAGCGTCCGTTATTTCGGCTTCCACCTTGATTGCTTATTTAACCGGACCAGTTACCGCAGTCTCCTTGCGTAAGCTCCGCCCTGATTTTAAGCGTCCGGTTAAGTCAAACTGGTTAAAGGTCTTAGCGCCCCTCTCATTTGTTTTAACCAGCTTAGCCATTTACTGGGCAATGTGGCCAACAACGGTGGAAGTTATCCTGGTAATTGCGCTGGGCTTGCCTATCTATTGTTACTATGACTGGCGCTACGGACAGTTAAGTCTAAAAGGTCAGCTAAAAGGGGCGGGGTGGTTACTAGTCTACTTAGTTTTCATCTCCGTAATGTCTTACCTTGGAAGCGCAGGTTTTGGTGGGCAAGACTACTTTAAGTATCCATTTGACTTTTTAATTATCGTGATTGTTTCGCTTGTTTTCTATTACTGGGCCTTAGCTAGTCGGATTGACGGCCCCGATTTGGTTGCAGCTGCTAAGGTTAACCACCAAGTGAAATTAGAGGGTTAGTTTTCTTTGACAAACGATTTCAAACAAGCTAAATTAATCATAGAGTAAATTTTTTAACAGGAAAGTAGGGGTAGCATGTCAGCTAAAAAACGGGAAGTATTGTCTAAACTTAACGAAACGGTCAACTTGGACTTATTAAAGAAGGCCCTATTACATGAAAGCTTATACGCAGGGTTAACGGAACATAGGCACATTGCGGTCAGGATTTTGAGCCAAGTCAAATCCGGCTTAGCCAATGATGTCTTACACCTGGCAGAAGTACTTGACTTAGTTCCTAGTGAAGTTAAGAGTGCGGTGGATAAGTTAGTTGCCAGTGGGCTGCTATCCTTAAAGGAAGGCCGGCTTGAATTGACAGCTAAGGGTCAGGAAGTCTTTACCAAGATGGCTGCTATTCATGATAAAATTTCCGAGCAAATCTTCAAAGACTTCGATTCTGAAGAGCTCGACCAATTTTTGACTTACCTAGCTAAGATTAAGGCTAACCTAGCTGGCATTAGTGAAAGTGAGTTAGCACAGTTAAAGGAAAAAATGCGAGAGTTACCTACCCATCCTAGCCAATTTTTTAAGAAGTAAGTTAGTTTAAAAAAGTCCGGTTTTCGAATGACCGGACTTTTTTTAGACTTGATAACGATTTCCAAAATTAAATTCAAAAAAATAAAAAAACTACTTGACCGGTTAAAGTTTTTTCGGTAAGATAAGTATCGTTGTTTCAAGCCGTCAAAGCTTTTACAACTAAAAAGAAATCAAAATTAAGCTTGACGAACAAACTTGATTTTGATACTATATAAATGTTGTCGCTAGAAATTATTTTTAATAATTATTAAAAATAATTCTTGACAGTGAAAATGATAGCTGTTAAACTTTTAAAAGTTGTCGCTACTGTTAATTAGTGGTGACGAGTGAGTAGATCTTTGAAAACTGAACAAAGTTTTAGACAAACCAAATGTGTAGGGGCAGTTGGAAACAACTGCAAAACATTTGCGAAGTCAATTCGCTAGTATAAAAATGAG
>NZ_AYYP01000001.1 GCF_001436215.1 Ligilactobacillus agilis DSM 20509
TCAGGCTGCATAAAGTTTATATTTTTTTAGTGTCTACTTGACAGGGCCCACACCAATTAGTCCAGTTTAAATAGTTCACCAGTAGTAAAAAGTAACAGCAGACTAGAAAAGCTGGCAGTGGTGCAAACCTCCATTTCTTAGGGACCGGCACTACTAATACCAACACCACTAACATTTCTAACGTAACGCTAGTCGGCACTTCTTTAGTCTTTTGCCTACTAAGTCGTGCTATTTACTTAGGCAGTGCAAGCTTTCTAAAAGCAAACTAAATAAAAGCCTCGCAAAGTCAGTTTCGGCTTTGCGAGGCTTATTTGGTAGACAATTTATTTTTGTAGATTTTGCTTAAAATATTTTTTGATTTGCTGTTAAATTCAGGCGCACCGACTAAGTTCAGCTAACTTAGTCGCCAACTAAACCCACATAGTGGGCGAAGCGCATGAAGCCTGCCTGACCAGCTTTCGTACGCTTATATACACCAGCATCCTCAAGCACCCGCTTGAAGACTTGCCCCACCTCTGCCTTGACAATTTCGCTAGCATTAGCAGGCGTTAATTCAGGATGCTTAGCCTTAATTTCATCGGCCCAAGCTTGGTGGTAGGCCTTGATTTCATTAGGTTGCCCTAACAGGTACTTGGCTACTTCAGCTAGTTCTGCTTTCAAGCGCGGCGGCAAGATTGCCAAGCCCATGACTTCAATAAGCCCAATGTTTTCCTTCTTAATGTGTTGGACGTCTTGGTGAGGATGGTAGATTCCATCGGGGTACTTGGCTGAAGTTTGGTTATCCCGTAAAACCAGGTCTAACTCAAACTTGCCATCCCGCTTACGAGCAATCGGTGTGATTGTATGGTGCAACTCTCCCTCCGATTCGGCCACGATTTGTAAATCCTCATCAGAGTAAGTACGCCACTTAGCCAAAATCTTGCTTGCCAGTGCCACTAGCTCTTCCTTACTGTCTGAACTCAAGCGAATGACAGACATTGGCCACTTAACAATCCCGGCTGCGACGTTAGGATAACCAGCGAATTGTAGCTGCTTTTCAACTGGGGCCTTTTCCATCGCGAACACGTGCCGCCCACCTTGATAATGTTCGTGGGTTAAAATTGATCCCCCAACGATTGGTAAGTCGGCGTTGCTCCCTACAAAGTAGCCGTCAAACTGAGCGACAATACTCAACAGGCGTTCAAAGGTTGCCTGGTTAATTTCCATCGGCTCATGTTGGCTATCTAGGAAGATGCAGTGCTCGTTAAAGTAAGCGTAAGGCGAATACTGGAAGCCCCAGGTTTTTTGGCCGAGCTTAAAGCGAATGATTCGGTGGTTAGCCCGCGCAGGATAGTCAACCCGCCCTTGATACCCCTCATTTTCTAAGCACAGTTGGCACTTAGGGTAGCCAGCTTGCTTCAACTTTTTAGCAAGCGCAATGGCCTTAGGGTCCTTTTCTGGCTTAGAGAGGTTGATGGTAATTTCAATCTCACCATACTCGGTTGGCACTTGGTAGTAGATATTCTTGGCGATGGCCTTTACCTTAACATAGTCGTTTTGCTTACTTAAGGCATAAAAATCACTGATGGCTTGACTTGGATTCTGATGATAAGTTTCCCAGAAACGTTGGTTAACCACACTCGGTCTAGGGGTAATGAAGTTCATTAACTCTGCCCCTAACGTATCGCCTTCGTTAAAACTTGCTCCCACCTTGCCGTTTGCTTGTGCAAGGGCTACCAACTCATCTTTCAAATCAATGATTGCTTCTTTAGTGGTAGTGCGGTCAGCACCAGCTTCACCAACTAGGGCTAGCACCCGGTTCTTCAAATAAACTGCGTCTAGGTTAGTGTAATCACTATTAGTAATTACCTGCGCTACAAATTCATCTACTAATTTACCTGCCATCTCAATCCCGTCCTTAATTAAAAATTACAATACCTTAGTGCCATCAGCGATTTCCGCAATGTAGAAGGCTGGGGCGTAACCAATTTTAGCTGTATAAGCCTTGCCAACTTCTTCTGTAAAGGCCGCTACCTTGTCTTTAGCGACGATTGCGATTCCGCAACCACCAAATCCAGCCCCGGTCATGCGGGCACCGAGGACACCAGCTTGCTTCCAAGCTGTGTGTGCCAAGGTATCTAACTCAACCCCAGTTACTTCGTAGTCATGCTCTAATGAAACGTGGGAAGCGTTGACTAGGCGACCAAACTTGTCCAAATCACCTGCTTGTAAAGCTTCTTGGGCTTGGAGAGTCCGTTGATTTTCCCAAACAGCATGACGGGCACGCTTCAAACGGTTTTCGTCAGCGATTAAGTAGCTATATTCGTCAAATGTTTGAGCATCTAATTGACCCAAACTTTGAATATCTAACTTAGTTTGGAGTTCGGCCAAAGCTTGTTCACATTCACCCCGCCGTTCATTGTACTTAGAATCAGCCAATTCCCGGCGCTTGTTGGTGTTCATAATCACAATTACGTTATCCTTTAAATCAAGGGGAACTAATTCATAGTCTAGGGTGTTAGTATCTAACAGGATGGCCCGGTTGGCTGCCCCCATCCCGACTGCGAATTGATCCATAATCCCTGAGTTAACCCCGATAAAGTCATTTTCAGTCTTCATCCCGATTTTGACGATTTCAAGGCGTTCAATGTCTAGGTCGAATAACTCTTGGGCGATAACCCCCATCAACATTTCGATTGAGGCTGAAGATGAAAGCCCCGAACCGTTAGGAATGTTACCGTTTAGGTAAATATCCATCCCCTTATCGATTGGATAACCAGCTTCCTTTAAGAAATGAATCATCCCTTTAAGGTAGTTAGTCCAACCATCAGCCTTATCAAAATGTAAGTCGGCCAAAGGCACTTCCACAATCCCTTGGTCTGCAAAGTTAGCCGAATAGAAACGGAGTGTTTGGTCGTCACGCTTCCGCGCAGCCCCGTATGTACCTAGGGTAATCGCACATGGGAATACGTGGCCCCCGTTATAGTCGGTATGTTCACCAATTAAATTAATCCGTCCAGGTGAGAAGAAAGTTGCATCTGCTTCTTGTTGAAAAATTTTACTAAATTCTGCTTTTAAATCTGCTTTATTCATAATTAATTTACCCCTTTAAGTCGTATTATCAGAAAGCGTTTTTATTTACAAGCTTATTCTATCCTTAACTGAGTAAAATTTCAAGTATTATTTAGTTAATTTTTACTAACTTAACCAAATTTATTTACCAAATAATTTTGGCCAGTAAAAAACGAGCCTCTTTTTACAAAGAGAACTCGTTTAAACTTTATGCCTAAATTCCTTCCAAACTAAAGGTGACGGTTAACGGCTTGGCTGCATCCAGCCAGTAGCGCTTATGCACTGGCGCGCCCCAAGAGTCGTCGCCCCCAACTCCCATTTGGGCCACTAAAATCCGGACCCAAACAAAGTGAGCGGCTGGTAATTCTTCCTGGTGACTGGCATTTTCTAATTCGTAAACCGAGTTAGGTAAGACACTGCCTTCAAAGGCCTGGTCGCCAGCACTAAACCGCAGGCCGTGTCCTAATTCATCGGTAACTTCCAACCAGCGTAGGCCAGTGCGGTTCCCTGTTTCTTGGGGAACCAGGTAAGGCGCCTTATTTTCCTTAGCGGTGGTCTCAAAAATCCCTAAGCGGGCACCGGCTTTCCGGTCGCAATAATTTTCAGATGGACCGTAACCATAGTAGCGCACGTTTTGGTAAGGGGCCTTTAGTTTAAAGTCCATCCCGTATGCGGGAATTGATGGTAAGTTTTCATAGCCTGGATAGCTCAACTTAATCGTAACCTTACCGTGACTATCAACGGTATAAGCCACCGTGTGGTAGTATTCACCAGCTAGTGCTAGTTGGTGTTTAAAGGTAACCGTGACACAATCTACCTGTTCTTCAACCTTAGCGTCAACGTGCTTTTGGTAAAGACCAGCTGCCAGCCACATTCCCCGGTCAAAACCATGTTTAACCCCGCGGTCATTATCGGTTTGGGCCCGCCAAAAGCTCGTCTTCGGCGTCCGAGTAATGTATTCTTTACCGGCGTAGACATAGGAAACCAAACCTCCTTCGGCTAAGGAGAGTAGCACGCTAAAGTTTGGCCCGTGCACGCCAATGTTAACGTCGCCGTGAACAACCTTAAGTGCGGCTTGCTTAACAGGCTTAGTTTGGCCTACAACCTGCTTAATAAATTGACCAAAGGTTAGTTCATAACCAGCTTGCGCCCAGTTTGTAGCCCGCTGCAATTTTTGACTAACCTCATAAGTATACTCACCCGGCGCAAGTGCTTTTGGAAAGTCCACCTTGAAACTAGCTGTTTGCCCAGCTGGCACTACCCACTGATAAGCCTTGTGCCAGATTGGTTGCCCAGCTTTTTTCAAGCTAACTTCAAAGTAACTATCACTGGTATCAACAAATAAGTTAGTATTTCTAACGGTGACTTCCTTGTCAGTTAGACTCAGCTTAACGTTGGCATATAGTTGCTTTACTTCTTGAGCCTTAGGCGATGGAGTCCGGTCGGCAAAGACAATCCCGTCCCCACAAAATTCATAATCGGTAGCCCGGTCATCCCAATCACCACCGTAGGTTAAGACTTCCTGGCCAAATTCATTGTGCTTGAGGAGGGCTTGGTCAATGTAATCCCAGATGAACCCACCTTGATACTGTTGGTACTTGTCTTCCAAGTCAGTATACAGGCTCATCCCGCCCAAGGAATTCCCCATCGCGTGCATATATTCACAGGAAAGGTAAGGCTTTTTCGGCTTGGTTTCTAGGTAGGCTGCAATTTCTTGCGGCTTAGCATACATCCGGCTTTCCATATCGGAAATTTCATCATAATCCCGGTTCCAAAAGACCCCTTCATAGTGAACTAACCGGCTGTCGTCTACCCTGTGGAAAAACTTGGTCATCTCTAAAATATCGCTCCCGGCGTAAGACTCATTTCCACAAGACCAAATCAAAACGGCCGCGTGGTTCTTATCCCGCTGAAAGAGGCTATTAGCTCGATCTAAAACGTTAGCCTGCCACTCAGGTTTATTGCCCGGTACATTCCAGCTTGGCTCACATTGCCCTAGCTTTTGCCAAGAGCCGTGACTTTCTAGGTTTGTTTCGTCAATCATATACAGGCCGTATTCATCGCAAAGCTCATACCAGCGACTCTGGTTAGGGTAATGAGAGGTTCTAACCGCGTTAATGTTGTGGGCCTTCATAAACTTAATGTCCCACAGCATCTCCTCTTCCCCAATGGCCCGGCCCTTCTTATAGGAGAACTCATGACGGTTAATTCCTTTAAAAATGAGGCGTTGGCCATTCAAGAGCATTAAGCCGTCTTTGAGTTCAAAGGTCCTAAACCCTACTGGTTGTTGGACAACTTCAACTAACTGGGAGCCTTTTAAGATTGCTAGTTCCAGCGTGTATAAGGTAGGACTTTCTGCGCTCCAAGCAGCCACAGCAAGGTCTGTCAGTTTAAAGCCAATCTCTGGTTGGCCATCCACAAAGCCCTCTGTGATTAAATGGTTTTCTTGATCTCTCAAAGCGTAAGAAACCGTCACTTCAGCCAAGTCACCAGTCAGCTTGCCTGCTAGTTCCAACTGCCCCTTTTGATAATCAGCCCCCATAGTCGCTTTGACAAAGACATCTTCCAAGTGGGTCTTAGGAACTGCGTAAAGATAGACATCCCGGAAGATGCCGGAAAAGCGCCAAAAATCTTGGTCCTCAATCCAACTAGCAGCCGAGCGCTTATAGACTTCCACCGCCAGCTTGTTTTCCCCAGCTACCAGGTAGTCGCTCAGTCTAAATTCGGTTGGACTAAAAGCATCTTCCCCGTAACCAACAAAGTGACCGTTTAACCAAACGTAAAAAGCCGTTTCTACCCCCTGAAATGAGATAAAGACCTCTTTTTGCCGTAAGGCTTCATCAAGTTCAAAGGTTTTGACATAAGATCCAACTGGATTATAGTCTTTAGAAATCTTGGGTGGTCGTAGTTCATCTAAGCCATCCCACGGATACATCGTATTAATGTATTGGTTTTTATCATAACCTTGCATCTGAATGTGCCCTGGAACTTGAATTTTGTCAAAACCAGTCGTATCAAAATCAAGTCGATAAAAATCCTTGACCCGTAAGCTGGGGTTTTGAGCGTAACTAAATTGCCAGGTGCCATTTAACGACTGGCGCAACTTCATCTGCTTAGTCGCCGCTTCTTCATAAGATTGATAGTACTTATGGTCTGAATGGGCGGGAATTTTATTAACCGCAAAAACTTCCGGATCTTCTAACCATGCTAAACTTGCTTCCATTAAATGTAACCTCCTAATCTAGTACCTTAAAATGATAACTTTTTGACGTGTAATCTTGGTGGACCACCGGATCATAAAGACCCAGCTTCATTAACTCGGCCCCACTATATACTTGCCCCGTGGCTTCTTCACGATAGAGCAAGTCTGGCTTTAAACCAGCTAAGTGCGTCTTAGTCAGTGCCCCTTGGGCAAAGGCTTGCTCCTGGAAGGTAAAGAGCATTGCTTCTCTTTGGTCCGGACTGACAAACATCCAGGCCGTTTGGTTTCCCTCGTACGGGCCCTTCAAGCGGTAGAACTTACCATACTGGATTAAGGACCGAATCTGCTTGTAGCTAGCAACCTGCTTTTTGACGGCGGCCTGCTCTGCTTGACTCAGCTTCGTTAAGTCGAGTTCATAACCAAAGACCCCGCTCATCGCGACGTCCCCTCTGGTTTCCAGTGGTGTCTGCCGCCCCGTTTGGTGGTTAGGCACGGCTGAAACGTGGGCTGTCATCGTTGAAATTGGGTAGGCCAGCGAAGTCCCGTATTGGATGGTTAAGCGGGCAATCGCGTCGGTATTATCACTTGCCCATGATTGTGGCATGTAATAAGCCCAGCCAGCATCGAAGCGGCCCCCACCACCAGAGCAGCCTTCAAATAAGACGTCCGGGTAGTTCGTGGTTAGTTTCTCTAAGAGGGCGTACACTCCCAAAATGTAGCGGTGATAAACTTCCCCCTGTCTGCTTGCTGGTAGGCCCACCGAGTAAACATCAGAGATATTGCGGTTCATGTCCCACTTAATGTAGTCAATTCCTTGGTCTAAAACCTGGCTTAATTGTTGGTAGACATTTGCTTGCACCTCAGGCCGACCCATATCTAAAACAAATTGGCTCCGTGATGGACTTGGGGCACGACCTGGAACTTGCATTAGGTAGTCTGGGTGTTGCCGGTACAAGTCCGAATCAAGCGAAATCATTTCAGGTTCAACCCAGATTCCAAATTTCAAGCCCTGTTCATGCACATAGTCGCTAAAATGCTTGATTCCTTGAGGGAACTTCTTTTTATAAACGGACCAATCACCTAATGAACTGGTGTCATCATCCCGGTGACCAAACCAACCATCATCTAAGACAAACATTTCAATCCCTAATTTCTTAGCGTCAGCCACAATTGGTTTGAGCTTTTCTTCGTCAAAATCAAAGTAAGTCGCCTCCCAATTGTTCACTAAAATTGGACGCGCTTGGTGCTTAAACTTACTTCTAACCACCCGCTCTTGAATAATCTGGTGGAAGGCTTGACTCATTTGGTTTAAACCGGCCTCCGAGTAAGTCATTAGCACTTCCGGTGTCGTAAAACTTGCCTGGGGCTGTAGGTCCCAACTAAAGTTATAATCGTTAATTCCAATCAATAAGCGGGTTTGGTCAATTTGATCTTGTTCCAGTTCGAATTTGTGGTTACCGGAATAAACCAAGGCAAAACCATAGGCTTCCCCACTAAATTCATCCGTTTTCGGTTCAACCAAGGCCAAAAACGGGTTCATGTGGTGACTGGAACTGCCCCGGCGGCTCTCAAAACTCTTCACCCCCGCCGTCACCTTAGCCCGCGTTAAGTGGCGTTCGTTAGCGTGCGCGCCCGGTAGGCAAATCGATTCAAAGTCCTTGGCAACAAAGTCTATCTGCAGTGAGGCTAACTTTTTAATCGTAACCGCCTGGCTCCCCAAGTTAGTCAGCTTGCTAGACCGAGTAATAATGGCCTGATCTCGGTAAATCGTATAGTTCAACGCTAGCTCTAAGTGGCTGACTTCATCGACTAAGTTAATAATTAAGGTTTGAGCTTCCGTCTTATCTTCCACAAAGGCTTGGGGTAAGCCAGCTAATTCTGGCTTGCCGTCCACAATTTGGTAGTCTTTAAAAATCCATCTAGCTGCCCGGCTGCCATCAGCATGTTCAATGATAGCTGCTGGCAAGCGGTAATCACTATCCCCACTGGCACTATATTCTTGTGGTAAAGTATCTAGCGAATAAGTCCGGTCTGTGTGCCCAGGTAAATTTCCTGAAAAACCCCGGTCAACCCGCGGATACCTCAATTGACCATGGTAACTATCAATAGCGCTCCCAAAGTATAGGTGGCTCAAAATACCCCCTTCTTCCAGCGCCAATAAATAGGATATTTTACGGTTATGTAGGTGAAAAACGCCTTGCTGTTCATCAAAAGTAATTAATGCGGTCATCAAAAAACCTCCTTCGACTGTCGTTTCTACCCATTCTAGAAAACGCTTCCTAGTAAATTTTACTATATTTTACTTAATGTTTCAATTAATTTAGTTAACGATTTTATTTTTAACTTATCTATGCTACAATATTTTTAATTAAGAACTGTTCTAAGGGGGTTTTCTCATGGCTACAATTAAAGACATTGCTGAGCGCGCCCAGGTTTCGACCGCAACCGTTTCCCGGGTCCTCAATAATGACAAGTCCATGTCAGTTAGCGCTGAAACTAAACAACGTATTTTTGAAGTTGCCGATGAATTAGACTACACCAAGCATAAAAAGCAACACCCAAGCAAAACGACAACTAATAAGCTAGCAATTGTTCAATGGTATACCAAAGAAGAAGAATTAGATGACTTATACTACTACTCCATTCGGGTCGGGCTCGAAAAACACGCCCAGGAGCTAGGCTTTGACCTCGTCCGAATCTTCAACAACGATCCGTTAACCGACGCTCAAAATGTGGACGGCATCATCGCCATCGGTAAATTTTCCGCTAGCCAAATCAAGAGCCTAGCCAAACTCAATAGCAACCTGGTTTTTGTCGATAGCGACACCTTAAATGCAGGTTACAGTTGCGTTTGCACCGACTTCCAAAATTCGGTCACCAACGTTTTGGACCACTTTATTAAACAAGGGCAAACCAAAATTGGGATGTTAGCCGGTGAAGAAGCCACCTCTGACCGCAAGCTATCCTTGATTGACCCACGTTTTTCCACCTTCAAACACTACCTCAGTGAAAATGGCTTCTATAATTCTAAGTACGTCTACGTAGGTCCCTTCACTACCGATGCCGGCTATAAAATGATGAAGGCCGCCATCAATGAACTAGGAGCCGACCTACCCCAAGCTTTCTTCGCCGCTAACGACGCCTTAGCTATCGGGGCTTTACGTGCCTTACAAGAAGCCAATCTCAGTGTTCCTGACCGTGTCAGCCTCATTTCCTTTAACGACACCTCTGCAGCTAAGTTCGTCTACCCCCCTTTATCTGCAGTCACGGTCTACACTAAGGAAATGGGCCAAGCAGCCGTCGATTTACTCAAGCGTAAACTAGATCAACAGGACCTAGGCGTTCCGCGGATGATTAAAATTGCTACCAAGTTGACCTTACGTGGCAGTAGCCTTAACTAGGGGGAATTTTATGCTAACCTATAATGTTGATTCCGAAATCAAACTAGCCTTACCCCGCCCAGAAATCGACGGTCCTAAGCTCTTTGCGCTAATCCAGGCCAGTCCCAACCTAGGCGACTTTCTTCCCTGGGTTAGACTTACTAAAATGGCGGCTGATGAAGAGAGTTTTCTACGTCAATGTAATGAACACTGGGCCAAGGGGCGCTCTTTAAACCTAGTCATCCACTACCGCAACCAAGTCGTCGGCACGCTTAGCCTAAATAGCATCCATGATTGCCACGCCGACATTGGTTACTGGCTTGGGCAAGAGTTTGAAGGTTACGGCATCATGAGTCGGTCAGTCGCTGGCCTCATCTCCTTAGTCAAAAAAGATTATCCCCACATTAAACGCTTGGAATTACTAGCAGACGTAGCCAACACCCGCAGTAATAACGTTGCCAAGCGACTCAACTTTACTTTGGAAGCCTGCCTCAAGCACCGCCTCAAACACTACGACGGCACAATTCATTCTGCTAACCTCTATGCTTTTTACCTAGACTAGCCCAACAAAAAAGGTTGAAATCAGCTTACCTCCAAGTTGATTTCAACCTTTTTCTATTGAAAAACTGAATTTAGTAGATTTTCTAAATCGGCAGCACTACTCCTAGCAAAAACAACCATAGTGCTAACCACAAACTCAAATGAGCTATCTTTTTTTGAAGTAGGCTATATTCTGTTAACCCATCTTTTACATAGTAGAGAAAATATTCTTTATACTCCTCGTATTCTTTACTTCTCTCAATTTCTTTACGCTCCTCAAGTTTAGCAAAATACTCTTTCAGTATTCCCGGTGTTTTATCATTTATAGCTACCGTTATAGAAGCTTGGCAGCTAATAAGCACAAAAAGTACGCTTAGTATCCATAGACTATATTCTGACATTTTATTTGAAATAATACCGCTTATATTTCCAATCATTAAGATGACGACACAACCAAGGCTTATCAGAATCACTATTCGTAATCCCCTATGTAAATACCAATAAAACGTATTTTCTTTTTTGATTTGTTGGCGGACATCTTTTCGGATTTGCTTCTTCTTTTTAATTCTCTGCTTGCCAACCCTCCATGTCTCTGTCACTTCTTTTTTAGCATCTTGCCAATATTTTTTCGCATCTTCCCACCACTTTTTTAAATTACTCTTACGCTGAGCCATAGTAGCCCGCTGGAAAAGTATTCTTCTCAACGAAATAACCTCAACTTCTGTCGCTTTTCCTTCTTCTGATTTTGCATCTGCTTCATCTGACGTAACTTTTTTCTTACTCAGTCCTTGCCTAATAACTCTAGTTCTTAATTTCCTAATTTTTATAATACATACTGCAATCCTTGTTAAAAAAATCGTACTCAAAATTAGTAATGCTAAAAATAATATCAACATAAAAAATGCATTTAATTGCAAAGCTTGGATTAATTTAGGTAAAGCAGCAATTAGTGTAAGCAGGACTAGACTTATCAAATCAAGCGCTAATTTTAAATTTTTTAACAACACCGTAACCTCCTCAGTAGCTTGACAGCTAAACACTCCTAGTCAAATCCCTAAAATAGGGCCGTAGGTTAAGTATAACCCCCTCTTGTCAGATTACCAACTCCGCTAACTATTTAGCTACCAATTAATGCCACTACTACTAAAAAATAGGCTACCAACTTCTGCAGTGGTAGCCTATTTCAGTGACGTTGGTTCAAGGTTTGCTTAAACCAACTTGCTATTTACTTTGTAAACTTAGTACTTCATCTTTGGCGCTGACCATGGTGCCACTAGCTAGCTTGAGGTCAATGTCTTTGAAAGCATCGGAGTTAGTAACCGTCACAATCACGGTGTCATCTAAACCGGCTTTCTTAATGGTTGGATCCCAGAACTCTAGAATTTCTTGGCCAGCCTTAACGCGCTGCCCTTCTGTCACGTAGGAAACAAAGCCCGTGCCCTTTAGCTTAACTGTTCCTAACCCAACGTGAATCAAAAGGACGACCCCATCATCTGACACTAAGCCCACGGCGTGACGGGTAGTGAAGGCTTGGCGAACGGTAGCGTCAAATGGAGCAAAGACGCGGCCGTCACTAGGCTTAATTGCAAAACCTTGGCCTAATTTGCCGCTAGCAAAGGTTGCATCATTAACTTCTGCTAGGGAAATTAATTGACCAGCGATTGGAGCCTTAACACTTAATACTTGGCTAGAAACTGCTTCTGTTTCGCCTTCACCTAAGTATTCATCCCAAGTCTTTTCAAGTTCAGCCACAATTTCGGCGTGCTTTTCTTCGGTTAACTTAACCTTGAAGAAGAAGACTAGGGCCCCTAAGATGATTAAAACAAATGGAATCCCAAATACATACAACTTGAAGGACATGATGCCATGAGCGGTCATGGTCTTAGCAGTTGCCCCTGTAGTCATTCCGGCAGCTACGGCCGCAATCCCGATGACTGAGTTAGAAACCGCGCCCCCGAACTTATCAAGTAAAGGACGAACTGATAAGGTAAGTGATTCGTCACGGTGACCTAACTTAAGTTGCCCGTATTCAACGCAGTCAGTAATTGTCATTAAAACTACCAAGAATACTAATGGTTGGGGAATGAAGAAGAGTTCGGCTGCAACTAAGACCATTACCAATGAAGTACCGGCAATCGTGAAGACCCCAATCCCACAAAGCATGATGAAGATACAGATGAAGAAGAGGTTTCTTCTGTTAATCTTGTCTGCTAATTTAGGAAAAAGCGATACTGATAACAACCCCACTAAGGTGTTGATGGTCCCTAGTAATGCGAATTGAGCTGCGTGGCCTAATACGTAGGTAAAGTAGTAAAGCTCGGAAGCATTTAAGATATTTACCCCAGTTGTATATAAAACGTAAGACAAGGAAATTGCCATTAACTGATCATTCTTCACTAACACTTTCAAAACGTCTTTAAACCCAGTCTTTTCAGTGTTTTTCCGCAAGTCTGAATCAATTTCATGGGTACCAAGTCCAACTCCGACGGCAGTTAAAAAGGAGATAGCAGCCACGATAAAGGCAAACCAGAACCAACCCCGGTTATCACCGGCCCCACCATTTCTACTCATTGAGAAGAAGAGGACGATTGGCATGATAACCACACTGACAATGTTAGCACCGATGGTAGAACCAATCCGGGCGAAGGTCGCTGTCTTTTCCCGTTCCTGTGATGAGAAGGATAAGGCGGGAATCATGGACCAAAAACCAATATCTTTAAAGGAATAAAAGATATCCATGGTGATGTAAATAATTGCAAATAAGATTAGGTATAGGCCTGGATTAGTCTTGTTTAAACCACCCATGTCGGTAAATAAAATTAACAACGAAACAGAACTGATTAATCCACCAATTACAACCCAAGGCTTAAATTTACCCCAGCGGGTCTTAGTGTTGTCGATAGCGTTTCCAACAAATGGGTCAATTACTAATTCGATAATCCGTAAGGCCGCGATAATGTTGGTAATGTATAAAACCATCCGGTTATTTTGGGCTTCGTTCCCCGTGTTAAATAGGTGCGAAGTAACAAAAGTAATGAAGAATGTTGATAAGGTCGCATAAAAAATATCGTGACCAAATGCCCCAAATGAGTACGCAATCCGTGATTTAGCGTTACCGCTTGTTTGAGGTACAGCTTGACTAGTACTTTCCATAGGAGTCTATCCCCTTTTCTACTATAATTTCTTTACAAGCATTATAGTAAACGATTTCAAGAAAATTTTCAATACTTTTTAGTAAATTTTTAGTGAAATATTTATTATTTTTTACCACAAAAAATAGTGGTTACCTCACCGCTGTCTCACTGGTAACTACTTCCTACTATATATAAGATGTACTTTCTAACCATAACAAAAAGTCCTTAGATGATTTCCTCGGACTTTTTAACTAATATTTACTACAAAAATTACCGAAGAAATTAAACCATAAACACTGGGAATTAAATAAAATGGAAACCTATTTAAAAAGCAATGTTTTCTAACACTCAAAAAAAGGATTAAAATATTCAGCCTCAGATAGTTACGCACCTAGTGCCTCACGTAGCCTCTTTAAATTTTTGTTGTGCCAACCAATCATACTCAGCTTAGGAAAATCAACAAACAACTTGATCCCTTCACCATCCCTAGCCTGCTCTGTTAATTCTAACACTAAGCTAGTGGCCAGTTCTCGTTCATAAATTGACGCCTTTGCAATCTTTTCAGCGGGTATATATAGTCCATCATGAAACGTCCCTTGCTTGCTTTTATATTCCGCGGTGAAAAAACCCCCTAAACGCGAAATGTGGACGTAACTAGTTTCAACCTTATCCTTACGCAGGGCGTTAACGGAAAGCAAAACTGCTTCAGGTTGATATGTTACCTCGGGAATTACCGACTGCATGTAATCCCGGAATTTTTCACGATGCGAAAATCTAAACTCCATTCCACACCTCCATTCTGCCAACACTATTTACCCTAAAACTATCATTTTGTGTAACTTTTTGCAATTCTTTTTTAGTTAAATTGTACAAAATCTACCGCTTTTTTAATTAAAATCTTAAAGCCTTTAAATTAGCTACCGGCATTGTTACAACGGTATATACGAATGTAACATTATCCACTTGTAAGTGTTCGAGTTGCCTGCGATATTAAAAGTTACTTATACTCATTTGATAATTAATGTTCAAATTCGAACTTATAAATAATAGTAAAAAAATCCTTCGCAATGAGCCTGTCATTACGAAGGATTTTTTCTTGTTAGCAACTAAAGTTTTAGTATTGATTTAGCCTAAGAAACCTAACCATTTACCTAAGATACCAAGGGCAAAGATTGCCACGATAATTAACATTGGGTTTACACCCTTCTTAAGTAACCAGGAAACAAAGAGGGTTAACAGTAAGGCTAACATCCCAGGCATCACGGAATCCAAGATGTCTTGCACCGTTTGGGTCTTACCGTTAATCTTAGTTGCCACAATCGGAATGTTAATCGTGGTCCACTTAGATACCAGCGCCCCCATAACGAATAACCCTACAATTGAAGCACCTTCAGTTAGTTTCTTAATTCGGTTACCAGCCATGTCTTGGATAATTTCGCTCCCCTTGACGTAACCGTAACGGAGGAAGTACCATTTCATGGTCAAGCGAATGGCATTGATTAAGACGAAGAACAATAATGGTCCCAGGATGCTACCAGTCATGGCAATCCCAGCCCCTAAGGCGGCTAACACAGGCCGAGCCGTCCCCCAGAATAGTGGGTCACCAACCCCGGCAAGGGGCCCCATCAACCCAATCTTCATGGCAGCAATGGCAGTCCCGTCAATGTTACCACCGTTGGCCTTTTCTTCTTCCATAGCGGCTGTTACCCCAAAGATTGGAGCGGTTAACCATGGGTGGGTGTTGAACCATTCCATGTGCCGAACCAAGGCTTCGTTTCTTTCCTTACCTGGCTTGTATAAGCGCTTGATGGCTGGAATCATGGTGAAGCAGTAACCCATGTTTTGGGCCCGTTCAAAGTTAAATGACCCTAGCAAGAACCAAGACCGGATATACATATTGCGAATATCGCCTTTAGTTAATTTTACTTGTTTGTTGTTTAAGTCTGCTGGTGTTTGCATCAAAATCCCTCCTAGTCATCCAAGTCGTCGTCTAGATCATCGTCTAAGTCGTCATCGCTAGCACTGGTATTACTTACAGTTGCTACCCTAGGAGCCTTATTTTCATTGCGGTATTCTAATTGTAAGTAAAGCAAGGCCATGATTAGACCTAAGCCACCAAAACCAACTAAGTTGAAGTTAGTGAAGGCGGCAAAGAGGAAGCCCATGTAGAAGAATGGTTTTAATTGCGGAACATCCATCATATTAATAACCATCGCATAACCTACAACCACGATGATACCCCCACCAATTTGGAGCCCCTTGGTAATCACGGTTGGAATCGCAGCTAACATGTGTTGCACGGCTGCGGTACTCAAAGTCATGATAATTGCGGTTGGAATCATTACACGCAAGGCTTGCAAGGCTAAGGCAATCCCGTGCATCCATTCAATAGCCCGGTAGTTCCCCTTAGCAGCGAAGTCATCACCTTTGTGAACAAAGAAAACAACGATTGTCCGCACAAAGATGGTTAAAGCTTGACCGGCTGCGGCCAATGGTACGGCAATGGCAATCCCTTCACCAACACTGGTATGAGTATTAATAACGATTAAAGTAGAAATTGCTGAAGCTAAGGCAGTATCAGGTGCCATTGCTAACCCAACGTTCATCCAACCAAGGGCCATCATTTCTAGGGTCCCACCTAAGATAATCCCCATCTTGAGATCCCCTAAAATCAAACCGATTAAGGTACAAACCACTAAGGGTCTGTGTGTTTGGGCTTCGTCTAAAACGGATCCCATCCCGGCAATCCCGGCAACAATTAAGATTAATACAATTTGTAGAGCATTCACTACAATCTCCTCCTTTGAGGCCTAGCCTAATTTTGTATCTAAGATTTTCATAAAGTCTTGCTTGCTATCTCCTGGTAATTGACGTAGTTCCAATTCAACCCCTAATTCATGCAGTTTCTTGAAAGCAGCTACATCTTCTGGTGTAACACTAACGGCTTCCGTTACTTGCTTCTTGCTTGGATCAAAACGCATTCCCCCGACATTAACAACCTTAATATCAACTCCTGCTTCCACCGCAGTTACAATTTCGCTTGGATTACCAAACAATAGCATGGCCGTAGTATCGGCATACTTAGGGTTCTTGAAGACCCGCCCCATCTTTTCAGGGGTTACGGCGCTGGCCTTAACATTAGAAGGGGCAACCGATAAAACTAAGGTCTTTCTCATTGGGTCGTTAGCTACTTCATTACTTACGACAATAATTCTTTCTGCTGGTAATAACTTAATCCACTTAGTCAAAACTTGACCATGAATGTAACGATCATCAATTCTTGCAACGGTAATTTTCATTATAATTCGTCCTCCTCTTCGTCTTCTTGGGCTTGAGCTAGCTTGGCTGCTTCAAGTGAGAAGACTTTAAAACTGTCTTGATTTACGGTTTGTAGGTGACTGGTCAATTCTTTTAAGCTCATCATTGGCGCATTGGCTAACGCTTCTAAGACCATTGGTAAGCTAACACCTGTCACTACGTCCAAATTATCCTTCCCATAGGCTAAGGAAACTGCCGCATTATAAGGGCTGCCCCCAAAAAGGTCTATTAAAAATAGCACTTCGCTGTTAGGTTCAAAGCTTTGGAGCGCTTCTTCAAAGTGCGCTTTGAGATCCTCTAGCCCTTCTTCTTTTTTAAATGGCACGGCCTTAATCGTATCGTTGGTGCCAAAAATCATCTCGGCTGCGCTTAGCAACCCGGGCGCCAACTGGCCGTGACCAGAAACAATTAACGAAACCATTTTTGAAACTCCCTTCTTTCAACTTAGCTACACTTTTTATGTAGCAATTTGCGTGCCAATTTTAGAAAACGCTTTTAAACCAATAACAAGGCCGGACCCGTTTTTCACTAATCAAAACAGGTCCGGCCTTAATTTGCTCTTAAGTATTTTAAAATAAAACAGGTTTGTCTTTGCTTGAAACAGGTTAGCGTTGATTATCAATAACCGTCTCGGCAATAAAGTAGTATTCATCTTGTGGGAGCGTTAATTTCAAGGACGAAACCGCGTGATCTAGGGTTTGCTTAACCACCGGCAATAGTTCTAACAGCTCCGGACTAGGTGTTTCATCGTAATTGAGACTAGTCTGGTGATGCGATGCCCGTTCCAAGGCAAAGGCCGTATGCACAATGCAGGCAATCTGCTGACTATTAGATAGTTCGAGCTTAAGTCTCCTGCTCAAATCTTCCAACCAGTTTTGGAGCATTTGGTTAACCAGGCGGGGATTGAGGTAGACTAGGTGCTCGTTTAAAATATCTTCACACATTTGCGAAACAACTACGTTACTTTGCGACTGTTTTTCTTTCGCAGGCGGCGTCTGCTGGCGAATAATCGCTTCTAGGCGAGCTTCCCCGTTACTAGCAATTAAATCTTCTAGGGAAATAAAGGGCACTGCCACACTTGGTTCCTTGGTGCCAACGGTGGCGATTAATTCATACTCCTTGGCTAAGGGTGGAATGGATTCGCTCATCTTTAGCGCTGAAACAGTTTTTACCTCGATATTTTCGGTGGTGGTCTTTCTAATAATGCCCTCGATTAATTTTTTCAATTTAAGGGCCGTTCCACTCCCGGTCATACAGATCGACACAATCGCCCGCTTTTTACCCGTACTCTTTTCTTGGACCGCAAAGTTTTTAATGAAGTCGCGCCGTAACTGGTTAGCCAAACTATTGAGGTCCATATCAATATAGTTGACCTTACGTAAGGCCTCCAAAATAATGGAAGTCGTTACGTTTTGGACTGCCCGCACGGGAATGCCTGTTTCGGTGGCTAACTTTTGGGTAAACATCCCTAACGACCCCATATCCACCAGTAATAAGACCCCTTTTCCCTGGTTGAGCTCCCCTACCTTGGTCTTCATCTGTTCATAAATGGTGGAAGGCGAAACAGTTAGGGGCATGTCTAAGGCGTCAATGTTGCCTTTACCCAACAGTTCTGTCGCCACATTCACCATGGAAGTCGCGGTCGAATTGCCGTGAGCCACCACTAGTAAGCCAATCTTTTTAGTCGCCGACATCGATTCAATCGAGGTTAAAAGCATCGTTAGGTAAATAACTTCAATATCCGGGATGGCGGTCCCAGTCTCCTTGAGGATTTCCGTTTGAAACAGCTTGGCTACCTGATACTCTAACCCATGTTCGCGCTTGATATTTTCAATCTCGGCAGACATCAGCAGGTCATTTTTACTGCCCCGTTTAAAGAAAGCATCTAGGTGGAGGCTGAAGTAATGGATAAAGCTAGCGTCAAAGCGGAGGTCCATTTCTTCTTCCGCAATTAACTTTAATTTCTCGGCTAACTTAATTGCCGCCGGGTCTACAAACTTACTAAAGTTTTCCTCGTTGATTTCCTGTTTAAAGAAGTTTTTAATGTGCAAATGCAGGTCGGTCATAATGTACTGGTGAATTTCTTTTTCATTAATCCCTTCAGCGCGGAGCTTATGAACCTTAGTTTCAATCGTACTGTAGATGTTTTCCTCGTTGTCTAACTTATCAAGGCTAGGTTGCCCCACCTCGATTAAAATCTGACTTTTTAGGTAACGGGACAGGTCGCTTTGCTTACGTTCGGCCCTACTAACCGCCAGCCAACTTTGCCGTAGTTTTTCCGGCAGGTCGTTATCGGTGACACTAATCGTCGTCTTTTCCCCCATGCTATTCAAAAAGGCTTGGGCACAGGTAAGCTGAATCTGCGATTTTAACTGGCCGACATTGCCATAGTTATCCTCATTTAGGATAATCTCAAAGACACTGCGTTTAACGCTTAACGCCCGTTTAATACGTTTGGTTTCGGTTTGAAAGAGGAAGTGGGCTAGCTCAATCCGCTCGGTAATTGGTCGCTCGTCTAAAGCTGGAATGGTAATTGACATTGGAATGCGCCGTAAGAAGGTAGCCAGCATGGCAGAATCTGGATTTTCTGTTGTTGCGCAAATAATCAAGACCTGGGCGTGCCGCTTCTTTTGGCTCTCACCCAAGCGATTAAAGACCCCGTTATCAATAAAATAAAAGAGCATTTCCTGGCCTTCAGGCGGAAGACGGTGGACTTCGTCTAAGAGCAAAATCCCCCCGTTAGCCTGTTCGACTAAGCCGGCTTTTTCTTGGTCAGCCCCGGTGTAAGCCCCCTTAGCGTGACCAAAAAGCGTAGCCATCAACAGTTGCGGATTATTGTAATAATCGGCGCAGTTAAAGGAGACAAAGGGGGCATCTTCCTTAAGAATCTGGGCGAACTTTGCGTAAGCGTAAATCTTATTGGCAAAGTAGGTCTTCCCTACCCCAGTTTGGCCCAAAAGCATCATATGTAAGCCGTGTGGGGGGTACATTAAGGCTGCCTTGGCTTGGGAAACAGCGTTATGGAGGCTGCCCCGGTAACCTATCATTGATTCAAGCGGATCTGCCTGATTGACCTGCTCAGAAGCAGCTTCCTTGATAGCCTGCTCTGGTTTGGCAGTCGGTTTGACTGGCTTTTTAGTTAGGGCCGTTAAGGAGGCCACTTCATAGTAATCTAGTTGCTTTAGGCCAAAATGCTGTTCAATCACTATCATCGGTAAATAGCGTACCGGAAAGGTCTTGATTTTAACAACCTGGGCCTGTCTGACTAGCTTATTTAATTCTAAGGACGTATTAGCCCGGGTTAAGCCTAATTCCGCCGCCAATTCTTTAGCCGCGCTGCCCTGCTTGGCTAAGACTTCTTCCTTAGTGGCCGCCTGCCATTTGGTCACTAGTCCTTGGTAAACCTTATCAATTCGTTTCATGTGTAACACCCCTTATTTTGCTACCGGAACCTGGGCTTGGAGGCGTTTTAAATTCTTAATGTGCCAAGGAGTGCGGTTTAATTTAGGCAAGTTGAGCTTAAGCTTCATCAACTGGCCGTTGACCTCTTGAGTTGTTTCAATGTAGAGGTAGGTTGAAAGTAGCTGCTCCTTGCGGTAAACCTCCTTAATCTTAGCAGCCGGGATATAAAAGCCATCTCCAAAGATATCCCACATACTCTCATATTGAGCTGCATACAAGCCCGCTTCCTTAGAGAAGTGAATACAGTTGGTAACCGCCTTGCCCCGAACCGTGTTCAACGACAAGAGTACTGCATTTTCATCATACTTAATATCTGGTTGATCATCCAACATATACTCTTTAAATTTTTCCCGTTTAATAAATAATCCCATCTGACTCACCTTCTGAAAACGTTATTACAAATTCAACTATACCCAGTTTTTAAAACACTTTCAATAAAAATTTCAAGGTAAGTGTTTTAAGTGTTTCAACTCGGTTGGTAAAATAATTAATTTTTTCGCATTTTGTTATTTATTTTTAATTTATTTCATGCTAAATTAATAACCAACAAGATGAACGAGGTAATTGATTATGAAAAAGACTAACTTCAACAACATTATTATTGCAAGCATTCGGGTCATTATTAGTTAATGATGCGGCTTGCATGGTTGTGCCCGCATCGCTTGTAAGAAGATGCGGGTAGGAGTTAGCCAAGCGCTGGTGACTATCCACAGTCACCGGCGCTTTTTTGTTTGTTTTGTTAAAATTTTTTTAGAATGGATGTGACGTCTATGGAATCAGTAGAAAGTACCAACTTTAAAGTAGAAAAAGACCCGGTGAAAACTGTTATTGCCGCTTCGATGGTGGGCACCGCCATTGAATTCTTTGATTTTTACGCCTACGGGACCGCAGCGGCCGCTTATTTCCCTAAAATTTTCTTCCCAGCAATGACCCCCTTAATCGCAACCATGCTCTCATTATTAACATTCGGGGTTGCCTTTGTTGCCCGCCTAGTCGGTTCCTTTGTCTTCGGTCACTTTGGCGATAAGATGGGTCGTAAGAAGACCCTAGTCGTTTCCCTCTTATTGATGGGGTTATCCACCGTTTTAATCGGTTTTCTGCCCGGTTACCGCACTTTAGGGGTAGCAGCCGTCTTACTACTTTGCTTACTCCGCTTCGTTCAAGGGGTAGGCCTTGGGGGTGAATGGTCTGGGGCCGTTTTAGTCGCCACAGAAAATGCTCCTAAGGAAAAACGCGCCCTCTACGGTTCTTTCCCCGAACTAGGAGCTCCTATCGGTTTCTTCCTTTGCAACGGGCTCTTCTTCGTCTTAGAAAGTTTCTTAAGCCCTGCTCAAATGATGAGCTTTGGCTGGCGGATTCCTTTCTGGGCCTCAGCTGTCCTCGTGGTGGTTGGCCTTTACGTCCGGCATAAACTTCAAGAAACACCACTCTTTAGGTTAGCCCAAGAAAAGGCCGAAGTTAACCACTCCCCATTAAAGGTTGTCTTAAAGCACCACTGGAAGCAAATCCTTCAAGGAACTTTCATCATGGGCTCAACTTACGCTTTCTTCTTCACCCTAACAACCTGGTCACTTTCTTATGCCACGACTGCCCTTGGCTTCGGTCACCAAGAATTCCTCTTCTTGTTGATGATGGCCATCGTCATCTTTGCAGTCATGATCTTATTATCATGCCTTTACGCTGATAAAGTTGGTCGTAAATCCGTCCTCTTATGGACAACGGTTGCCCTACTGGTCTTCTCCTTTGTCTTTCCAGTCTTACTGAAGGGCCAACACAACATGGCTGGGATGCTCACCTTCCTAGGGGTTGGTTTCGTCATCATGGGTACCCTTTACGGTCCCGTTGGTGCCTTACTTCCAGAACTCTTCCCAACCAACGTTCGTTATTCCGGAGCCGGTATTGCTTATAACATGGCGGCGGTAGTTGGGGCAGCCTTGGCTCCTTCCATCACCACTTGGTGCATCAGCAAGTTCGGCTTAATGTCAGCTGGATACTACATGGGCGCCTTAGCCGTCTTGGCAGTCGTTGCCCTTGTTTTAACCAAGGAAACCAAGGACATGGACTTCAGTAAATAAACGCTACACTCAGTTGTTTTTGTTACAACAACATGTCAACTAACATGATATAATATACATGTTTTAACCAACATGTACCCACCCTAAACTTTCCTATTTGTACACTTACATAAGTTAGGGTTGGTATTTTTTAGACATTAAAAAGGTCGGAAACAATAGTTTCCGACCTTTTGATATATGGCTAGCGACTAGAATTGGTCAATCAACATTTGTCTGATTTCTGACAAGTATGGTTGCCGTGGGTTAGCTGGTGTACATTGGTCGTTGTAAACAAGGTCAACCAACTTATCAAGTGACTTGTCAAATTGTTCCTTAGTAACACCATTAGCTGATAACTTAGGTTCTACGTCTAAGGCCTTCATTAATTCGGCAATCTTAGCGCAAAGTGCTTCAACTAATTCAGCGTCGTCCTTACCCTTCAAACCAAGGTAACGAGCGATGTCGGCGTAGTCCTTTTGACCACGGTATACTTCGTAACGAGGGAATGGTGTCCGTTTAACGTTACCAGAAGCACCGTTGAAGCGAATAACGTGTTGCATTGCGATTGAAATTGCTAACCCGTGTGGTAACCCGAATTCCCCACCAGTCTTGTGAGCTAATGAGTGGTTAATTCCTAAGAAGGCATTAGCAAATGACATCCCGGCTAAGGTTGCAGCATAGTGCATGTTTTCACGGGCTGTTTCCCCTTCAAGGGTTGGGTGCTTAGGATCGTACTTGTAAGATGTTTCCAAGTTTTCAAAGACTAACTTGATGGCTTGTAAGGCCCATGGACGGGTAAAGTCTGAAGCCATTACGGATACGTATGATTCTAAAGCGTGTGACAATGAGTCTAACCCTGAAAGTGCAACGGTTCTCTTAGGCACAGTCATAACAAATTCTGGGTCAACGATTGCAACTTGTGGTGTCAATTCGTAGTCAGCAAGTGGGTATTTTACGTGAGTATGGTCGTCAGTGATAACCGCAAATGGAGTTACTTCTGAACCTGTCCCTGAAGTAGTTGGGATTGCGAAGAGCTTCGTGTTAGTTGAGTGGTGGAACTTAACAATTCTCTTCCGGATATCCAAGTACTTTTGTTGTAAGCGGGTAAAGAGTTCACTTACTGCTTCGTAGCTTTCCAAGAAGCCTGGTTCTTGGTCTAGTGAGTATTCGTAGATGTAGCGTGCAATCTTAGCTGCATCAAGGGCTGACCCACCACCGATAGCAATAACTGTATCTGGCTTAAATTGAGCCATTTGCTTAGCAATTTCGATTGTTTGTCCTAAGGTTGGGTCAGGACGAACTGTCCCGTAAATAGCAGTCTTAACTTCGTTATTTCTTACTTCGAGTTGAGCGTATACCTTATCAACAAAGCCGAATTGAACCATTCCTGGGTCGGCTACGATGAAGGCACGGTTGATGTCTTCATATTCATCTTGTAAGTAAGAGATAGCATTCTTTTCATAGTAAATCTTTTCTGGTAGGCGGACCCATTGTGGACGGTTACGCCGTTTTGCAACAGTTTTGACGTTCAAGAGGTCTGCAGTTGATAAGTTGTGTGACAATGAATTCTTCCCCCATGATCCTGTTCCAAGAGTTAAACTTGCACGTAATGCGTCTGTGTAAACATCACCAATACCACCGATGGAGTCTGGTTGGTTAACCAAAATCCGGGCAGCCTTAGTTCTGTCACCGAATTCTGTTACGAATGGGTCTGCTTGAGAACCAATTTGGATAGCGGCGTTGTGACCTGCCCCTTGGTAGTCAAGTAACTTAGCTACAATTTGAACCCCATTTTCACGGTCCTTAGCCTTGTAAACTGACAATAATGGAGATAATTTTTCAGAGGAAAGTTTTTCGCCAATGTTCTTTTCATCAAGTTCAAAGAGCATGACATCCTTACCGGCTGGAAGGTCTACCCCGGCATGTTCTGCAATCCACTTAGCTGGCATCCCAGCAACTGGACCATTAACCCCGTGGCGGTCGTTGAAGACAAAGTCCGCAATCTTTTGGTAGTCCTTCTTAGGTACTAAGTAAGCACCCTTTTCTTGCATCTTCTTTAACCATTCGTCATAGATTGGAGCTTCAACAACGGCTGAGTTTTCAGTTGCACAAATCATCCCGTTATCAAACCGCTTGGAAAGAAGTAAATCTTCTACCGCCCGGTCAAGGTGAGCTGTGTGGTCAACGTAGATAGCCCCGTTACCAGCACCAACCCCAAGTGATGGGTTCCCTGATTTGAGGGCGGCGTTAACCATTCCAGGACCCCCAGTTGCTAAGATAGAAGCAATCTTAGGATTTTGAATTAATGCGGTGGTATTGGCCAATGATGGGGTTTCAATCCATTGGATAATGTCCTTAGGAGCCCCAGCTGCTACGGCTGCGTCGTAAACAATCTTAGCAGCATGTGCAGAACATTTTTGAGCTTGTGGGTGGAAAGCAAAGACAATCGCATTTCTAGTCTTCAAAGTAATGATTGACTTAAACATTGCGGTTGAAGTTGGGTTAGTCGTAGGAACAATCCCTGCTAATACCCCTAGTGGAGCGGCAATCTTAACTTCACCTTTGGTTTTATCTTCTTCAATAATTCCAACTGTTTTATCATTCTTGATAGCGTGGTAAACATTTTCTGTCGCAAAGCGGTTCTTAGTATCCTTATCTTCAACGACCCCACGACCTGTTTCATCAACGGCTTCGTGTGCTAACATTAAAGCGGCTTCTGAACCGGCTAACGCAGCAGCAGCCACAATCTTATCTACTTGTTCTTGAGTGAAGGTTGCGAATTCTGCTTCCGCCTTCAATGCTTTTTGAACTAAACTATCTGTGTAGGCACGTGCCTTTTCCATTTCAGCAGCCTTTTCTTCAGCTGTAGGAACTTTCTTTTCTTTTGCAGCCATATATCAATTACCTCCAATAATTTAAAAAGCATAATGTGAATTTCTTCACTAACAATATAACGCAAAAAGAATTGCTTTTCAACGGTAATTTTTTAAAAATAATTGTAGTTTGTGACTTATCACGCTTGTTACATTGAGGAAAACTTAATTTTTTTGGAATGGTTTTCTTTTATAAAAGCTTAAGCGTTTTCGTTACAAAAGTTTATCTAATAACATTTCCCAAATACTCAATTTAGTTTTTAATTTAAATTTTTTATGGTTTTCAAATTTAAAAATTCCTGCAAAAAAATTTTTATTTTTTTGTTTTCAAATCTTTTTTCAGACAAATTATGCTCAAATCCGTGGAATATCCTTAAAAAAGATTACATAAAGTGATTTTTATTATATTTAAATATTTTGTCCAAACCTTTGACTTCCTTATTTTAAAGGGATTTGTTCCCACAGGGACGCTTAATTTCCCACTGAAATTGTGAGATTTTTAACTATCATCCCTTAAATATCCCTTATTTTTCCTGCCTAAGCCGCCTTACCTTTTTCCAGCTTAACCTGTATAATAAAGTTATTAGCACAAAAATGATTAGTTAGAAAGAATCAAAAAGAAGGGATCAATATGACATTAAAATACAAATTAGTTGCTAAGGACATTGCGCAAAAAATCGACGACCAAGTTTATACAGATAAACTGCCGAGTGAACAAGAACTGATTAACCACTACCAAGTTAGTCGTAACACCATCAGAAACGCTTTAAACCTCCTTTATAACCAAGGCATGGTGCGTTCGATCCAAGGGAGCGGCTACTTCGTTAACACTAGTGCTCAACCAGGGGAATTAATCGTTAACGGTGGGTCTAAAAAAGGCCTCTATGACTTGGAAAAGGCCGACCCCATCTCTTCTAAGGTTCTGAGCCTGGAAGTAATTCCCGCCGACCAAGAAATTGCCACGCGCTTGCAATGCCCACTTGCAACAGATATTTACCACGTTAAACGTCTGCGTTCAAATAGCAAGGAAGTTGTCAGCCTGGAAGATGCTTACTACCTCAAAAGTGTTGTGCCTTACTTGACCGAAGAAGTCTGTCGTGAATCCATCTTTAATTTCATCACTAAAACCTACGGGGTGGAAATTAAAAATGGGGATGAATTCATTAAGCTAGCCCGCCTAACTAAAGCGGAAGCCGACTTAACTGGCCTAGAAGTAGCCACCCCGGCCTTACACCTAACAGAGGTTAACTACCTTAAAAACGAGCAGCCTTTTAACTACTCCAAAACGCTCTACCTTCAAAGCGACTTAACCCTTTACTACCACGTAAGTAACTACCTTAACTAATTAAAAACCAGCCCGGAAGTAATTTACTTCTGAGCTGGTCTTTTTTATTAATTATTCGAGGTAGCCCTTAAGGACTTGTAATACGCCCGCTTCGTTGTTAGCAGGAGCAATGTAGTCCGCAATGGCTTTAACCTTAGGATCACCGTTTTTCCATGGCGTAACCATACTTAGCGTGGGTTAACATTTCAATGTCATTGCCCCCGTCCCCAAAGGCGATTAAGTCATCATGGCCTAAGTTCCAGCGCTTAAGCATTAAATCTAAGCCTTGGGCCTTATTAACCCCTTTTTTCATGAGGTCGATGCTACCAAAGCCTGACGAGGTAATCTTTAAGACCTGCCCAAATTCGGCTTGCAAGGCTGCTAATAGTGGCTTAGTGTCTTCAGCCCTCATGCCCGCTGTCAACTTTAGGTAGGCATCAACCGGTAGCTTCTCCAAACTCTCAATCAATTCGTGTTTGGGACAATAGTACTTCATCCCTTCCACAAAATCCGTTTCTTCGTCATGGGGAATATAAGCTGCCTTGACCCCACAAGCTGCTAGGTGCAATTCTGGGTAGGCCTGCTTAAATGTTACTACCTGCTTAATCACATCTAAATCTAGCGCTTGCGTTAACACCGCTTGTGTCCGGTCAATCAGATAGGCACCATTTTCGGCTACGAAGGCCAAGTCTTGGTAGTGTTCCACAAAGTCCAAGCGCAAGCGCTCGTACTGGTTACCGCTAGCCACAATGAAATGGATGCCCTGCTCGTTCATCTTGGTTAACAGATAAGCGAAAAGTTCCTTATCGTAGTTTTTTTGATCATCCAAAAAAGTCCCATCCATATCAACTGCAATCGCTTTAAATGGTGCCATCAAAATTCCTCCTTAAACAAAACGGGCCGGTAACAATCCCAGCCCGTTATTTTTAATTTTTACTTAGGCAAGTTGACCTTAACATCGTGTGGATCTGTGACCACGCAGATGACAGTCGTATCATAACCTGCTTTTTCAATTTGAGCTTTATCAAATTCTACCAAAACATCACCGGCTTTGACAAATTGCCCTTGCTTAACCTTAACGTCAAATCCTTGCCCTTTTAGCATGACAGTGTCTAAACCAATGTGTAAGAGGACTTCTGCCCCGGCAGTGGTAGTCAAACCAATCGCATGACCCGTTTCATAAGCAACTGTTACTTCTGCATCCGCTGGTGCTGTCAACACGCCTTTACTTGGAATCACTCCGAAACCTTGACCCATCATCCCAGTTGAGAAGACCTGATCTTTTACTTCGGCTAAAGGAATGATTTGCCCTTCAACAGGGGCAACCAATGTTTCTTCTGAAGCCTTAGCGTCTAAGTTAGCTGCTGGCTTAGGAGTTGAGCCTGGCCGTTGCTTCTTTTCAACCTTTTTACCCATTTCCATCTTGTCGTTGTAACCCCAAACCCAGGCAATTACAAAGGAAACGACTAAAGCAGCTGCAGATGAAAGTAAGAAGGCATAGAAACTATTTAAGTCACTTGGGTTCTTAGGGTTGAAGAAGGAAGAAAAACCGATTAATGACCCAGTGAAGCCGTACATTGTCCCGTGCATTAAGCCGGTAATGAAGCCCCCGACTGCAGACCCAATTAAACCAGAGATAAATACCCGGCGGAAGCGCAAGTTAATCCCGTAAATAGCTGGTTCAGTTACCCCACAGAAAGCGGAGATGGTAGCGGCAAAACCTAATTCTTTAATATCATCTTTTCTTGACTTGATAGCAACAGCTAAAACAGCGGCACCTTGAGAAACCATCGTTGTGGAAATAATTGCGTTTAAGGCACTTTCTCCACTACCGGTAATTTGTTGAGCCACCAAAGGCACAACGCCCCAGTGTAGACCGAAGATAACAAGTAATTGGTAGAAGCCACCAATTAGAAGCCCACCTAAACAACCGGATACATGCACCATCCAGTTAATTAAGTCCGCAATGCCGTTGGCGAACCCTTGGATAACTGGGCCAGTTACAACTAAAGTAATCGTAGAAACAACTAAGATCGTAATCAATGGGTTGAAAATCATTTGTAGGTAGCTTGGGAGGTGATCTTTGAGCCAGTCACCAACTTTTTTAGCTAACCAAGCTGCTAAAATCATTGGGAAAATTGAGTAAGTATAGTTTAGGAATTGGAACTTAAAGCCCCCAACTTCAAACATTAACTTAAAGGCTTTCCCAAAGGTTACTAGTTGTGGGTAAGTTAAAACCCCACCGATAACAGCGGCGACAATTGGGTCACTTCCCAAGCGTTTAGCGGCTGCAAACCCTACCAAAATTGGCAAGAAGAAAAAGGCCGAGTCAGCCATCGCGCTAACAGAGATATAAACTAAACTAGTAGGACTAAGTAATGAGCCTAGTTGAGGTAAAGTTAATAATGCTAAAATCCCTTTAATAATACCAGAAGCTGCGATTACCCCAACAACCGGACTCATTGACCCAGTAATAAACCCAATTAGGTTACCCATTGCACGACTAACTGGATTTTTGCCATCGTCTTCAGCGGGAGCTGGTGTTGCTTCCCCGCTAAAGCCAGGTCCTAATTGACTAACAACGGCATCAAACACGTTAGTAACTTCGTTTCCGATTACGACTTGGTATTGGCCGGAAGCGTGAATTACATCTAACACCCCAGTCGTATTCTTCAAAACATCATCGTTAGCCTTACCTTCATCCTTTAGATAAAAACGTAAGCGAGTGATACAATGAATAACGTTGGCGATATTCTCTTGCCCACCGACGTTTTCAATAATGGTTTGAGCTAACTTAGTGTAGTCCTTTTTCGCCATAAGCTTTTCCTCCATTTTACAAAAACGTTTTCTTAACTCTTCGAATTTATCTTACAACCTGTGCGCACATGTGTCAACGTATTTCCTAAAAAAAGTTATTAAAACAAGAATGTAAGCTTTTTTATAACTCTCGTCTTGCTTGTGCGCACATCTGATAATATAATAAACATAGAATTACTTTTAAAGGATGATTGATGATGGTTAAAAGTAAACAAGAAATTATTACCCAAGATATTGCTTTAAAAATTAAGCATCAACTTTATAAACCCGGTGACTACCTTCCCAGCGAAAACCAGCTAGCGGAACTTTACGGCGCAGCTAGAAATACCGTCCGTAAATCGCTCGGGGACTTAACAGACCTGGGCTTAATTCAAAAAATCAAGGGAAAGGGCTCGTTAGTCTTAGACAGCAGTCGCTACGCCTTTCCAGTTGCTGGAATCACTTCTTTTAAGGAATTAAATGAAACCTTAGGGATGAAGGCTAAAACAGAGGTCTTACGTCTAGAAGAAATTGAACAGTTACCTGCAAACATCAAAGTCGAACAGGTTGACGCAGACAAGTTCATCTTCTTGGAAAGACTGCGGTTAATCAATGACCAACCAAAAGTTTTGGACCGTGACTACCTCTTAAGTCCCCCGGTTAATTTCCTACCTATGGAGGAAGCCCAAAATTCGATTTACGCTTACCTGGAAGATAAGTTAGGCTTTGTAATTTCTTACGCAACAAAAGAAATCACCGTCCGTAAGGTTGATGACTATATCGCTAGTAAGCTCAAGTTAGAAGCAGACCGGCGTGCGGTCTTAGTTTCAAGTAAAACTTACTTAGAAGACACTAGGCTCTTTGAAATCACCGAATCTTATCACCATCCCGACGATTTCAGCTTTTTTGATTTTGCCCGCAGACGAAAAATATAAAGGAGGCTCTTATGCAAACACTCGGTCAAAAAGTAATTTATCAAATTTACCCTAAGTCATTTTATGATAGTAACAACGATGGCATTGGCGATTTACGGGGAATCATTGCCAAAATCCCTTACATTGCTAAGTTAAACATCGACATGATTTGGTTTAACCCCTTCTTTGTCTCGCCCCAAAACGATAATGGTTATGACATCGCCGATTACTACCAAATCGACCCTCGGTTTGGGACCATGGCTGATTTTGAAGAACTAGTAGCTAAACTCAAGGAAATCAACGTGGGTGTGATGCTCGATATGGTGTTAAACCACTGCTCCACCGAACACGAATGGTTTAAGAAGGCCTTAGCCGGCGACAAGTACTACCAAGACTTCTTCTACTTAAGACCGGCCAAGGCTGACGGCAGTCTCCCTAATAACTGGTCTTCCAAGTTTGGTGGTCCGGCCTGGGAGAAATTTGGCGACACTAACCTTTACTACCTCCACCTCTACGATAAGACTCAAGCCGACCTTGACTGGCACAACGAAAACGTCAGAAAAGAAGCAAGTAAAATTATCAACTTTTGGAGAAGTAAGGGCGTAGCTGGTTTCCGGTTTGACGTAATCAACGTTACTGGTAAAGACACCGTCCTAGTTGATTCAACCGATATTAATGAAGAAAAAGCCCTCTACACCGATACGCCCGTCGTGCATGATTACCTTAAAGAGCTGAATCGGACTAGCTTTGGTCAAGATGAAGACGCTATCACCGTAGGGGAAATGTCATCGGCAACTATCCCTAACTCAATCGAATACTCCAATCCAGCCGAGCATGAACTCTCAATGGTTTTCACCTTCCACCACCTCAAGGTCGATTATAAAGACGGCGAAAAGTGGAGCGACTATCCCTTTGACTTCATGAAGTTAAAGCAACTTTTCACCGACTGGCAAGAAAAAATGGACCAAGGTGGCGGCTGGAACGCCCTCTTCTGGAATAACCACGACCAACCTTGGGCCCTCAACCGCTTTGGCGACCCCGTTAACTTCCGGGTGGAATCAGCTCAAATGCTGGCTTCTGCCCTCCACTTGATGCGGGGGACCCCTTACATCTATCAGGGTGAAGAATTAGGGATGATGGACCCTAGCTACACGGATATCTCCGAATACGTTGACGTTGAAGCTTTGAATGCCTACCAAGCCCTCATTGAAGCTGGCAAGTCACCTGCAGAGGCCTTCCACCTCGTAAGCCTCAAGGCCCGCGATAATTCCCGGGTCCCAATGCACTGGAATGCCGATAAATACGCTGGTTTTTCTACCGTAACTCCGTGGTTAAAGCCAACTGACCAAGCAGAAATCAACGTTGAAAAAGAGCTAGCTAGTGGTCAAATCTTCACTTACTACCAACAGCTAATCAAGCTCCGGAAAGAAATGCCCCTCATTTCCGCAGGACACTTCCAAACCGTCTTCAAAGATCACCCACAGGTTTTTGCCTACCGGCGCTACCTTGATAACCAAGCTAAAGAACTTTTGGTTATCAATAACTTCTACGGCCAAGAAACAGAACTTGACTTAGGTACTTACGCTAACAGAGCTTGCCGTCTCGTCATCAGCAACTACGACCAAGACCTAGCCAAGTTGCCAGCCAGGTTAACCCTGCGTCCGTACGAAACTATTGCCTGGGAAATATAAGCAACTTAGCCCGAATTCCTCAAAATTCGGGCTTTTTTGCCCCAAAAAGAAAACGCTCACTATAAAATCTGTTATGATATTAATAGAATTAAATTTTCTTTGTGGAGGAATTAATATGGACTTCGATCAAATTATCACTAGCCGCCGGTCAATCCGTTTCTTTAGCTCTAAGCCGGTGGCAACCGACCTACTAACCGAAATTTTAACCTTAGCTAACTACGCCCCCTCTTGGTCTGACTCTCAACCTTGGCAGGTCTACCTGGCTCAAGGCGAGACCTTAGCTAAAATTAAAGCCGCCCACCAAAAGGCAACCGCAGTTAAGCTAGCCACTAGCCCGACCCTTGCTCCCATGCGTCGCCGCTTTTGGGAAGATTTCGCCCGCGAAAACATGCATAACAATAGCGAAGCTATGCGGGCTTTTGTCGGCGGGGCTGAAAATTTAACCGAATTTAACCAGGCACAAACCGACCTCTTTAACGCCCCCGTTATCTGTTACTTGACCATTCCTCAAAAGGCCCCAGACTGGTCCTTATTTGACCTAGGACTTTTCAGCCAAAGCCTAACCCTTGCTGCCAAGTCCCGCGGCGTCGATAGCATCATCGCCTATGAGTTAATCAAGTATACCGACCAACTCAAGGCTACCCTCCAAATTCCAGCTAGCGAGAACCTAATTGCCGGTATCGCCCTCGGCTACCGCGACTCCCACGCCCTAAACGATTACCAATCACCCCGCCGGCCGCTAGCCGAATTTGTGCATACTTTTGACTAAAAAAGACCCCCGTAATAGCACTTCAATTCCTTGTGTCATTACGGGGGTTACTGCTATTTAAAATTTTCCTTTATAGCTATTGACTTAGACTATAGTTTAAGTTGTAAGTTAATAATTGTAAACGATACTATCCGAAAATGCTTTTTAGCCAATAAAAGTTTACTAGTCACCTTATTGGCAACTAGTAAATAAATTTTAGCACCAATAACCTATTATTAGGGTATAATATTTATATAAACTTATAGTAAACGGTTTCTTTTTATAATCGGGGGGATTCAAATATGTTAAAGTATCAAAAAGTTGCAAATGATTTAGCCCAAAAAATCGAGGCAAAGGTCTATCCGGAACGACTACCTAAAGAGGAGGAACTAATCGCCGCTTACGGGGTTAGTCGTAATACCATTAGGTCTGCCCTTGACATTTTAACAAACCAGGGGATTATTCGACGCATCCAGGGTAGTGGCTACTTTGTTAGTTTTCATCCTGATCGTTTGAATAACGTGATTAATATGTCAAATAAATATGGTTTACGGGATTTAGGCGTTGAAACACCCATTATTTCTAAGGTTCTCACTCTCGAAGTCATCCCAGCTACCAAGCGAACCGCAGACTTTCTCCAATGTCGACCGGGGACACCTTTATACCACGTGCTTAGACTACGCTACAAAAACAATGAATTAATTAGTCTCGAAGATGCCTACTACCTTAAAGATGTCGTCCCTTATTTAGACGAAAAGATTTGCCAAAAGGCTATCTACGCTTTCATTATTGAACATTATAATTTAGAAATCATCAGTGGTGATGAATATTCCCAGGTACACGTCTTATCCGAACAGGAAGCAAGTCTAACTGGTTTACCCGCGGGAACACCAGCTATGTGCATCGAAGAAGTTGATTATTTAAAAAACGAGCAACCTTTTAATTACTCTAAAACCCTTTATCTAAAACCTAAACTTACTTTCTACTACCATGTCAGAAATCACCTTCACTAACAAAAAAGGGCTTCATACTTGCTAGCTATGTTACTAGCAAATATGAAGCCCTTCAATTTCCTGGGTCATTTTTAACTATTATTTAGCTTGACTAGCAGCCTGTTCGTTCTTGTAAAGCTTGTTGTCGTAACGCTTGATAAATGGATACCAAATTACGGCTGCGATAACAGCTGTTACAACGGCTAAGACAGCACCACGCCAACTTTGGGTTGCAATGAAGCCCCCTAAACCGATTGGAGTTGGCCAAGGTTGTTGAACGGTAATCTTAGGAACAAGGTGACTAGCGATTGCAGCGTAAGTAACTACGGCCGTAGTCATTGGTGCAAGTGCAAATGGAATGGCAACATCAATGTTGTAAACGATTGGTAGCCCAAACAAGATTGGTTCATTGATGTTGAATAATCCTGGAACAATAGCCAGTTTACCTAACTCACGTAATTGCACAGAACGAGCTCTAAAGCACATGTACAAAACAACACCTAAAGTTGCACCTGAACCACCAAGTAAAACAAAGGCATTAGCAAATTCACCAGCGAAAACATGGTAGCCACCAGCGTTATTAGCAGCTAAGTTAGAAAGTGTAAATGCTTGGTAGAAACTTGAAATGATAGTGGCACCGTGAATACCAACGAACCATAGCAAAGCAATTAAGAAGAAGATAATTGCAACTCCCCACCAAGAATCAACTAACTTAGAAACGAAGGAAAATGGAATATAAAGAACGTTGAAAATATCTGTTCCCATCATGACTAAAATTCCATCAATAATCCCAACAACAAAAGCAATCATGAAGCCAGGCAATAAGGCAGTGAAGGAATCAGCAACACCCTTTGGCACCGAGTCAGGCATTTTAATACCCCAACCTTTTTTAACAACCATACGGTAAATTTGAACTGCTAAGGTTCCAATGATTAAACCAGTAAAGATCCCAGTAGCTCCCAACCGGGCAAAACCTGAGGCACTAGCACCATACCCGCTAATAACAGCGCTTCCAGATTCAACCGCTTTTTTACTTGCGTTGGTCAAGAAAGATGCTTTACCATCTGTCCACACATATTGAGGGATGGTGATAAAGAAACCAAAGAGTGCTAAAAACATCCCGTTTAATGGATCAACATCAATCTTTTCTTCGTCACGATAAATCTTAGTGAAGTTAAACGCAAACGAACCTGCAAAGTAAATAGCGATAAAGCCCATAACGGCATTGTAGATGTTAGAGTAGAGGTCTTGGAAGCGACCTAAAGTATTGTTATAAAAATCTACAAACCAGTCAGCGGTAATAATCAGTTGCAAGTTACTTAAGATCAAAAACATAGAACCAACAATAGTAAATGAAATAACTGTAAATCCGGCGGCCATAACGGCACGGACAAAGCGGAAGTTAGCAAACTTCCCCATTGGACCCACAATGTGCTTGTTCAAAAAATCTTGAAAGCCAGAACTTGATGCCATGAGAGTTCCTCCTCAACTAATTTTTAATATGATTTTTCTTAAAAGCGGAAATAACCTTGTAATACTTATCTGAATTTGTTTTGACAGCTTGAAGTCTATTTAACACCATGATTGCACCAAAAATCCCGATTAATAAAATCATCGTAATAATAGCTCTAGCATTTTTAGCGCTTACAAACGGAAATACACTAGCTGCCAAGGGTGTAAAACAAATAATCCCTAGTAGTAAGTTCAGCGTCAGTTGAACTAGAAAGTAAAAAGTCGTCTTAGGTGCATCCGTTGTTTTGCTTTGCAACTTACCAGCTATCTCCATTGAAGATAGTAAGTTTAAAACAACCATCACTAACGGAATATATAATGTCCAACTTTGATAAGAAAAAGCCACTAAGGCCCAAGCCGCATTAACAAAGAAATAAGCCGCTGAAAGATACCGCACCATCATGAAACGGTTAAAGTGCATGTACTTTAAGCTTTCTTCTAGCTTTTGCTTATCTACTCTTTCTTCTCTAGTCATCTTAATACCTCCTACTAGGAATTAACGTTTACTCAGTAGTTAAACTTTTTGACTTATACAGTAATTCATATAAATCAACCATTTCTCCTGCTAGGTCACGGAACGTAATGGCGTTCATCATATGATCTTGGGAGTGAACTGTTAACAAAGTGACCTTGGCATGTTGCCCTTGTGCTTCTTTAGTTAACATATCTGTTTGGGTATTATGGGCTTCTACTAAAGCTTCATCAGCTGCTTTTAATTTTGTGCGAGCTTCTTCAATCTTGCCCGCTTTAGCCGCACGAATAGCTTCAAAAGATAGGCTTTTAGCGTTACCGCCATTAATAATCAAGCCCATAGTTACTTCTAACTGCTTTTGTTCTTCTTCAGGCGTTAATTTCTTTTCTTCTGCCATAGTTAAACCCTCTAACTCTAAATTATTTCCCCATTAATTTATCCGCTTGTGCAAGTACAGTTTTTCCATCCATCATACCGTAAGCACGCATATCAATCACATCAAATGGGATATCCTTACCGCCTTCACCACGGCCCTTTAGTTTGTTTTCAAAATCAGCACGCATATATGCAACTTGTGGTCCTAATAAAACTACGTCAATCTTCATTGTATCCAGTTTTTGGTCAGCTTCACTAGCTGAGCATGCAAAGATTTCAGTATCGCGCCCTTGAGCCTTTGCTTCATCTTGCATCTTCTTAACCAATACACTAGTACTCATACCAGCAGCGCAGTTTAACATAATAGTTTCTTTTGCCATAATAATAGCCTCCTAAAATCTTTCGGTTATTAACCGCTTTCAACGGTATAAATATAACACATTGGTACAAATTTGTAAAGACCCAAGGAATTTTTTATTTTTGATTTTCTTTAATTAACTGCTTCGCCCTAGCCAAAACAGCCGCGCCACGTAAGCGGCCGTAATCCAAGGAATTAATGACTTCAAAAGGAATTGCTTTTCCATTTGGACCTTTATCCTTAAGGAACTCTTCTAGTCTTGCAGCCATAAAAGCTAATTGCGGCCCTAACATAACCACATCATAAGTTTCAAACTGCAAATGTTGCATTAATGCTTCGGCTGCCATTGCCCTAATTTCTACATCATCTCCCTGCTTACGAGCAGCCTTTTTCATCTGTTCAACTAAAACGCTTGAACTCATTCCCGCCCCGCAACAAATCATGATTTTCATAAAAAAACCTCCGTAATATAGTTGGTACTTGAATAATTAATACCAATAAATTATAATACTTTTGAAAAACAAAATAAACCGCTTACTTACGGAGGTAAACTTTATGATTGGTACTATCGCTGGAATCCTAACCACCCTCGCCTTTGTTCCCCAGGTAATTAAAGTTGTCAAAACTAAAGATACAGCTGCGCTGTCATTAGGTATGTATTCCATTCAAGTTCTCGGTATTGCCCTCTGGTTAATCTATGGCCTATCTATTAGCGACTTCGCCTTGATTTCAGCCAATGCTGTCACCCTCTGCTTATCACTAACCATCCTTGGTTATAAATTGCGCTATCGTTAGTAATCTGACTAACTTTCTAAAATAAAAGACGCTAAAGCCAACATCATTGTCGACTTTAGCGTCCTTTATATTTACTTACTTTTATTTACCCTTGAATTTTACGGACAATCTTATCTGCAACAACCACGTCCAAAGCCGAGGTCCCGACCGTCTTAAAGACCGTGATGTCTTTGGCACTTTGCCGGCCTAGCTCTGGGTGTGAGACCAACTGGCCTAACTCGCCACTAAGATCCTCTTTTGTGATGGTTCCTTTTTCTAAGGCACCAACCACGTCACCAGCTTCTGCTAAGACCCCATCATCGGTATCGGTGAAAATTTTTGCAGCTTTAACCAAGGCTGTTTCTGGTAGCTCGTGCATCTCTAAGGTATAAGCACCCACCCCATTGATATGACAACCTGGCTTAACTAGACTCCCATCAAAAGTTGGCACCTTAGCGGTTGTAACGGTGGTAATTACGTCACATTCACCCACAACGGCATTAACGTCGGCTACGGCTTCAAATTCAACCCCAAAGGCAGCTAAACTAGTTGCAACTTCCTTGGCAAAGGCTTGGGCGCGAGCTTGGTCAATGTCAAAGATATACATTTTTTCAAAATTGCGCACAGTCAACATCGCCCGGAGCTGTTGGAAGCCTTGACCTCCAGTCCCAATTAAAAGTCCGATTTTTGCATCTTTTCTAGCCAATAAATCGGTGGCTGCCCCTTGAACCGCCCCAGTTCGTAACTGGGTTAAAAAGGTCCCATCTAAAACCGCGTTAACAATCCCTGTTTTCGCATCCATTGTCAGCATGGTGGCCGGAACTGATGGCAGGTTAGCCTTAATATTATCTGGAAAAACAGAGACAATCTTAATTCCCAAGGCTGGGGTGCTACCACTTACGTAGCCGGGCATAAAGAGGGCTTGGCCGTTATTTTCCGGCACATCAATGTTAGTCCGTAAGGGAATGTCGGCCCGGCCAGCGGAATAGAGCTCTAGGGCTTCCTTACAAGCGGCGATCGCTTCTTCCATGGAAAAATTAGCAGCAATTTGTTCTTTGTCTAAATATTGCATTAGCTTAAGCCTCACTTTCTTTACGACCAGCCATAAATAATGATACAGCTGAATAGAGTAACACAACTAAAACCACCCATTGGAGCATTTGGGTATTCAAACTCTTAACTAAGAAGACGGCAATTAAGACGCCGATTACCCCGAAAACTGACATCATGGTAATCTTGCGTGAGTAGTCTTGTAACTTGATAAATTGCATACTTCCAATTGAAACAGAAAAGGTACATGCCCCCATCATGATTGGGAAGGCGGCTGCGGGATTCATCCCCATCGCGTAAACAGTCGCCATCGTTAGGGCATAAGAACCAATCCCAATATTATTTAAAGCCCCATAAACAAACATCAACAAACCAGTTAGAACCAGCTTAGTTCCAGTTAATTCCGTTGCGGTCCCGTTAGCAGGAATCCAGTTGAATTTTCCAGCTAAAATTAAGAGACTGGCTACTAATAACCCGACCACCACGAAATTCTTGATTACTTTTTCTGGTAACTTAACCACAAAGTATGGCCCGACATAAGCGCCGATAACTTGGCAGACGATACAAACCAATAGGGTGGTTACCCCAACTGAAATACTGTTAATGTAGGCCAAAGCCATTACAAAGACAGGAATTACACACTGAGTGTTAAGTGTTCCTGGTAATTTCTTCATTGAGACCCACTTAGCTTTCGGATAGAGTGCCGTAGAAATCGCAAAGTCGGAAATTCCAAAGGTCGACAAGAAATAAATAATTACTTGCGCAATTGGTGTCCAAATTGTGCTTGCTGGTTCTGACATCACTTCATCCTTGTGCTTGATTAAATCCTTAACTAAGGTATAGATAAATAACAAGTTAATAATTACGATTGCAGTTAATAAAATCGTTAACATAAGGCTTTCCCCCTCGATGTTTATCAATCAAAATAAATGTTGCGAACATCTGCTAAATCAGCCCCAAAGACCTCCCTAGCCTCTTTATCTAATTTATTCAGTGTTCTTAGATTATAAGCATCATGCAAAACATATTCTTGGGCCATAAAGACCATCGAGCTATTTTGCGTCCACAGTAAGTCACTACCTGCTTCCTCACTAATGCGCCCCGAAACAACGGCTTGACTATCCGCTACCACGCTAAGCCAACGACCGTGATAATCGGCCTTTTTAGCTGCTTCAAAGTAGTGTTTATAATAGCGCCTAAAGGGCAATGAGTAGCGATGGTGCTGACTGAAAAGAATGACCACAAAATCATGCAGTCTACTTTCAGCTCGCTCTAAAGCTTTAATTAACGGCGGGGTTAAATCCTCGGTGTATATCTGAACGTACAGACTTTTTTGCGCAGTCTGAATCTCATACAAGGCCCGCTCCATGGCTTGCTCATAGCTTGCTAACTGCCAAACCGGAGCCTTATCAACCTTGGTGTCTAGCTGGGTTAAGTTTTCCCTTACGTCTTGAATATGCTTTTGCCGATCCAAATCCAACTTAGCCACTAACTCCTTTAAGGTTAAACTCCGATAAACGATGGGTTCTTCCTTCGATTGGAAAATTAGGCCCTTTTCGACTAGACTAGATAAAAGGGGATAAATTTTTGAGCGCGCAATCCCCGAATCCTTACTAATCTTATAGCCCGTCTTGCCATCTTCCTTATAAATCGTTAAAAAAACCCGGGCTTCATTGGGACTGAGCCCAATTTTTTCTAAAGCTGTAAGTGCTTTTTCCAAAATCACACCTTCTTTTAGTAGTTCCTTACGGTAACTACTATATAGCTTTGAAAACGATTTGTCTAGTGAAAAAGTGATTTTTTTCACATTAAAAATAACCTAAGTTAGTGGTTCACAAATGATAATTCCCGTCTAACTTAGGTTATTTAACTTTTATTTCACAATCTTTTTTTACTGCAACATTGTCTTGAGTAAAGCAATATTTTCCTGCAACTGCCGGCCAATATCCGTATCCGCCACTAACTTCCGTTTTAGCTCATGGTTGACCACCCGGGTGGTGGAAATAATGTCTTGCCCACTCTTTAAGGTTTCCTCCTTGGAAGTAAAAGGATGGTGGGCAACTAGCTGTAGGCCATATGAGTTATAAAGCAAGGTATAACCACCAAAGCCTGTCGTGGGCTGATAAGCCTTAGAATACCCCCCATCAATCACAATCATGCGGCCGTTGGCTAAGATGGCCTCGTGGCCCCGCTTAACCGGAGTGTGGCCGTTAATAACGTGGCCACTAACGTCTAGGCCAAATTCACCTAAGAGCTTCTTAACGAACTCCTCTTGCTTTCTCAGTTTGAAATAAGGGTTACGGACTTCTTCGTGACTGGCCTTATCCTTGATAAAGTAGCGGGCAAAGGTCGTCATCTGTTGTTTGCCAAACAAAGGTGAAATCGGCCCCTGCCACAAGTACCAAATTAGATCCTGCGCCGTTTGGTCACCTTCGGGGTGATTATAGGCATAACGGACCTGGTCATCAAAGAAATCCAGTAAGGCCCGGCCCGCATAAGCTTTGCCTTGGTAGTTAAAGGCTAAAAAGTTACCGGCTTCATCTACCGGTAAGCAGCCGTGAACCAAGAGGTTGCCATTATAAGTTAAGTACATGCTGCCCTTATTAACTAAAAAGTCTAGGTGTTTTCTTAGGGCCTTGGAATTCACAAAGGATTGCCGTAACCCTAAAATAATCTGTTCTTCTTCTGGGGTTAATTGGTAGGGGTGCTTAGGATCAATTGTATCAAAACAAGTATTTTCTAGCTGATAGGTCCGCTTGTTTAACTTAATCGTTTGAGCCTGGTAGTCGATTTTAGACAGGAGGGCGGTTTGTTCCATCTTAAAATCTGGTTGGCGCGCGATTACTTGTCCCTCTAATTTGAATTGCATAATCGCCAGGGCTTGTTGGAGCTGCGTTAACTGTAACTGCTCCCCCCGAAAGCTAAATGAGTCGCCCTTGACTAAGTTAGGCAAAAAAGCAGGGTTTAGGCCATAGGTTTCCTCGGCAAACTTCGATAGGTGCCGCAAGCTAATACCGTAAGCGTCTTCGACCGTCGCCAAGTTATTATAGCGTGCACAAATCCGTAAGAGGTTTAGCATGCACAGCTCAGAGCCACTGGCAGCCCCGATCCAAAGCATGTCGTGGTTGCCCCACTGGATATCGACGGAATGGTAATTCATTAAGGTTTCCATAATTAAATCGGGATGCTCACCCCGGTCATAAATGTCGCCAATAACATGTAGGTGGTCTACCACCAACCTTTGGATTGTGTAGCAACTTTCTTTAATGAACTCCTTAACCACCCCCATCTTAACTAGGTTTTTCAAGAGTTGGTTGAAGTAGTTGCGCTTATCTTCTTGGGCTTGATCGGTGTAAAGCAACTCTTCGGTTATGTAAACAAAATTAGGGTCCAGGGCCTTTCTAACCTTAGACCGGGTATACTTGCTAGCAACCATCTTCAACAGCTCTAGCAGGCGGATAATTGTATCTAAATACCATTGCTCTAGGTCCACTTGGCTTAACTTTTGTTCCTGCAAGTGTAACTTATCTTCGGGATAATAAATCAGTAAGGCAAAGTCTTGCAAACTCTTTTGAGTCAAGCGACTACCGAAGGTCTCCTTGATTTTTTGGTAGACGTTGCCTGACCCGTTACGCAAAATATGGTCAAAGGCCGAGTATTCTCCGTGTAGATCCGAAACAAAGTGCTCAGTTGCCTTAGGCAGGTGTAAAATTGCCTCTAAGTTCATTATTTCAGTAACAACCGCTTCCCTAGTCGGAAATTTTTCAGCTAGCAAGCGGCGGGTATAGGTCATATAATCACTTTGCTTTAAACTTGTTTGTGACATTTTAAAGCCCCCTAGTAATTAAAAGAATGTTTTTATTATATTCCTTACCATCGTTATTTTCAAACTTTATTTTTAAGTATTTACGTAAAAGGTAATAAAAAAAGACTCGGAATCCGCAAATTCCAAGTCTCACTATGTAATAATACGAACCCGACATCCTAAAAGGTTCATATTCAATTATCCTAAAATCCCTTTTTCTCCAAAGGCTTTCCCTTTGTATCGTTTGAGTAAAGACACTAACAACTAACAATAACTTTGTCCTTACCTAAACAAGTATCCCTAAAACACTTATGATTATATGGATACTCCCCCCTAAAAGCAATTATCAAGGTAATTTTAGGGTTCATATATATACAAGTTGAGATTGGTATAACTGATATAAAGCCCTTCATAACAAGCATATACAAGTTTTAAAGCTTGTCTAGTTTGGTTTCTTTCCTAAATTTTTAGGCTAAAGTTCAATAAGTTGTAAATTATCTTTTTTCGAAACTTGTCTATACTTGAAAGGGGTTTATTAAGCGCTTATGAGAAAAAAAGAGCCGCCTGCCAATAGCGACCCTTTTACTTCAGCTTACTTTTTATCAACCAAAACAGTTCCTGCCGGTGGATTTTGCTTAAGTGCTCCCTTGATTTTATGTGGTTGATATAATTCCTCTAGGTAAGCTACCTCTGCTGGCGTCAATTTAAGGTTTAAAGCAGCAACCGCATCGTCAAAATGACTAGGCTTGGTAGTCCCTACAATTGGCGCCATTACTCCTTTAGCCCACTGCCATGCTAGGGCTATCTGTGTCATTGAGACCCCGTGTTTTTGGGCTAGCTCGTTTACCCGCAAAACAATTTGATAGTCCTTATCCTTAGTGTCATCATATTTTCCCATCGCCACGCGGTCAGTCCGTGAACGCAAACTATCTGTTTGCCAACCTAAATGACTCAAGTGGCCCGCAGCTAACGGACTATAAGGCATCAAAGATACCCCGTATTGCTTGCAAACCGGAATTAATTCCCGTTCGTCTTCACGGTATAAAAGGTTATAGTGGTTTTCCATTGCCTCAAATTGGGCTAAACCTGCTTGCTTAGCAAATTCCTGCATGTTGTGAAACTGGTAACCGTACATTGCCGAAGCGCCTAGCGCCCTAACTTTACCGGCTTTTACCAACTCATTTAAGGCTGTCATCGTTTCTTCAATCGGCGTCTCATAGTCAAACCGGTGGATGATGTACAAGTCTAGGTAATCTGTTCCTAGCCTTTTTAAAGTACCATCAATTTCACGTTGAATTGCTTGAGCTGACAACCTGCCCGGATTGAAATAAACCTTAGAAGCAATTACCACTTGATCACGAGCAACATTTCTGCGCAAAGCCCTGCCTAAATATTCTTCACTTGTTCCCTGCGAATAGCTGTTGGCTGTGTCAAAAAAATTAATTCCTGCATCTAAAGCATGCTTAATGACCTGTTCACTAGCAGTGGCATCTAGGGTCCAATCATGCATCGTGCCCGCCTTTCCAAAGCTCATACAGCCTACACAAAGCTTGGAAACTTGGATGTCCGTCTGGCCTAAAAATTGATACTCCATTTTAAAAAACCCCTTTCATTTATGCCTACTATACAACTTGGAGTTAAGTCCAAGTCAAGCTAAAAAAACCTGGTTACCCACGGGGGTAACCAGGTTGATGTGCTTATTAAATTTTAGCTGCAGTTGCTTGAATTTCTTCAGCGTCTGGTAAATAATCGTTTTCGACGTAAATCTTATGCCACATCATGAAGGCTAAGACCGTCCATAATTTCCGTGAATTATCAGCCTTACCATCCCGGTGGTCATCTAATAACTTAAGCATGTATGTCTTGTCTAAGTATTTGTCTGTTTGGGAGGCCAAAATTTGGTCTTTAGCCCAATCGTAAAGTTCATCCTTAAGCCAGAATCTGAGTGGTACTGGGAAACCTAGCTTTCTTCTGTGTAAGACGTGGTCAGGAACAATCCCTTCAACCGCCTTACGTAAGATGTACTTAGTGGTATTATTGGCAATCCGTAAGTCGGCCGGAATTTCCCGGGCAACGGCAAAGACTTCCTTATCTAAGAACGGGGTCCGCAACTCAAGACTGTGCGCCATTGTTGTTCGATCGGCATTATGGAGTAAGTCACCGTTAAGCCACTGATTAATGTCCACAAATTGCATCTTCGTCACAGGGTCATAGTTCTTAGCAATATCGTAATATGGTTTAGTTACATCCACAAATGGTTGATTAGCATCATATTGGGTCATAAACTGTTGCTTTTCTTTTTCATTAAAGATAAAGGCGTTACCAACATAACGTTCTTCTAGTAGAGTCGTCCCCCGAAGTAAGAAGCTCTTACCCTTAACCCCTTCTGGAATGATACGGGCTAGGGCATGGAGCGCACCATTTAATGGTTTAGTGTAATTAAACATCTTAAGTGAGTATGGTTCGTGGTAAATAGTGTAACCACCAAATAACTCATCGGCCCCTTCACCGGTTAAGGCAACCTTGACTTGCTTACGAGCTTCCTTAGCCACAAAGTATTGAGGCACAGCAGCTGGGTCAGCCAAAGGATCATCCATGTTCCAGATGAAACAAGGAAAAGCCTCAACAAAACGTTGGGGGGTGATGACTGTGCTAAAGTTTTCCACGTCTAGTTTAGCCGCAGTTTCCTTAGCAACATCGATTTCATTATAGCCTTCCCGTTCAAACCCAACGGAGAAGGTCTTTAACTTCGGACTTAGTTGTCTTGCCAAAGCCACCACGATGGATGAGTCAATCCCACCCGAAAGGAAGGAACCGACGGTAACATCAGCCCGCATGTGTTTTTCAACCGAGTCCAATAAGACGTTACGGACCCGCTTCACGTATTCTTCTTCTGGCCGGGCAATTACATTGAATTCTGGCTTAAAGTAGCGCTTAGTAACGACGGCTTGGCCTGGTTTTTTAATAATGTAATGGCCTGGTAAGACGGCCTTAATTTCTTTAGTTAATGTCTTAGGTTCGGGTACAAATTGGAAGGTCATGTAATCTTGAAGCGCAGCCTTATCAAAGCTCTTGTCCTTCAAGACCTTGTAAATAGCCTTACCTTCTGAAGCATAGTAGAACTTATCGCCCTCTTCAGCGTAGTAAAGCGGCTTAATTCCAAAGTGATCCCGGGCTGCAAACATCGTTTTGGTATCACGATCCCAAATTACAAAGGCATACATTCCCCGCAGGAAGTCGACACACTTTTCTTTATAACGCGCGTACATTGCGATAATAACTTCTGAATCGGAGTCAGTTTTAAATTCGTAGCCTTCCTTTTTCAAGTCGGCTCTTAATTCAAGATAGTTATAAATTTCCCCGTTGAAGGTCATCCAATAACGGTCGTTATCGTAAGATAGAGGTTGGTGACCCCCTTCTAAGTCAATAATACTTAAACGGCGAAAACCCATTGTGATGTGTTCATCTTCAAAGTAACCTGAATCATCAGGTCCCCGGTGAACAATCATTGAATTCATATCGCTGACGGTCAGCTGATCATTAAGATCTTTGGTATTTTTAATTGTTGTCAGACAGCCAACAAATCCACACATATTTTAAACTCCTCTTTATTTTTCCCTTAAACTTAGATTGGTTCAAATCTACCTAGTATTTATCATAACATAAAAAGTTCTTGGCAAACCTTAAGTATTTTAAACATACTCTAAATTCTACTCTTCTCAGTCCAAATTGCAATTACCTTGCTTAATTTATCCTTGGTAGGGTCAGCGTAATCTTTAAGCCCTGTTCATTTCTAGCCGAGATTGTCCCGCCGGCTTGGTTAATAATCGTACGGGCAATGTATAGGCCTAAGCCGCTTCCCTTCTTCTTAGTGTTTCGTGATTCGTCACCCCGGTAAAATTCATTAAAGACTTCGCCTAACTTATCTTCTGGAACACCGGGACCATTATCTCCTAGGCAAAGTTTTACCTCATCAGCGCTGGTAATTAAATCGATTGTAACTAGAGCTGTGTTCTTATCGTTATACTTAATTGCATTTTCGATAATATTAACCAATACCCGCCGTAATTGCTCTGCGTCTATCTTCACCTGACTAGTCTCTGTTCCTAACCGCAAACTCAGCTGGGCACCTTCTTCCTCCCAAGCTAACCGATTCTTAGCCACTAAGTCGCTAACGAAGGTGCGTAAATCCAAAACAACCGGGTTAGCCGGCATATTCCCTGTTTCTAGCTTAGATAAATAGAAGAGTTGTTGAAGCAAACCTTCCATCTCATCGGCCTTATTGTAAGCAATTTCGATATATTTCTTCTGCCGTTCAGGTGTCCTAGCGACTCCATCGATTATCCCCTTTAAACAGCCCTTAATCGAGGTTAAGGGAGTATTTAAGTCATGGGAGATACCAGAAATCATCTTAGTCCTAGCTCGTTCATAAGCTGCAGTCTTATCCATATATTCCTTAATACTGGTCTGCATATCATTAAATGATTTGATTAAAACTTCCATCTCATAATCGCCCCCAGTATAGACGACTGGTTTGAACTCCTGGCCCTCTTCAATTCGCCTAGAAGCTGCGACTAACTTATCCAAGGGGGCCATAATTCTGCGTAAGGTTCGTTTGGAAAAGAAGAGCACCGTTAAGGCTACAATGACGATAATCAACACCCCTGCCCATAAGGTAAAGATAATCCGATTTCTTAAATCTAGTTTGGAAATATGGGTATTATACTTTTTCGGGCGGTAGTGGGTTAACTTAGTGGCTACCAAGCCTATCTTTTGCCCCTGATAATTATAGAGGCGGCTAACAAAGGCAGAATTAGACCATTGGTAACGCTTGGCCTTCTTGGTTGAAAAATCATCAGTTCTGATAGAGTTTACGAAGTAAAGTTCATCTTCCGCAAATTTATCGGTATAGATTACCTTGCCGGTCTTTTGATTAAAAATCCGAACCCGGTAATGATAAGCGTGGAGGTCCCTAATTATTTGAGCCTGGTTAGCCTTACTATACTGGCTATTAGTTACTAATTGCTTAACCTTATGGCCATTCTTTTCAATCTGAAAGTAACGGACATCCGTTGCATATTCGTCATACTTAGCATAGTAGGCTACCATGAAAGCCCCCCCGATTCCTAACAGGGTTAACAAAGCCAACACAATAATAATCACATATGAGGTCACAATTCGCCTTTGTAGACTCATTTTTTACTTGCCTCCGTTAAAACGGTAGCCAACTCCCCACACCGTTTCAATCAACTTGGGGTTATTGCTATCCTGTTCGATTTTTTCGCGAATCCGGTTGATATGAACAGCTACTGTGGCTGGATCACCAATGTAATCGTAGCCCCAAATTTTTTCAAAAAGCTGTTCCTTAGAGTAAACGTAGTTGGGATTTTGCGCTAGGAAACGGAGTAACTCAAATTCCTTATTAGGAAAACGGAGCTCCTTACCATCCTTAGTCACCTTATAACTCCCCAGTTCCATTACAATCCCGTTACCAATAACCAACTTTTCTTCAGCTTGAGCAGTTTGCCCCTTCAAACGCTCATACTGGTTGAGGTTAGCCTTAACCCGGGCAACCAATTCAGCCGGATCAAAAGGTTTTGTTAAGTAGTCGTCAGCCCCTAGTTCCAAGCCCAACACCTTATCTAACGATTCCGTTTTAGCCGTTACCATGATAATGGGAATGTCGACTTGTCCCCTAATTTTCTTGCAAACGTCGTACCCACTCATTCCCCCGGGAAGCATCAAGTCGAGCAAAATTAAATCGTAACTATTATCGTTTAATTTTTGTAAGGCACTAGCCCCATCACCAACCACTTCTGTTTCAAAATTACTTAATTCTAAGTAATCCTGTTCAATCATAGCGATTGCTTCTTCGTCTTCAATAATTAGTATTTTCTTCATCAAAAATCCCCTTAACTAATCAAAAATTACCTACATTATAGCATTATTTCCCAGGAAATAATAAGAACTGACTTGAATTACCCGCTAGCCAAATAAAAAGACAGGAAGTGTACTTCAGCTTCCTGTCTCTTTCAATCCTAAAGGATGTTTAAATGTAATTCGTTATCTCTTACCAAGCCAACTTTCTTCATCAGCTTGAAGCCCACAACAGAGAATAACGCTGGTAAAACAAGCCCACAAAGGACGTAAACGCCAAATGTTCCTAAACCTTGGCCCCAGAAGTAGATTGGCGCGATAAAGGAGTTAAGCCCTAACCCCCCAACAGTGTACGGAGCTTGGAAACCAAAGACCACTGTTGCTAACGGAGCACAAACCATGGCTGAAACCAACGGTGGTAACAATTGCCAAGGATTCACGATTAAGTTAGGGAATTGTAATTTAGGTGTAACTACAAATTGAGCAACGTTTGCTCCGATGGTATTTTGCTTGTATGACATAGCTGTGAAGCCTACGAATTGAGCCGTTGTCCCAATTGCTGCCGCCGCAGCTGAAACGGGATCCAAGGTTAAGGCGACTGCCAAGGCTGCCGATGAAGCTGGGGTCATTAAGAATAACGCCCACACCATTGAGATGCAAACCGAACCAACAAACGGATTAACCTTCATAGATTCAGCGATAAAGGCACTAACACTAAGTAAAGCTGGAGTTACAACTGCCGCTAAGCCTAGTCCGACTAAAGTCCCGACCATGGTAGCACCAAATGGTACTAACACCATGTCAAGTGGAGTCTTACCAGAAAGATACTTCCCAACCAAGGCTGCCACTAACCCTGCCGCTACCGCAGAGATAGGTTGCCCGGTTGAAAAGACCCCGGTGCCAGCGGCTTGAACTGCGGTTTGACCAGTCGCAGTTACGGTTGCGACCCCATTTGCTGCAGTAACAAAGTGAACCGCGTTTGCCCCAACTGTTGCGGCAATCATCGAACTAAACATTACCAAAGTAGTTACTCGTAATTGTGAGGCAACTGCTAGCCCTAAGGCTGGTGCTAATAAATCTTGTGCCAGCGTCCCAGCTTGATAAAGTGGTTGAAAATGAACAAAACCAGCAATGGTTTGCATCAACAACCCCATCCCTAAGGTAACTAAAATTGCATTAGCTACCGCAGCTGAGATATTATAGGCGTATTCTTTAACAGTTGTTCTATCTTGGCCTGCATTCGCAAAGGCACTCGTCTTTGTAGTTGCTTCCATATTCTTTCTCCTTTTATCTTGCCCTTATAATTCCAACAAAAAAAGCATCCTCCGTTACAAACGGTGGATGCTTAACTTCTTATTCCACCGCTCGTTACCTTTTGGTTAGCGCGCCGTGGATTAAATGCTCCTAGACTAATAAGCCGAGACATTCGATCGCACCTGACGCGCGTTGATAATGACTAGGCTGAGAATAATGTATTCAACTGTAGCGAAAACTGTTACCAAGTTTGTCATTGCGACCGACTCCCTTCTTAAATAAAGATTAAAATTGAATTAGTTTTCCCTTTGTTAAGTATTATAATAACAGATAAAAAAATAATTACAAGGCTTTTTTAAGAATTTTTTCATTTATTTTTCAGAAAGCAACCGAGTTCCAATTATCAACATGATAACCGAAGAAAGTACGTAGTTAAGCGGCAAATAGAGATAATTACCGGTCCAATCCATCAAAGAGCCTAGGGCCAAAGGAATGATTCCGGCCATAATGTAGCCACCAGCCTGCATTAACCCTGTTTTCAAGCTCGCCTCATCAGCCTGAGTTGAAAATTGTAAGGGTAACAACAAGGAAATTGGAAATAGTCCCCCACTTCCAATCGCAAATAGGAGGATAGCCACGAAGTAGGCCCAGTCATTGCTTCCTAACCAAAAGGTCAAGCCACTGAAAAGGGCTGCCACGGTACAAAAAATATTCCAGTTTTTAGTTGAGCCAAACCGGTCCATTAAACTTGGAATAATAAAACTGCAAGCCGTAATCAGCACCATCATCACGGTTAAGTAAAGTGTATTTTTTGCCGCTGGCAGGTTCCGACTTGAAAAAAACGACGTGGTCCAGGCAACTGCACTGTAATAAATTCCCGATTGGAAACCAAAGTAGAGGATTAAGGCCCACATCTGCTTCGTCTGTAAAAGTTCACTCACTTTTAAGGGTGAAGAAGTTTGGCTAGTAAGCTTAGGGGCTTTTTTATCATCGGCTGCCCCAAGTTGCCAAACTAGGGCTGAAACTAAGGCAATTACGCTCCAAATCCCCAGGCCAACTTGCCAAGAGTAACGGTGACTTAGACTAAGAGCTGCCCCTGAGGCAACCGTAGCCCCGACCCCCATTGAAAGTGAGTAAACTCCCACCATACTACCTTGATGGTGGGGAAATTGTTCCTTGATAAAGCCAGATAGCATTGGGCCAATGATTGCGATTGTTAAGCCAATGATAAAGGCTGACAAGCATAAACTAATAAAAGAGTGGCTACCTAAACGTGTAGCCGCCGCAACAAACATCAAGAGCAAGAGGTAAAAAATACTCCGCTTGCGCCCATATTTAGTCTGAAGTAGCCCGACAAAAAAGGCAAAAATTCCCATACAAAAAACTGGGATACTGGTTAGTAGGCTGACCTGAAAATTACTGAGGCTCAACTTTAGCTTCAAATAGTCTACCACAGGAGAAACACTAGTGATTCCCCACCGGAGGTTAAAGGCCACAATAATTACCAAGGCAACATTTTTGAAAATTTTCATAAGAAACTCCTTACTATAGATAATCTAAACAATTCTAACATAAAAAACTCCGCAATTTAAAAAAATTGCGGAGGAAAAAGGAGTTATTTATTACAAAGCTAGGGGAACTTTATAATCTCATTACTTTTGTTTAGGGAGAAAAGCAAATGAAAAATTGTTTTTGGATATTAGGTATGGTTATATATTAACTAGAATGTATGAAGATTATATGAACATTTAGGGGTGAAATTCCGACTAATTTTTAAAGACTTTCTTTTGCGCCCAAAGCGAAAAGGCTAAACCTACTAACAATAAGCCCGTAGCTGTTAACATAATGGTGTGTAACCCCTGATGCAAGATAAGTTGCATTTGGGGAATTAAGTTTAGGGGTAATTCCTTGTTAGTCACTGGGTTACTGAGCTTATTCATCATTTCCAAGCTAATCTTGCCCTTAGTCTGTGCCACTCCTCTGGCAAGCTCGAAGTTTAATAACACTCCATAGACGGCTGCCATTAAGGTCTGAGCCAAAATTCTGAGTAGGTAACTCAAGGAAGTGGCTGCGGGCATGTCCTTTATATCTACGTCTTGTTGCACCCGAATCTGCAACACAACAAAGACTAGCCCCACCCCAAAACCATAAAAGGCACTTAAAAATAAAAGCCAGCCATAGGCAGCCTTAGCATCTAGGAAATATAAACCCAACACTGAAACCATGATCCCGATTAGGCCCAGGTTAACTACCGTTAGATCCCGGAATTTCCGTTGAAAGGCCGGAGCCAAGTTAGCACCTAAAAAGTCGGTTAAAGCCCCAGGAACTTGGGTTAAGCCCCCGACCAAGGCCGTAGCTGCTAACAAGCCTTGCGCCCACATTGGGACGTAGGTATTAAAGGCAATTGACGCCCCCCAAGCAATCCCAAATAAAATGAAGTCAACCACTAAGGCCTTATTCTTAAAGAGGTGGCCTGGAATTAAGGGAGTCTGTTGCTTGGCTTCCACCTTGAATAGGCGCCAAATTAATAAACTACCTACTAAGACTAAGCCAGCACAATAATACCAACTAACCATCCCTAATAATTGAATCCCTAATAGAAAGGCTACTAAGCCTAAGACCATCAACCAAGCCCCGCGATAATCGAAGGCTTGCTTAGTTTGACGGACTTCTTCTTTATAAGCCGCTTGAATCAAGCTGATAGTTACTAGGCCCAAAGGAACGTTGATGTAAAAGATCCAATTCCAACTTAGGGTATCCACAATCCAGCCACCTAATAGTGGACCGATAATTGAGCCGGCACTAAAAGAAGCTGAAATGAGCCCTAAAATGTGAGCCCGCTTGTTAATATTTTCGAACACGTAACCGATGATAATGTAAGGCAGTGCCCCCATTCCGCCGGCCCCAATCCCCATTAAGGTACGGGCGGCAATGAAAAAGCCAATGTTAGGCGCCAACCCTTCCAATAAAGAGCCAGCCAAGAATAATACTACCGACAGCTGAAAAGCCTTTTTGTTACCCCAATTTTCACCTAACTTACTCCATAAAGGGGTAAAGACAGCCATTCCCAATAAAAAGACGGCAATAATCCAACCCATATATTCAATTCCGTTTAAGTCACTGATAATGGCTGGCAGAGCCGTATTAATAATCGTTGCGTCCAAACCGGCAATTACACTGGCTAATAATAAGCCGGCTGTGACCCACTTAATTTGTTTACTAGTCATCTTTTTCCCTCACTTGTTAAAAAGTCCACCCTTTATCTTAAACAAGGTTGAACTTATTCACAAGTAAAGTGGGCAAGTTCTCATAAGAGAGCCCTTACTTGCTCAGAATGTGCTCATTTTCAATAATCCACAAGTGGATTATTGAAATAAAAGTCGGTGTAACTTTCTTTTATTTCTAACTGTGGATAACTTGTTTGTTGATAACTAAAAAATACTCCAACCAAGTAACTCGTACTTAGTTGGAGTATTTTACTTTTGCTTAATCTTCAGCAACGAATGGTAATAAGCCCATAATCCGCGCACGCTTAATAGCAACTGTTAAACGACGTTGGTTCTTAGCGCTAGTACCTGTCACACGACGAGGTAAAATCTTACCGCGTTCTGAGATGAAACGCTTCAATAAATCAGTATCTTTGTAGTCGATGTATTCGATGTGGTTAGCTGCGATAAAGTCAACCTTACGACGACGACGACCACCTCTACGTTGTTGTGCCATGTCGGTGTCCCTCCTCTAATCTAGAATGGTAGGTCATTATCTGCGATATCAATCGTATCACCGTTATCTGCAAATGGATCCGCACTTGGTTGTGCCTCACTAGTATTGTTGTTAGTAAAGCCACCCGGTTGCGCTTGGTTTGCAGCTGGTGTCCCGTATGGGTTAGCTTGATAGCCTTGACCTTGTGGAGTATAACCTTGACCACCGCCGTTTTGTTGCCGGTAAGCATCGGCTTGTGCCTTAGATTCGAGGAAGCTGAAGTTTGATACCACCACTTCTGTAACGTACACCCGTTGGCCTTGTTGGTTTTCGTAATTCCGTGTTTGAATCCGGCCTTCGATTCCAACTAAAGAACCTTTGTGGGTATAGTTAGCAAAGTTTTCCGCAGCCTTACGCCAAACAACACAGTTAATAAAATCTGCATCTCTTTGGCCTTGTTGGTTAGTAAAGTTGCGGTCAACCGCCAACGTAAAGTTAGCAGTTGCAACACCAGAGGGGGTGAACCGTAAATCAGGATCTCTGGTCAGGCGACCTACAAGTACGACATTGTTAATCAAAGTCTACTCCTCCTTTTTATATTAGTTAATTGTATTCAATCAGTTAAAATTAAGCTTCACGCTTAACAATCATGTGACGTAAGATACCGTCGTTGATCTTTGCAAGACGGTCAAATTCGTTGATTGCATCAGCGTTTTCAGCCTTAATGTTTACGATGTGGTAGACACCTTCCGTGTAACCAGCAATTTCGTAAGCAAAACGACGCTTAGACCAGTCTTTTGAATCTACAACTTCAGCACCATCATTCTTTAACACGTTGTCGAAGCGTTCTACTAAGTCGTTCTTAGCAGCTTCATCAAGTGATGGGTTGATGATGTAAGTAATTTCGTAATTTGTCATGACTGTTTGCACCTCCTTATGGACTATTGGTTCTAAATATAATTTGAGAACAAGGAGAATCTAAACTTTTGCTATTTAGATACTCACGAGTAAAAATTATAACATTAAAAATTTAAAAAAACAAGTAAAATCCTGAATACAGTTCACCTATATTTAATATACGCAAAAAATCCACGATTAATTTATTTTTCTTCAGAAATTTCTGAATTTTCTTCCGGTTCGACCTTAGCCATAGTTGAAACAACCGAATCTTCATCAAGGTTAATCAGGTGAACCCCCATGGTAGCACGACCGGTTTGGGAGACCGTTTCAATGTTAAAGCGAATCATAACCCCTTTATCGGTAATGACCATGATGTCTTCGTCACCCTTAACCGTGGTTAAACCGACTAACGGCCCATTCTTAGTTCCAATATTCGCAGTCTTAATCCCTTTACCACCGCGACCTTTAATTGGATATTCAGATGCTAGGGTTTGCTTGCCGTAACCTTTTTCTGAAATGACAAAGACCTTACTGTCGGCAGCTAAGACGTCTGAGCCGACTACATAATCAGCTTCACGCAAGCGAATTCCACGAACCCCGGCGGCTGCCCGGCCCATCAACCGAACATTTTCGACCGCAAATGAAACGCTGTAGCCTTGGTGAGTCCCAATGATTACGTTAGCGTCGGCTTTAACAGCAACCACATTAATTAGTTCATCGCCCTCATGGAGATTCAAAGCTTTGAGTCCGTTCTTTCTGATGTTAGTAAATTCGGCTACACTCGTCCGCTTAACCACCCCAAGTTTAGTGGTAAAGAAGAGGGCTAAATCATCTGGTTGCTCTACTTTACTATCTTTTGGCACATTGATGACGGTGGTAATCTTTTCGTCACCTTCAATATTTAACAGGTTGATTACTGGAATCCCCTTGGCAGCTCGACCATACTCAGGAATTTCATAGCCCTTCATGCTGTAAACCTTACCTAGGTTAGTAAAGAAGAGGAGTTCATCATGGGTCGAACTAGTAATGAGTTGTTCGATGAAGTCATCATCATGTACACCCATTCCTTGAACCCCACGACCACCACGATTTTGTTGCTTGAAATCACTGGTTGGAATCCGCTTAATGTAACCATTATGGGTAACGGTGATGGCAACAGATTCTTCTTCGATTAAGTCTTCATCCTCAATGCTTAGGACTTCCCCAACCATTAATTCTGTCCGCCGTTCATCCCCAAAGCGGGCTTGAATGTCGAGTAATTCTTCGTAGATGATTTGGTGAATCCGTTCTGGCTTAGCCAAAATATCTTCGTAGTCGGCAATGGCTTCCATCGTCTTTTGATACTCGGCTTCAACCTTATCTCTTTCCAAACCGGTTAGGCGAACTAAGCGCATGTCTAAGATGGCTTGGGCTTGCTTGTCACTCAAGGCATACTCGTTAATTAACCGATCCTTGGCCACGTCTCCACTTGGTGATTTGCGGATGATATCAATAATGGCTTGAATATGGTCTAGGGCAATCCGTAACCCTTCTAGGATATGGGCTCTTGCCTTAGCCTTCTTTAATTCAAACTCTGTCCGCCGCCGAATTACGCTTTCTTGGTGATTTAAGTAATGTTGCAGTATTTGCTTTAAACTCAAGACCTTAGGCGTACCATCAACGATGGCTAACATATTGAAGCCAAAGGAAGATTGCATCAAGGTTAATTTATATAAGTTATTTAAAACGACTGAGGCACTGACATCACGCCTAATATCAATCGTAATCCGCATCCCTTCCCGGTCGGATTCATCTTTAATATCAGTAATTCCTTCAATCTTCTTTTCCCGGGCTAATTCGGCAATCCGTTCGATCAAGCGGGCCTTATTTACCATGTAAGGAAGTTCGTGCACGATAATTTGTTGGCGCCCATTTTTGAGCTCCTCAATATCAACCTTGGCCCTTAATGTTACCTGACCCTTACCAGTTTCATAGGCCTTCCGAATTCCAGATTTACCCATGACAATTCCCCCGGTTGGGAAGTCCGGCCCAGGAATGGCTTCCATCAAGTCGGCCGTGGTTGCATCCGGATTCTTCATTAAGATATGTAACCCAGAGATTACTTCGCCTAAATTATGAGGCGGAATATTAGTTGTCATCCCAACCGCAATCCCCGTGGCCCCATTGACTAAGAGGTTAGGGAAACGAGCCGGTAAGACCTTAGGTTCCCTTTCGGTCCCATCATAGTTGTCTTGGAAATCAATCGTATCCTTATTAATGTCCCGCAACATTTCCAAGGTAATCTTGCTCATCCGCGCTTCGGTATAACGCATCGCTGCGGCGCCATCACCATCGACAGACCCAAAGTTCCCGTGACCATCGACTAACATGTAACGGTAGCTAAAGTCTTGCGCCATCCGGACCATGGATTCATAGATAGCTGAGTCCCCGTGGGGGTGGAATTTCCCCATGACTTCCCCAACGATTCTGGCCGATTTCTTATACGGTTTATCGGGAGTCACACCCAGTTCATTCATCCCATATAAAATCCGGCGGTGAACCGGCTTTAGCCCATCACGAACATCCGGCAAAGCCCGGGCTACGATAACACTCATAGCGTAGTCTAAAAAGGACGTGCGCATGACTTTCGAAAGATCAACATTTTTAATTCGATTTGGTAAATCTACCACTTATTTCACCTTCCTTAATTAGGCATCCAAGTTTTCAACAAAGGTTGCATTATCTTCGATAAATTGGCGTCTTGGTCCCACATGGTCACCCATTAACATTTCAAATACGGCGTTAGCTTCCTCAGCGTCAGACAACTCTACCCGCAATAAGCGCCGATTTTCCGGATCCATGGTTGTTTCCCATAGTTGTTCCGCGTCCATTTCACCTAACCCTTTATAACGTTGAATGGCAGGCTTAGGTGAAGGTGGTAATTGACCTAAAACTTCATTTAATTCGGCATCCGAGTCAATGTAGCGCACCATCTTACCTTGCCGCACTTGGTACAAAGGTGGTTGGGCAATGTAGACGTAACCTGCGTCAATCATTGGGCGCATAAAGCGGTAAAAGAGTGTCAACAGCAAGGTCCGAATATGGGCCCCATCGACATCGGCATCAGTCATGATGATTAACTTATGGTAGTTGGCTTTAGTAACGTCAAAATCTTTACCAAACCCTGTTCCTAGCGCTGTGAAGAGGGAACGAATTTCTTCATTGGCCAAAATCCGATCAAGACTAGCCTTTTCAACGTTTAAAATCTTCCCCCGAATAGGTAAGATAGCTTGGGTTAAGCGAGAACGACCTTGCTTAGCAGACCCACCGGCGGAGTCCCCTTCGACGATGAAGAGTTCTGAAATAGCTGGGTCCTTGCTGGTATTATCCGCTAACTTACCAGGCAGATTAGAAATTTCGAGGCCATTTTTCTTTCTAGTCATTTCCCGGGCTCTTCTAGCAGCCACCCGGGCCTTAGCAGCAACCGTTCCTTTTTCCACAATCTTTTTAGCCACAGTTGGATTTTCCAACAGGAACTTGTTGAAAGTTTCGGAGAAGGTTTTATCAGTGACCGCCCGTGCGTCAGAATTCCCCAGCTTCGTCTTGGTTTGGCCTTCAAACTGTGGATTAGGGTGCTTAATAGAAATAACAGCTGTTAAACCTTCCCGCACATCTTCCCCACTGAGGTTAGCATCATTTTCCTTTAGTAAGCCCACCTTGCGGGCGTAGTCATTAATTACCCGCGTTAACGCAGTCTTAAAGCCGGCCTCGTGGGTCCCCCCTTCATAGGTATGGATGTTGTTCGTAAAGGTTAGTAAAGTCGAAGTGAAATCATTTGTATACTGTAAAGCTACTTCGACCGTAATTCCCTTTTGTTCCCCTTCAACGTAGATAGGTTCTTCAAATAAGGGTTCTTTGCCCTTGTTTAAGAATTCAACGTAATGGCGAATCCCACCGGCGTAGTGGAATTCCTGGTAGGTTGGTTCTTCAGGACGCTTGTCTTCAATCGTAATTTTTAAACCCTTATTTAAGAAAGCTAACTCCCTAATCCGGGTGGTTAGGACCTTAATATCATAAATAGTAGTTTCCGTAAAAATATCTGGGTCTGGTAAGAAGTGAACTTTGGTGCCGTGTTGGTGGCTGCCACAAGTCCCCTTCACTTCCATTGGGTGGGCAACTTTCCCTAACTTGAAGTCCATACCGTAAATTTTGCCCTCGCGGTAAACTTCAACATCTAATTCTGTGGACAAAGCGTTAACTACGGAAGCACCAACCCCGTGGAGTCCCCCTGAAACCTTATAACCGCCACCGCCAAACTTACCTCCGGCGTGAAGCACTGTAAACACTGTTTCTAAAGCAGGGCGCCCTGTTTTAGGTTGAATATCCACAGGAATCCCCCGACCATTGTCGATAACCGTGATACTATTATCTTTTTCCACAGTGACATTAATTTCACTGGCAAAACCGGCTAGGGCTTCATCAATCCCGTTGTCAATAATTTCCCAAACTAAGTGGTGTAAGCCTTGGGAGCTAGTTGAGCCAATGTACATCCCGGGGCGCTTTCTAACAGCTTCCAGCCCTTCTAACACTTGAATTTGGCTGGCATCGTATTCCTTAGCCTTTTCTTCCTTGCTTTCTTCAAGTTGGGCTGTTGTTCTTTCTTCTTCCGTCACGCTAATTCCTCCTCAAATTAGTTTTTTGTGCTTTCATCTTTTTCATCCTTATGGGGATAAAAAATTTCTACTTGCAAAGTGTTTTCATCATCTGTGGAAATTTTTCCATTATTGACATGAAAAATTTTGGGTTCTTTTATCAACTGCTGGGCAATATCGTTTAGGCCCGGGGTGGTTAAAAAAGTTTGGACCTTATCTTGAATTGTCTTTAACAGGTGGGTTTGGCGTTGGCCATCCAATTCCGACAAAACATCATCTAGTAATAAAACCGGGTATTCCCCCGTTTGTTCGTGCATCAGTTCAATCTCTGCCAACTTGACTGACAAAGCTGTTGTCCGTTGCTGACCTTGGGAGCCGTATGTTTGCACGTTATTGTCATTAAGATAAAAACTAAGGTCGTCCCGATGGGGACCGGCTAAGCTCGTTCCCTGTGAGAGCTCTTTTTGGCGTAACTGCTGAAACTTAGCCAACAGGTTAGTTGCCAAATCATTTTCGGTTTGAGTGCCTAGGTCCTTTAAATTCGTTTTGTACCTGAGGGTCAACTGTTCTTTGCCCTGGGTAATCTGGGCGTGTAAGTCCTTAGCGTAAGTTTCTAAACGTTTTAGATAGATTAAGCGTTTAGCGATGACCTTGCCACCCAAGTTAGCTAATTGCTCCGTTAAAATATCTAGGTAAACCAAATCATTAGCCTGTTTTAATTGCAGGGCCTTTAAATATTTATTGCGTTGGCGTAAAACTTGTTTATACTGACTTAAATCATGGAGATAAAGGGGGTCTATTTGACTAAATTCCATATCAATAAACCGCCGTCGCTCCTGGGGCGCCCCCTTAACCAAGGCCAGGTCTTCAGGCGCAAACAAGATTACATTTAATTGGCCAATGTATTCGGAAAGCTTGGGCCGTTCTAAGTGGTTGACCTTAGCAATCTTACCTTTTTTGCTTAAAATTAACTCTAGCTTTAAGTCCCCTAATCTCCGGTTAATCGTCCCCTCAAGCCGGGCCGCCTCTTGTTTAAAGCGAATTAGCTCCTTATCCTTACTAGTCCGGTGGCTTTTAGCCATTGCCAAGACAAAGATGGCTTCTAGCAGGTTGGTTTTTCCTTGCGCATTTTTCCCAATCAAGACATTAACAGCTGGGGAAAAGTCTAGCTTTTGCTTTTGATAATTCCGAAAATCAGTGAGTATAATTTGTTTTAAATACATTTTAAGCCTTCATTATGTAGGTCCCAAAATCGGCAATTTCCACTAAATCATCGGGATAGAGTTTCTTTCCCCGCCGATTTTCAGGTTGACCATTTACCAAAATTTTTCCAGCATATTCTTGCAAGAAAAACTTAGCTTGGCCACCAGATGAAATAATATCGGCAATTTTCAATAACTGACCTAAAGTAATATATGGTGTTTTCAATTTGATTTCTGTTTGCAATTGGTGAACCTCACTTTGATAGTTTTACCTTCTAATTATACCCTTTTTAGCGGCTAAAAACAATTTTAGCGCCAATATTTTGCGTTTTTAGCGTTTTTTTACCTTGGTAATGGTTAGGTACTGGTCTTAACTTTAACGCGTCAAAAAAAGCTCTGGAAACTATTGCTAGTCTCCAGAGCTTTTTGCTTATGGTTAGTTGGCTGTTCTCATTGGGGTGATTAATTGGACGAAATCTCCCTCTGATTCAGTTGGCACCAAAGTAAATGGACGGAGGGCCATTGTAAATGAAAGAGTCGTTTGCGTCTGACCAAAGGACCGTAGCGCTTCTTTCATATAATCTGGGTTAAACGAAATTTCTAGGCTGTTTCCATTCAAATTGGTAAATTCAAGTGCTTCTTCCACCATCCCGACTTCTGGAGAATTACTTGAAATCATTACCGTTTGTTTATCCACATCAATACTTAACTTAACGACGTTACTTCGACCTGCATGAGATAGTAAGGAGGCCCGGTCAATTGCCTTTAATAATTCTGAGGCGTTAAATTCAACCTGGGTTTCTGATGTAGCCGGAATTAAGCGCTCTGTATCAGGATAGTTTCCTTCTAGTAAGCGGGAATAGAAGGAAGTATGCCCTAAGATAAAGAGAATTTGATTTTCAGCAATTTGAATTTCGATTTCTTCGCTAGAATCAGTCAACATTTTGGCTAATTCATCCAGTGATTTACCCGGCACAATAATGTTGTAGTTGGCATCCTTAGCTGAGTCTAATTGAATCTTCCGTTGACTTAGACGGTGAGAATCGGTTGCGACTGCTAGTAGTGTGCCATCTTGAATAATGAGGTGAACCCCCATTAACATTGGCCGGCTTTCTTGCTTGGAAACTGCCATTACCGTTTGGTTAATAACTTGTTTTAAGATATCGCTTGGAATTTGCAAGCTTTGGGTAGCACCAACTTCTGGTAAGTGGGGAAAACTATCTGGATCGACCCCATTAATGGAAAATTCTGTTGAACCAGAAGTAATCTTGGTGATAAAGCGGTTAGGATCAGTTTCAATTGTAATTGTGTCTGCTGGTAACTTTTTAACAATTTCACTGAAGAATCTGGCTGGCAATGCAACTGAGCCTTCTTCAAAGATTTGTAAGTTAGCATCTTCATCAGCAATTGAAATAATTGTTTCGATAGAAATATCAGCGTTACTCCCTGTCAAAGTTAAGCCATCTGAAAATAAATCTAATTTGATATTACGTAAAATTTCTAGGGTAACTTTTGAGGAAATAGCACGTTGAACATCAGTTAGATATTTGATAAATGCAGTTCGTTGGACAGAAAATTTCATAGTTATCCTCCTGTTTATTATTATATATATTATATAAAATTAGTAGTAGTATTAGGGCTTGTGGATACTGTTAAAAAGTCCGCCTATCATTGGTAAATCAAGGATATCGCCCTGTGGATAGCTTGTGGATAAGTTTTGAGTTTGTCCACACTAATTCACAGTTTCAACATCAAGCCGCTTTTTAAGGGTGGCGACTTCTTCTTGAAGTTTGTCATCGTTTAGGATGGCTTCGGCGATTTTGTCACAAGCATGTAAAACGGTGGTGTGGTCTTTGCCACCAAAAGCCTTCCCAATTTTAGGGAGGGAGGCATCCGTTAATTCTCTAGCAAGATACATTGCCACCTGGCGGGGGACCACAATGCGCTTAACCCGCTTTTTACCCACGATTTCAGCCACAGTTACATTATAGAATTTAGCAACCGCAGTTTGGATGGAATGGATATCCAAAATCCGTTTAGCAGGCATATCCGTTAGGTTTTGTAATGCTTCATCCGCTAAATCGATGGTAATCGGCGCCTTTTTCATCTGAGCATAGGCCTTGACCCTAGTTAAGCCCCCTTCAAGTTCGCGGACGTTAGTTTCAAAGCGCCCGGCGATAAACTTTAAGACGTCATTAGGGATAGTTAGGCTTTCAGACGTTGCCTTTGTTTCGAGGATGGCAATTCTAGTCTCGTAATCTGGGGGGGTAATTTCAACAGGTAAGCCCCACTTAAAGCGCGAAATTAGGCGGTCGCCCAAATTTTCAATCATATTTGGCAGCCGGTCTGACGAGAGGACGATTTGTTTCTTATCGTCATACAAGTCATTAAAGGTGTGGAAAAATTCGTCAATCGTTCCTGGCTTCTTAGCGAAGAATTGGACATCATCTACTAATAAGAGGTCAACGTTGCGGTAAGCGCGTCTGAATTCTTCTTGCTGCTTATTTTTAATCGAGTTGACGAAGTCATTAGTGAAGGTTTCACTAGAGACGTATTTGACCTTAGCGTTTGGCTGGTTTTTAAGAAGTTGGTTACCAATGGCGTGCATTAAGTGCGTTTTACCAAGGCCTACACCCCCATAAAAGTAAAGTGGGTTGTAAAGGGTACCCAGTTCTTCTGAAACAGCTAACGCAGCTGCATGAGCCATTTGGTTACCATCGCCGACAACAAAGGATTCAAACGTATAAGCCTTATTTAAAGGTGAATTACGTAATAGTCCTGTGGTTTCAGCTTCTGGTTGAGGTGCTTTCTTTTCAACTACAGGTGCAACGCTGGCTAAAGGATTTTTTTCTCCAGGAATCAAGATTAAAACAACAATTTCTGTTTGAAAGTTATCATTAACTAGCTGATTAACTTTAGTAATTAAGCGTTGTTTCCAGTAATCACGATGGAAATCGGAAGGGACTTGGATGACAAGGGTGTTGTCAGTAAATTGCAACGGTTCAGCCGTTTTAATCCAAGTGTCATAGGAAACAAGTGACAAGGTCTCATGGAAATTATCACAGATAAATTGCCACAGTGCATCGAGATTCGGCACAGGGAAGACCTCCTTTCAAAAAAATAACTGCAAAAATAGTTTAGCACAGAAAAAGAAACTTTTCCACAGCTTGTGTAAAAATCAGAAAAAGAAATTAACAACCTGTGCATAAAAGTTATCCACAAGGGTGTTAATTGTGTTGACGACTTGTTAAGTTTTTGACTTATCACCAATTAATCTGTGGATGTAAAAACAAGTATTGATAAAGGATACGTAAATTTTCCACAAATAGCAACCACATGTGGATAAGTCTTTGGGGAATAAGTTTTTTCCTGGGGATATAGTTGTGAATCTGGAACAAATTTTTGCTTAAGAAATACACAGCTATTTTTCTTTTTTGGGGATAATTTAAGCAAAATGGTGGATAAGTTGTGGACTGACAAAGGGCTAAAAAGATAGGCGGATGGTAAAAAAATTCTTTGAATTTTGGATGCGATATGTTATCATTAGCAAGTAAGTCAACTTGACAGGCAATTTTTTTTTTAGTAAAATGTCAAGTATCATTGTAAATATGAATTACATATTGGAGGAGGTGTTATTCACCATGAAGAGAACTTACCAACCTAAGAAACGCCACCGTCAACGTGTGCATGGTTTCCGTAAACGTATGAGTACAAGCAACGGTCGTAATGTGTTAGCACGTAGACGCCGTAAGGGTAGAAAAGTATTGTCTGCATAGGCCACTGGACCGTCAGTGGTCTTTTTTTCTATGTGCAGACCCTAATTTGGGAGATGTACGATGAGAAAATCATACCGCGTTAAAAAAGAGGCGGAATTCCAACGGGTTTTTACCCAGGGGAAATCGTGTGCTAACCGTCAGTTTGTTGTTTATATGATTGAAAAACCAGAGCAAATCCATTTTCGGGTGGGAATTTCCGTCGGCAAGAAGATTGGCAATGCTGTGGCTAGAAACTGGGTTAAGCGCCGGATTCGTCAAAGTTTAACTGAATTAAAACCACAATTAAAACAAGATTGCGACTTTATCGTGATTGCCCGTCCTGGGGTAGCGTGGATGGAGATGGCTGAAGTAAAAGACCACTTGATTCATGTTTTACGCCTAGCCAACGTTTTAGTTGACGAAGACAAATAGGAGAGGGGAAAAGCAGTGAAGAAAAAGAAGCCAGTATTAGCATCTTTGGCAGCTTTATCTTTAATCTTGGTTCTAACAGGTTGCAGTAGCCAAACTGCTCCCATTACTGAACATAGTACCGGTTTTTGGGATCATTACATAATTTGGAACTTTGTTAGAGCAATCGAAGGATTGAGTAGCTTTTTAGGTCACAATTATGGTTGGGGTATCGTTGTCTTTACGGTAATCGTCAGAATTATCATCTTACCATTGATGGTTTACCAAATGAAGAGTATGCGTAAGACAAGTGAACTCCAACCTAAATTAAAGGCCTTGCAAGCTAAGTATCCAGGTAAAGACCCTGAGTCTTTAAAGATGATGCGAGAAGAGCAACAACGTCTATACGCTGAAGCTGGAGTTAATCCAGTAGCGGGATGTTTACCATTGTTAATTCAAATGCCGATTTTGATTGCCTTGTATCAAGCAATCTTTAGGTCGGAAACTTTGAAGGCAGGCCATTTTCTGTGGATGGAATTGGGAGATAAAGACCCATACTACATCTTACCGATTTTAGCCGCCGTCTTTACTTATGCAACTTCAAAGCTCAGTATGATGTCACAGCCAGAACAAAATGCAATGACAAGTGCGATGACTTATGGGATGCCAATCATGATTTTCATCATGGCCTTAAACTTCCCCGCTGCTTTGTCCTTGTACTGGGTGATTACCAACGCCTTTTCTGTTGGGCAAACGCTGTTAATCAACAATCCATTTAAGATTAACAAAGAGCGTAAAGAAAAGGAGCAAGCTGAAAAGCAACAAGCTAGAAAGCTCGCTAAGGCCAAGAGAAAAGCACTGAAGAGTAGAAAAAAATAAGCATTAAAAAAGTCCCGTAGGAATTTTCCTACGGGACTTTTTTTAAATTAAATGATAGCTTTGATCGAGTAGTTGGAAGGAGTCGGTAGGTAAACCAACAACCTTTACGCCCCGATCAATGGTAACAAATACCGCCCCGAGTAATTCAGGACTGTTTAAGCTTGCTAAATCAACGTTTTTGCCTGCAAAAAAGAGGCGGGTTGTTTCGATTTCAGCTTGAACGGAACTAGTGGTAAAAACAGTTACCCCTGCAAGGTCGGTTTGATAAGGATAACCAGTCTGAGGGTCAAGGATATGGTGGTAACTTTTACCTGCGACCTCTAGGTGGCGTTCGTAAATTCCGCTAGTAACAGCTGAACACGGGCCCATTTTTACAAGGCCAATAGAGTGGCCCCGCTTTGAAAAGGGGTCTTGGATACCAATCCGCCATAACTTATCGGAGCGTAAGGGGGAGTCACCTACCATTAAAAGATTGCCGCCGAGGTTGATAATTCCGGCGTTAATGCCCCGACTAGCCCAAAGGTCGGCAATGCGGTCGGCAATATAGCCCTTGGCGATTGCACCTAAGTCCAGTTCCATGCCGGCTTGGGTTAAGAAAATAGACAGGTCGCTATCGTTTAAGCGGATATTTGCAGGGTTAATTTGGGCTAACTTAGCTTGAATAGCTTCAGGTTTGGGAACGGCGGCGTCGGTAAAACCAATTTTCCACAGCTTAACTAAGGGCCCAATCGCAGCGTTGAAACCAAAGTTTTGCTTGCTCATAGCGACGGCTAATTTAGTGAGCTTATACACAGTTGTGGATACCTGGACAGGGTGGTGGCCGGCAGCGTGGTTAACAGCCATTACTTCAGAATTGGTTCGGTTAACTGTTAATAAGTCCTCATAGTGCATGATTAAGGTGAAGGCATCGTCTAAATCGGCTTCGATGGCGGTGCCAAAAGCAGTGAGGACAATCCGTGTTCCAAGGGCCTTGTAGGTCTTATCTAAGCGGCGGGCGGCCAGGTTGGGGATAAAAGTAGGGTGGGTATCAGTCCATAAAGCGGTCATAAAAAGAACTCCTTACTAAAAAAAAATAATCGGTAACCTAAGCTTAACAGCCTGAGGTTAATTTTTCCACAGATGAATCTAGGGATTGTGGAAAAATAAAGAGGGTTTTATAATTAAATTGTACTAAGACAATTTTTAATTATGATAAATAAAGCTTGTGTGGAGTGATTTTATGGTCAAGAGTGATTTTGATTTTGTATCAATACAGTTAAAACCAGAAAAAGACCTGCCTTTGTATGTGCAGCTATACCAGCAACTGGCCGACTTAATTCGGGCGGGCAAGATTGTTGAAAATTACCGCTTACCCGCGATTAGAAAGCTAGCCCAAAGTTTGGAGGTTAATCCCGGTACGGTGGTTAACGCCTATAAAGAACTAGAAAAGAACGGTTTTATCTACAGTAAATTAGGCAGTGGCAGCTATGTTGCCAAGCAAGAACAGCCAAGCGAGAGTTTTAATTTACCCTTTGGGGTCACTGAAGTTGACGATAATCAGGCTGATTATCTAGATTTAACTACAGTCAGTCTGAGTCCAGACTTAGTTTCAGTCAAGGATTTTCAAACGGCAATCGATCAAGTCTTGAAAACGGCGGGAAGTTACGCTTTTTCTGCCCAGGAAAGCCAGGGCTACTATCCGTTAAGGCAAGCATTATGTAGTGAGTTAGCTAAGAGTTCAATTTACACTGCCCCCCAAAATGTCCAAATTATTTCAGGGGCTCAACAAGGAATCGATATCATTGCGCGGACCTTGCTAAAGCATGGGGACACAGTTTTGGTGGAAAATCCGACTTATCCGGGGGCGTTAGCAGCTTTTCGGGCCTGTGGCGCTAAAATTATCGACGTAAAAATGACTGCTGATGGGATGGATATGGAGGAAGCGGAAACCAAAATCCGCCTCTATCGCCCTAAATTAATCTATACAATGCCTAATGTTCAAAACCCAACGGGGATTACCTATTCTAAAGCAAAAAAACGTAAACTTTTAGGATTAGCAAGGCATTACGGGGCTTATATTTTAGAGGATGATTCATTAAGTGGCCTGTACTATCAAAGCGAAAATACTAAGCCCATCAAGATCTACGACCAAGATGAGCGGGTAATCTATATTTTGAGCTTGTCTAAATTATTTATGCCTGGGTTACGATTAGGCTATTTATTGGTTCCCACTGAATTGCTAGCCCGCGTTCGGACGATTAAGCACTTAGCGGATATTGCCACTTCAGGCTTAATTCAGCGCGTTTACGATTATTATCTGCGTAATGGCTTATGGAGTAAACACTTAACAAGTTTAAAGAAAAGTTATCAACAGCGGTTTGAATATTGTCAACAGCTTTTAGAAAAGCAGCTAGGAAAACAAGTTAGTTACCAACTTCCGCAGGGGGGCTTAACCTTTTGGCTAAAGTTACCTGCTAAGGTTAGTGCTAAAATGGTGGCTCAAAAAGCTAAAAAACAAGGTGTGTTAGTAACGCCTGGACAGGTTTTTTACGCGCGTCAAGCTGATGATAGCCACCTAAGAATCAGTTTTGCCGGCGTAGATGAGCAGCAAGCCAAGGAAGCATTGACCATTTTAGGTCAGATTATCAAAGCAGAATAATAACAGCCCCTTTCTTAACTACTAAGAACAGGGGCCGTTTGCATATTAATCTTAGTATTCTAGGGGAACAAACTTAAAGTTGTTAACGTCGACTAGGCCCATATCGGTAATTTTGAGTTCGGGAATCACGGATAAGGGCATGAAACTTAAGGTCATGACGGGGTTAATCTTAGTTGGAATTTGAAGTTGGCTGTGGGCGAAGGCGTCAATCTTATCTTGGATTGCAACGGTTTCTTCGCCACTTAGGTTACTCATCAAGCCGGCAATTGGCAGTGGCATTACCGGACCAATTTTTCCTTGGTGAACTAAAACCACCCCACCGCCTAAGCGTTCAAGTTCTTTGACAGCAAGAGTCATGTCGGCATCACTGGTTCCAGTGACAATCACATTGTGGGAATCATGACCGATTGAGAGGGCAATCGCGCCGTTTTTGATGCCGTATCCTTTGAGCAGACCACAAAAGACGTTACCAGTATTATGGTGACGTTCAATCACGGCGACTTTGGTCAGATCTTGGTTAGGGTTGTAAGCAAAGTCGCCGCTATCAGTGAGGTCAACCGTAACCTTAGCTTCCTTAGTCAAGACTTCACCAGCGATGACTTCAATTGCCCGGACGTGGGGGCTTTTTAACTTGAGCTTTAATTTCTCAGCGCTAAAGTCTTTGATGTGGATAGAGGATTTCACACTATCAGTAGGATAGGTAGTAACTTCACCCAAGTAGTGTCCGTTTTCGGCGACTAGCTCACCCTTAACGTAAGTTTGTTTAACGACCAGTTTTTCGAGGGAGTCAAAAACGACTAGGTCGGCTCGTAAACCAGGAGCGAGTGCCCCACGGTCGCTAAGTTGGCAAGCTTCGGCGGCGTTGATGGTTGCCATCTGAATAGCTGTTAGGGGATCAAGTCCTTCTTCTATGCAGATATTAATACTGTGGTCGAGGTGGCCAGTTTTAAGAACGGTTTTAGCTTGCATGTCGTCAGCCGAAAGGACACAGCGCCGGGAATTGGCCGGGGTGACGCCTTTTATCAAGGTGCGGAGGTCGTGAGCAACCGAGCCTTCGCGCAAGAAAACATACATCCCCAAGGCTAAGCGTTCCTCCATCTCTGCGACGGTAGAACATTCATGATCATTATCAATCCCAGCGGCAACGTAGGCGTTGAGGTCTTTTCCGGTTACCAAAGGAGCGTGGCCGTCGATGCGGCGGTGAAATTTTTTAGCGGTTAAGAGCTTAGCTAGGCTAGCTTCCTTAGCAGCAATTACATCGGGATAGGACATGAATTCTGCTAACCCATCAACTTGGTCTGCTGCTAGTGGTTGTTTCATGTCGTTGGCGGTGATGGTGGCGCCAGCGTTTTCCATTTCGCTAGCAGGGACACAAGATGGCATCATGTAGTGAAAATCGAGTTTGGCAAGCTTAGAGGCAGCCAGCATATAGTTAAGGCCGGTTAAGCCCGCCACGTTAACAATTTCGTGTGGGTCTGGAAAGGCGGTGGTGGTACCCCGGACTAAAAATAAGCGGCTGAATTCTTCTGGGGAGATGTAGGCCGATTCGATGTGGATGTGTGGTTCGATAAAGCCAGGTGCAAGGTAAGCGCCAGCCAAATCGACTTCCTTAAGCCCTTGGTAGGTCTGGCCTAGCCCGGCAATGAGCCCATCAACGATGGCCAAATCCCCCTTAGTTACCCGGGCCTGGTAAATATCAATTAAGCGGGCATTTTTTAAAACCAAGTCAGCGGGTAAGCGTCCGGCTGCAACGTCAATTAACTTTTTTAAATGTTTTTTATCCATGAGTAGCTCCCTCTTGTTATTTTTCTAATAAAAGGCTGAAAAAATAAATATTTTTTCCATTGTAGCGCTAGAAAATTAATGATTCAAGTTAAAAAAGTATTAAATGTTAGTTTTAAACCGAACGTTATTTTTAGGCTAAGAGTGGTGTTAAAATAAAGATAACTATTAAGGATGCGAGGATTAAGGAATGGCAAAAGCGTTGATAATTGCGGAAAAGAAGTCCCTAGCGGATGTGTACCGGCAAGCAATTAAGCAAGCCGGCGGCAAGTTACCCTATGAGTATGATGTTTTGCAGTTTCAAGGAAACGTGGTGGAATTACTGGAGCCAGAAGACATCAAGCCAGAATGGAAGACCTGGAAGTTAGCGGACTTGCCAATGCTCCCCCAAAAATTTCAGTACACCCCGATTAAACCTAAAGCAAGTGATGATCCTAAAACGGCGGCCTATAAGCGGCGGGGGATAGCCTATTTTAAGGAAGCCAAGCAGAAATTACTTAGTGGTGAGTATGAGTTAGTTGTCAACGGTTGTGACCCTGACCGGGAAGGGCAATCAATTTTTGATAAGTTTATGCTGTTGATGCCAGCCAAAATTCAGCGCCTGCCCCAGTTACGTTTATGGGTAGGGGATATGCAGGTGGAGACCTCCTTAAAGTATTTGCAGCAGCCGTTAAACAATAAGGATCCAGAGTATGTGAACTTTGGTTACGAAGCAATGGGCCGGGGAATTATGGACTGGTTATTTGGGCTTAATGCTTCTAGGGCCTTTAGTCTAGTTCAAAATAGTGGCCAGGCGATCCACCTCGGCCGGGGGATGACGGCGATTTTAGCGCTGGTAGTCAAGCGGCAAGCGGAAATCGAAAACTTTGTCAGTCAACCCTATTGGACGGTTCAAGCTAAGCTCAAGACTCCGGAATTGTTAGAAGCTAATCAAGTCACTTATCCAGAGGTAAAGTTAGTCAACCATTTTGAAAGGCAGGCGGCAGAGGCGGTACGTGAGGCAATTTCAGGGCAAGCGGCCCAATTAATAAGCAGTAAGCAAAGCCCGGTGCGCTTTAGGCGCGCCCCTAAGTACTTCAATACCTCTGATATTATTGCCTACCTCAGTTCAGCTACTTATCACCTTAGCGGGGCAAGTATTACCAAGGCCTTGCAACATTTGTATGAACTAAAAATTACAACTTATCCCCGGACTTCTGGGCGGGAGATGACTCCTAGCCGGGCGGAAAATTTAGCCGCCATTATAGCGGTAGCCCAAAGTATTCCGAGCTTAAACGAAAAATTACGCAGGTTAGAGGTTAGCCCGCAGATGTTAGCCAAGCTAAAAGCCAATCGTTATTACGTAAAGCCTCTTAGTAAAAAGACGGGACATGACTGCTTGACTTTTACTGGTAAAAAATTCAACTACGCTAGCTTAAATGCGGTTGAGCAAAAGGTAGTGGCTGCGATTGCCTTTCGCTTGCTGTTATCGTTATTGCCTAGTGAAGAACACCTCGATAAGGAGTTAATTTTTAAGGCAGCTACTTATTATTTCCAAGCTAAAGCAACCGTGTTGGTCAATCCCGGCTGGACGGCCTATGTACCTAAATTCAAGGGCAATTATAGCGACTTACCCCAACTGGTGGTCAACCAAGCTTACCCGCTAGCTCAAGTGGAAATCTTAGACCATAAAACGCAAGCGCCTAAAGCTTATACAACGGCGAGCTTAATTAAAACGATGGAAAATATTGGCCGCCTGTATGATGATCCGGCCTTAAAAGCGGCCATCAAGGATCACGGGATTGGGACGGACGCTACCCGTCAGCTATTGATTGATAAAAATGAAAAGCTGGGTTACTGGTCAATTGATAAGAAGAGTCGGCTTATCCAGCCAACCAAATTGGGGAGCCAAATCATCCAAGCTTTAGGCGCTAACCCCTTAACTCAAGTCCAGCTAACCGCGTTGTGGGAAGAAAAGCTAGCTCAGGTAGCGGCTGGGCAGTTATCATTGGGGCAGTTTGTTGACCTGGCAAAGGAAGCAACGATTGAGATTGTGGCACAGATTAAGGCGACGCCAGGTGCGTTAGGGCCTAATCTGGCCGCAAAGCTCGCCAGCCCGTGTCCTTTAGATGGTGGGGACTTGGTGGCCCAAGGCCAAGTCTTTATCTGCAGTAACCATGACACGGGCTGTCCCTTCATTGTTTACCGTAATTTATTAGGGGCTAAGCTAACGGCGGCCGATTTAGAAGCAATTTTGACTAAGGGTAAGTCGAATCTAAAAGAGCTTTATAGCTCCAAAACCCACAAACATTTTCAAGGGTACTTCGTGTGGAATCAAGAAAAAGGCAAGGTGGAATTGGCAATCCAGCAAGCCAAGCCTAAATTAATGGGAACCTGTTCCCTGGATGGGGGGAAGGTCTATTCGCTAGCCGGCGGTAAGTTATATGCCTGTGAACACCACCAAAGCCAAAAAAATGCTCAGGGTCAGTGGGAAAGTAGTGGCTGTCCGTATTATTTTAGCGGGCGGATGTATGGCAAGAAGTTAACCCAAGCAGTTGCCAAGCAGATTATTGAAACCGGCAGTAGCCCAGTTTTGACCTTTACCAGTAAGAAGCGCAAAAAATTTACGGCCATTTTGAAATGGAATCAAGCTGAGGCTAAACTCAAGCTGGAATTTGCTGAGGCAAGCAGCAAGGCAATCGGAGTGTGTCCTTTGGATGGGGGGCAAGTCTCGCTACATGGTAAAGCCTACCTCTGTGAAAATCACCGGGCCAAAAGGTTGGCAGGTGGTAGTTGGCAGACAACCGGCTGTCCGCTAGTGATTCCGCAGACTTTTGCCAAACAAAAGTTAAGTCTAAAGATAATCAAGCAGCTCCTAAAATATAAGCGGACGGACTTGCTGACTTTTACAGGGCAAAATCAGCGTGCTTACCAGGCGCGACTGGTCTGGGATGAACAAGCAGCACGGGTTAAATTTGAATTTTAAGTGGGAAGTGAAAGCAGATGAAGGTTTTAATTGCAGCAGATTCATTTAAGGGCAGTGCTAGTTCTAAACAGGTGGCGGCTTATTTAGCCGCTGGGCTTAGGGAGGCACAAGCAGACGTTGATGTAAGTCAAGTTCCTATTGCGGATGGGGGTGAAGGGACGGTTGAAAGCCTAGTCAGTGCCTGTGGCGGTAAAATTTATCGAACTGAAGTCGTGGGGCCGTTAGGTGAGTCAGTCGACGCTAACTGGGCGATGCTTAGCCATAACCAGGCGGTAATAGAGCTAGCTCAAGCTGCAGGCCTGCCCCTGGTTAAGGGTAAATTACACCCACTAGCAGCGACGACTTATGGGGTGGGCCAGTTGTTAGCCCAAGCAATCAAGCACGGAGCCAAGCGAATATACTTAGGACTTGGTGGCAGTGCTAGCACGGACGGAGGGGTTGGCTTAGCCCAGGCCTTAGGCGGTCATTTTTTAGATGCGAAGGGCGCTGAGGTAAAACTAGGTGGTGGCCACCTCAAGGAAATTTGTCAAGTAGACTTAACCGCCCTGGATAAGAAGTTGGCCGGCATTGAAATTATTGGCTTAGCAGATGTAACCAACCCCTTAACGGGGCCTTTGGGGGCGGCAGCAGTTTTTGGACCACAAAAGGGGGCCAGCGCAGCTGAGGTGCAATTTTTAGACGCAAGTTTAGCACACTTAGCCCAGGTAGTCGCTAAAGTGCGGGCTGGCTCTTATCAAGTAAGCCCAGGAGCTGGGGCGGCTGGGGGCACGGGCTATGGTTTACTAGCTTTTTTAGGCGGCCGGCTGCGACCAGGGATTGAAACCATCATGGAACTAATTGGCTTGGAAAAAAAGCTAGTTGACCAGGATTTAGTAATTACAGGTGAAGGAAGGTTAGATGGCCAATCGCTTAATGGCAAGGCACCGCTAGGAATAGCTAAGTTAGCTAAGAAGCAGGGCCTGCCGGTAATCGCGGTAACAGGTGGAGTTGGGGCCGAGATTGAATCTGTCTACAAGGCAGGAATTGATTTGGTCTTGTCTTCAACCACCAGGCCAATGCCGGTTGAAGAGGCAATCAAACAGGCACCAAGCCTAATTAAAGCAGCTGGCTACACTGCCTTAAAAGCATACTTACTGGGAAGGTAAGGAAAGATGGTGTAGAGATGATAATGGATAAATTAAATATGATGATAAATTACAGTGATGAATCTAGCACTAAATATAATATTAGTAAATTTATTAAAAATAATATTAATGAGATTCCTAATATGACAATTACACAATTAGCCGCCCTTTGTTATACTTCAAAAGGGCAAATTTCAAAATATGTTCAATCGCTGGGCTATGAAACAATGCAAGATTTTAAATTAGATTGTATCGAATATATTGAAAGTATTCCTAGAAACAATAAAGCTAGTTACTCAATAACGAAGAATATTAAAGCACAATATGAGTCGTTTACTAATGATATTATTTATTCATTACAGTATACTTTGAAAGCTATAGATACGAAATTATTAAAAAAATTAATAGAGGATCTTCATTATAGTAACAGGGTTTTTATTTATGCACACGGACATGCAAGAACACTGTGTACCTATATCCAAAATGAATTGTCAGTAAAATTAAAAGAGGTTATTATTTGTGATGTTGATTTTATGAAAAGTTATCATTTTGAAGAGATGGACTTATTATTACTGATTAGTGTTGATGGTAATACGTTTTATTTTGAACGGGATATTGTTCATAGTATTTTAGAAAAAAATGTCAATACCTGGTTAATTAGCTGTAACCAGCAATTAAAATTCCCTAAAAATTTCTTGTATGTTCCCACTCCTAATAAGCAATATAGTGACTATATTTTAAGACATGTTATAGATTATATCCTCCGTTATTGAAGTTAAAAGTTTCCATTTTGGAAACTTTTTTTATTAGGACATTTTTTTCGGTATGATTTAAACGGAGGTGAATAAGATGACAAAAAAAGCTATTTCGAGTGAAGCCTTATATCTTATCGGACTTGCTAGCTTATCGTTTGCAGTCAATATTATGGAGCAAGCAGATTTTGGGATGTCTATGATTGTAAGTCCAGCTTTCATTTTAAGTAAGAGTGTTAGCTTTTTGACTTATGGTCAAGCAGAATATATTGTTGCTAGCTTAATTTTTATCTTATTTTGCATAATCATGAAAAAATTTAAAGTTGCTTATCTAAGCTCGTTTATAACCGGTGCTTTATATGCAACCATGGCGGATGTTTGGAAGGTAATTTTACCAGTCTATCCAGTGACATCACAATACGTTTTTTTTATAAGAATTACTTACTTCTGTATAGGTTTGATTTTGTCAGCGTTGGCAATCGCAATGTTTTATAAGACCTACTTCTATCCACAAATTTATGATTTTTTTGTAAAGCAAGTTGCTACGAAGTACAATATCAGTTTACAAACATTTAAAACAGGATTTGACTGTACTTTTTTAATTTTTTCAGTTCTTTTTTCTCTGTTAGTATTTCATAAACTAGTAGGTGTAGGTATAGGAACCGTTATTATGGCAATATGCAATGGGACGCTAATCAATTATTTTAAGAATCAACTAGATAAATACTTCGTCTGTGTTTCAAGGCTAAATAGATTAGCTAAGTATTTAGAAAATGAAGGGGGAATATAAGATGGCATTTAAGAAAGACTTTTTATGGGGTGGAGCAACAGCCGCTAACCAATGTGAGGGCGGTAGTAATGAAGGAAAAAGAGGATTGGCTAACGTTGACTTAATGCCTTTAGGCAAAGAGCGATATTTAGTAGGAACCGGGAAGAAGAAAATGTATGAGTTTAATGAAAATTATTTTTATCCTGCCTTGACTGCAGTTGACTTTTATCATCACTATAAAGAAGATATTGCATTATTTGCTGAAATGGGATTTAAAACTTTTCGTCTTTCAATAGCTTGGACTAGAATCTTCCCGAATGGTGATGAACAGACACCAAATGAAGAGGGGTTAAAATTTTATGAAGATGTATTTAAAGAATGCCATAAATATGGGATAGAGCCCTTGGTTACACTTAATCATTTTGATTGTCCTATGCATTTGGTTAAGACGATAGGTGGTTGGAGAAGTCGAGAGATGATTACCCATTTTTTAAAGCTTTGTAAAGTTTTATTCAATAGATACAAAGGTTTAGTTAAATATTGGTTGACATTTAACGAAATTAATATGATTCTACACTTCCCGTTTGTTGCAGCGGGTATTTACTTTGAAGAAAATGAGAATAATACCCAAGCAACTATTACCGCAGTTCATCATCAACTGGTTGCTAGTGCATTGGTAACTAAAATGGCACATGAAATTAATCAGGAAAATCAAATCGGGTGTATGGTTGCAGCAGGTTCCTATTATCCAGAAACCTGTAAACCTGAAGATTATTGGAAAGCAATTTGTGATAATAGGGAAGTCTATATGTTTACTGACGTTCAAGCAAGGGGATATTATCCTAACTATGCTATTAAATGGATTGAAAAAAGAAATGCAATCATTCCGTTTGCAAAAGAAGATAAAGAAATTTTGAAAAATAATACAGTAGATTTTGTGAGTTTTTCATATTATTCATCCAGAGTAAGCAGTAGTGATGAAGATAAAGGAAACCAGTCTGAAAGTAATATTTTCTCTTCCGCAATAAATCCGTATCTCAAAACTAGCCAATGGGGCTGGGCAATCGATCCTTTAGGATTTAGAAGTACAATAAATGAATTATATGACCGTTATCAAAAACCATTATTTGTGGTTGAAAATGGATTAGGCGCAAAAGATACTGTAGCGGAAGATGGTAGTATTCACGATGAGTATCGGATTGAATATTTAAGGGAGCATATCCGATCAATGAAGGCTGCAGTAGAAGAAGATGGTGTAGAAATTATGGGCTATACAACGTGGGGATGTATCGATTTAATTTCAAACGGAACAGGTGAAGTGGCTAAAAGATACGGCTTTATTTATGTTGATAGAGATAATCTTGGTAACGGGTCTTATCAAAGAAAGAAAAAAGATTCATTTTATTGATATAGAAACGTTATTGCAAGTAATGGAGAAGTATTATAGAAAAATATACATGTATTGTGGTGATAAAAAGTAAGGGTGTGGAAAAGACTTTATTTTGCAAAATGTTAGCGTAACCAAGGAAGATGGCTTATAATTTTTATGAATGGATAAAAATGTACGAATAGGAAGATTACTATGGTAAAACTAACTCAAAGGCAAGAGAAGTTGTTAACCGCACTGGCTGAAAGCGGTGTGGGCTTATCGCTTAAGGATTTAGAGGGTTTGATGAAAGTTAGTCGGCGCACTATTTACCGCGAGTTTGCGGATTTGAAGTTGTATTTACAAAGTCAGGGAGTCGCAATTACAAATGAAAATGGTCTTTACCGGTTAACGGGTCAAGTGGCCAAGCTCGATGGGGTTTTTGAAGATGAGGTAGCTAAGCAAGAGTTGACTACGGCTAAGCGGGAAAGTATCTTGGCCTGTCAACTGTTACTAGCAGGCCAGGCAACAAAAATTATTAGCCTTGCCTTAAGTTTGAAAGTTAGCGAGGGGACGATTCAGCGCGATTTAACTAAGCTGGAGCGGTCATTGAGCCAGTATGACTTACACGTGATTAAGCAAAAGGGGGTGGGCGTTTATATTGAGGGAAATGAAGCTAAGCGGCGCCAAGTGTTGACAGGAATTTTGCTCAATGAATTAAACGAATACTATTTTTTACGTTACGTTCAAAAAGGCGAAGAGATAGCTCAGTTTAAGCAACTTTTTTTGGATGCCATTAACCCCCAGATTTTCCGCCAGGTTTACCAAGGGTTAAGTCAAACTATTTTACCGGTGGTTGAACTTAATTCCGACCGGCAAATGATACAGTTAATCTTAATTGCAACCATTAGTATCAAGCGAGCTCAATTGGGAAAACACCCACATGCAAGTAAAACTAAGGATAATCTCAGATACCTAGCCAAAGTTTATGAGTTTTTTGCGACGCTAGATGGTAGTTTGCGGGCCAAGTTAACTACCGATGAGGCCTTATTTATCGCAAGTCAAATCCACCTCCGCGACTATTCGGAACAGCAATTTGATTTGAATGAAGATCAAGAGTGGCCGTTGACTCTAAAGGTTCGGCAGTTTGTCTTGGACGTGTCCAAGGACTTCGGCTGGAATTTCCAGCGTAACCCGGACTTCTTCAAACGCCTGACCCGGCACATTTTAAATTTAGAAAAAAATAGTCATGACCGCTTGCCCAACGTTCAAATTGAAACCCTCCAGACGCTAACGACTAAGTACCAAGGGCTTTACAACAGCATTATGAAGTGCTGGCCACAAAATTTCGAGTTGCGGTTAGTAATCCCAGAATACCAGTTAATCTTGCTTTACTTTGCTAACGAGTATACCAATAGACGCTATCTGCAAGATTTAGCGGCTTTAATCGTGTGTGAAAATGGGATTGGAACGGCTAATATTTTGGCTAGCCGCTTAAAAAAAGAACTGCCAGAAATTAAGCGGGTTAGCATCACCCACCTAGCTGTCTTAGGTCAAGTGGATTTGCAACAGTATGATTTGATTTTGTCGACCCTAGAGTTACCAGGCTTTCCCCGGGAGTATCAACTAGTCAGTCCTTTACTTTTAAATGATGAAGTTAAGCGGCTAAAAGATTACCTGGCTAACTACCACCAGCCAGACTATGGCCAGGTCAAGACGAGCTTAGTCAAGCATAAAAATGCCTTGAAAAAGTTAAGCCAAATGAAGGCCTACCTTGATTTGAGTTTAAAATTGATTACACAAACGCAGGTCCATAAGGTAGCCAACCAAGGCAGTGACTTGGGCGCATCGGTTGAAGAAACGCTAGCTCATATCCCGGGTGAAATCATTAATGATAAAGAGAAAGTGACGTTAGCCTTGCTACGGCGGATTAATCTTGCACCCATTGGGATTCCCGACACTAATTTGGCCCTACTTCACACCAGTGATACCGGGGTAAATCAGTGTTACTTTGGTATCTATGAGTTGGCCCACCCGATTAAGATGTTAGGGATGGATCGTGAGGAGATGCAGGTTTCGCGCTATACCTTGATGGTGGCTCCTAAAGAAGTGACGGATTTAGAACAAAAGGTACTAGGTATCATTAGCAGCAGTATCGTGATGAATAGCGAGAACACGAATGTTTTTGAAACCGGGACGAGTGAAGCGGTTCAAGAATTGCTAGCTAACCAGTTGTTAAACGAAATTCCTAAGGAAAAATAAACTATACCATTTTTAGTTGACAAGCAAAAACTAAAAGGTTATATTATGTATGTTTATTGGTTTTGTGACCTAAATAATCTTGAAAATATTGTCTATACCAATTTTTGAAATTAAATTATGAAAACGGAAGGTTGATTTTATATGTGTGGAATTGTCGGTGTTACTGGTAACCCTAATGCAGTTGAAATTCTCTTAAACGGCTTGGAACAACTTGAATATCGGGGCTACGATTCAGCTGGAATTTACGTTAACGACCAAAAGGGTGACGACTACCTGGTAAAAGAAAAGGGGCGGATTGCTGACCTACGGGCAGAAGTTTCAGCTGACGTTCACGGTTCAACTGGGATTGGCCACACTCGCTGGGCAACTCACGGGGTGCCAAGCAAGGAAAATGCGCACCCACACGTTTCAAACGACAAGCGCTTCTACTTAGTACACAATGGGGTGATTGGTAACTTCACCGAATTGAAGGAAACTTACCTTCAAGATGTAACTTTAGTTAGTGAAACTGATACTGAAGTTATTGTGCAATTAGTAGCTAAGTTTGCCCGGGAAGGTTTAAGCACTAAGGAAGCCTTCAAGAAAGTATTAGGCTTAGTAGATGAAAGCTCATCTTATGCCTTCTTGCTCTTAGACCGAGAAGATCCAGATACTTTATACGTTGCTAAGAACAAGAGTCCCCTCTTAATCGGGGTTGGCGATGGCTTTAACGTAGTCTGCAGTGATGCCTTGGCAATGTTAAAGGAAACCCATGACTTTATCGAATTAGTCGATGGTGAAATTGTCATCTTGAAGCCAACCTCCATCACAATTGAAGACCCAGCTGGTCAAGTCGTTGACAGAAAGCCATTCCACGTTGACACTGACCCAGCCCAAGCTCAAAAGGGCGCTTACCCATTCTACATGTTAAAGGAAATCGACGAACAACCAGGGGTAATGCGGAACTTAATCAAGGAATACATTGCCGAAGACGGTTCAATCAAGATTGACACTGACTTATTGAAGGCCATGGCTGACTCAGACCGGATTTACATTGTGGCAGCCGGGACTAGTTACCATGCAGGGTTAGTCGGCAAAGAATTATTTGAAAAGCTAATTCAAGTGCCAACCGAAGTTCACGTGGCCTCCGAATTTGCCTATAACCCGCCACTACTTTCAGCTAAGCCATTCTTCATCTTCCTTAGCCAAAGTGGGGAAACAGCCGACAGCCGCCAAGTCTTGACGCAAGTTAACCAAGCTGGCTACCCAAGCTTAACTATTACCAACGTAATGAACTCCACCCTTTCACGGGAAGCAACTTACACCTTGCTCTTGTATGCAGGGCCAGAAATTGCGGTTGCCTCTACTAAAGCGTACACTGGTCAAATTGCGCTAGAAGCAATCTTGGCTAAGGCTTTAGGAGTTTACAAGCAAATCGCAACCATCAAAGACTTTGACGTGGCAGCCGAATTAACCAAGGCAGCTAACGGGATGCAAGAATTAGTTGATGAAAAGGGTAAGATTGAAAAGATTGCCGCTGACATGTTAAAGGATACTAGAAACGCCTTCTACATCGGCCGGACAATGGATTACGCCATCGTTCAGGAAGCAGCCTTGAAGCTTAAAGAAGTTTCCTACATTCAAACAGAAGGGTTTGCCTCCGGGGAATTGAAGCACGGTACGATTGCCTTGATTCAAGAAAACACTCCCGTGGTTGCAATCATCACTGACAAGAAGACTGCCAACCACACGAGAAGTAACGCCCAAGAAGTTAAGGCCCGGGGGGCTAACGTCTTATACATCGTTAGTCGCGACTTGGCAACACCAACTGATCAAATCGTCTTGCCAGAAATTACCCCACTCTTATCAGCCTTAGTGGCCATCGTCCCAACCCAATTACTTGCCTACTATGCAAGTATTCAACGGGGTTATGACGTAGATAAGCCAAGAAACTTAGCTAAGAGTGTGACAGTTGAATAATTAAATCCTAAAAAAGATGCACCCAGCATATCAGCCGGGTGCATCTTTTTTAGTGGTTATGATTCTGTAAGCGCGGTTAGTCGGTTCAGACTATAGAATTTATACTAACTTGGTGATAATTACTCCAATAAAAAGCAGGATGAGTCCACAAATCTTTTGGAAGTGAACTGGCTTAGGTTGACTTTCTAGCAGGCCGAAGTGTTCGATGAGGGCGCTGGCGCTTAGCTGACCAAAGAGGGCAAAGATAACAATTTGACTGGTACCAATTTTAGTTACTAAAAAGGCGGAACCGAAAACATAGAGGGCGCCAAAGAAACCGCCCAGCCAGATCCACCAGTAACGGGGGCCTTGTTCAAAGGTGGCTTTGACTGAAGTAAAGCTATGTCGCTTAAAGAGGCAGACTAGCCATAAGATGATGGCGCCAGAAGCAAAGGAATAACTAGCCGCAACCAGCGAGGAGTGTTGAATTTGACCTAAGTGGCCATTAATGGCAATCTGGCAAGCACCTAACATTCCAGCCAAGATTCCAGCAAGCTGCCAAGCTAGTAGGCCTTTGACGTGGCCGGGCCGTTGGTTTGAGCTGTTTTTTTCAACTACTGTCAGTAAGACCCCGGCTAAGACTAACAGTAATCCCAGTAGTTTAATCCAAGTTAATTTAGTTTGGACGGAAGCAAATAGTCCGTATTGATCAATAATTAAGCTGGCAAAGATTTGGCCAAAGATGGGCAGGACCGCAGTTTGGACACTGCCTAACTTAGGAAAGAGCAAAATATTAGTAGTCAGTGCAATTGTACCTAGCAATCCACCTAGCCAAGCCCAAAAGGGACCACTAATGCTTAGGTGTAACCCCTCTTTAATGGCCGTTAGTGATAGTAAGAATAAGGTCCCAACTGTAAAGGAAATGGCAGAAGCAATGTAAGGTGAGCCTATAAAGGCCCGGAGTCGGGAGTTAATAGCGGTTTGGGTACCTAATAGTAAGCCCATCCCAATTGGAAGCAAGATTAGTAAAGACATAAGTTTTCCCCCTAAAAATTAGTTCTGCTTTATTATTCCACTTGGAGTGTGGTCCAAGTCAAGTGCTTTGCTTGCAGATTAACGGTTATGACGGAAAAATAACCGTTTAGGAAATATTTATCTCTATTTTTTAAAATTATGATAAGATGAAAGGGTATTAAAATTTTAGAATAGGGGTAGAAATCTCACATGAAAAAAAAGAAGTTTATTATCATTGGTGTATTAGCGGTGGTAGTGTTAGCCGTTTTAGGGGGAATCTGGTCGTTGACCCATTCTAAGGAAGAAAAAAAGACCAGCCACTATGAGACGATGGTGGCTCAAAAGGCCTTGCCCCTTACTATGAGTGGCAATGTCAGCCCTAAAGAGGTGCGGTCTTTCATGGTGACTAAGAAGAACTTAGCCCAAATGGAAGTCAAGGATGGTCAAAAGGTAACTAACGGCCAGGTTTTATATACAACTTATAATCAAGCTAACGCGAGTGAACTGGATGAATTGAAGGTCACTTTGGCTAAGTACCAACGGGCTAAGACTACGGCTAACCAGAAGTTGCAAGACGCTCGGAATACTTTAAACAAAATGCAAAGTAGCGATGAAGGTTATAGTGAAGCTAAGGATGCAGTTGCAAGTGCGAATGATGAAGTGGCAGATGCAACTGATAGTATTAACGCTACGCAAAGAAAGATTGACCAAGTGTCCCAAGAAGTTTCGCCCAACTCAGTGGCACCATTTGACGGGGATGTAGCGGTTAAATACGATGATAACGGCAACGCCAAGGTTACCGTCAGTTCTAGTGCCCTCCAAATGGTAACAACCGTGTCTGAATATGACTACGCTAAGGTTAAAGCTGGGGATAGTGTAACTGTTAGTGCGGTTGCAACCGGCAAGAAACAAGAGGCAACGATCACTTTAGTTGACGCTCACCCAGCCACTACTAATGCCACAAACGGCTCTAAGTATAAGGTCTACGCTGACTTAGATGCCAAAAACTTTATTGACGGCCAAACAATTAAGGCCAAGGTAGCTCAAGCAGGGATTATTATCGCTAAGAGCTGTGTCCGCCAAGGCAAGGTTTATGTGGTCGAAGACGGAAAGGTAACCAGCCAAGCAATTACGGGCAAAGAAGTAGATGGCCAATATATTGTGACAGCTGGGCTGACAGCAGGCCAAAAGGTAGTTTCCAATCCAGATGGTGATTTAAAGGAAGGGGAGCAGTTACCTTAATGATTTCGCTAAAAAAGATTAACAAGTACTATCAACAAGGAGACGGCCGGGTTCATATTCTCCACGACATTAGTTTTGATGTTAACGAAGGGGAATTTGTGGGAATTATGGGCCAATCTGGTTCTGGTAAATCGACTTTAATCAATATTATTGGCTTTTTAGATCGTGAATATGAAGGAACTTACTCATTTAAGGGGGACGATGTCAGTTACCTAAATAACAAGCGCTTTACCAGTTTACGTAATCAAAACGTAGGCTTTGTCTTCCAAAACTTCAAGTTGATTCAAAACCTAACCGTGGCTGAAAATGTGGCCCTGCCCTTGATGTATGCTGGGGTTAAGAAAAAAGAAATTGACCAACGAGTTAGCCAGGTCTTAGAGCGGGTTGGCCTTGGTGGCTATGAGAAATACCTACCTTTAAGACTATCCGGGGGGCAACAGCAACGGGTGTCGATTGCGCGGGCCATCATTGGTAAACCAACTTTCTTAATTGCCGATGAACCAACCGGGGCCTTGGATAGCCATACCTCGGCAGAAATTATGGCTTTATTCAAGCAATTAAATAAAGAAAATAAGACGACCATTATCATCGTGACCCACGATCCCAAGGTGGGCCAGCAAGTCGATCGGCTGCTGACAATCCTTGATGGTAAGTTGATTTCAGATACGGGGGTGGCCTAAGTGACCTATTTAGACTTGATAAAGGTTTCCTACCGGTCGCTGATTGCCAATAAACGGCGGAGTGCCTTGACAATGATTGGAATTGTCATTGGGATTGCAGCGGTAATCACTATCATTGCCCTGGGAAATGGGGTCAGAAATAAAATGATTTCTGAGTTTAAAACCAGCAGTAGTGGGGAACAGAAGACAGAAATTAGCTTTTTTAATGCCGAAAAAAATTCGATGCAGGGCTTTACCCAAGCAGACTTGGCTAATATTAAGCAAGCCTTTTCCCGGGAAATATCTAATGCCGATTTCAAACTAGAAACAGAAAATGTGGCTACGAGTGGCATTCAGATGGGTAACGCGGTTGTGAGTGGCAGTGTCAGCCTCCTAACTTCGCCACTGCCAAGCGATATGATGAAAGCGGGCAAGAATTTTACTAACAGCCAACTAAAGTTAGGGCAAAGGGTGATTTTAGTAAGTGAAGGCTATGCTAAAAAAGTGTATAAGCACAAGCAAAACGCCTTAGGAACGGTAGTTATTATTGGAGATAAGTCCTATCAAATCCAAGGACTCTTTAAACCCCAAGGCTATTATAAGTACGGGGCTAGCTTTATGCTTCCTAAGCAGGCCTACCTGCAAGGACGTAAAGCCGACCGGGGCAGTACCTTACAATTAACAATCCGCAATGGCCAGGATGCTAATAAGGTCAGTGAGCGGGTAGTTAAGTACCTCAAGAAAAATGGTCAGCTGAGAAAGGAAGGGGTTTACCAATATTACAACGAAGGGGTAATCCTTAAATCAATTTCTAAGACCATGAACATGATTACCTACTTTGTGTCGGCGATTGCCGGGATTTCCTTATTCATTGCCGGAATTGGGGTAATGAATATGATGTACATCTCTGTTTCTGAACGAACCCAAGAAATTGGGATTCGTCTAGCGGTAGGGGCAACCCAGACTAACATCATGTGGCAATTTTTGATGGAAGCAATTATGTTAACCGTCGGTGGGGGCTTGATAGGTTTTGCGCTCGGTTGGGGCCTGTCAACCCTCATCTCAGTCTTCTTACCATACGGTATTCATGCAGTCGTAACGGTAACAGATTTTCTCCTAGCATTTAGTGTCTCAACCATAGTTGGAGTTATCTTCGGGATTCTACCAGCTAGTCAAGCTTCTAAGCGAAACTTGATTGACATTTTACGTTAAAATAGTTTGTTAAAGCAGGACCAAGTTGAATTTTCAGCTTGGTCTTTTTGACATTTGCAAATTAAATTAGTTAGCTTTCTGTCACAAGTTTATGTCATGTGACAGAAAGTTTAACAGTTTAAGAAAAGCTTAAGGACGGGCTTTATCTCCGGTTGTGAAAACGTTAACAAAAGTGTGACACAAGCAGGTGAGTCAAAATGACAACTGGAAAAGATTGTAAGCGCTTCGTGTTAGCGTTATCATGAAACCGTAAACAAGAAGAGGAGGTTTCCCAAATATGGAGGCTAAGAAAAATACATCTTTTAAGGCTAAAGTCCAAAAATTAGGTACAAACCTAAGTAGTATGGTCATGCCTAACATTGCTGCAATTATTGCCTGGGGTTTAATTACAGCGATCTTTATGGCTAACGGTTGGTTCCCAAATGCCAAGATTGCCTTATTGATTTCCCCAATGCTTAGTTATTTATTGCCATTATTAATCGCTTATGTCGGTGGACGCTTAGTATATGAAGAACGTGGGGCCGTAGTTGGTGCCATTGCCGTAATGGGGGTTGTCGTTGGGGCTAAGGTACCAATGTTTTTAGGGGCCATGATTATGGGACCTTTAGGTGGTTGGTGCATTAAGAAATTTGACCAACTATTCCAAGACAAGATTCCATCAGGGTTTGAAATGATTTATAACAACTTCTCTAGCGGGATTTTAGGGATGTTGTTAGCAATCCTAGGGACTTACGTAGTTAACCCATTAGTTGTTGGTGGTAGTACCCTTATGGGTAAAGGAGTTGACTTTATCATCTCCATCCACATGTTGCCACTAGCTAACATTTTCATCGAACCAGCTAAGGTTTTATTCTTAAATAACGCCATTGGGAACGGGATTTTAGTTCCGTTAGGGATTCAACAAGCTGCTAGTGCTGGTAAGTCAGTATTGTTCTTACTTGAATCTAATCCTGGTCCAGGGTTAGGAATCTTGCTAGCCTTCATGTTCTTTGGTAAAGGCTCAGCTAAGGCTTCCGCTCCAGGGGCTGCCATCATTCACTTCTTTGGTGGGATTCACGAAATCTACTTCCCATACATCTTAATGAAACCAGCATTGATTATCGCCGCTATTGCCGGTGGGGTTAGCGGAACCTTTACCTTCCAATTATTAGGTGGGGGCTTAAAGGCTGCTGCTTCCCCAGGTTCAATCATTGCGATTGCATTAATGACCGCTAAGGGCGCTTACTTTGGAACATTTGCAGGGGTTTTAGTAGCCGCCGTGGTTTCCTTCTTAATTGCCGCTGTTATTTTGAAACACGATAAGTCAATGGAAGACGATGACGATTTAGCTGCTAAGCAAGCACAAATGCAAGCTATGAAGGCTGAATCAAAGGGTAAGGAAATGCCAACTGCAATGTCTGCTCAAGAATCAGTTGAAAGCTACCGTGATGTTAAGAAGGTTATCTTTGCTTGTGATGCCGGCATGGGTTCATCTGCAATGGGTGCTTCTCTTCTCCGGGATAAGGTTAAGAAAGCAGGGATTACCGATGTGACTGTTACTAACACAGCCATCAACCGCCTTCAAGATGAAGCAGGTTTATTAGTTATTACCCAAGAAGAATTAGCAGAACGGGCTGCCCAAAGAACCCCAAGTGCAATGCACGTGGCCGTTGATAATTTCTTAAGTAGTCCAAAATATGATGAAGTGGTAGCTAACTTAAAGGCTATCAGCCAATTTGAACCAACCGCTAAGGCAGAAGCAAAGACTGAGACCCAAGCTAGTGATCCAGTAGCAAACGTTGACTTTGCTAAGGTTACCGAAGTTGACTTCATCAGTCACGATCAACACAAAGGGACTGCTACAATGGCAACAACCCTTTTGAAGGAACGCTTAACCAAGGCTAATAAAGAAGTAACGGTTAAAAACGTTAAGATTAACGACTTAGATGATGATAGTAGTCACTTAGTAGTTGTAACTGCACAGGCTGCTAAGAACTTACGCCTTCGTTACACTAACGTTCAAATTGTGGTGGTTGACGACTTATTAACATCTGACAAGTACGATGAAATTGTTAAGAAATTAAACTAGTGAGGTGAGCTTAGATGGATTTACAAAAGGACATGATTGTATTAGACAAGCACGTGGCAACTAAAAACGAAGCAATTGAATTAGCGGGTAAGTTGTTAGTTGACAGTGGTTGTGTTGAACCAGAGTACATTGATTCAATGATTGCTAGAAATAATGATGTTTCTACCTACATGGGTAACTTCATTGCTATCCCTCACGGTACGGATGATGGTAAGAAGTACATCAAGAAGACCGGGATTTCTATCGTGCAAATTCCAATGGGAGTTGACTTTAGTAGCGATGACGATGCTAACTCAGAAGTAGTAACCGTAGTCTTTGGAATCGCTGGTCTAAACGGCGAGCACCTAAATATCTTGTCACAGATTGCCCTCTTCTGTAGTGATGTCAGAAATGTAGCTAAATTGGCTGACGCACAATCAAAGGACGAAATTATTAATTTATTGAAAGAGGTTGGAGAATAATGAAAGCAGTACACTTTGGAGCAGGTAATATTGGTCGTGGATTTATTGGTGAAGTTTTAGCAAGCAATGGCTTTGGAATTGACTTCGTGGACGTTAACGAAACAATCATCGACGCTTTGAACGAACGCCATGGTTACACAATTGAATTAGCGGCTCCGGGTCAGGAACAAATTACCGTTAAGAATGTTTCTGGAATTAACAACGGTAAGCACCCTGAACAAGTAGTTGCTGCCATTAAGGATACTAACCTAGTGACAACAGCGATTGGGCCTAAGATTTTGAAGTTTATTGCCCCTTTAATTGCTCAAGGAATTGAAGCTCGTAAAGCTGCTGGTAATACCGCTAAGTTAGACGTGATTGCTTGCGAAAACATGATTGGCGGTAGTCAAAGTTTGAAAAAGGATGTTTACAGTCATTTAGACGCTGAAGGTAAGGAATTTGCTGACCAATACATTGGTTTTCCTAACGCAGCTGTTGACCGGATTGTGCCACTGCAAAAGCACGATGACCCACTCTTTGTTTCCGTAGAACCATTTAAAGAATGGGTAGTTGACGAACAACAAATGGCTAACAAGGACTTGAAACTTAAGTCAGTTGAATATGCACCGGACCTTGAACCATACATCGAAAGAAAGTTATTCTCAGTTAATACCGGACACGCAACGGTGGCTTACACTGGGAAGAGCCTGGGCTATGAGACTATCGGTGACGCTATCAAGGACGAAAAGGTACTAAAACAATTAAAGAGTGTCCTTAAAGAAACTGGTGACTTATTGATTGCCAAGTGGGGCTTTGACCGGGCTAAACACGAGGCTTACCAAGCTAAGATTGTCAGCCGCTTTGAAAATACCTACATCTCTGATGACATTGCCCGGGTAGGTCGGACCCCAATTCGGAAGTTAGGTTACGATGAACGCTTCATCCGGCCAATCAGAGAAGCCAAGGAACGGGGCTTAGGTTATGCTCACCTCCTAGAAACGGTCGGCTTGATTTATCATTTCGATGAACCACAAGATGAAGAAAGTCAAAAACTCCAAGCAATGTTAAAGGAAAAAGACCTAGAAACAGTCGTTAAGGAAACAACTGGTTTAACGGACCAAGACTTAGTTGCTCAAATTGTGGCTGCAGTTAAATAAGTGCGAAAGGTTGGGGCGTTGGTCTCAACCTTTTTTAGGTAGTTCGTAAAATAAATTGAATGTAAGCGGTATCTAGCGTAAAATAAAAGGTGAATGGTGCGTTAACTTACATTAAGCGCTATTAGCTATTGGAGGGTTTTTTATGGAAAAAGTACTTGCAATTAACTCAGGTAGTTCAAGTTTAAAGTTTAAGTTGTTTGTCATGCCAGCAGAAGAAGTGATTGCGGCTGGTAAGATTGAACGAATTGGGATTAAGGATTCCCGGGTCGAAATCAAATATGGCTTGGGGCAAAAATACGAAAAGGTTGAGGATATCAAGGACCACAAGGTAGCCGTCGACCTGTTAATGAAGTTGTTGATTAAGCTTGAAATTATCCGGGACTATATGGAAATCAACGGGGTCGGTCACCGGGTAGTTGCTGGGGGCGAGTACTTTAAACATTCTGAGATTGTGGATGATGAGGTGATTAGAAAGATTGAAGAAATTCAAGACCTAGCACCACTCCACAATCCAGCCAACCTAATTGGAATTAAAGCCTTCAAGGAAATTTTACCTTATGTTTGTTCCGTGGTGGTCTTTGATACTGCCTTTCACCAAACGATGCCAGAGGAAAATTACATTTATAGTGTTCCGTACGAATGGTATGAAAAACTGGGAATAAGGCGCTATGGGGCCCACGGCACGAGTCACCGCTACGTGGCTAATGAAGCCCAAAAATTGCTGAATCAGCCTTTAAAGGACTTGAAGTTAATCAGCTGTCACCTGGGGGCAGGGGCTTCTATCTGTGCAATTAAGAATGGGAAGTCATTCAATACTTCGATGGGCTTCACCCCTTTGGCAGGACTGACAATGGCTACCCGCTCAGGGGATGTCGATGCGTCAGCGATTGCTTATGCGATGGATCACTTGGGGATTAGTTCGATTGACGAGATGCTAGAGATTCTTAATAAACAATCTGGACTCTTGGGGATTTCTGGAGTTTCCTCCGACATGCGGGATGTTAGCCAAGCGGCTAGAGCAGGAAATCACCGGGCTGCCTTAGCCGGTCAAATCTTTGAACGGACCGTAGTTGATTATATTGGCCAATACATTGCTGAAATGGGCGGGGTCGATGGCATCATCTTTACCGCTGGGATTGGTGAAAACTCCGTTTCTTTGCGGGCGCACATTGTTGAAAAGCTAGCCTACCTGGGAATTGAACTCGATGCAGGTGAAAATAGTAAGCGGGGGATTAATAACATTATCTCGACTCCTAATTCAAATGTGACGGTTATGCGGATAATGACGGATGAAGAAGTTATGATTGCCCGGGATGTAGTTGCCTTAGAAGCTAGCCAAGCAGACTAAGGAGTATTTCCTGGGAAATATAGTGGTTATGTTAACGAAAGTTAGCGTAGCCACTTTTTTTGTAGCAGGTAGAAAACTTGATAAGTTGGAAGCTTTTCCTTAGTAATAGTAGGTAAGAAGAAACAAGGGCGGTGGAAAGATGGAAATTTTAAGACCACACTTGCAACGTTACTGGCAAGAAATTGTGGGAGCAGTGCTGGCGGTGATAGTTGCAGCCGTTACGGCTTTGTGGCAACCTCACTTATTGCAGGCAGTCTTAAATGCAATTTTAACTAACGATGGTGTGCTAGTTAAGCGCTACGGAATAGAGTTAATTGTGGTTGCGCTAATTGGAATTTTGGCGGGCGTGGCCAATGTCTTTTTTGCAGCCCGCTTGGCTCAGGGAGTTACTAGTGATTTACGGGAAGAAACCTACCGCAAAATTCAAACCTTCTCCTTTGGAAATATTGAGCACTTTTCGAGTGGGAGCTTGGTGGTCCGGTTAATTAACGATATGAATCAAATTACTAATTTTGTGATGACCTTGGTAATGCAACTGATTCGGGTTCCGGTTTTATTTGCGGGCTCCTTCATCTTAGGGGTGGTGACTATTCCGAGACTGTGGTGGGTCGAGGTTAGTCTAATTACCATAATTGTCTTGGTCGCTTACTTTATCTTTAAGCGGATGGGGGCTTTATTTGAACGGGTTCAAACCTACATGGATAAGGTGAACCTTCAGGTTAAAGAAGAATTGCAGGGAATTAGGGTGGTTAAGTCCTTCAATCAAGAAGGAAAGCAACAAGCAGACTTTAACCAAACCTCAGAGCAGCTTAACCAAGTTGACCTTGTAATTGGTTACCTCTTTTCGGCTTCTTTTCCGGCCTTCACCTTGGTGTCCTATCTGGGGGTGGCCTTAGCAATCTACCTAGTAGCTCAAACAGTTACCATTCATCCCCATGAGATTGCGGCTTTAAGCGCCTATATTACCTACCTAACTATTTTAACGATGGCAATTATCATTGGGGGGATGACCTCAATGGCTTTCTCACGGGGGCTTGTGTCTTTAGGACGCATCAAGGAAGTCCTAGTGACCAAACCGGATGTTGAGTTTGAGCAAAGCGGCTTTAAGGGCAAACTGCAAGGCAATGTTACCTTCAAGGAGGTTAGCTTTGCTTACCCGGATGCTGTTAAGTGACCCTGATTTTCTGATATTGGATGAAGCAACCTCTAACGTTGATACCGTTACGGAGGCTAAGCTTCAAAAAGCAATGGATAACGTAATTGCCGGGCGGACGAGCTTTGTAATTGCCCACCGCTTGAAGACGATTATCAATGCTGATAAGATTGTGGTGTTAAAGGCTGGGACCGTTATCGAAAGTGGCAGTCACCAGGAGTTATTGGCTAAACAAGGTTTTTATTATGATTTGTACCGTAACCAAATGGCATTTGAGTAGGTGGAAAAATGAAGCTTATTAAGGCAGTAGTGACTTTAATTAGGTGGACCTTAAAACTGATTTTAACTGGGATTTTACTGATGTTGGTCGCATATTTTTTAGCAAGTTCGAATTGGTTAAAGGCAGACAATAAGCTAGCATTAGCGCTCAACCAAGGGTTAGTGCAAGTGGAAGCTTGGCTAAGCAAAGCAGGAGTTTTACCTAAGCTAGCTATGACAGAAAGAAAGGCTAGCCAGGCTGATACGGACGATAACCAGGCTCAAGGAGCTCGCTGGCCCCAAAACCAAGCCCGAGTTTACCTTGAGCTAACAGATCCGAAGTTAAAGCGGGCCTGCCTAGTGGCGATGAGTGCTTGGAACGACACGGGTGCCTTTAAGTTTGTGCAGACCACAGACAAGGATAAAGCACAGATTATCTGTCGGGCTATTTCCGATTCGACTAACGGGGCGGCTGGGGAAACGGAAACGGACTTGGCTTTACCCCAAAAGCAGCTAACCCATGCGACGGTTTACCTAAACAAATATTATCTCTTCAATCCTAGTTACAGTTATTCTTGGCAGCGTATCATCAATACGGCTGAGCATGAATTGGGACATGCAATTGGACTAAGACACACCAATGAGATTTCAGTGATGCAACCAACCGGTTCTAATTACTCGATTCAACCGGCTGATGTGACGAAGGTGCGGGAACTTTACAGTCGCTAGCAGGCAGCATTATAAAAAATCCTTGAATTAAGCACTTACAAAACTTGTTTTTAATGATTTAACGTTTTATACTTAGGTTAGGTACTAGACCATTAGTATCAAAACTCATTTTTAAGCCTTGAGAACTCCGAATTCTAAGGTTTTCTCCACAATTATGATATCTACACCAATAGTAAAAAGACCTCTCACTATCAGCTGCGGTGAGAGGTTTTTTGGTATAATCAAGGGAAAAGATAGCTAATAGGGAGGAAATTTTATGGCTTTGCTAAAAGTTAGTTTTGTTTCAGAAACCTTACACCGCGCGGTGCCGTTGGTGGTAATTTTACCAACCGATAAAATTTATAAGGCCAATCAACCAAAGCGGCCGGTCGATAAGCCCTACAAGACTTTATACCTCTTACACGGAGTTTTAGGCAACGAAGAGGATTGGCTAACCGGGACAAGGATTCAACGCTGGGCGGAGGCTAATGACTTAGCAGCGGTGATGCCAGCTGGGGAAAACTCATTTTACGTTGATAACGCCTTTACCGGCCGGGCTTATAGTCGCTTTATTGCCCAAGAGTTGGTTGAGTTTACCCGCAAGAGTTTCCCACTTTCGCCTAAAAAGGAAGATACCTTTATTGGGGGCTTATCTATGGGAGGCTACGGTGCCTTGTACAACGGGCTTAAGTATCATGATACCTTTGGTGCGATTGTTGCCTTGTCGGCGGCGCTAATGGTTGATGAAAGCTTGGCAGACCTGCCAGAGCAAGCAGAGTGGTTTGGTGCTACCAAAGCCTTTTGGCAAGGAGTATTTGGTCCCGACCTAAAGGCAGCTGGTCAAAGCGAATGCAATCTCAAAGTATTAATTAACAACTTACTAGCTCAGAAAGTAGCATTGCCGGCAATTTACCTCGCGATTGGTGATGACGATAAGTTACTTGCTGCTAACGTCGACTTCCATGAATTTTTAGATCAAAAGCAAGTGGCCCATGTCTTTAAGGTGGCTCCCGGAAGCCATGGGTGGGATTTCTGGGACCGGCATCTAAAGCGGGCCTTAGATTGGTTGCCGCTTGAACAAGCCAGCGCAGGTATTAATAGTGGAAATGTTAATTAAGTTTTTTGTTTGACATTTTTTTGATTTGAAAGTATATTAAGGTTAATCATTCTTATCTGGAAAGATAAAGTAGTCAAAGTGCTTTATCCACGACTGTAAGTACTCTTAGCTTTAAGAGGAAAGGCGTGGAGTGGCGCTTTTTTTAGTGTTAAAGGAGGTTTTTTGATGGCTACGATGACGGTGACGGAATACGATACGATTGCTGCAATCTCGACTCCCCCTGGCGAGGGTGCGATTTCGATTGTGCGGTTGAGTGGTGAAGAGGCGGTGGCCCTTGCGCAAAAAATCTTTAAGGGTAAAGATTTAAGTCAAGTGCCTTCACACACTATTAATTACGGGCATATTATTGATCCTAAGACTCAGGCAGAAATTGACGAAGTAATGGTGTCTGTAATGCGGGCCCCTAAGACGTTTACGCGTGAAGATGTAATTGAGATTAACTGCCACGGAGGGATTGTTGCGACTAATAAAATTTTGCAATTACTCCTGGCTAATGGGGCCCGGTTGGCGGAACCCGGTGAATTTACCAAGCGGGCCTTCTTACACGGGCGCATTGATTTGACCCAAGCCGAATCAGTCATGGATTTAATTCGGGCCAAAACTGACCGGTCGATGAAAGTAGCGTTAAACCAATTAGACGGTAACCTCTCCCATTTAATTAGGAACTTACGCCAAGATATTTTGGATGTGTTAGCCCAGGTAGAAGTTAATATCGACTACCCTGAGTATGATGATGTTGAGACCATGACGACTAAACTTTTGAAGGAAAAGGCTTTAGAAGTTAAAGCCCGGATTCACCAGTTATTGGAAACTGCCCAACAAGGCAAGGTCCTACGTGAAGGGTTAGCAACTGCGATTGTTGGCCGGCCTAACGTGGGTAAATCCAGTTTGTTAAATTACTTACTGCATGAAGATAAGGCAATTGTAACGGATATTGCGGGGACAACCCGGGATGTAATTGAAGAATACGTCAACGTTCGGGGCGTGCCTTTGAAATTGATTGATACCGCCGGGATTAGGGAAACCACTGATAAGGTTGAAGCGATTGGGGTAGAACGCTCGCGGAAGGCGATTGAACAAGCCGATTTAGTCATGTTGGTCCTCAACTCTAGTGAAGAACTAACTGCAGAAGACTTAGAGTTAGTAGCGGCTACTAATGGCAAGAAGCGAATTGTGATTCTTAACAAAATGGACTTGGAACCTAAGTTAGATGTGGAAGTACTCAAGCAACACGTTGATGCCGCAGAAATTTTGACCACCTCTGTTTTGACTAACGAGGGGGTAGATAAGCTTGAGGAACGAATCGCGGAATTATTCTTTGGGGGAATTGAGAACTCACAGACAACAGTGATGGTTACTAATGCGCGCCACATTGGGCTATTAAGTCAGGCGGAAGATGCGCTTGCAGCGGTGCTGGCAGGCATTGAACAAGGGATGCCGGTTGACTTAGTTCAGATTGACATGACCAACGCCTGGGACTTACTGGGAGAAATTACCGGTGACAGTTACCAAGATGAATTATTAAACCAACTCTTTAGTCAATTCTGTTTAGGAAAATAGGAAGGAAGAAAATTGAGATGAAAGTAAAGCAATACCAAGCTGAAGACTACGATGTAATTGTAGTCGGAGCTGGCCATGCGGGCTGTGAAGCCGCTTTAGCCGCCGCACGGATGGGCAACAAAACTTTATTGATGACTATTAATTTAGATATGGTGGCCTTCATGCCATGTAACCCTTCAGTTGGTGGCCCGGCTAAGGGAATCGTTGTGCGTGAACTTGACGCCCTGGGTGGCGAAATGGGACGCAACATTGACAAGACTTACGTGCAAATGCGGATGCTTAATACCGGGAAAGGGCCAGCAGTGCGGGCTTTGCGGGCTCAAGCAGACAAGCATGCTTATTCTGCCGAGATGAAGCATACAATTGAACGGGAGCCTAATTTAACTTTACGTCAAGGGATTGTCGATGATTTAATCATTGAAAATCAAACGGTTGTGGGGGTAGTTACCAATACTGGGGCACGTTATGGAGCCAAAACGGTAGTCCTAACCACGGGTACGGCTGCGCGTGGTAAAATTATCATCGGTGAATTGATGTATTCATCCGGTCCTAACAATTCGCAACCATCAATGAAGTTATCTGGTAACTTGGAAAAGTTGGGCTTCGTGCTCGAACGCTTTAAGACTGGGACCCCACCCCGGGTGGATGGCAATACCATCGATTACTCGGTAACGGAAGAACAACCTGGTGATAAAGACCCTAACCACTTTAGCTTTGAATCCAAGGACGAGGATTATTTACCAGTTAAGGACCAACTTTCTTGCTGGTTAACGTATACCAAGGAAAAGACCCACGAAATTATTCGGGAAAACTTAGAACGGGCGCCAATGTTTTCTGGGGTAATTAAGGGGGTTGGTCCCCGTTATTGTCCGTCAATCGAAGATAAGATTGTGCGCTTTACCGATAAGGACCGCCACCAACTCTTCATCGAACCAGAAGGGAGAAATACCGATGAATACTATATCCAAGGCTTTTCTACCTCAATGCCAGAAGAAGTGCAACAAGAAATGGTCCACTCCGTTCCTGGCTTGGAAAATGCACGGATTATGCGGCCTGGTTATGCAATTGAATACGATGTGGTGTCACCATACCAACTACGCCCAACCTTAGAAACTAAGCTAATCAAAAACTTGTATACTGCCGGCCAAACAAACGGGACGTCGGGTTATGAAGAAGCAGCGGGTCAAGGAATCTTAGCTGGGATTAACGCTGGCCGCCGGGCGTTAGGCAAGTCCGAAATTACTTTGAAGCGGTCAGATGCTTACATTGGGGTAATGGTTGATGACCTAGTTACTAAGGGTACGAACGAACCTTACCGTTTATTGACATCACGGGCAGAATACCGCTTGCTTTTACGGCACGACAACGCTGACTTACGGTTAACAGAATTAGGTCATGAAATTGGCCTAATTTCTGATGAACGCTATGCTAAGTTCTTGGCTAAAAAGGCTGAGATTGCGGCGGAAAAGGAACGTTTAGCTCAAATCAGAATTAAGCCTAATGAAGCAATTGATGCTTATATTGAGGCTCACGGTGACCGGCCACTAAAGGATGGGGTCTTAGCGAGTGAATTCTTGCGGCGACCATATGTTAGCTATGAAGACTTACTCCAATTTATTCCAGCTCCTGCTAAGCCATTGGATCGCCGGGTAATTGAACAAGTTGAAATTCAATATAAGTACGAGGGCTACATCAAAAAAGAAGATGCCAAAGTTGAAAAGTTGAAGCGGATGGAAGCTAAGAAGATTCCAGCCCGGATTAACTATAACGCGATTGAAGGCCTAGCAACTGAAGCCCGGCAGAAGTTAACGAAGATTCGGCCAGAAACTTTGGCCCAAGCTAGTCGGATTAGTGGGGTTAACCCAGCCGACATCTCAATTTTAGCCGTTTACATTGAACAAGGTCGGATTGCTAAAACGCAAGCCTAAACAAAAAAACTATTTCCTGGGAAATATTTCTCAGAAAATAGTTTTTTTTGCTAATACCCATTAAAAATTTAAGGAAATTGTTTGAATTGTTATCGTAAATTTGGAAAAAATAGACTAAAATAAAGGTAAGGTCATCCAGTCAGGGGGGATGTTTTATGTTTAGAGAATTTATGAAATTGCTAAAGCCAACCGAAGCCAGTATTAAGGGCAATTTAGAGGAAATTAATGCCCGCGTTGGCCAAATTTTAGGACCACTGACCATTGGGGTGGGCTTTGTTGGGATTATCTATAACATTAATAATCACGCAAGTGTTCCCTCCTTTGTAGTAAACGTCCTAGTCGACTGTTTTTTAATCTTAACTAGTGTGATTTTACTCGCTTACAGCAACTACCGCCTAAGTAGGTAGGCGTTACCATTAATCATGTTAAGGAGATTCGCTCGAATAAAACTAAACTGCATTACGACGAGTTAACAAACTTAATGGATATCTACAACCTCCGGCAGGTTGGCGAAAAAATTTTGATTGATCAAAATTACCGCCAAAAGGGTCTGAGCTTTGTCTTTTTAGATTTAGACAATTTCAAGTTGATTAATGAAAAGCACGGGTTTAAAGCTGGGGACAAATTGTTGCGGTTTGCAGCCGACTTTATTAAGGATGCCTTTATGCAGGACTTTATTGGCCGGGCCAGTGCGGATCACTTCGTGGTTATTTCAACTTTGCCCCTGACCGAGGTTAAGGATAGGATTAAAAAGCTCCACGAAGAGATTGGGACTTACAGCCAAAAGGAAATCATCGAAATCAAGGCGGGGATTTATTACCTAGCTCCAGATGAAGAAGTTGGCCAGGTCAGCACCTATTTTGATAAGGCTAAACTGGCTTGCAACAGCATTAAGTATAAGTTTAATGCCATCTCCCGCCTTTACGACCAAAGTATTGAACAGGAGTTGTTGCGGCGTAAGTATATTGTCGATAATTTAGCCAAGGCGTTGGAGAATGGCGAAATCAAGCGCTACTACCAGCCAATCATTCGGACAATGACCAAAAAGGTCTATGGGCTAGAGGTTTTGGCCCGATGGCATGACGATAAGGTTGGAGCCATTAGTCCAGATGAATTTATCCCGACCCTAGAGAATGTCAGGTTAATTCATTAATTTAGGGCGGGATACCAGTGGTTTTAACCACTGGAGGGATAGCCCTCA
>NZ_AYYP01000037.1 GCF_001436215.1 Ligilactobacillus agilis DSM 20509
CAAAAAAGCATGAAGTAGCGGGAAGTATCCACTATTTCATGCTTTCAAGTTTCAGTCTTTAACAATAATTCCACAAGAAACGCCCTGGCCCGGGTTAGGGAGGATGGTTTTATTTTGACTAATCTTGTTGGTAACTAAGTTGTCATCGTCATAATCAATCAAGTGAATATACTTAGCACTAAAATCGAGCTTGACCATCCCCGTGTAGGTTTTGCCGTAGCCATCTTCAGCCCGGAAGAAGAGTAAGTCCCCTTCCGGAATCTCTTCCCAGGTTTTGATAGCCTCAAAGTAAAATTGGGTTAACTTTTCGGCTACTTCGATAAAGTCCTCGCTTTGACCTACCAAATATTGAGCCGGCTCACTAGCTGCCAAATCCAGGGTCAAACACTCACTGTTTAGAAATTTTTTGACTAACTTTTCAATGTATTCTTGAACGATTTGGTCACGCCCATCTAGTTCCTTTTGCGAAAAAACTGCACTATTGATTTCACGGTTCATTACGTTAATGACTGCATTTTTGATTTCCAAGCTGTTCACCTCACAGCTATTTTACCTAGGCCTAAGCAAAAAAGCAAAGTCCAAGCTGGACCTTGCTTTTACTCATTATGACAAAGAAACTTACTTGGCTAAATCCTGCTTGGCCAAGTCAATTTGGCGTTTAACCTGGTCAAAGCCAGTCCCGCCATAGGAGTGACGGCGTTTTACGGCCACATAAGCCTTTAAATCCTCGTAAACATCAGCCCCAATCTTAGGGTCGATTTCTTGATACCGGGCTAGCGGAATAGCCTGTAAACTCGTATTTGTCTTGAGCCCCTCTAAGACTAACTGACCAACAATTGCATGCGCCTGTCTAAAGGGAATCCCCTTAGTGGCTAAGTAATCGGCTAGCTCAGTTGCATTAGAAAAATCATTTTCCGTAGCGGCTAGCATCTTTTCTTTATTAACCTTAGCAGTCTCTAGCATTCCGCTAAAGATCTTTAGACTCGGAATAATCGTCTTAACCGCGTCAAAGACCCCTTCCTTATCTTCTTGCATATCCTTATTGTAAGCCAGAGGCAAGCCCTTCATGGTTGTCAATAATCCCATTAAATCTCCAAAGACCCGGCCAGATTTGCCCCGAATCAATTCAGCCATATCGGGATTTTTCTTTTGGGGCATGATTGATGAGCCGGTTGCGTATTGGTCAGCTAGTTCCAAGTAGCCGAATTCGTAAGAGCACCAGGAAATAATCTCTTCACAAAAACGAGAAAGGTGCATCATCAAGATTGAGGCGTTGCTTAGGAACTCTAAGACGAAGTCCCGGTCAGAAACGGCGTCCAAAGAGTTTTCATAGACGGCGCTAAAGCCTAGTTCCTTGGCGCTAAAGTGCTGGTCGATGGGAAAGGTTGTCCCCGCCAAAGCCGCCGCCCCTAAAGGGGAAATATCGGTGTGTAACTTATTGAACTCGAAACGTTCTAAGTCCCGCTTAAACATTTGGTAATAGGCCATTAAGTAGTGCCCGTAAGAAATCGGTTGGGCGTGTTGGAGGTGGGTATAACCCGGCATAATTGTCTCCACGTTTGCGCTCGCCTTGGCTATAATTACTTCCTGTAAATGCTTCAATTCGCTGATGACGGTTTCTAACCGGTACTTCAAATAGAGGTGTAAGTCGGTTGCGACCTGATCGTTTCTGCTCCGGGCCGTGTGTAATTTACCGGCTACCGGTCCAATTTCTTCGGTCAACAAGACTTCCATGTTCATATGAATATCTTCGTTAGCCACACTAAATTTAAGCTCCCCAGCGGCTAACTTTTGTTGGAGCGTTTCTAAGCCGGCAATGATTTGATCCGCCTCTTCAGCACTTAAAATTTGGGTGTGCTTTAACATCTTGACGTGGGCTAAAGATCCTTCTAAATCTTCATAGGCCATCAGCTGGTCAAAGCCAATCGAGGCCCCGAATTCATCGACCCACTGCGCGCCAGCCGCCTCAAAGCGACCACCCCACATTTTTTTAATCGCCATTAGTCTTTCCCCGCAATCTTTTGGTGGACTTGTGCATAAACTTGTTGTGGCAAGCCGTAGAGTTTGATAAAACCAGCAGCTGCTTCTTGGTCAAATTCATCGGCAGAAGTATAGGTTGCTAATTTTTCATCGTAAAGTGAGTTAGGTGACTTTCTTCCTTCACAAATCACGTTGCCCTTAAATAATTTCACCCTAACGACCCCGTTAACATCCTTTTGGCTTTCCTTTAAGAATGCTTGCAAGGCCTTCATCAATGGTGAGAACCATAGGGCGTTATAAATCATATCTGCAATTTGCTTTTCAATTAATGGCTTGAAGTGAGCCATTTCTCTTTCCAAGGTAATATCTTCAATATCCTTGTGGGCCTTCATTAAAACCGTTGCCGCTGGACATTCATACACTTCCCGTGACTTAATCCCAACTAACCGGTTTTCAACGTGGTCAATCCGCCCAATTCCATGCTTGCCGGCAATTTTATCTAGTTTCATGATTAATTGAGCTAGAGGTAATTTCTCACCATCCAACTTAGTTGGTACCCCTTGTTCAAAGGTGATTTCAATCACATCAGCTTCATCCGGAGTATCTTCTAAGGCGTTGGTTCTAGCGTAAGCATCCGCTGGTGCTGCTTGCCAAGGATCTTCCAAAATCCCACATTCGTTAGCCCGGCCCCAAAGATTTTCGTCGATTGAGTAAGGGCTCTTCTTGTTGATAGGAACTGGAATCCCGTTTTTCTTAGCGTAGTCAATTTCTTCTTCCCGTGACCAGTGAACCTCTCTGATTGGATCTTCAATCTTCATTTCCGGTGCTAAAGCGTGAATCCCTACTTCAAAGCGCACTTGGTCATTTCCCTTACCGGTACAGCCATGGGCGATTGCGGTCGCACCGTATTCCTTAGCGATTGCCACTAAGTGTTTTACGATTAAAGGCCGTGAAAGAGCTGAAACCACTGGGTACTTATTTTCATAGTAAGCGTGTCCTTGCAAAGCCGTTAAGCAGTATTCACTCGCAAATTCTTCCTTAGCATCAATCACGATTGATTCAACCGCTCCGACCGCCAAACCCTTTTGTTTAATGGCTTCTAGGTCCTTGCCTTCACCCACGTCAACGCAACAAGCAATTACGTCATAACCTTTGTTTTTTAACCACGCAATTTCAACGGAAGTATCCAATCCACCTGAATAAGCTAACACTACTTTTTCCTTTGTCATAATGAGTTCCTCCTACATATTCTTCTTTGTCAATGACTATATCCTAATGCTTTATGCAACAAAATGCAATAAAAATAATTAATATTCATAAAATAACTGAATATAGGTGGATTTTATACAAAATTGATGTATATAGGATTTGCATACTTGTATTTACTAAAAAAATAATTAAATATACACTTAAAAAGAATATCTATACAAAAAGTTAGACTGTATCCTAACGAAACTATGAAACAAGTGCTTGATGATTTATGTGATTATAGGCGTTATTGTTGGAATCAAGGCTTAGCTTTATGGAATGATATGTATGATGCTTCCTTAGTTTTAGGAGACAAGAAGTTACGTCCAAGCGCACGTAAGGTTCGCGATAAGTTAGTTGCCAACAAGGAAGATTGGCAGTACCAACTGTCAGCTCGGTGTTTACAGCTAGCCATTTCTGACTTAGGTAAAGCTTGGCAAAACTTTTTTAAGAAGTCATTACCAGATTGGGGCAAACCAAAATTTAAGTCTAAAAAGACAGTCCGCCAGGGTTTTAAGACGGACCGGGCTCAGATTGTTAATGGTAAGTTACGGTTGGATAAGCCGCAGGGGATTAAAGCCTGGGCTGATATCAGTTTAAAAGGTGCTGACGACTTAAAGGGTGAATTAAAAGTCGTCTCGATTTACCGTGAAAACGGTAAGTACTGGGCGAGCTTACCCTTTGAAGTTAAGGCGACGAAGAAAACTAAGACCGGACAAAAGACAGACGTTGACGTTAATGTTGGTCACTTTGACTATCCTGAAGGTCAAGTCAAGACCTTGCCTAACAATTTAAAGACTTTGTACAAACGCATTAAGCATTACCAACGCCTCTTAGCTAGAAAACGAGTAGTAAATGGAAAGAAAGCGACCCAAGCAAATAATTACGTTAAGACGAGGGCCAAGTTACAACGTGATTATCGCAAAGTCGCTAATATCCAACACGATATTGTTCAAAAGTTTACCACCTATGCTAGTCAATAATTATGGCCGCATTGTCATTGAAGATTTAGCAGTCAAACAGATATAGATGAGTCACGTCGCATCCAAAGGCTTACACCGGTCAATGTTTGGCTATTTCAAGCAAGTTTTAAAATATAAGTG
>NZ_AYYP01000038.1 GCF_001436215.1 Ligilactobacillus agilis DSM 20509
ATTAATAATAAAACTATCCAACAATGGTGTCTATTATACAAATATCAAGGAATTGAAGGACTTAAAAGTAAACGTACTAACCAAAGTTATACTCTTAACTTTAAAATTTCTTTAGTTACAGCATTTATGGAATCAGGAGATTCTTTACTAAACTTCGCAATAAAAAATGGATTAAAATCTCATACACAACTATATAACTGGATAAAGCGGTATAATGAAGGTACCTTAAAGGCTTATCAGCCTAGAAAGAGAGACCTAAATTTGACTAAAAAA
>NZ_AYYP01000039.1 GCF_001436215.1 Ligilactobacillus agilis DSM 20509
GCAAAAAAGCATGAAGTAGCGGGAAGTATCCACTATTTCATGCTTTCAAGTTTCAGATGTGAAATTAGCCAAGGGGGATTGGTTAAGAATTTCTCCTTCCGTACATCGCCAATTTTTTGCGGAAGAAAATTCAGATATTACCTATATTTGTATTCAAGTAAAAGAAAACTCACTTGGTACATTTACTGCTGATGATGCTGAAATCATTCAATAGAGTCTATTACATAGATGATTATAATTAAACACTGAAACTTAAAAGGCTGGAAAAAGGTCTCAAAACTTACAAAACGTTAAAAATTATGTTTGAAAACATTTATTTTTAGCGTTTTTTTGTTGCAACTATTTTTTTCAGCCTCTTGGTAATTTAAAAATAAAAAAATCCGACTTCAAATTTTGAAATTATCCAAAATTTAGAGTCGGATTATTGAAGCTAGAAATTGTTATTTTCCCCAGCCTTTCTTATTTTTGGGCAAGCTCAGCTTGTAAATCGGCATAGTATTTGTCGATGTAAGCCTTATAGCAAACCGCCATGATGATATTGCGCAACATGCGTTGGTACTCACTGTTGTCGTGACCAACGTCGGCTAACTGCTCTTTGAGGCCGAAGACGTAGGGCAAGATGTTCTCTAGTTCGGCGGCAAAGTAGTTATAGGCGACGGCGGTTGAATAACTTTGGCGCTGTAATTCGATGGCCGCCTTTAAGTCGTTAAGTTGCATGACATTTTTGGCGACGGCAATGAAGAAGAGCTCGGCGATTTGGTCGGCCGCGTACTTCTTTTTGACCGGCCGCCGGATGAGCTTGTGCTTGACGTAGTTGCTAATCATAGAGTTAGTTAACTTAACGTCGCCTAAAAGCGCTAAGCGTTCGCTGATATAGGCGGTTGTTTGGTCTAGGTAAAGCTCGACTTCTGGTAACTGCTCGTAGCGCGGTAGCCGAAAGGAGCTGACGCTTTGACTAATTTTAGTTTCTCTGTCCATAAAATTCCCCCACTATGCGCAATTATAAGGGAAAAGGTCGTCTTTTGGCAAGGGATAACTTTTTATAAGTTTTTCAAAAACCGTTGACAAAGTTTGTAGTATATTTTAAGCTTAATGTGAATTCTAGAAATAAACGGAGAAAAATTAAAATGCAAAAAATAATCACGGATTCGGCGGCGAATTTGTTTGCCCCCGCATTAACTGGAATTAAGCACCAAAGTGTAGCCTTGTCGTTACTGGGACAGCACGCGACTTTCTTGGACGAAGCGGGCTTTAGCCAGACTGCCTTTGCAGATTTTATTGCTGGTCAAACCGGGCCGATAAAAACTTCCTGTCCCAACGTTGATAGTTATTTGGCGGCAATGCAAGGCGCCGATGAGGTTTACGTTTTTACGATTTCTAGCGCCTTATCGGGTTCTTATAACGCAGCCCAAACGGCTAAGCAGATGTTACTAGAAGAAGAAGATGGTGGTAAGAAAATTGCGGTCTTTGATACCAAGGCAGCCGGACCAACCGAGCGGATGGCAGCCATCAAGGCCAGTCAGCTGATTGCAGCGGGCCTAGCCTTTGAAGAAGTGGTGGAAACAGTGCAAGTATATATTGACCGGGCCAAGATTTTCTTTGGCCTACAGTCGGTGACCAACCTCGCTAACAATGGCCGGATTAATAAGACGGTGGCTAAGTTAGCCCAGGTCTTAAAAATTAACGTCTTGGGTTGGGCTAATGAAGCCGGCGAAATTGAACAGCTAGGTAAGGCCCGCGGTGCGAAGAAGGCCCGCCACAACCTCCTGGCCTTGTTGGACCAACATCACTTTGACGGTCAGCACCTGGTTATTGACCACGCGGACAATCTAGAAGGGGCAAATGCTTTTAAAGACTTAGTCTTAGCTAAGTATCCGGCTTGCCAGATTGAAATTGGCAATTGTAATGCCCTGTGCAGTTTTTATGCAGAAAAAGGTGGCCTAATGATTGGTTGTTTAGTTAAAGAGTAGTGGATTTTTTAGCTAAAACTTTAGGAACTATTAATTATTTTTAAGATATGATATCATACCCCTAATAATTAACTACGTAAACGTTCTAACGTCCCTGCTTCATTAATTTAGGGCAGGATACCAGTGGTTTTAACCACTGGAGGGATAGCCATCACTGTAGGTTCTCTAGAACCTACTTTTTACCCTTTCGCCTCCTTATGCTGTGTA